>JAFECJ010000053.1 GCA_018242205.1 Pseudomonadota bacterium
CCCCTCGGCTTTCGAGGGGGCCGGAAGGGGAAGGCAGGCCGCCCCGGGCCTTCGACAACAGGGGCGATACCGCACGTTCGCGCGTCTTTCCCCCCTCACAAAATCCGACTAAAACGCCGCCCATGTATGACATTCGATGGATTCGCGAGAACCCCGAGGCTTTCGACCGTGGCATGGCCCGACGGCCGAATCTGAAGCCTGATGAAAGAGAGCGTTTTTCGTCCAAGGCCCTCCTAGAGCTCGACGAGAAGCGCCGCGCCGCCATTGCCGCTTCCGAGCAGGCACAGGCGCGCCGCAACGCGGCGTCGAAGGAAATCGGCCAGGCCAAGGCCAAGAAGGATGAAGCCGCGGCTTCGGCGCTGATGGCCGAGGTCGCGACGCTGAAAGAGACCATGCCGGCGCTTGAGGCTGAGGCGAAGCAGCACAGCGAGGCGCTCGACGCGGCACTGGCGCAGATCCCGAACCTGCCGAACGACGACGTGCCGGACGGCAAGGATGAGCACGACAATGTCGAGAAGAGCATTCACGGCGCCAAGCGCAACTACGCCTTCACGCCGAAGCAGCATTTCGAGCTTGGCGAAGATTTGAAGCAGATGGATTTCGAAGCCGCCGCCAAATTGTCCGGCGCGCGCTTTGTCGTGTTGCAGAAGGGCCTGGCGCGGCTCGAACGCGCGCTCGGCCAGTTCTTTCTCGACACGCATGTCGACGAACACGGCTACACCGAAGTCAACCCGCCTTTGCTGGTCAAAGACCATGTGATGTTCGGCACCGCGCAACTGCCGAAGTTTGAGGACGATCAGTTCTGGGCGGTCAGCGGAGACGTGTTCGCCAACAACGCCACCGCTGCCGATATGAAGGGCGCGCGCTGGGGCATGATCCCCACCGCCGAAGTGCCGCTCACCAATCTGGTGCGTGAATCGATCGTCGCCGAAGACGAATTGCCGCTGCGGCTGACCGCCTGCACGCCGTGCTTCCGCGCCGAAGCCGGTGCTGCCGGCCGCGACACCCGCGGCATGATCCGCCAGCACCAGTTCACCAAGGTCGAACTCGTCTCCATCACTACGCCCGACAAATCGCGCGAGGAGCATGAGCGCATGCTCGCCTGCGCCGAGGCGGTGCTGAAGAAGCTCGATCTGTATTACCGCGTCGTCACGCTCTGCACCGGCGACATGGGCTTTGCCTCGCAGAAGACCTACGACATCGAAGTCTGGCTGCCGGGCCAGAACATGTTCCGCGAGATTTCGTCCTGCTCGGTGTGCGGCGATTTCCAGGCGCGGCGCATGAACGCGCGCTTCCGCGACAAGGATAACAAGGTACGTCACGTGCATACGCTCAACGGCTCGGGCGTCGCGGTGGGCCGCGCGCTCATCGTCGTGATGGAAACCTATCAGCAGGACGGCGGCTCGATCGCCGTGCCCGATGTGCTGAAGCCGTATATGGGCGGCGTCACGGTGATCGAGAAGAAATAATGCGCATCCTCATCACCAATGACGACGGCATTCACGCGCCGGGACTCAATGCCTGCGAGCAGATCGCGCGGGCTTTGTCGGACGATGTCTGGGTCGTGGCGCCGGAGACCGACCAGTCCGGCGTGTCGCATTCGCTGTCGTTGAACGATCCGCTGCGCCTGCGCGAAATCGACGAGCGGCGCTTCGCCGTCAAGGGCACGCCGACCGATTGCGTCATCATGGGCGTGCGCCACATCATGCCCGAGCGGCCGGACGTGATCATCTCGGGCGTCAACCGCGGCCGCAACGTCGCCGAGGACGTTCTGTATTCCGGCACGGTGGCCGGCGCCAAGGAAGGCACGGTGCTCGGCATTCCGTCCTTCGCGCTGTCGCAGGCCTACACCTTCACCACCAAGCATCTGCCGAACTGGCAGACCGGTATCGCGCATGGTCCGGCGCTGATCGACAAGATCCTCAAGGAGGGCATCCCGAAGGACGTCCTCGTCAACATCAACTTCCCGGATTGCGAGCCTGACGAAGTCGCGGGCGTTGCCGTGTCGACGCAGGGCAAGCGCGACGCTTCGTTCCTGCACATCGATGCGCGCCACGACGGGCGCGGCAATCCGTATTACTGGATTGCGTTCGCGCGCGGCGTTAAGCCGACAAGTTCGTCGGGCAGCGATCTGGCCGCGCTCGACAACAAGCGCATTTCGGTGACGCCGCTGCGGCTCGATCTCACCGACGAGCCGTTCATGACGCGGCTGGCCGAGGTGCTGGGCTAAGCCGCCGCCGACAGGTCGATCAGCGCCGCTTCGAGCTTCTCGGACTGGAACGGTTTCTGCAGCGTCGGCCGTCCGCGGAATTGATCGGGCAGGGCGGCCGCCCCGTAACCGGTGACGAAGATGAAAGGCAGGTTGCGTTCGGCGAGAATTTCGGCGACCGGAAAAATCTCCTCGCCCTCGAGATTGACGTCGAGAATGGCGAGGTCGAAGCCGCCGGCCACGGCGCAGGTCCGTGCCTCGTCGACGGTCGCGGCCGATGCCGCGATTTCATGGCCGAGATCGGCGAGCATGTCCTCAAGCAAGGTGCGAATGAGGAACTCGTCTTCGACCACGAGGATACGGGTCGGCGTTGTCGGACCTTTACTCATCGATCGCATGCCCCCTCGATCGGACCGCGGCCGGACATGCCCGGTTCCATCGGTTCCGAACCTGGTCCTTAGCCGCCAATCATGGCTGAATTGCCGCACCCCATGATACGATACTTTCGAGGAGTTGCGGGGTGACCGACGAAAACAAGCAGCGGCACGACATCGACCGGGTGGGGTTCCTGCTCACTTTGCGGCAGCGCGGTATCGTCGACCAGGCCGTGCTGCGAGCGATGGAACAGGTTCCACGCGCCGCTTTCGTGCCGTCGGGCGCCTTGGCCGAGGCCCAGGCCGACCTGGCTTTGCCGATCGCCTGCGGCCAGACCATCAGCCAGCCTTATGTCGTCGCCTACATGACCGAGCGGCTTGCCCTGAAGCCGCATCACCGGGTGCTCGAAGTCGGCACCGGCTCCGGCTACCAGGCCGCGGTGCTGTCGAAACTCGCCCGCGAGGTCATCAGCATCGAGCGTTTCCGCACTCTGGCCGACCAGGCCCGCGAGCGTCTCAAGGCCGGGGGATACGACAATATTGAGGTCATCTATGGTGATGGCATGGCCGGTTGCCCCGACCGCGCGCCGTTCGACCGCATCATCGTCACCGCGGCGGCAGAGGAGGCCCCGGCGGCCCTGATCGAGCAATTGGCCGACGGCGGCATCATGATCATGCCGCGCGGGCCGCATAACGGGCCGCAACACATCGTCAAGCTTACCAAAAGGCAAACGCCGGATGGCAGCGCGGTCGACGAGGAACGGCTCATTGCGGTGCGCTTCGTGCCGTTGCTGGCCGGCCAGGCGCGCGAACTCTAGCCAGACGTGTTTTCGAAGGATGGAACTCGGTCGCAATCGGCGCCGTGACATTTTTGCCGGTTTGGATATCGGCGGCGTAACCAAATGGTCATGTCTTAAACCCTTATTTACTCAGCGCTGCTTTATTTAAAACGCAAAGCATTTCTGTGTTGAGTGAGTAACCTTATGTCACGCCGCACTGCGTCTGCTCGATCGCACGCTTGGCCGCGCGTTGCCGCTCTCGCCGTGATGGGCGTGGCGCTGGCCGGTTGCTCGAATTCCGCCCGCTTCGATACGCCATATCCGACCGCGTCGCGCCAGACCCCGCCGCGTGGCGAGGTCACGGGCTCCATTTCGCGAACCGCCGCGCCGACCAGCCGTGTCGTGTCGCAGCCTCTGCCGAGCCCGCCGCAGACGGTCGCGTCCGGCGGCGGCTATTCGACGGGCTCGCAGGGCCTCGGCGCCTATCGTCCGGCGGCGCAGCCGCAGTATCAGGCGCACGGCAACTCCGACATTACCGGCAGCATCGCCGCGCCGGCGCAGCCGTCCGGCCACTGGACCTGGGACGGCGGTCAGCCGGTGACGGTCGGGCACGGCGAAACGGTCGAGACCATCGCGCGCCGCCATGGCGTGCCGGCCAGCGCCATCCTGCAGACCAACGGTATCGCGAGCCCGTCGCAGATCCGCCCGGGCCAGCGCCTTGTCATTCCGCGTTATGTCACCGGTCCGACGCAGTCGGCCCAGGCTTCGGCCCCGGTCTATACGCCGGCTCCGGCCGCGCCGGCGGTTCATGCGGCCGCGCCCGCCGCCGGCGAGAATGTCCACGTCGTCGCCCCGGGCGAAAGCCTGATCGGGATTTCGCGCCGCTACGGCACGACGCTGACCGCGCTGGCGCGCCTCAACGGCATCTCGGCTTATACGCGGGTGAATGTCGGCGACCGCATCAAGGTGCCGGGCGGCCGTCATGTCGCCGCACGGACGACGCGCGTTCCGGAACGCGTCGCGTCCGCGGCGCCGCAGCTCGCGCGGCCGCAGGTGACCAAACCGCAAGTCAGCCAGCAGGCGAGCTGGCCGAATACACCGGCGCCGCAGGTGACGGCGGCCCGCACCGTCCCGGTCGAGCGCGTCGCGTCGCCCGAGCCGACGCAGAGCGTGCGCATGGTGACGCAGGAATCGCCCAAGGCTGAGCCGGCGCCGGAGAAAGTCGCCGAGCCCGCCGGCGCCATGCCGTCCTTCCGCTGGCCGGTGCATGGTCGCATCATCGCTGCCTTCGGCTCGAAGCCGAACGGCACGCAGAATGACGGCATCAACATTGCAGTGCCGGAAGGTACGCAAATTAAAGCCGCCGACGATGGCGTCGTCGCTTATGCAGGCAATGAACTCAAGGGCTACGGCAATCTGGTGCTGATCCGCCACGCCAACGGCTATGTGTCGGCCTACGCCAATGCCAGCCAATTGCTGGTCAAGCGCGGGGACACCATCCGCCGCGGGCAGGTGATCGCGCAGTCCGGCCAGACCGGCAACGTGACCTCGCCGCAACTGCACTTCGAGATCCGCAAGGGCTCGACGCCGGTCGATCCGACCAGGTATCTCGGCGGCTAACGCCGCGCGATCCCGAAAAGTGGGAACCGGTTTTCGGACAAGATCACGCGTTTAGAGATCAATCCTTGAGCTGGACGCCCAGGCGTCCGGCGATCTCCTGAACGTATTGCCAAGCGACGCGGCCGGAGCGTGAGCCGCGCGTTGTCGCCCATTCCAGAGCCTCGCGCCGCAATTCGTCCTCGCCGATCGCGATGCCGTAATGCTTGATGTAGCCCTGCACCATGGCGAGGAACTCGTCCTGGCTGCAGCGGTGGAAGCCGAGCCACAAGCCGAAGCGATCCGACAGCGACACCTTTTCCTCGACCGCTTCCCCGGGGTTGATGCCGGTCGAGCGCTCGTTCTCGATCATGTCGCGCGCCAAGAGATGGCGGCGGTTCGAGGTGGCGTAGAAGATCACGTTCTCGGGCCGGCCTTCGATACCGCCGTCGAGCACGGCTTTGAGCGATTTGTAGCTGGTGTCGTTGTTGTCGAAGGACAGGTCGTCGCAGAACAGGACGAAGCGGTAGGCCGAGCCGCGCGTGATCGCCATCAGCTCGGGCAGCGTCTCGATGTCTTCGCGGTGGATCTCGATCAGCTTGAGCGGCAGGCTCTTGCTGTCCTTGGCAAGCATTGCGTTGACCGAGGCGTGCGCGGCTTTCACCAGCGACGACTTGCCCATGCCGCGCGCGCCCCATAACAGAGCGTTGTTAGCCGGCAGGCTCTTGGCGAAGCGCTCGGTGTTCTCCATCAACGTGTCGCGCATGCGGTCGATGCCCTTGAGTAGCGACATTCCGACGCGGTTGACGTGCGGCACCGGTACGAGCTGGCCGTCCGGCTGCCAGACGAAGGCGTCGGCGGCGTCGAGGTCGATCTTCTTTTTCGCTGGCGGCGCGAGGCGCTCCAGCGCGTCGGCGATGCGGGCGAGCACCGCGGCGTCAGCGACCGAAGCGGCAGGGCTGGCCTTGTTCAAGACCTTGGCCGGGGCCGCTTTGGTCTTGGCCGTAGCCCTGGTGGCTTTGGCAGCGGATTTTGCAGGCTTCTTCTTGGCCATCACGGTGCTTTTCGGTGCTTCGACAAAAGTCGGGCTGCTCTTAGCGGGTGGATGGTCGGCCCGCAACCGGAATGGGCCGGAAATGACTGAAAACGGCCATGATTCCCGGGTCTGGCAGCGTTGCAATTGGGCGGGCGGCGGTTATAGTCCGCGCCAAATTCAGGGGATTTGAGCCGGATCAGACCGGGCCAAGCCCGGCACGACCGTCAACGACGCAGGGGTTTTCAACGATGTTCATCACACCCGCTTTCGCGCAGGGTTTGGGAGGGGCTGGCGGCGAGGGCGGCATGCTGATGTCGCTTCTGCCCTTCGTCCTGATCTTCGTGATCATGTATTTCCTGATCCTGCGCCCGCAGCAGAAGCGGGTGAAGGCGCATCAGGAACTGGTCAAGAACGTGCGCCGGGGCGACACCGTCATCACCAATGGCGGCCTGGTCGGCAAAGTCACCAAAGTCGTCGATGACGAGCAGATCGAAATCGAAATCGCCGACAACGTGCGGATCCGCCAGGTGCGGGGCATGATCACGGACGTGCGCGCCAAGGGCGAGCCGGTGAAGGACGAAGCCGCCAGCTGATCGGCCTTCCGGCCGGTTACGCTCGCTCGATAAGCAAGCCAGGATCTCATGCTTTATTTTACGCGGTGGAAGGCGGCGGCGATTGTTCTCACGGCGCTCGTCGTCTGCCTGTTCGCCGTTCCCAATTTCATTCCGTCTCACGTCGTCGACACCTGGCCGAAATGGGCGCAGCGCCATCTGGTGCTCGGCCTCGACCTGCAGGGCGGTTCGCACATTCTGCTCGAAGTCGATTCCAACGCGGTGCGGAAGGAAAAACTCGACAACACCCGCGATGACGTACGCCGGGTGCTGCGCGATGCCCGCATCGGCTATACCGGGCTCGCGGTTCGCGGCAACAGCGTCGAGGTGCGCATCCGCGAAGCCAACAGTGTCGATACGGCGCTGACCAAATTGCGTGAATTGTCGGTGCCGCTCGGAGGCCTACTCGGCGGCTCGGGTCAGCGCAGCCTCGATGTATCCTCCGACGGCACGCTGATCCGTCTCACGGTCACCGACGCCGCGATGCTCGAGCGCATCCGTCAGTCGGTCGATCAGTCGATCCAGATCATCGAGCGCCGCGTCAACGAACTCGGCACCGTCGAGCCGTTGATTCAGCGTCAGGGCAATGATCGTATCCTGGTCCAGGTGCCGGGACTGCAGGATCCGTCGCGTTTGAAGGAATTGCTCGGCAAGACCGCCAAGCTCGATTTCCGCATGGTCGACGTCAACAATCAGGTCGAGCAGGCGGTGCAGGGCCGCGTGCCGCCGGAAGACGATCTCCTATACAGCACCAGTCAGCCGAAAACGCCTTATCTCGTCGAGAAGCGCGTGCTGGTATCTGGCGGCGATCTGACCGATGCGCAGCCGGGCTTCGATCAGCGAACCTCCGAGCCGATCGTCTCGTTCCGCTTCAACACCTCCGGTGCCCGCAAATTTGCGCAGGTAACGCAGGAGAATGTCGGCAAGCCCTTCGCTATTGTGCTCGACAACGAAGTGATTTCGGCGCCGGTGATCCGCGAACCGATCCTCGGCGGTTCGGGCCAGATTTCCGGCAACTTCACGGTGCAGAGCGCCAATGACCTCGCCATCCTGCTGCGCGCCGGCGCGCTGCCGGCGCCGTTGACAATCATTGAAGAGCGCACCGTCGGTCCGGGCCTGGGCGCCGACTCGATCGCCAAGGGCAAGATCTCGTCCTATGTCGGCGCGTCGCTGGTCGTCATTTTCATGCTGGTGACCTATGGCCTGTTCGGCCTGTTCGCCAATATCGCGGTGCTGGTCAACGTCGCCATGATCTTCGGCGTGCTGTCGCTGCTCAATGCCACGCTGACGTTGCCGGGTATTGCCGGCATCGTGCTGACGGTCGGCATCGCGGTCGACTCCAACGTGCTGATCTATGAGCGCATCCGTGAGGAAGTGCGGGCCGGACGCTCGCCGATCAACGCCATCGACGCCGGCTTCTCGCGGGCGTTGGCGACCATTCTCGATTCCAACATCACCACCTTCATCGCCGCAGCGGTGCTGTTTTACATCGGCACTGGCCCAGTGCGCGGCTTCGCCGTGACGCTGGGCATCGGCATCATCACCACCGTGTTCACCGCCTTCACCGTCACGCGGCTTATCGTCGCCACCTGGGTGCGCTGGCGGCGTCCCCAGCGCGTTCCGATCTGAGGCGGGGAGAACCTACCCATGCGTCTTCTCCGCATTGTCCCCGACAACACCAAGTTCGACTTCATGCGCTTCCGGCGCATCAGCTTTCCGCTGTCGGCCTTGCTGTCGATCGTCGCGATCCTGCTTTATTTTTACCATGGCCTGAATTTCGGCATCGACTTCAAGGGTGGCACCTTGATGGAGGTGCGCGAGACTGCCGGTCCCGCGGACCTTGCCAAGATGCGCGCGACGCTGGGCGGTCTCGGCCTTGGCGAAGTGCAACTGCAGCAGTTCGGCGGTCCGAGCGAAGTCCTGATCCGCGTTGCCGAGCAGCCCGGCGGTGACGCCGCCCAGCAGCAGGCGGTGACCAAGGTGAAGGCGGCACTCGGCGATCACATTCAATATCGCCGCGTCGAGGTGGTCGGTCCGCGCGTCTCCGGCGAACTCTTGTCCTATGGCGTGATCGGCCTCGGCCTCGCCATCATGTGCATTCTGATTTACCTTTGGTTCCGCTTCGAGTGGCAGTTCGCGCTCGGCGCCATGATCGCCAACGTGCACGACCTCGTACTGACCATCGGCTTCATGTCGCTGTTGCAGATCGACTTCGATCTCACCAGCATCGCGGCGCTGCTGACCATTCTCGGCTATTCGCTCAATGACACGGTCGTCATCTACGACCGTATCCGCGAAATGCTGCGGCGCTACAAAAAGATGCCGATGCCGGACCTGCTCAACGCCTCGGTCAACCAGACCCTCTCGCGTTCGGTTATCACCCACGTCACCGTGACGCTGGCGCTGCTGGCGCTGCTGTTGTTCGGTGGCCAGGCGATCCACTCCTTCACCGCGACCATGATGTTCGGCGTGGCGCTGGTCGGCACTTATACGTCGATCTTCATTGCGGCGCCGATCCTGATCTATCTTGGCGTCGGCACCGGGCGCGATGCCTTGTCGGCGGAAGCCGAGCCCGAGATCATCAACCCGAATGCCATTCCGGCGCGGTTCGTCGAAGACGCGCCGGACGACGAAGTCGCCGAGAAGCCAGCCAAGCGACCGGGCGGGAAGACCTCGGTTACCAACAAGTCGAAGCCGAAAGGCCGCCGCTGACGATGGCAGATGACCTCGGCAGCGACGCGCCGCATCTGCCGACGCCCGCGCCGATCGAGGCCTATGGCAATGGCGGATTCCGGTTCGGCGGAATGTCGCACCGCGGCTCGCTGGTCTGCTTTCCCGACGGCATGTGGGCCTGGCCAGTGACGACGATGGTGGACGTCACCGAGAAGACGCTGGCGCAGGCTTTCGCGCGGGGCGACACGCTCGACGTGTTCCTGATCGGCGCCGGGCGCGATCCGGCGCTGTTGGCGCCGCGGCTGCGTGCCATGTTCCACGAGCATTCGATTTCGGTCGATATCATGACGACCGGCGCCGCCGTGCGCACCTATAATGTTCTGCTCGGTGAGAACCGCCGCGCCGGCGCCGGGCTGATCGCGGTCGACTAGATCAACAAGGCCGACACCATGCCGAGCTCCGCCGATCATTGCGCTGCGCTGGTGCGTGAGGCCGATCGCGACCTCTATCTGGCGTCCTTGTTTGCGCCGGAGGACAAGCGCGCGGCGCTGTTCGCGCTCTATGCCTTCGCCATCGAGATCGGTCGCGTGCGCGACGTCGCGCGCGAGCCGATGCCGGGCGAAATTCGTCTGCAATGGTGGCGCGAGGTGCTGGAAGGCAAGCGCGACGGCGAGGCTGCGGCGCATCCGGTCGCGGCCGCGTTGCTGGAGGGCCTCCGGCGGCACGCCATCGCTCCGGATCGCCTCGTCGGCATCGTCGATGCGCATCAGTTCGACCTCTATGACGAGCCGATGGCCACGCTCGACGATCTCGACAATTACGCGGTGATGACGCAATCGGCATTGCTCGATGTCGCCATCGCGATGCTCGGCGGCGGCGGCCCCGACATCATGATGCTGATGCGCGGCGCCGGTATCGCCGCGACCGTGACCTTTATTCTCACCCATTTGGCGAAGCACGTGTCGCGGCGGCAGATGTTCGTGCCGCTGGAGGTCCTCGAGCGGCACAAGGTCGATCTCAACGAGGTCTACGCCGGAAAGTCGACCGACGCGTTCAAGTCGGCTTTGGCCGAACTGCGCCGGCACGCGCGGCGGCAGATGGCGGTGGCACGCAACGAAGTGCCGCAGGTGCCGAAAGAGATCCTGCCGGCGCTGCTGCCGCTGGCGCTCATCGGCCCCACCTTGCGGCCGATGGACCGGCGCGGCTACGAGCCGTTCGACGTCTCGCCCTTGTCGCGGTTGAAGCGGCAATGGCTCATCTGGCGCGCGGCGCGCAAGCCGGCGCGGATTTTTGAGGCTTAGGGCGACCTCATCACCTTTTCGAACTGAAAAGCTTCACCATCTCCGGGCAGATCGTCAGGCGCCCCCGATTGGTGCGGATCGGAATGATGTCGATTGAAGAATTCTATAATCCTGAAGCCACACTTGTTGACGTAGAAGTGGATGTTTCGCTTTTCGAAGTATGGGGTATGCGTCTGCCACGTGACCGTCTGCGGATAACGTCGCTCGATGGCCAACCATGCTTTCAGCCCTAGACCCCGACTATGCTCGCCGACCTTGATGAAGAACAGATCGAGCGAGTTGTGATTGGTGTTCATGTCGATGGTTACGACGGCGCCACCAATTTTGCGACCGTCGGCAAGGATGCGCAGAACCACGGCGCCGGGTGCTGCCAAGGCCGCATCCAAGACTTGATCAGACGGGATTGGTCCGTCCGGCAAAGTCCCAAACTCGTCGACGACGGCTACTGCAAATGCATCTTGCAGTTCCTTCTTGAAGGCCGCCATGTCACTTAGATGGGCGTCTGTGAGGGTTACTAATTCGCTCGTCATGCCAACTCATTACAGCGCGCTTCGAGCGAAAATTGGGCAGCGCATGTGCTTTATGAGTCGATTGCCGTCCCACCATCAAGCTGATTGGGTCCGGACCCTGGCGAGCACCTCTGAACCGGTCACAGCTTCCGTTTATCTCCGCGAAGGCGGGAATCCAGATTTTCTATCGTCCTGGATCTCCGCTTACGCGGGGACGAACGGAATTTTTTAGATCGGACGTGAGATGGCGCTCGTTACTCAGCCGCGTCAGCGCGGCTGCCCCCGATCCACTGCGCGAGGTCGGCTAGCGCCCGCGCACTGAGCGCGCTTTTGTTGGCGCGGTTTTTGGCTGAGCCGCGGCCGAACTTTCGTGCATCGTCCAGGTCGTAAGAGGCCGGCTGCGCCAAGGGCGGGAACAGGCCGAAATTGATGTTCATCGGCTGGAACGACGAGGCGCCGGCGTCGATGGTTTCGATATGGCCGCCGGTAATGTGCGCGATGAGCGCGCCATGTGCCGTGGTCGGCGGCGGGGGAGCCAGTGTCTCGCCGCGCAGTTCGGCAGCGGCAAAGCGCGCCGCCATCAGGCCGACCGCGGCGCTTTCGACATAGCCTTCGCAGCCGGTGATCTGGCCGGCGAAGCGCCATGCCGGATTGGCCTTCAGCCGCAATGTCTCGTCGAGCAGCTTCGGCGAATTGAGGAACGTATTTCGATGCAGGCCGCCGAGGCGGGCGAACTCCGCGTGCTCGAGTCCCGGTATGGTGCGGAAGATGCGCACCTGCTCGCCATGCTTCAGCTTGGTCTGGAAGCCGACCATGTTGAACAAGGTGCCGAGCTTGTTGTCCTGGCGCAGTTGAACGACGGCGTAGGGCTTCCTGTCGGGCTCGCGCGGATTGGTCAGGCCGAACGGCTTCATCGGCCCGTGACGCAAGGTCTCGCGGCCGCGCTCGGCCATCACTTCAATCGGCAGGCAACCGTTGAAATAGGGCGTGTTCGCTTCCCATTCCTTGAAAGAGGTCTTGTCGCCGGCTATCAGCGCCTCGACGAAGGCGTCGTATTGCTCGCGCGACATCGGGCAGTTGATGTAGTCGGCGCCTGAGCCGCCGGGGCCGGCCTTGTCGTAGCGTGACTGGAACCAGGCCTTCTCCATGTCGATGGATTCGGCGTGCACGATCGGCGCGATGGCATCGAAGAAAGCGAGCTGCGTCTCGCCGGTCTTCTGCGCCACCGTCTCGGCGAGATCCGGCGAGGTGAGCGGGCCGGTGGCGATAATGACATTGTTCCAGTCGGCGGGCGGCACCGCGACTTCGCCTCGTTCCAGCGTGATCAGCGGCTCGGCCTCGAGCGCCGCGGTGACGGCGGTGGAGAAGCCGTCGCGGTCGACCGCCAGCGCACCGCCGGCCGGGACCTGGTGGCTGTCTGCCGACCGCATGATCAGTGAGTCGAGGCGGCGCATCTCTTCGTGCAGCAGGCCGACCGCATTGTGGTCTTTGTCGTCGGAGCGGAATGAATTGGAGCAGACGAGTTCGGCATAGCGGTCGGTTTTATGGGCCGGTGTCTCGCGCTGCGGCCGCATCTCATGCAGGATGACCGAAATGCCGGCACGTGCCAGCTGCCAGGCTGCCTCGGAACCGGCCAAGCCGCCGCCGATGACGTGAATAGGCTGAAATTTGGCCATGGTCGTAGGGTTGGTCATGGAGGTGATCCTTAGGCGTTCGAGGCGTGAGCGGCAATGGTGGGAATTCGGATGAAGCTGGCGATGGGAGCGGCGTTGGCCACGTTTTTCGGGGGCGTCGTGATGGCGCCGCCGGTCGCGGCCGGTCAGGATGCCGTTGCCTCGGCCGCGTATTCGGGATTGTCGCTGTCGGCGCCGACGACCTCAGAATTGACGGTCTGCCACGGCTTTGGCTGTCAGTACCGCGCGGAACTCGGCATTACCGCAGCCGATCGGGCGGCGCTGACGCGGCTGATGGCGGCCGGACATGGCTCCGCCGCGAATGAGCGCGAGGCCGTCGCCGCGGCGGGGGCCTGGTTCGACAGGCGCATTGCCCAGGTCGCCGGCACCGCTGGGCATGTCGCCCGCGCCAACCGGGCCTACATGTATGACAAGCGCCAGTTCGATTGCATCGACACCAGCCGCAACACGACATCGCTGTTGCTGCTGCTGCAGGAGTTGGGGCTGTTGCGTTATCACACCGTCGACGCTCCGGAAGCCCGGGGCCACATCTTCGATTTCAAGGCGCCGCACGCCACTGCCGTGCTGGTGGAGAAGGGAAGCGGCACCAAGTGGTCGGTCGACGCCTGGACCCGCGCGTACGGTCAGGCGCCGGAAATCATGCCGCTCGATCGATGGATGGATGCCGACTAGCGGCACCCCGGAATCGAAACGCCCGCGATTGTCGCGGGCGCTTGGACATCAGGAGCGCTGAGGGGGAGGCGTCCCGATTACTACTTTGCGGCGGCCTTAGGCGTGACGAGCAGCGCTCCAAGCGGCGCGCTCGATTTCCGAACGGTTGAGGCCGATATCGGCCAATTCGCGGTCGTCGAGGCGCGAGAGCTCGCGAACGCTGCGGCTGTAACGCTTCCATTCCTGGACGAAGCGGACGAGGGCGGCAAACATGGTCATCTCTTTTCTAGCTATTCGGTTCTGCGGTCGGGCGTTTCGCCCTATCGATCTGCCGCAAACATACTCATTCATGCTCATATGAGAAGCATAAATGTTGCGGTGCAGCTAAGCAAAAATGCATGGCGTAAGTATCAGAAAAATCACACTAAAACCAGAAATGAAGCAAAGATTGCCTGTTAGGCACTTCATTGCGGTGCATATCGATTGTGCAGCGCAGCGGCTGTCTCTCTATTTTCGGAAATTGTGCCGAGTTTCAGCCTTCGTTCTGCCGTGTGGACGCGGGTATCTCGCCGAATCACACGTTCTGGACCGATTTTCTGTGTGCGCCGCAAAATCGACCTATGCGTTAACGGCATACTAACGCGGAAATAGCCGTGTCCCGGGCCCTGGAGCGGTACCGGCCCATGCCCGCGGCGTGTAGGGTGGCCCCCTTGGGGGCTGTCGTTGTTGAACACGTCATCGGATGCGCAGAAAGGCGAGCTCGACCGTCGGCTGGTCGTCAGCGCGCTGGGCGTCGTGCAGATTCTCGCCTGGGGAACGTCATTCTACTTTCCGGCGGTCTTTGCCGCGCCGATTGTCGCCAATACCGGCTGGTCGCTGGGCATCGTCGTCTCCGGGACGTCGATCGGCCTGCTGGTCGCCGGGCTGATCTCGCCTGAAGTCGGACGCCTCATCGACCGGCACGGCGCGCGTCCGGTACTCGCCGCCAGTTCGCTGCTGTTCAGCGCCGGCCTGATTGGGATCGGCACAGCGCCCAGCGCAGCGGTCTATTTGGCAGCCTGGGTCGTGGTCGGTCTCGGCATGGGGACGGGACTTTACGACGCGGTCTTCGCCGCGCTCGGCCAGCGCTACGGCCATGAGGCGCGCGGGCCGATTACCAATCTGACCTTGTTCGGCGGTTTCGCCAGCACGGTGTGCTGGCCGCTCAGCGCTCTGCTGATCGAGCAGACCGGCTGGCGCGCGGCCTGTTTCATCTACGCCGCGCTCCATCTTTGCCTGGCGCTGCCCTTGCAGTTGGCAGTGACGGCGAAGCGGCCGATCTCCCAGCGCGCCGGGCGAAATGAACAGGTGCGCGATATGCCGGCGTCGGCTCCGATCAAGAACGAGCAGGCCTTGTTCATTCTGGTCGCGACCGTGCTGTCCTTTGCCGCCGGCATCGGTTCGATCGTCATCGTGCATTTCATGACCTTCCTGCAGGCGAAGGGCATCGCCGAAGTGGCGGCCGTCAGTTACGGCACATTGTTCGGGCCGGCGCAGGTGGGCGCGCGGGTGATCGAACGATTGTTCGGTGCGCGTTATCATCCGGTCTGGACGATGATCGCCTGCTGCATCCTGATGGCGTTAGGCCTCGGTCTGCTCGCCGCCGGATTTCCGTTCTTGGTGCTCACGATCCTCATCTACGGCGCTGGCTATGGTATCTCCTGGATCGGCCGTGGCACCTTGCCACTTACGCTGTTCGGGCCGGTGCGCTTTCCGCGGCTGATGGGCAAGATTGCATTCCCCAGCCTGATCGTGCAGGCCTTGGCGCCGCCAGCCGGCGCCATAATGATCGAACGCCTCGGCGCCGATGCGACCATCGGCTTATTGACCGGATTTGCTTTGATCAATGTGGTGCTGATCGGCGCGGTCCTGATGTTGTATCGGGCGCAACGGAGTACGGAACCCTGATGCTGATGCTGCAAACGCTCTACTTCGAGGATCTCACCGTCGGGCAGACCGAGAAACTGTCCAAGACGGTGTCGTCATCCGATGTCGTCGGCTTTGCCGAGATCAGCGGTGACCGCAATCCGATCCATCTGTCGGAGCATTTCGCTGCGCAGACCCCGTTCGGCACCCGTATCGCCCATGGTCTTTATACCGCCAGCCTGATCTCGGCCGTGCTCGGCACCCGGCTGCCGGGGCCGGGCGCGATCTACATATCGCAGACCCTGAACTTCCGCGCGCCGGTCAGGATCGGCGACACCGTCGATGTCATCGTCTCGGTCGCCGAACTGATGCCGGAGAAAACGCGTGCCCGGTTGTCATGTCGCTGCGAAGTTGGTGGCGAGGTCGTGCTCGACGGCGAAGCCTGGGTGAAGGTGCCATCGAAAGAGCAGGGCGGCCGCCCGCTGCCAAGGGTGTGAAGCTCGCCGCTGCTGTGCCGCCGTCTGTTCAGCTTCCCGACGGCGGCGCGAAGAAGCAGCGCGGCGTGCCATCCGGTCGCTTGCAGCGCCAATAAGCGCCGTCTGGCGATGGCAGCGTCTGGCTATAGGGCACTATCTCGTTGAGGTTTTCCTGGCGCGTCGGGCCGTCGGCGGCATTGCCGGTGACGCCCTCGCCATAGGTGACCGGACCGCGCAGCGAATAGCCGCCTTTGCCGACCTTCACCGCATTGGGCGAGACAACCCCGCAATCCTCAGCGCCACAGCACCATTCACCGGCTGGGTTGCGATAGGATTGCCGGCTGATCCAGAGGTCGTGTGCGAAAACGGATGTGATCCACAACGACGCGATTGAAAGCACGGACATTCTCAGCACGGGTCTTGGGAGAAGTCGCGGCATGGCCGACCTCCAAAAGTTACCCCCGGCGTGGCGATAAATCTGAGCCCCTTATGGTCTTTGCTTCCTCACCTCTGGCCGTCGCCTGATGACGTCTTTGCAGCCGAACTTGTCCGGCTCATCGCCGCGCGTAAACCGATCAATGCCGGCTTCACGACTCGCGGAAGCTGCCGAAATGCTAACAGCTTGTCGTTCGTTGCCGCGATCAAATCTGTGAGGCGGCGGTCGCCGGGCGCTTCAGGCCTGAAATAATCGCGCCCGACCAATATGTTAGAGTATCTGGCGCGAAGGCGAGGTTCACGGGATGCTCACGCAGGCTTTAGCGGTGAGCGATACGGGTATGTGCTAACCGGCTGCAACAGCGAGGCGAGGTTTGATGCTCGACGAGGGTTTCGATGGCGGCATTTGAACTCTGGCGCGACCGGCGCGGCCGCCTTTCCGCATTGCGGATCGTGGCTTTGGCACTCCTGCTGTTCCCGCTGGCCAAGGCCGTGGCGGATGCCGGCGTCATCGCGCATGGCGCACGGCCGCTCAACGACCTGATCCATCGGGCCGGCTTCTGGACCCTGGTGCTACTCGGCGTCACCTTGGCAATCACGCCGTTCCGGCGCGTCGCGCGTTTCGGCAATCTCATCGATGTGCGCCGCATGCTCGGTGTCGGCACCTTCTGCTACGCCGCCGCGCATCTGGCGCTTTACATCGCCGATCAGGGCTACGACCTCGGCAAGGTGGTGTACGAGATCACGCATCGCGTTTATCTGATCATCGGTATCATTGCCTGGCTCGGCCTGGCGGCGCTGGCCGCGACTTCGACCGATACCATGGTGCGCAAGCTCGGCGGCCTGCGCTGGCGGCGGCTGCATCAGGCGATCTACTTCATCGCATTGCTGGCGCTCATTCATTACTTCCAGCAGACCAAGGCCGACGTCACCGTCCCAATCTTTGTCGCCGGGCTATTCGGCTGGCTGATTGCCTATCGTGTGCTGGCGTGGTGGCAGGACAGGAGCGACCTGTCGACCTTGAGCCTGTTCGGCCTTGCCGTCGTCGTTGCGGCGCTGACCTTCGCCGGCGAGGCGATCGGCATCGCGCTCGAATTTCACGTCTCGCCGCTGCGCGTGCTGGCCACGGCTTTCGACTTCAATGTTGGCATTCGTCCGGGCTGGGAGGTGCTGGCCGTCGGGCTTGCGGTCACGGCGCTTGATTTCGTCCGGGCGCGATGGAACAGACGGGTGGCGCGGCCGCGTCCGGTCGCCGCTGAATAGAAGAGGCACTGTCCAACATGGCATTGTTCGTTGTCGCGCACGGCGCATGGAGCTCGGCCTGGGCCTGGAAGAAGATGTTTCCGCTGATGGCGGCGCGCGGGCACCAACTCGTCATTCCGACATTGACCGGGCTCGGTCAGCGCAGCCATCTGGCGCATCCCGGAATCGATCTGGATATGCACATCGCCGACGTCACGGCGGCGCTGTTCTATAACGACCTGCGCAACGTCAATCTGATCGGTCATTCCTATGGCGGCATGGTCGCGACCGGCGTCGCCGACCGCGCCCGCGACCGCATCGCCAAGCTGATCTATGTCGATGCCTTCGTGCCGCGCGACGGCGAGAGTGCTTTCGATTGCATGCCGGAATCGACCCGAGCACAGCGCCAGTCCGGCGCCAAGGACGGGCCCGATGGCTGGCGCATTCCGCCGGGACCGATGCCGGCCGACACCTCGGCTGAAGATCTCGCTTGGTGCAATCCGCGCCGCGTGCCGCAGCCGCTCAAGACCTTCGACCAGAAGCTCAAGTTCCAGAACGGCGATCTCACGGTGCCGCGGCATTACGTCTACTGCACCAAACACACGCCGGATGATCGCTTCAGGCCGTTTTATGAACGCGCGCAGAAGGAAGCGGGCTGGACCGCGCATGAGATCGTCTCCAGCCACAATCCGCACATCACCGTGCCGGAGGCCTACATGGAACTGCTGTCGAAACTGGCCGTATGACGGCGCTCGACGCGCTGTCGCAGGCCGCAGATTTTTGCGGCAGATCAAGATGGCGCCCGCCCGTCGTCCATAGCCTCGTGCTCATGCTTCGGTGCAAGAGCGAGGGCAGGGCATGGCCAGGATTGTCGTCATCGTCGGCACGCCGCTACAGGACAGCTATTGCGAGGCGCTCGGACGCGCCTATCAGCGCGGCGCCGAGAGTGCCAGTCACGAGGCGCGGCTCTTCGTGCTCGGCGAGATGAACTTCGACGCGATCTTGCGTGAAGGCTATCGGCACGAACAGCCGCTCGAGCCGGATCTCATCACCGCGCGCGAGGCCTTCGTCGCCGCCGATCACATCGTCCTGATCTTTCCGCTGTGGTGCGGCGACATGCCGGCGATCATGAAGGGGTTCATCGAACGGATCCTGCAAGCCGATCTGCTGCGCATTCAGAAGAGCGGCGGCAGGGCAAGCTGGAAGCTGTTCAAGAACAAATCCGCGCGCGTCATCATGACCATGGGCATGCCAGGCTGGTTCTATCGCTGGTACTTCGGCGCCCATGCGCTGAAACTGATGAAACGCAACATCCTGCACTTCGCCGGCATCAAGCCGGTGCGCTCGACGATCTTTGGCATGATCGAGGCGGTCGGCGACGAGAAGCGCAAAGAATGGCTGCGTGCCGTCGAGGCGATGGGCCACGCGGCCGGTTAGGTCAGACCCGTTCGCGCTGCGCCACTGGCAGCGCGGCGGCCTTGCGTTCCGGCCACAACGGCTTGAAATGCGCCGCCGCGTCGATCAGCGGATTGACCAGCTCGCCTTTCATCGTATGGGCGTCGCGATGGTCCGGTACGCCGAACTTGAGCGGTTCGCGCTGCTTTGCAGGGATGTAAAGCGTACCGAACATCCAGTCCCACACCGCCAGGCAGCTGCCGAAGTTCTTGTTGAAGTGACGCGGATCGGCCGAATGATGCACCTGATGGTGTGCCGGTGAGATCAGGATACGCCCGAGCAGGCCGCGGAATGAGATCCATAGATGCGAGTGCTGCAAATGCACATAGGCATGGATGAACAGCACCAGGATCATATTGGTGTCGTTGAGGGCGTATTGCGGGATTGCCGCGCCGAACAGGTAATGGCCGGCGCCGTTGGCGACCGCCGCCGAGAAGGCGAGGATGTTGGCGAAGATCCAGGCGTAGATCGGGTGAACGCGAAAGTTTGTCAGCGGCGTCAGCACCTCAGCGCTGTGGTGCACCTTATGGAATTCCCACAGCAGCGGCACCTTGTGGCTGAGCCAGTGGTTGAACCAGTAGCCGAGCTCGTATGCGAGAAACAGCATCACGGTGATCACGCTTCGCTGCAGCCAGTCCGGCCAAGCGCTCGGCTCGGCCGGCCCGAACAGGGCGACGGCGCCGTTCATGAAGCCATTCGAGATCGACTGGTACGATAACACGGCCCAACTGAACGCCAGGCCGAAGACGAAGACGTTGAAGAACAGATAGCCGATATCGGCTTCGTTCGACTTCGCACGGAGGATGTGTTGCGGAAACAGGGCGCGCCAGATCGTGCGCCAGCGCAGTTTGCGCCCGCGCTTGAGACGTTGCGCGGCATAGAAGGCGGTGGCGACGATCAACGTCAGGCCAAGCGACGTCAGCGAGAAATGAGAACCGAGCGAGAACAGCAATTTCTCGCACTGTCCGAGAAAAAAATTCACTCCGATGGTCAGGTCCAACGCGCACTCCCAGGATCGTGGGCGGGCGCAATATCTTACCGAAACGTTAAGATAGCGTTATGCCGCGCGCGAGAGACGACGGGCTTAACGCAAGGTTGCGGGATCTGTTAGCGGCGTCGCTCAGGCGACGAGATCGGCGTATTCCGGATGCTTATCGATATAAGCCTTCACGAAGGGACAGAGCGGTTTCACCTTGACGCCTTCGGCGCGGATCATCTCCATCAGGCCGTGCGCGAGCGCGGTGCCGATGCCGCGGCCGCCGAGTTCCTTCGGCACTTCGGTGTGCGTGATGGTGATCAATCCAGGCGAGCGCTTGTATTCGGAGAAGGCGATGTAGCCGTCGGCCTCGAGCTCGAAGCGGTGACGTTCCTTGTTGTCGGAAACCTGATGGTGCATGAGCGGAAGTTCCTGGAGCACGCTGGGCCGGCGAAAGGTATGATGGTCGCCAGTCTTATCACGGCAGATCCTCTTGCCGCCAATGCCGGAGCTCCCTCATGGCCGATCTCACTCTGTACCATGCGTCGCCATCGCGCTCGTCCGTCACGTTGTGGATGCTTGAGGAACTCGGCCAGCCTTACGACATCAAGCTTCTGAGTCTGGAAAAGGGCGAGAACCGTCAGCCGGACTATCTGGCCATCAATCCGATGGGCAAAGTGCCGGCGCTGCGCCACAAGGATACGGTCGTCACCGAAGTGGCGGCGATCTGCACCTATCTCGCCGACGAGTTTCCGCACGCCGGATTGAATGTGCCGATCGGCACGCCGCGCCGCGGCGTCTATCTTAAATGGCTGTTTTTCGGGCCGGGTTGCCTCGAGCCGGCGGTGATAGACCGCGCGGCGCCGCGCAAGGAGGAGGCGCGGCGGGCCATGCTCGGCTATGGCGATTTCGACACGACCATGAATGTCCTCGCCAAAGCGGTCGAGAAGGGACCGTGGTTGATGGGCGAGCAGTTCACGGCGGCCGACGTGGTGATCGGCGCAAACCTGCGTTGGGGCGTGTTGTTCAAGATGATTCCGGAGCGGCCGGAATTCACCGCCTATGCCGCGAGGATCGCGGCCCGTCCGGCCGCGCAGCGCGCCGACGCCAAGGACAAAGCCATGGCGTCGCGCTGATTAAAGGGCCGATCAGCTCGCCGCCCTGACGCGCTGAACGTCGACGGCGGGCGCCGGACCGTTCTGCGTATGGTTGGTGTTGGCGGGATGCTGAACGCCGGCGTGCCCCTGCTTGGCGATGATCTTGCGATACTCTTCGTTGATCGCCAGCAGATAATTGATCACGAACTGCCGTACCGCCGACGACAGGTTGGCGTTACCGCGATTCATTTCGATGTCAGCCAGGAGCGTTGGCGTCGACACCTGCCGTTCCGCGGCGATGCCGCGCAGCGCATTCCAGAAGGCGTCTTCGAGGCTGACGCTGGTCTTGCGGCCCTTGATCAGGACCGATCGTTTCACAATACCGCTGTCCATTTTTCATCCATCCATGGTGTCGGATCAATGCCGACGTGTTGCGGTACATTTGATGGATTGGCGGAACCGCCGCTAGCCGGCGAAATATTCGCCCATGACGAAAATATAACGGGAGCACGAAGACGCCGTCAGAATGCGAAGGCCTGACGGGTGCGATTTACCGTATCGGTGCGATGTGCCGGCAAATTCGATCGGACCGCGCCGATCCTTGCTCTGTTTTCGCGAAATAGTGCCGCCACGGGCGGACTGCGGATCAAACTTTTTTCGCCCGCGCATTTCCAGCCACGAGCTTGAGGCGGTTCTCCTTGCGGGTGGCAAAAACGCCGGCTTCGCCGCTGGGCAGGACAAAAAAGTCGACACCAGCGGCCGACAGGGCGTCTTTGATCAGAAGCAAGGCCTGGCCGGCGGCGCGGTTATAGCCGTCATGGGCCTCGATGCGCCTCAGCGCGCCGGTCGACAACCCGGTGCGATCGGCCAGTTCCTTCACCGACCAGTTCAGGATGCCGCGCGCGGCCCGGATTTGTACGCCGGTCAGCATGCCCGGTTCGGCCTGGGCGGCCGCATGTTCCTGGTTGATCAGAAGCGAAAGGCCGACCCATTCGCGCACCGAACCGTCGTCGTTGACGATCGGCGAGCAATAATGCCGGCGCCAGTGATAGGCGCCGTCCTCGCCGAGCACGCGCAGATCCAGCGTGAAGCTGCGGATCTGCTCCGGCGCCTCGGCCCAGGCGGCGCGGGCGCGGGCGACGTCGTCCGGGTGGACGCGCGTCAGCCAGTTGAAGCCGAGCCAAGTCCCGGGGACCTGCTGGCTGGCGGCGCTGCGCAGCAGGAGATCGGTGCGGAAGCCGTCCGATCGCGCCGTCCACAGTCGGCCGTCCATCGCGGTCATGATGGCGCGGACCCGCTCCGAATCGACCTGCGAGGCGCGCATGGTCTCGGCGTGGACTGTGACGTCCATCAGTGCGCCGATGGCGCGGCTCTTGCGGCCCGACGCATCGACGACCACCTCGCCGTGGATCGACAGGTGGCGCACCCGGCCGTTCGGATGGATGACGCGGAAATTGCGGTCGAAGGGCAGGCCGTCGGCGATGATGTGCTGGATTTCGGCGATCGCCGGCATGTCGTCGGGATGGGTGACCTGTTCGAGCGTGGAAAAGCGCATGACCGTGGCATCGCCGTCGGTGCTCGCGGCAGGCGCGCCGATCCCCAGGATGCGCAGCATGTTCTCGGAACAGGTCATCGCGCCGGTCGCGAGATCGACCTGCCACAAACCGAAATGCGCGATTTCCTCGGCGAGGCGGAACGTGTCACGAACCGCATTGTCGCCGGTAAACAGGAGCAGCATCAGCGCCCTCCGCGGTCGCCCGACCTTAACCTTGCAGAAACCATGAGGTCGGGCAACAAAAGTAGACGCAGATGCGGTAATTAGGTCAGCCTGCCTGCCGAATTTGCCGATTGGGGCCGCGCGAGCGACACTTTTTGTACTGCATTGCAGCAAATCCTGCGCCTGAAGCAGCTCGCCGCTCTGACGATGCGCCCGACGGGCGCCGGGGGAGACCGCGAGATGTGCGCGATGCCGTCAGATCTCGCGGGCTGGCTCGTGCGCCAAAGGCGACTGGCGGGCCACCAGCGTGCCGTGCCACTCGCGCGGCAGGGCCTTACCGACCATCCAGGCGATCGGCGCGCCGATGAACATGCCGGCGGCGGTCAGGACCGCGATCCACAGGCCGGCATTCGGCACCAGCGGCGGGAACAGCGTTGCGGCATAGACCGCGGCGGTGAAACACACGGCGCAGAAACACGAATAGAACAGGAGAGCGATCTGCACGCGGGCCAGGGACGTCATGGGCCGGACCTCTCGTTTCCTCGGTTTATCTATGTCGTGGAGCATGACGGAATGCTTCACATGTTATGAATATGATGGGAGCATTGTCGCGCCGGCGCAAGACGCGTGACCGAACAATCGTTTTTGCAGTGCAATCGAAATAGCGCCGCGCCATGCGCAAACGGAAAACGATACCGGCGGTCAGCGCGCGACGAAGGTCATCCTGCCGTGAAAGTCTTGGCGCTGCGCACGCCGAGACCTTGCATGAAATTCTCGCGGATCAGCACCGGGTCGCGGTGGGTCTGGCCCTGCGGCGGCTGGTTATCGGTCTTGCAGGCGATCAGCGTCTTCTCGCCGCCGGCAATCGCCTTCGTCACCTGCGCCTCGAAATCCTCCGGCGAGCGCGCCCACAGGCTCTGTTTGATGCCGCAGCCGCGCGCCACATCGACGATGTCGGTGACGCCGGCGGTGGCGGTCGGCTGCGAGCCGGTGATCTGATAGGACTGGTTGTCCCACACGATCATGGTGAGGTTTTGCGCCTTGTGCGCGGCGATGGTGGCGAGAACGCCGAGCTGCATCAGCAGCGAGCCGTCGCCCTCGAGCCCGATGACGTGACGCTTGGGCTGCGCGATGGCGACGCCGAGCGCGATCGGAAACGCCAGCCCCATGCTGCCGAGCATGTAGAAATTCTGCGGCCTGCGGCCCGCCGCCCACAGATCGAAATTGGTATTGCCGATGCCGGCGACGACGGCCTCGTCGTTCCTGAGCAGCTTGACCAGGCGCTGCGACAGGTCGAAGCGGTTCATGACCTGAACGGGGAGGTTGCCGATGGTGATGGTTTGCGTCATGCCGGCCTCGCTCACAACACTTTGCCGCCGGTGAGCAGCGGCGACAGGATCAACGTCGCCGGGCTCTGCGTCATCACCGCCTGCTTGATCGAGCGGTCGAGGATGAAATCGAACTCGTCGAGGCGCGTCACGGTGTGATGCTCGGTGGCGAGCGAATCCAGCACCGGCCGCATGGTGCGGCAGACCAGAGCCTGACCGATGTTGAACTCGCCGAGCGTGCCGCGCTCCGAGACGATGAGCACGGCCGGGATCTGGTAGGGCACCAGCAGCGAAGCGATGACATTGGGCAAGGTGGCAAAACCGCTGGTCTGCATCAGCACGGCCCCGCGCAGGCCGCCCATCCAGGCGCCGGCGACGATGCCGACCGCTTCTTCCTCGCGCGTCGTGCCGATGACCTCGAAATACGGGTCGGCGGCCAGGCCGGCGATCAGCGGCGTCAGCACGCGATCCGGCACATAGGTGATGAGCTTGACCTCGTTGCGCTTGAGCGCCGCGATCGCGATGTCGAACCAGGAGAGGGGAGCCGTTTCCGCCATAGGCCGTCTTTCTTGAAGCGCCCCCGGGGTCGAGCCCGCGGCGCCGGTCGGGACGGATTTGGTGCCTTCGAACGGCGGACAATGCAAGCGCGCGCGGCGCATGAGGCCATGCGCGGGATACGCCATGTCGCGCAGGTTGTGCGGCTTGCCGCCGGGCGTCAGCCGACCAGCAGCGACGGCCAGAACGCCTTGACGGCTTCCTGCTCCTGCTCGGGGCCGATGGCGGCCGGGCTTTCGGTGGCGAACTGGTGGCCGCAGGCAGCGCAGGTCCAGACGTAACGAATGAGGCCGCGCTTCGCCAGGTAATCGGCGCGATCCGGCGCCACCGGCCGCTCGCCGCATTGGTCGCAGACCGCACGCTGGAAGACGCTGTGATGTGCGGCGGTATCGGACATGACGGTCTCCCTCGTTGTTCTGGTTGTTGCGGTTGCTGCCGGGCGCGTGACTCGCGTTGCGCGGAACCGTAGCGGCCGCCGGCGGCGCGCTGTTGCGCTGGATCAAACAGCGGCGCTGACACTTCGTCGCAGCCGCCATTGGGACACGGCCGGATGACGCGGCGATGAAGCGCACGCGACAACGGAGTACCGCGGGAGTACCGCGCCGGCGTGTGCGCTGCATCATCACACCGCGCGGGCGCGGCGGCGGCGCGTCTTGCGGCCGTCGAGCAAAAGCTCGGCGACCTTGGCCGGCGGTAACAGCGGAAGATAGACGGCGAGGCATTGCTTCGGCTCGCCGCAACAGGCCCGGGTGCGGCGGCACAGCTTGCGCGAACACATCTGCGGCGCGCGCACGATGTGGGCGAGCTGACGCCGCGCCGCGACCAGCGACAGGTCGTCGTCGGGGGCGGCCGGCTGTTGTTGTTGCGCCGACGGCATGCGGTCAAGCAGGCCGTCGACGCGGTCGAGCAGCTTGGCGGCGAGCGCGTTGAAGCGTTCGCGATGCTGGCGGTGCAGTTCCGCGGCGCGGCGTGCTTCCTCGTCGCGCTGTTGGCGCAGCCGTTCGTGGTCGCGGTAATAGTCGGAGAGATGCTTGCTCGGTTCGTAGAAATCGCTGGGCATGGCGTGATGCTCCTGGTGTCGAGGTTCGCGGCTGGGGCGTCGGTCCGGGCAGGACTCCGCGTTCCCGCGGCGCGAAGGCGCCCGGGTCTTGCCCTTATGTCCCCCGCCTCGAAAGGCGAGGGGGACGGCGCGCCGGAAGGCGCGACGTGCCTTATGTGCACGCGATCCTTTTGGGACCGCGTGGCGCCTCCCGGCGCGCCGTCGGCGGCGTCTTTGCGGCACCGGGCCGCGCTTCTGGCGGCTGATCCACTTTCGTGGGTAGCGCTCACCATCAGCGAGCTCCTCGCGGCCGGTCATAGTGCCGGCGGGCGGAGCCCCGGC
>JAFECJ010000054.1 GCA_018242205.1 Pseudomonadota bacterium
TTGTCGGAGCTCGCCGATCCGTGTTTCCCAGGTGATGGAATCTCCGACACCCAAGCCAATCAACGCGGTTCCGATGGGAGTGAGCACCGAGATCCGCCCCTGCGAGATGTCTGCGTCGCCCGGGTAAACCAGAGTCACCGTTTGAACCTTGCCTGTCATATCGTCGCGGAATTCGACCACGCCGCCCATGCACACAAAATGTCCTGGCTCGCTGTCTGCGAGCACCTCAGCGCGTTCGAGTTCGTCAGCAAGGATCGAGGTCAGGTCGGGCATCCTGCTCGCGGCCGCTCGCGCGAGGAGCAGGAGGCTTTCGTAGTCCTTTGCTGACAATGCGATACGCGGCTTCATATCGCTGCTTAAGCGCATCTTTTCTCGTTGATTTGTCATATTCGTCTCCAATGGTTGGCAATTCGCCTTTCAGGCGGCAAAGGGGCCCGGGCCGTCTCCGTCCCAGTCATGGCTAGACTTCAGATCGGCCTGCTCGCATGTTGGTCTTCTTGGTGGCGGCTGTGGCGGTTTTGTTGCCTCCACCTCGCGCGTAACCAACCGAAGACTGGAGTGATCAGGCTGCTTCGCAGTATCTGGCTTTCCCGTCCGCGCGTTATTCGACTTGCAACTCATGGCGCACCTCCTCAGCGGATTGATCCGCCAGGTTTCCAAGTTTCGATATGGCTCAGCCGCGGTCGGGCTGAGCGGTCGGATTGAAGGCTGGAGAGTGCGCCGCAGGGCTGCTGGTCGGCAGAACAAACAGAGTGCGTCCACAGCAGTGATTTGCTAGGACGTCCCCGAGTTCGATATGCGACGGCGCGCGCTGAACTCGGGGCTAATAGCCCGCGATCAGGTTGCCTGCATGACACAGGCCTCGGCGGAATGTCGCAAGGCACAACATGATTTGATTAGCCTTAGACATTCGCCGTAGAAAGTCAAATCCCGCAAGATTGCCGGAGGACGGCCGCTCCCTCTTTTCGCGTGGCCTGCACGTGCAGCCCGCTCAGACGCATTATTGGACCGGGCGGTCGCCCGAAAGGACTCCGGGCTTTCGCCGAGACACGGCCTATCGCACTCTCCAACGAACCGAAGCACGACTACCGGCTGACAGCTCGCGGTTCCCGCTATTCAAGAACGCGGGCCAACCACTCAGTGGTCCAATCTGAGTGGTGCCGGAGTGCAAATCGTGATCGCGATGGGATCGCTTGCCGGGAAGGTCTCTTCCAGCGCTGCATCCAATCGGGCATCTAGTCTGCTCGGCGAATTGGGCGAAACAGGCCGGTGCTTTTCCCCGAGACGATCACTGCTTGACGGACCACCGATTGACGATGTGCCACTTGGCGAAATGAGCCTGTTACTGTCCATACTTAACTCCGAGATTTTGATTACAAGAGGCACAAGTGCATTGACGCGTCTGCATATCCGCACGCGTGTGAACCGCGCACCTGCCTTCGCCGGCACGCCCTTTTCCTAAACATGCTGCGGCCGGCACTGCAGATAGCCCGTATTCACTGGTTTCCGCGGTTAGTGCGGATTTGGGAGAAGTACGACAGGCATAATAAGCCCCATGTAAGAGCGATTGACGGCTTATCAAGCCCGCACAGCACTGCTGCGCTGGGCGGGGCCTAGTTGCTGGGCTGAGCGTACGCCCCAAGCAGGATAAAATTATATCGTAATATGAGCATGACGTGCTAAATGTATGTAACAGCGGCCATTTTTCAAGATCGCACAACCTCTCAGCGATCGATGCAGACGAAATGTCGCGTACCACGCCGGTTCGATTTTGCAAGAAGACGCGATAATCGAGGATCCCACTATCGGCCATGACGAAGACGCGCTTCGAGGCCCATACATGGGAATAACCGACACCAAGCCGCCGCAAAGCACGAGCGGAATGAATCGTGGCAGCGGATATCGGGCGCCGGTAGCACCCACCTCTCAGGACCACGGTAGGCTCTCGCTGGCCGCGAGATCGTCACAGCCCGAAGTTGGACACGGTTTCAGCGCTCAATGACGATCTGGAGCGAAAGCAAGTCATTGCGGACCCACTTATCCGCTACCCACGACCCCAATTGCAATGATGGTCGCGGAAACGCTCAATAAATAAAGACAGATCGGGGCTTAGTCCGTCGAGATCTAATTTACTAGCGTCGGAATCCAATATGGTGCGGTCGCGATAGTAGCGGCAAGCGCAGCTGCAACTGTCGTGAGAAAGAGGCAATAAATATAAAGCGCAATCATCGGCCAGCCGCGTAGCCTAGACGTGTAGAACGGTCCGGATGGATACCGCGCTCTCGTCATCTCACCTCTCCTAGTTTCCGCCTGGCAGGCCTCCAATCACTCTAGACATGGGGTTCCTTGGGGCGCTTTACGACACGAAACGCGAGACCAGTCGTTGAAGTTACCTTACCGGGTTCTGGAAATGTCGCAGCCATAAGTTGATTCGATACTTCATACGTCTGAGAAGCGTTGCCTGTTCACGATCTGACCTTGATGTGGGCGACTTTTTGCTTTCGAGGGTTGGCGGCCGGCGTCGGCGAAGCCGAGGCTTCGCGTGCAAGACGCGCGGCTCGGAGCTGGGCAGTTCGCTTCCTAGTGAATTCTTCGGCGGCGCGATATTCGGCCATTGCTTTCGCGCCTTCGATCTGTTGAAGGGCGCGACGGGCTTGGGTTTTTGCTCTGTCTGCCATGCTTGTCATATAGGAACTTTCACGCAGTTCTCAACCGTCGGCGTCGTAGCACACGAGCATCACGTGGCACCCGCCTGTCTCGGCGTTCGCGATGCAGGCGCCGTTCGATCTATTAGATGGCCGCCGGAGACAAGCTCTCACTCGGCGGCGACATGGAGGTTCTTTTTTGAGATGTCGCACACCGGACATCGAGAATCCGATATTCCTTGCCGGAGCCGTCCGACGAAATCTGTGAAAGCCACATCTGCGAGCCGCACTGGCTGCAGAAGGACCGGTCAATCTCGGGGACCTGAATTGGCGACTTCTGGATTTGTGTCATGGCAATTCCACGCTTCGGTTACGCCACTTAATCAGGCCGGCTGACGCGGAGCGATGCCATTTTTAAATTCGCGCTTACTGACATGCTCACAAGCGTCGCATCGGAAAAGTCGACGTCATGTCCAGATTTACCTCTTGGCCGCATCGTCGAGACCGAGCTCGGAGTGTACGTCCGGCAGTCTTTTCGGGGCCCGGTCCGGCGGCGGAAGCCCGATCGGCGCAATTGATCTCAGCGGCCGACGGCGGCGGCGGTTCTTCGCCCACGGTGACGGCTTCTTCGAGACATCGACTTCGCCGCTGGCGATGAGGCGTTCTCAAAAGGTGCGACCGAGCCCCATCGTCTGAGACTGCACCTACAGCGCTGGGCGCGTGTGGCACGACCACATTTGCACTCCCGCGCCGGGTAGTCGGAACGGGCCAGTGGTCCCGCGTTGGTCGGAATCGTCTTGTTTCGGCCGAACGCGGAACGTCTCGTTCCTAACACCATTTGTCACTGACCAAGCGTTATCAAACGCCGATACAATAAATCGGAGATTGCCAGCTTACCTGTTTATAATTCTCATCATAAATAATGTTAGATAGCTGTGTCAGAGCCATCTTTCTTCTCGCCGCGCGCGACGATTTTGAGGACGCCCGAGGATTGAGGCCGTTGAAGCTTGAGCGCTTCCTCGGCCGGCGCCGTCATCCAGTGCTCAACTTCGTTTGCCGTGGTTAGGATGACCGGCATGGCCTTGGGGTGAATTGGTCCGACCACGTCATTCGGTTCGGTGGTCAGGAAGCCGAACAGGTCGTCGGTCGTCTCGCCCTCCCTCCCTTCCTCACAGAGGTCCAGGGCGTCCAGACGCCGGCGAAGACCGCCAGGGGGCGCGTTTCGTCCAAGGCAAACCAGATATCGCCACCTTCGGCCTTGTTGAATTCGCTGACGGGACCAGACAACGGTTCTCCACCCCGAGCCACCGCTTCCAGTGCCTTGAGGAGGTGTTTCGGATGTTGGTGACGCCGGAGTCCGGCTCCATCCTCAGGAGCTCTTTAAAATCGACCTCCTTGCCTTTGACGCGGAGCTTGTCGGCCCGCTTGGTCGCGGCGTCGAGCTGGGCCTTTGAAGACGAAGGCATACCCCAGCGCATCATGCAGAGCTCTCGGATGCCACCCCGATTGGCGACGACGGGCGCCTTGTAATCCGGGAAGATGCCGGGCATCGGCGGCAGGTTGCCGGTCGAGTCCCGCATGGCGCGGGTGTATTCGATGATGGCGGTCTGGCTTTTGGTGATGGAGTAAAGGTTACACACGGTCGGAGAACTTTCTCCAAAGCCCGCGAACGGCGGCGATTTGAATATCGCTTGTACAATGTGCATTGAGATGCTTTCGCACCTCTTGCCAAGAGGTTACGTCTGGCAAATCCTTAAGTAGCTCGGCGAGGTGCGCCGCCATTCGCTGCTTATTTATGAAAGCGCGGAATCTCACGAAGGACGGTCCTCACCCACCCAAGCGATGGCCTGTCTCCCGTCAATCGCCGGAACTTGGCGAGCCCTGGTTGCGATGCGGGCTACGGGCTGTGACATGCCCATCCAGTTCCCCCACCATCCCGCAGTTCGTACATTCGAAGAGTTGAACGTGACCGCGCTCCAGCTGTGAAATGCGCGCAGAAACCTTCGCTGTGCTTTGACCGCACCGAGGACACTGTGTGTGGGAACCGGGGCTGTGAGAAAAGCTTTGCATTACAAATCGTCAAACGAATAGCGGCGTAAAAAGTGCCAACATATTTATAAATTTCAATAACCCGACGTCGATCACTCGAACATTATCTAAAAATTCAGAAATTCAGAATCAATATTTTTCGATCTTCGCGTCACATACCGGGCACTCGAAAACGCGAGTCTCGCCTGTAGGTTTGGTGATGATCTTCCGGAGCCACATCTCCACGCCGCAGTCATTACAGGCGGGCCGCGTGGACACCGGCAAAATGTCGGGGTTCTTTTCCATCATTCTAATTAAACGCTCGAAGCTACAAATTCCTGCGGGTGGCTACCGTACTACGCGGAACTTCATCAACGCTGGTGGTATGTCGGGCGGAATTTTCGACGGTATATCAGGCAAATAGACACCGCATCCTTTGACTTCGAGCGCTTTGTCGCTTCTCCACGGACAGTCCCGAGTCATCCGTTCACACAGCGCATCCAAGGTGGTTTCGCATCCGTACTTCTGGGCCAAACGGGCGAGTTTCGACTGCCCGGAGCGCTTGCAGAGATCGCAGCGGAACCTGACTAGGATGAAGGGATAATCGACCAGCCGCATGCCTTGACTCTTCGTTCACGTTTCGTTCTTATTATGGTATGTGATCCCAGATCAAGGTTCTTGCTATGTGCGTGGATGACGACCTTTGGCAGGTCCTAGAAATCTGCAAGGGCGACTACAAGGCCGCCTTGCGGATGGTGCTCGTAGCGAACGCCTACTACGAGGAGGAGATTGTCCGTCTGAAAGCCGCGGCTTCGAACGGCTACCAAAGGGTCAAGCAACCTCAGAAAAAGCAGGTGGGCTGATAGGGAAGCTTCTCTGTCTTGTCTCAGACGCAGTTGATAGCTAGCATCTCAGCATCATCGGCACGTATACCAGGCGTCGGTGGCTGAGAGACACTGATGTGCTCTCGCCTGACCACCAGCCGAACACCGATGACACACATCCAGAAAAGCGAGTCCCAGAGCGACCGGATCGACCATCCGGAATGCAATCGGTGCGGCACAAAGATGTGGCTCGCCCGTATTTCCCCTGACGTGGCGGGCAAAGAGTATCGGATGTTCGAGTGCCCGGTGTGCGACATTTCAACCGGAGAACATCCGATTTCTCCGGAAATTCGTCCCCGACAATTCTAGAACTTATCTTTTGGCAGGCCGTTAATAGACCGCTCTGAACATGGAGGTTCCATGGAGCGGCCTGTTGACCGGACCAGCCTCGATCGCTTGCGCCGTCTCATCAAGGAGACGGACGACGAACACCGCCGCCGTGTCGTCGATAAGCTCGTCTCGGAAGAAAAATGCACGCAGAAAAAGCCGGAAGAGCCTTCTTAGAGAGCCCCGGAGTCGTGGCGACGGGAGGGTTCCCCGCAGTCCGGCTCCGAGGTCCCCGGGCCGCCCTGCATCATTAAGCGGACAACAGCACTGCGGCGCTTTGACGGAGATCAACCCGGGCAAGTTAGGAAGGTCCGAAGACAGCCTCGTAGGCCACGCGACCTATTACTTCAGGGTCCCTCGCGCCGGCCTTGATCTGCTTACTGACGTGCGCACCAAGCTTCTCGGCAACACCGGGGCGGACGCGTTGTCCATCGATCGCATGATCCCAAGCAACCTGGAAGGCCAGGTTGAAGACGCGAATCTGGTTTTGGACATCGGGCACACAAAACCTAATCAGGCCCGCTTTAAGAAATCCCTTAGACGGCCTCTAGCGGAAGAAAGTTAGGGCATTGCCTGCACCCGGTTTGGATGACACCGACTTAAGCGAAGCCGGCCCTTCGCTCGAACTCCATAGGGTTTAGATAACAGATCGTCGAGTGGCGCCGCTTGCCATTGTAGAAGCGCTCGATGTAGTCGAACACATCGGCCTTGGCCTCGTCTCTGCTCCTGTACGTCTTGGCCGCCGTGCGCTCGGTCTTGAGCGACGACAAGAAGCTCTCCATCGCGGCATTGTCCCACACGTTGCCCGAGCGGCTCATCGAGCAGACGACGCCGTGATCTGCCATCAGCCGCTGGAACTGCTCGCTGCTGTACTGGCTGCCGCGGTCCGAGTGGTGCACCAGAGCGTCGGGCTTGCCACGGCGCCAGATCGCTATCACCAGTGCATCCGTTACGAGTTGCGCGGTCATCGCCGCGCTCATCGACCAGCCGACGACACGGCGTGAGAAGAGATCGACGACCGCCGCGACGTAGAGCCAGCCCTCCGCCGTCCAGATGTAGGTGAAGTCTGCGATCCAGCGACGGTTCGGCGCAGGGGCTACGAAGGCTCGATCGAGCACGTTCGGAGCCACAGTGGCGGCCTGCCTCTCCCCCAGGTGGGGAGGCAGCCGACGCCGGCGCGGGCGTGCTTTAAGCCCATGCTGACGCATCAATCGCTCGATCCGATGCAGCCCGCAGTCCACGCCGTCGGCCAGCAGGTCGTGCCACACGCGCCTGGCGCCGTAGGTGCGGTCGCTGCCGATGAAGCTCGCCCGCACCTTGGTCGAGAGCGCGTCGTCGGTTCGGCTGCGTTCGCTGGGCGAGCGCTTGAGCCATGCAATAGAACCCACCACGCGAGACACCGAGCGCCCCGCACATCCAATCCGCCGCTCAGATCCCCCGGTGCTTCGCGATGAAGGAGAACTTCACGTCGATTCCTTCGCGAAGTAGGCCGCGGCTTTTTTTAGGATGTCGCGCTCGGCCTTGAGCTTGATGACCTCGCGCTTGAGCTGCGCAATCTCAAGCTGCTCCGGCTTCATCTGCCCGTGGCCGGGGAACGAATGCTGCGGATCTTCCGCAAACTTCTTCACCCAATCCCGCAGCGGTGACACATGCACGCCCAGGTCCGTCGAGGCCTGCGCATACCATACGCCCCGATCCCTGATCAGGCGCACAGCTTCAAGCTTGAACTCCCGTGTAAACTTCCGACGCTCCATGACGCACCTCCCGTCTCATTAAAACACCTAACTTGGTGTCTTCGGAACCGGGTGCAGGCCAGACCTCTATCTATCTTGCTTAGCGCTAACCTTGCCCAACCAGAGAGCGTCCGTCGATGGAGAGCGATTTTGCCCCAATCAGGACGAATGCGATGAGGCAAGGCTCCGTGCCATTGTTGACCCAGTCGTGGATAGTGCCGCGTTGCACCAAGACGTCGCCAGCACGGAGCCGCACTGGCCCGGTCTCCATGATCATGTCAATCTCACCGGCCATGACGACACCATAGTCGATCGAAACGGTGCGATGGTTTCGCGGCGCGACACCGGGTGCGAAACTGACCACCCGGAACACCGTGCCATTGTCGATACTGGTGCCGATCTTCTTTCGCGAAGGATCCGCCCCGCCTTCATTGCTGACGGGAAAGCCATCGTCGCTGGACCAGATCACACTGAAGGCCGCCCCGGGGCCTGGGATCGAAGACGTTATCCACGGTCGCATTAATGATGACGGTGGAACGGCCTTCCGGGTCATGACCGGTGACGACGCGGCGAAGCGACTTGATATCCATCCGTGATCCTCTTTTGCCGGGCGAGCAAATTCAGCGCCTGTCCGCCTGACGCAGCGTCAATATGCCCAACGCCGCCACCAGAGTGATGACCGCCATTGTGGCAAAAAATCCTTTCAGACCCCAACCGCCACCCAGCATCATGCCGGCGGCTATGGGGCCGCAAACCGCGCCCAGCCGGGCGACGCCGATCGCCCAACCGATGCCGGTCGACCGGATGGCGGTCGGATAGGCCGTCGCGACCAGCCCAACCATGCCGGCCGATGTTCCGCCCACAGCAAAGCCCGCCACGAAGAAGTTGACCGCGAGCAAGTTGGCCGACGTAACCGAGAAGCCAAGCAAGAGTACAGCGGCAGCGCCAACCAAGAGGCCGATCGCCACCGTGAGCTCCGGATCCGCCTTGTCCATCACGCGACCGATGATCGGCGCACCGATGACGGCGCCCGCGCTGTTGGCGGCGATCATCAACGAAGCCATGGAGATCGGCAATCCAGCCTCACGCAGCACCGGGACGGTCCAGGCAAGCACAGTGATCAACACCAGCCAGCAGCAGAAGAACGAGACCCAGTAGCAAATCGTCATGAATCTGCGCCCGCCATCGAACAGATGGCCGACAGAGGCACTTGCGGGCCCGGCATCGTTGACTGCGTATTGAGTGCTTGCCGACAGCGCAATATCGGGAGCAAGGCGTCCGACAATCCCCGAAATTCGGGCGGGCGGCGCCCGGCGAGTTACCAGAAAAGATACTGATTCAGGGACCATCAACAGCATCACCAGCGCGATCAGCAGCGGTACGATGCCGCCGATGTAGTAGACAGGCGTCCAGCCATGCGAAGGCAGGATGATCGACGACAAGACGCCGCCCAGAACATTGCCGGCCGGCAGGAGCGCCCACAAAACAGAGATGATCGTCGCGCGGACCCGCCCCGGGCTGTACTCGGTGCAAATACTGACAAAAGTCGCCGAAGCACCGCCCAGCCCGAGGCCGGTGATGAACCTCAGGATAAGCAGATGATTGTAGGTATCGGCAGCCGGCGTTAGCAGGGAAAAAGCGCCGAACACGAGCACAGAGCCTATCAGGATGCTCTTGCGCCCCATGCGGTCGGCCAATGGCCCGGCAATGAAGGCACCGAGCATAAAGCCAAATTGCGCGGCCGAGAACACCGGGCCGAATGTTTTGACGTCGAGCCCAAGCGACTGCGCGATGGCCGGAGCTGTGATGCCGATGATCACCGAATCATAGCCATCCATCAGCGCCGCGAGCGCACAGAGCAGAAAGATGCTGTACTGATATCTCGAAATCGGACGACCGTTGATCAGATTCGTCACGTTCACGAGTTTCGTATCCATCGCGTCCTCCCCGTCGATGCGGCACGCATCGCTCATTGTCATTTTGGAGAAGTTCGCACCCCAATCTGGAAGCCGGCCTGAGCCGCTCTCGGCGGGTGAATTTATTTCTCCTTTTGGAGAATAAAACCTGAAGCTCTGAGGTCCGTCAAGCGACCCTCGGCTCGCTTTATTTTGCGCGACGAACCGCCTAAGTTACGCAGATGCGGTAAATCTCTGGGATATTTGTATTAATGAGCGCGACGTCAGCGAAAAAGCCAACGCGAAGAATTCGCCGGCAGGGCCGTCCGACGGGGAAGGGGTCGGTGGGCCGCGACGCCCTGGTCGAAGCGGCGCGTCAGGCGCTCAAGACCCGAAGCCCTGCCGAAATCACGCTGGCCGTCATCGCGCAGATCGCCGGCGTTGACCGGGCGTTGATTCGCTACTACTTCGGCAGCCTCGACGAACTTTTGGCTGCCGCGGCCGTGGAGATCACCAAGGACCTTCGTGCCAGGCTGGCCGCGCTCATCAACCAACGCGGCAGCAGCCGCAGTCGTCTTGAACGGCGAATCGAGGTCTATCTCGATATTTTCCGCGACAATCCGAATTACCACCGGCTCGTTGTCGACCACGTCTATCGCCGCGATTCCGAGGACAAACGTATCGTGCTCCGTCTTCTGCGGCAGTCAGTCGACGAACTCGACGAACTGCTCCGCGAAGGTGTGCAGTCCGGCGAGTTCCGCGCGGTCGATCAGCGCCTCGTCCAGATTGCCATCGGCGCCATGTGCGAATTCTTCTTCAGTGCGCATCCTGTCGTCCAGGCGATTCTGGTCCCCGGTGGCGAGGCGACACCGGCGGACTTCGCCCGGTCGGTGGCGACCTTGATCGTCGGCCCGAAGGAACGCGAGCGCCATTCACGCTCGCGAAGCTGACCACCCGCCTCGATCGAACACCGCGGACTTGACTCGCAAAGAGTTCTCCCGCGATAATTCTCCTTAATGAGAATTATGGCACGGACGCGCCACAGGGACGGACAGCAAGGATGAGTGCGGTCATAAAGAACGTGTTGATCGTTGGCGGCGGAATCGGCGGACTGACCGCCGCCGTCGCGCTGGCCCGCCGCGGCATCCGCGCCGACATCGTCGAGATCAAGACCGAGACGTCGGTCTATGGCGTTGGCATCATCCAACCCGGCAATGCGTTGCGCGCACTCGATTCACTTGGCCTCATGCAGCAATGCCTGGCGGCCGGCTTCCCGATCGAGCAATACCGGTATTTCGACGCCCAGGAGCGCGAACTAGCGACGCTTCAGCTGATGCGCGTCGTCGATGCGGATACGCCGGCCACCAACATGATCCCGCGGCCGACCTTGCATCGCATTCTGATGGGTGCGGCGGCGGAGGCCGGCGTGACGGTGCGCTTCGGCCTCACTGTGGATACGCTGACGACCGAAGGCGATGAAGCCGCGGTGTTGTTTTCCGACGGCACGCGCGGCCGCTACGACCTAGTCATTGGTGCCGACGGCATCCGCTCGCAGATACGCAAGCTGTTGTTCGGCGAAATCACGCCCAAGTTCACCGGCCATGGCGTCTGGCGCTTCACCACGGCGCGGCCGGCCAGGCTCGACTTCCAGGCCATGTACATGGGCGTCGGCCTCAAGGCGGGACTGGTGCCGCTGACGCGCGACACCGCGTATCTTTTGCTGGTCACCAACGAATCTGAAAACCGCTGGATGCCGGCCGACCGCCTCGCCGAGATGCTGCGCGATCATTTGACAGCGTTTGGCGGCATGGTGGCTGAGGCGCGCGAAAAGCTGCGCGATCCGAAGGACGTCATCTACGTGCCGATCGAGGAGATCGAACTGGCGCCGCCATGGCACAAGGGGCGCGCCGTTCTGATCGGCGATGCGGCCCATGCGTCGAGTCCCCATATCGCCCAGGGCGCCGCCATGGCCGTCGAGGACGCCGTTGTCCTCGCCGAACTCGCTGCTGCCGGCGGCGATATCGAAGCCGTGCTCAATGCCTTCGAGGCGCGACGCTATCCGCGCTGCAAGTTCGTGCAGGAGCTGTCCCGCAAGATCGGTCACGATGGCAATCTCAGCGACCCCGAATTGTGCCGGGCGCGCAACGAACGCATTCGCCGTGATTTCGCAACACCGCAACCGCGGCCTCACGAACTCACGCTGTCAGAGCCGATCTAAACCCAGCCGGAGACGACAACTATGACCGCGGCCGTCCATCTCGTCGGAAGCATCGCCCTCCCTCGCGTCCCTGAAGTGTTCAAGACCGTCGGCGCCGTTCTCGGACCGTCGGTCCGCCGTGTGCCAGACGGCGAACCGGGCGGACGCCGCTGTTGGATTAGCTGGCAATATCCGTTGTTGCGCGCCAGCACTTATCTGGAGCCGGCCGAAGGCGCCGAGATGCGCGCCTCCGCCGGCTTCGCCAAGCTGCAGCTCAAGAAAGGCGTGTCGCGCGACGAATTGTCTTTCGGCGAACTCGGCTATGCCCGCGAAGCCCGCCCGTCCTACGAAGACTTCCTGCGCGCGCGCGAGCGCGGCGAAATCCATCCCGAAGCGCGCTTTCAGGTCTGTTTGCCGACGCCCTTTGCGGTCGTCGTCGCCTTCTGTGCTCCGGATGCGGTCGCCGATATCGAGCCGGCCTACGAGCGTGCGATGCTGCGCGAGGTCGAAGACATTTGCGCCGCCATTCCGCACAAGGATTTGTGTCTGCAGTGGGACGTATGCGTCGAAATGGTAATCTGGGACGGCCAGATCAAGTATCATGGCATGTATCAGGCCAATGAAGCAGCGATGCTGGAGCGGCTCAAGCGCATCAGCGCCGCGGTGCCGGCTTCTGTCGAGCTCGGCTACCACCTTTGCTACGGCGACTGGGACGCCAAGCACTTCGTAGAGCCAAAGGACGCGGCACGGATGGTCGCGCTCGCCAATGCGCTCAGCGACACCGTACCGCACGACATCGCCTACATCCACATGCCGGTTCCGATCGCGCGCACCGATGACGCGTTCTTCGCACCGTTTGATGGTCTGCGCCTGAAGAAGGGCACCGAGCTCTATCTGGGCCTTGTCAATGCCGATGGCATCGACGGCACGATCAAGCGTGCCGAAGCTGCCCTCAAACACCTGTCCGGCTTTGGCATCGCCGCGGAATGCGGCCTCGGCCGTTGCAAGACACCCGATGACGTCCGCGCGTTGCTCGACACCCACGCTGCCGCGGCGGCGAAAATTGCCGACCTCGCCAGCGGCGCCCGGCAAAGCTGACCGACAGGAGTTAAGACCATGGCCATCAACGGGGTGCATACCGCGATCTTCGGCGTCGACGATGTCGAGCTTTGCACGCGCTTCTTCATTGACTTCGGCCTCGAAGTCGACACCGCAACTGCCGAATTCACCGACTTCAAGCTACCGGAAGGCTCTCATGTCATCCTGCGGCACAAGGACGATCCATCGCTTCCAGCGCCCTATATCGAAGGGCTCGGCGCTCGCGAGGTGATCTGGGGTGTCGACAACGCCGAGAGCTTGAAAGAGATCGAGGCGGAGCTGTCGCGGGACCGCAAGGTCACGCGCGACACCGACGGCACCTTGCGCACCATTGACGACTACGGCCTGGCGATCGGTTTTCGCGTCTTCGAGCGCACGCTGCTCTCCGCCCAGGAAGAGCTGATCAACTCGCCGGGCCGGTCGGTGCGCTGGAACAAGCACCGGCAGTGGTTCCGGCAGGCCAAGCCGCAGCTCATCCATCACGTGGTGTTCGGCTGTAACGACCTCGACAAGGCGATCAATTTCTACCGCAACCGTCTCAAGTTCCGGATCACCGACATCGCCCGCGACCGCGGCGTGTTCTTCCGCGCCGAGGGCCGCAGCGATCACCACAATTTATTCTGGGCCAAGACCGGTAAGGCGCAATTCCTGCATATCTCGCTGGGCGTCGAAAACATCGATGAATTGCTCGCCGGAGCCAACCATATGCAACGCCAGGGCTGGCAGAGCAAACTCGGGCTGGGTCGCCATCGCATCTCTTCGACGCTCTATTTCTACATCACCTCGCCGGCGGGCGGCGAAGCCGAGTACTCCGCCGACACCGACTGCCTCAATGACGACTGGCAGCCGCGCATCTGGGAGCCACTGTTCGGCAATCAGCATTGGGTCGCCGCGCTGCCGCCGTTCCTGGAGAAATTGCCGGACGAGGATGTGAAGCTGCTGGCCGACGAGCGGCCGGACCTCGCCGGTGTCGTGCGCTAAGCCTCAACGTGCCCGCCGCTCCTATTCGTCATTGGAATAATTCATGAAGCGCGTCGTCGAGAATGGAATGATCTACGAACAGGACGTGCCGGTGCCGGTCGGCGACGGTCATGTCCTCATGGCCAATGTGTTCCGGCCGGAGAAGGACGGACGCTATCCCGTCGTCATGGCGCAAGGCGTCTACGGCAAGGATTTGCATTTCGAAGACGGCTTCAGGATGCAGTGGGAGCAGCTGGTCTCCGCCTATCCCGACCTCTGCCGGAATGGCTCGACCGGGCGCTATCTGCGCTGGGAAACGGCCGATCCCGAACGCTGGGTGCCGGACGGCTTCGTCATCATTCAGGTCGATTCGCGCGGCTGCGGCAAATCGACGGGGTATCTCGACCCGCGCTCGCCCCGAGAGATGGTTGACTACTACGACGCCATCGAATGGGCGGCCGTGCAGCCTTGGTCGAACGGCAAAGTCGGACTACTCGGCATTTCCTATTACGCGGTAACGCAATGGCGCGTCGCAACGCTGCGACCACCCCATCTCGCGGCAATCTGCCCGTGGGAAGGTTATGTCGATTATTACCGCGACAGCACACATCATGGCGGCATTCTGTCGAGCGGCTTTGCCAACTACTGGTGGCCGAAGCAGTGCCTGGCCGTGCAGCATGGCAACGGCAACACGCCTTATCGCGACCGGCAGAATGGCGAGCCTATCACCGGCAAGAGCCTGCGCGAGGACGAACTGATCGCCAATCGCACCGATTATCCAGCGGACATTCTTCGCCACAATCTCGACAGCGCCTGGTGGCGTGAACGCACGCCGGTGCTCAGCCGTATCAACGTGCCGGTCTTTTCCGCCGGCAACTGGGGCGGCCCCGGCATGCACCTGCGCGGCAATATCGAGGGTTATCTCGGCGCCGGCTCAACCGACAAATGGTTGTCGCTGCACATCGGCAAACATTGGGAGAGCTTCTATCTGCCGGAATACGTCGCTTTGCAGAAGAAGTTCTTCAATCACTATTTGCGCGGCGAGGACAATGGCTGGGACAAGGAGCCGCGCGTCAAGGTCGTGGTACGCGATCCACGCGGCCCGCGGCTGCGCACCGACACCACCTTCCCGCTCACCGGCACCGAGCGTGTACGCTACTATCTCGACGCGCAGAGCAAGACGCTGAGCAGCGCCAATCCGGCCACCGCCGCGGCGGCGACCTATGAGGCGACCGGAGCCGGCGTGGATTTCACGACGGCGCCCTTCGCCGAGGACACCGAGTTCACCGGCTTCATCCGCCTGCGCGCGTGGGTCAGTTCGTCGACCGGTGACATGGACCTGTTCGCAACGCTGCGCGCGATTGATGCCGAGGGGCACGAGATCATCATCGAAGGCGCGCATGAGAAAGCCCCGGTGACCCGCGGCTGGCTGCGCATATCGCAGCGCAAGCTCGATCCGGCGCGCAGCAATGCCAACCGGCCGTTCCACGCTCACGACGAGGTGCAGAAGCTGACGCCGGATACACCTTACGAGATCGAAGTGGAAATCTGGCCGACATCGTTCGTGTTCCCGAAAGGCTATCGAATGGTGCTGACGCTGATGGGCAAGGACTTCGAATTCCCCAACATCCCGGGCCGTATTCTGCACAACCATCCGCACGATCGCGGCAAGGACGAGTTCAAGGGCCGAAACAGCATCATTACCGGCGGCGAGCACGCCTCCTGGCTGGAAATGCCGCTGATTAAGGAACGTTGACCGCTCAAGCCTGACCACACTGACATCAGGGTGCCGCGATGACAGCAGCTCTCCACCTCGTCGGCAGCGTGCCGCTGCAATCAACCGAAGCCGTCTTTCGCGAAGTCTCGCACCGCATCGGGCCGATGCTCAGACGGATACCCGACGGCGAGACCGGCGAGCGCGCCGCCTGGACGGCCTGGCAAGGCAAAGTCGTTGAACGTTCCGACGGCGTGGTGCGCTCCGGTGTCCGCGACGTGCAGGGTATTCCCTACCCGACCTATGCACTCAAGCCGGGCATCGCACCCGACGACGTGGATTTCGGCAACCTCGGCTATGCCGATGTGGCGACCTCCTCATACGCGGATTTCCGGCGCCTGCGCGCCGACGGCGTCATCCGATCGGACCGCTTTCAGGTCAGCCTGCCGACGCCGCTCGCGGTGGTCCAGGCCTTCTTCTGGGGCAGTCCGCAACTCCCGGCGATCTGCAAGGTATACGAGGGCACGGTGCTGGCGGAGGTCGATCGCATTCTGGCGACGGTTCCACACGACGACCTCGCCTTCCAGTGGGACATCGCTGTGGAATTCCACCGCGTCTGGGAAAAGCCGGACTCAGATCTTGCCCGGCAATACCCCGCCGCCGCGCTGATCGAGACCATCGCCAACCTCAGCGATTATATTCCGTCGGACGTCGAACTTGGTTGGCATTTCTGCTACGGTGATGCTGGCCACAAGCATTTCGTCGAACCGCGCGACACCGCGCTGATGGTGGACATTGCCAATCAACTGACGGCGGCGACCGCGCGCAACGTCAGCTGGCTGCATTTCCCCGTGCCGCGTGACCGTAGCGATGTCGCCTACTTCAGGCCGCTCGTTAGCCTGAAGCGCGATAAAATCCGTGAACTTTATGTCGGACTTATCCACCTAACCGATGGGGTTGAAGGCGCGCTCAGACGTCTCAAAGCGGCCAAAGAGGTCATTGCAGACTTCGGCTTGGCTACGGAGTGCGGCTTCGGTCGCCGCCCGCCAGAGACGATTTTGGCTTTACTCGAACTTCACCGGGAAGTCGCACAGACGGCGATTCCTTAATTGCCGCAAAGCGCGCTTGCCTCAGAAGAATGTATGTTCAAAGAGCCGGGTCACTCGTTCGGGTTCCTGCCGGCGCACGAACCGAAACGGTTAGCTGAATCTCGATGGGCGCCCCACCCGGCAAACTGGCAACGCCAATGGTGGTCCTCGCGCACCTGCCTGCCGCGCCAATATTCTCGGCAAGATAGTCGGACGCGAAATCCGCCAGCTGCGAGTGCGCCGTGAAGTCGGTCGCTGAGGCGATGTACACGGTCATGGCAAGAACGTCGCAGATCCGCTCGTTTTCCCCAACCACGGAGCGTGCGGCGTGGAGGGCGTTGGAGCAAGCAAACACCGCGGCATGCTGATACTCACCAATCGGCGTGTCAGCCCGAACGCGACCTTCATGGACAAGTTTGCCGCGTTCCCTCGGCGTCATTCCTGCGGTGAAGACCAGATCGCCATGACGTTTCGCGAGCACATATTTGCCTTGCGGGATGGGCCCCGGGCTCCTCGTTTGCTCGGTCATGCGCGATATCGCTCGACCAGTTCAAGAACCCGCTCCACCGCAGCAGCGGCTGCCGTGGCATCCTGGGAGAAATTAAGCCGGATGCTGTCAACACAATTGGGGGCTGAACTCCGTGCCCGGCGTCACTGTCACACCGGCCTGCTCTCTCAGGATTCGGCTAAAAACTGGCGTCGCCACGACAAGCTTTGGCAATTGCGGAGAGAGATAGCTGCCGCCTCCCGGGAGGCGAACACGCACGCCGTCCGTCGCAGCAAACATCCGGTGCAGGTCATCACGGATGGTCTGATGCCGGCGTATCCGCTCCTGCAGCCAGCCTTCCGGCTCCGAGAACCACGTTTGTAACACGGACTGGCTGTATCCAGCGGCGCGAAGCGAAACAATTGCCTGCAGTTTCTCCATGCGCGCAATGATGTCAGGCGCCCCGAAGGCAACGCCAATACGATAGCCGCTAAGCGACTCGGTTTTCGACGGTCCGATAATGGTAATGACGTTGTCCGGATCGATCGCTTTATCGGCACGCAGATGCGTATAGGCGATGCCGGCAAAGATCTGACGCGAGTAGAACGCGTCGACAATGACCGTCACATCATATTGGGTCGACAGTCTGGCGATCGCCTCGATCTCCGTTGCGCCGTACACCACGCCTGTCGGGTTGTTCGGGTTGGAGAACACCATGGGCGCGCTTCTAGTGTGCGCCGCCCGCGGTGACGCAGCGGCGCGGCTCGTGCTCCACCGCAAGCGCATGCGGCTAAGGCGCAAACGTCGCCGCAGGAGTTAACGGATTGACCGCAGGCCGGGACACAGACCTCACCGCTTCGACGGCGGGCGCGCAAGCCAACGGTATTTTGATCCTTGCTTGACGAGGTGCGGTTCTTTCTCGGCCGTGCGCCTCAGCAACTGCCTCAACCACGTGTAGTCGTAGTTGCCCGCTTCGGGCACATCCAGATTCTCGCGAGCCCACCGCAGCATCTCCCCGATGGCGAGCGGCGTCCCCACCGAACGCAGATGTTCTAGTATCCCGTCGAATACGATCGGGCTGTCGCGCCGCGTCCGGGCAAGATCGCTCTTGGAGAGTTTCCAGTACCTCTTTTTCGGCCGCTGCGGCCTCTGCTCGCCGGCGAACCACCACTTGCCGTCCACCGCTTCAAGCTTCGATCCTTCGAGGGCAGCGGGGATGTCCCGCCAGGTTTTCCGCGGAGGAAGGACGCGAAGCCGTTTCGGTAGCTTTGCGTTGATGTCCGCAGCCCGCAGCGGAAATCCCGCGTTCCGCAGAACCTGGGCCGCCGCCTGTGCGAGCCTGGGGTTCGCGGCCCGGCGCCAGACGGACGGCGCCGGCCCCTTCGGGACGGCTCTCTTCTCATCAACGCTCTGCGCGCCGAACATCGCTGTGAGACTGCGGTCGATGGCGTCGGAGTTGTCCGGAGTATCGTCCAGGATCTCCGTCCGGACGGGAGCGGCGCGCGTCCGGACGGACGGCGCCGATTCGGCCGGCGCGGCCTCCGGCGGTCGGCCGTTTGACACAATCACGCCACAAACGAAGACGCGCTCCGCAAGCTCGACGATCTGCTCGCGCACCGCTTTCGGCATCTGCGCAGCGAGCGCGCGGCGATCGCGCTTCCATTCCTTGAAGTGCGCTCCGACGCTCCGGAGTCGTCCACCGGAAATCGGACGTACGTCATGGACCGAAAGATCGAAAGTGAGCCGGCGCAAGAATAGCGCGTCGGCGGCGGCGAACACGTCTTCACGCAGTGCCATTCGAGGAGCGGGCTCCGGAGCGGCCTGGGCCACGGGACGGCTACGTGCATCCCACAGTTCCCTTGCGATTCCGTTCCGAGCCGTCCGTCGAATAGGCTCCGGGCGCGGGACGGAACTGCTGCGGCAAGGCCAGATCAAATCGGAAACATCGTCCGAGACGTATCGAGAACGCAAGGTCCGGTAAGAGGTCCGGTAAGAGTCGGCCCCTGCCGAGGAAGGCCTGGAAATAGCGGATTTTCCGCCGATGCCCCTCTAGTTCATGAGCTAGCGTCTCAGCTGGACATCGGGACGCCAAAACGCGGCCCGAGCCCACCAAATAAGCGTTTCAGAACAGTGGGATGTCCGAGAAACCGCGCGCCCGCGGAAACCGCGGAAACCGCGGTTTCAACGGCCGAAAACGGCGCCAGCGGCGTTTACCGGACCCTTGAGTCCGGTAACTCCGGCAACCGGGTAACGGGCCGTTACCCGATACCCGCCGCCGCGGAGACCGTCCTCCGGGGCCCGGAGAGATCTCCCTCCGGAGCCCTTCCGGCCGGCAGGGACGCGGTAACGGACCGTTACCCAAACGCAGAAAAATCCATTCCGTAAACCATCTCCGGGGGCGGAGGTTGATTTGTCGCCATATGTCATACATTGTCGCCTATATGGCGACGTCGACGCGGCACGATCTCCGCGCCGGCGCCGCGGCGCGGACAGGGACAGCACACGCATGCTCCGAGCACCGGAGAACTCCTTCGCAGAAGCCGCCGAGGCCAAGGTCGCGGCCGCATTTGCGGGCCGCCTCACCGTCGGCTTGGGCGAGGCCGCGCGCATTCTTGAGGTCGGCGAAAAGATATTGCGGAGGCACGCGATCCTGGGCAGCATCTCGTTTACGGATCTCGGCCACGGCAGCGAACGCCGGCGCCGGAGATTCTCGGCGGAGGACCTCGTCGTGTTCCTCCGGTCCAGGCGGACGCGAAGCGCCGCCTCCCTTCCCGGCCGGCGCCCGAGGGCCCGCGCTGCGGACGAACACGACGAGGAAGAAAGCTTCGAGGCGTTCGTCGCACGGACGGCCGCGAAACGAAACTCCAACACCTCCGCAACGGGAGACGGACGATGATGACTCATGCCTTCAGACATGCGGCCGCCGGGCGCGGCGCCGATCGGCGCAGCGAGGAGCGCCGCAGACAGGCCGAACACGTACGCGCACTGATCCTCGCGACCGGCGCGCGGCTGGACGACGTCCTGCGGGTGCGCCGCGGGATGACGCCCGAGGAGATCAGTGCCGCGCTCCGCACCAGGAGGCGCTCGTGAGGAAGGAGAAGAGCGAAGACAAGAAGAATCTGCGGCTACGCGACGGCTGCAGGTTCTGGCAGGCCGAATTCGTGATCGGCGGCAAAACCATCTACTTCTCGACGCGCAAGACCGTGAAGTCGGAAGCGCTGCAGGCCGTCCGCGAGCGGCGGAAGAAGGAGGAACTCAAGCTCGCCGCCGAGACGATGCGGCGTCTCGACGCCGCAGCAGGACGCGAAACCGATCCGGTCGTCGCGACGATCGCCGACGGCGACGAACCGGGCAGGTTCGGAGCGGAACGCGTCTCCAAGAAGTACTGGGCCGTGCACGGCCAGTTCACCGCCAACAAGGAGGAACTCGCGGGGCTCACGCCGCACGTGCTCGACCTGCTCGGCCGCAAGACCGACCTTGCCGAACTCGACGATCTTGCCATGAAGGAGTTCAAGCGGAAGCTGATCCTGCGCGGTCCGCTCAAACCCAGGCTGCGCGGCAAGGCGAAGAAGGACCACGAGACGCTGACCGCGAAGACCAAGAACAAGTACACGGGAATGGTCTACACGCTCTGGAACTTCGCGAAGAACCTGATGCACATGAAGCCCCGACACGCACTCGATCCCAAGCAGTGGAGGGAACGCGAACCCATCACGACGCGCGAGATCGGCTACTTCGAGGAGGCCCGGTTCTACGCACAGTGCCGGAAGATCCGTCCCGAGCTTAAGGACATCTACGACTTCGGCGTCGCATCGTGCGTACGCCGCAAGGCGCTGTGCGAACTGACATGGAAGCAGGTCGCGGACGACTGCCGACACATCACGGTGTCGCTCAAGGGCAAGGGCAACGAAAAGGTGCAGCACAGGGTCTTTCTCGGCGACGACGCCGTGAAGATCCTCCTCGCGCAGAAGGGGCGTCACAAGAAGTACGTCTTCACGCTGATCGCGGAGTGCCCGACGAAGACCGAGGACGGCCTCGTCCCCACGGGCGGTCGCATCCCCGTCAAGCCTCACTACTTCGGCAGGCTGATGCGGCAATGCTTCGACGCGGCGGGACTCACCGATCTGACCGTGCATCACCTTAGGCACACCGGCGCGACGAGACTCCTCCGCTACACGGGTAAGCTGGAGGTCGTTCGGATGGTCCTCGGCCACACGACCGACAAGTGCACGAAGCGCTACGCCGCCCTCGTCAAGGAGGACGTCGAGAACGCCATGGTGTTCCTGAGCGCCATGCAGTCGGAGGCGCGCGCGCGCGTGCAGGACAAGCTCGCGCGGCACTCCGAGGACGACGTCGTCAAAGCGTTGGCTTTGGGAGACGCGGGCGAGCGGGCGCTCCGCAAGGCGGCCAGCGAAGCGCTCCGTCGCGACATGCACGCGGCGGCCTTCGCCTACGCCTCGGCCGCATAGCCCGGCCGCCCCGGCGCGGCGTCTCCGCGGGATTTCGCCCGGGGAACCGCCTTCCCGCGGTCCTCCTCGCGGCCGGACCAGAGATTACACCCCGAGAACCGACAGAACACCGCGACGCGTCCGGCGAGTGCCCCTTCGCCCTGAAGCGTCTTGAAGATCTCCTTTACGGTATAGGTCACGCTGCACCTCCTAGCCGCGCCGGCGGATGGGACGCACGAGATGATGCGAAAGGAGACGGTAGTCCGCGTTGTTGTTCTGCAGAGCGTTCCAGCGGCGGCGCTCGCCGTCGAACTTCCATTCGCCGGACGTCCAATGCGTCTTACCGACTAGCGCCTGCAGTCCAGCCTCGAAGGCCTTCTTCGTCCTGGCACGGTCGCGATGTTAAGTTCGTCCATGACATACCCCATCGACACGATCCCCGCGCCGTGCAACAGCCGCGATGTCTTCGCGGTGTGACCCTCCCAGTCCTTGGCGAACATATGCTTCACGGCGGCGAAGTATGCGTTCACGAGATCGTAGGCACCGTCGATCTTGTCGTCCTGCGACCACGAGCGAAGAGCGCCGTTAAGGAACGAATTGATGAGCAGGCGTTGGATAAGGGTGTCTTTGATGATCCCTTCCGGATTGGTCTGCTGGTGGATGAGCCCCTTCAGCGATGATCCGTCCCTGTAGTTCAGAGCTTCGGTCAACGACGCGGCACCCGATCGGTCGGAAAGCCGGTGCGGCAATCCAGCGACGCCGGGAAGCAATTCGTAGATCAGAGGCTTGGCGAGCGGACGCGCGTTGTTGATCAAGATGAACTGTTTGTTCAACTCCTTCATCTCCTCGCAGATGAAGGCGGAAACCAGCAACTGGAAGCCGTTGTCCGGCAGTTCAAGAGCCGCCGACAACCTCTGCTGACCAGTGCTCGCAGCGATAGCCGCAGCATCACTTCGTTTTCTACTGTCCGACCCGACTCTATTCCTTTCAAATGGGGACCAATAAGATTCCGGACGTCCGGACCGGACAATCTGAATCCCGGCCCAATCCTAGCGCGCGTATCCTGGTTAAGCTGGATGGCCGCCGCCGCCAGCCATTGAGCCGTCGCGCTTCGGTAATTCTGGCCCGAAAGCCTGTTCCGCAAGCTTCTCGGCGCGGCGGCCCCGCAAACTCTGCTCTTACCGGCACGCCAGGTCTTTGGAGTGTAGCGGGCCTTTCTAGGGGGGAATACAGGTAGCCAAGCCGAAACGGCCAAGCGCCAGACCCTGCCGTTTGTTCGTCACGGACTTCCGATGCCCCGATCGGCACCGCACTTTGACGTTCAGCGGGCGGCCTGTGCGCAACGCGAACCACGGCGATACTAAGTTCGCTGAAATATGCAATCGCGGCGCGACGCGACGCTGTCTCTGGCAGTGTACATCTGGAACGGTTGACGCGCGGCCAATGCAGCAACGAACGAGAGGCGCTGTGTTGCCCGGATTCCAGACGCGGTGTTAACCATCATACCATTTATTAGCGGGACAGCTGATCAAGGATTCGACGACAGTTTGAAGGATTCGATGACACCTGCTCCGGGAGCACGAGCTAGGTCAGCACCTCTCAAATAGTCGCGACGAGAGATGGATAGACTGGGCGAAAGACGCGGATCTCCGAACGTTCATTACGAGAGTTGGCGTCGATCGGCCACGTCGTGCCACCCTTCAACACGAGCCCAGCGGACGCATTGACCGTCGCGAAGCGTGCGACCAACTTCGACGCAAATCGAGGTTGTCAAATGAGTTACCTTCTTTCATCAAACGTCGTCGCGCCCCGGCCGCACCTCCATGAGAAGTCGCGGGAAGGGTTCGCGGCGCGAGGTTCGACACGGTCGCAGCACTCGCCTGACAAAACGTCTGGCAACGCAGCCTTTTCCTGCGCGCTGGGCGTCGCATGAATAAACCAACCGGCAGGCTTCCCGGCGGGTTGAAACCGCGCGGTCTGACGCGGGAGCAGGCTGCCGCCTACGCCGGCATAAGCCCGACGCGGTTCGACGCCGCTCGAAAGAAGGGAGAATACCCCCCGCCCACTCTTCCCGGTGGGCGTTACGACAAGAAACTTCTGAAAGATGCGATGGATAGGCTTAGCGGAATTCACGACGAGCGCGGCACCGAAAGCCCACTAGACGCGTGGAGGCGAAATGCCTGAACATCTGAAAGGCATCAACACCACCATCAAGCACAATAAGAAAACCGGCGATGTCAGGAAATACTACTATCACCGAGCGACGGGGATCAGGCTCGTAGGCGAACCGGGCAGCCCGAAGTTCGCGGCAAGCTACACCGCGGCCGACCGCAAGGTTCCGCAAACGAGATCGGCCGGTCGAGTCAAGCACCTCATCCGGCTGTTCATCTCATCGGATGAATTCGCACTGCTGAGAGGGTCGACGCAGGCGGAATACAAGCGGATGTTGGGAAGGATGGAGCCAAAATTCGGCGACATGCCGATCGCGGCCCTGGACGACCCGCGGGTCAAAAACGATCTCGTCGATCATCAGCATGCGCGAGCCAAAACGTCAGGTAAGCGCGAGGCCGACCATGAACTGTCGGCATTCTCCGCGATGCTAACTTGGGCATCTGACAAGAAGCACATCACCGCCAATCACCTGAAGGGCTTCAAGCGTCTTTACCATTCCGACCGCTCTGACATCGTTTGGCTGCCGGAACACATTGACGCGTTCATGACGGCCGCGGAAATCGATATGCAACGCGCGATGATTCTCGGCCTGCACAGCGGGCAGCGCGAAGGTGACATTCGCAAGATGCCCTGGATCTCCTATGACGGACATCGACTAAAATTCCGGCAATCGAAGTCAGAATCTCAGACGAAGCGCAAGCGGGGTCGATTGATCAATCTCGACTGCACGAAAGCGCTCAAGGAAATGCTCGATGGTATAGAGCGCGTTTCACCGTTCATCCTGACCAGCAAGACCGGCAAGCAATTCACAAAGCGCTATTTTAACCGACGATGGGACGACACAATGAAAAAGGCCGGACTGCAGAAAGTCATGCTCCCGGACCAGGTCGAGCCGGTGAAACTTCACTTTAACGACCTGCGCGGCACCACGGTCACGCTCCTAGCGGAGGCAGGATGCACGGTTCCGGAGATCGCCTCGATCACCGGCCACAGTTTGAAGACAGTATATTCGATACTGGAGAAATATCTTTCACGCACGAAGGGCCTTACCTCGAAGGCAATCGCGAACTTCGAGAAGTCCGCGCATACCAAGTTCGCGCGCGACCTGCGCATCACGGTGGGCCGCAAGCAATC
>JAFECJ010000055.1 GCA_018242205.1 Pseudomonadota bacterium
GGCCAGCGGCTTCGGCGACACCGCGAATTCGATGAACTTGCGGGCGTTGGCCTCGTTCGGCGTGCCCTTGGCGACGACCCAGTAGGCCACATCGGTTTCGCCCTGGTTCCAGGTCATGCCAACCGGCGCGCCGGCGTCCTCGGCGTCGTAGTAACGGCCGTGCCAGATGCCGATCATGTTGACTTCGCCGTCACGCAGGATCTGCGTCGACTGATTGCCCGCGGTCCACCAGACGCGGACATGCGGCTTGATCTTGTCGAGCGACTTGAAGGCGCGCTCGACGTCGAGCGGATAGAGCTTGTCCATCGGCACCCCGTCGGCGAGCAGGGCGAAGGGCAGCACGCGCACCGGATAGCGCTGCAGCGAGCGCGGCCCGGGGAACTTGGCGACGTCCCAGAAATCCTTCCAGTCCTTCGGACCGCCGTTCGGGTACTTGTCCTTGCGGTAGCCGATGACGGTGGCGAAGGCGTGCGAGGCGACGCCGTTCTCGAACACCGCGCCCTTGTAGGGCTCGGTCTTCCACGGCTCGATGATCTTGGCGTCGTTGGCGCGCACCAGTTCGCCGCCGCCGAGCGTGGTGATGTCGAATTCATAGGTGCCGGTTTTGACCTGCGCCGCCAATTTCGCAAACGATACCGGTGAGACGGTACGAATTTCGATGCCCGTCTCCTTTGTGAAGGGGTCGAACAGGTTCTTGCGCGCCGCGGCTTCCCAGGGGCCGCCCCAGGTGTTGATGTAAAGCGCCTTGTCGGCCGCGCGCGCGATGTGCGGCATGAAGACGGCGGTGCCGAGCGCGGCGCCGGATGCCTTGATGAAGTTGCGGCGATTGGGAGTGAGCAAGCCGTTGGACTCCAGCCGGTAAACCGTCATGTCGAATACTCCTCTCGTGGTGTTACGCGAAAGTCGCCCCGTAGAGACGAAGCCAGTTGCCGTGAGTTATTTTTGCGACCTCTTCTTCCGAGAAGCCCACGCTGCGGAGGCCGTTGGGGATGATCTGCATGTCTTCGACGTTGTGGAACCAGTCGGGTGGCGGCTGCTTGCCGGGCTTGGCCGCCGAGCCGGCGCCGTAATCGACGCCACGCGTCCAGCGGCCCTGACGCATCCAGGCGTAGTCGGGCGGGGTGAAGTTGTGGCTGCGGTCGGTGCCGATGGCGACGGAATCGATGCCGGCGATCTCGACGGTCTTGGCGACCATCGTGCACCAGTTCTCGATGGTCTTGCAGTAGAAGTCGCCGGTGATGTTGCGATAGGTGGCGCAGCCGATCACGCCGCCGGTTTCGCGCAGCGCCTTCAGGACGTCGGTTGACTTGTTGCGCTTGTGCTCGAACAGCGCCGTGGCGTTGGCGTGGGTGACGGCGATCGGCTTCGATGAAGCCTCGATGGCGTCGAGCGTGGTGCGGTCGCCGACATGGCTGCAATCGACCAGAATGCCGGCCTTGTTCATCTCGCGCACGACTTCCTTGCCGAAGCGGGCGAGGCCGGAATCCTCGGCTTCGTAACAGCTGCCACCGAGTTCGTTCTGGTTGTTGTAGGTGAGCTGCACGACGCGTACGCCGAGCTCGGCGAAGAATTCGACGAAGCGGATGCGGCCATCGAACAGGTTCGAATTCTGGTAGCCCAGGATCACGGCGACCTTGCCGGATTCGCCGATCCGCTTGACGTCGGCCGCGGTCAGCGCGATTTCGGCGACGTCGGCGTTCTCGCGGACCAGGTCGCGCCAGCGGCCGAGCGAGTCGAGCGATTCAACCGCGCCTTCCCAGAAGCCGCAGGTGACGACGACACCGCCGACCTTGCCCGCCTGTAGCGCCTGGAAGGCCGCCCGGTCGAAATGTCCGCACTGCAAACCGTCAATGATCATGGGCCGACGCTTTCACTCTTGGATTCGGGGTTGCGGGGAGAGATCAGGAAACTCAGATCGGTTTCGTCGTCGCTGTCCTTGCGGCCGATGATCGAGCCATCGTCATTGACGATGACCGGGCCGGCATGGCGACGCGACACGACGCTGTCGGGCGCCAGCGCCTTGAGGGCGAGGGCGTAGACGCGCCACCACTGATCGGCCTCGAGCGAGACGCCGTTCTGCAGCAGATCCCACAACAGCGGCTCGTCCTCGCTGATCCGGCCGGTGATGGCGAAGGGCGTGGCGGTCAGCGTCGGCTGCGGCCCGTTGCCGAAGGTGACGCGCAGGCCGTTGCGGGCGGCGAGATCGGCGGCGACACGCAGTTCGCCGGCGTCGCGCGCGTTGATCACGGTCACCGTGGCGCGGCCGTAACGGGCCGCGAGTTCGCCCATGAGATCGATTACGGTTGGGATAATGAACCAGGCTTGTTCCCCGGCGGCGTCGAGCGTGAGGCTGTCGTCAGCCTCGTGCGCCACCCATACGCGGGTCGGATCGGCTTTCTTCAGGTCGGCCCAGCGCTGCTCGAGCAGAGCGAAGCCGCCGAGGCCGAGCTTCTGCGAGTACATCACCACGTCCTGCACCATCAGGAAGAAGCCCTTGGGCTGGCCGGACAGCGAGAACACGCGCTCGGTCATCATGCGCATTTCGCGCGGCATGAGACGCAACGTCGGGTCGTTCGGCGCGCAGGTGGAAGGCGAGGTCATAGGCGAGGCTCCGGCGGGTAGGCCCAGACATCTTCCTTGCCGGCGCGGATCTCGTCCGGCGTCGGCGCGCCGTGATAGAGCACGCCGCGCAGATTGCGGCGCAGGAAGTCGCGGGTCTTGTCGACGCCGTGCAGGCCGGCATTCATCAGCCGCACCAGATCGATCGGCGTGAAGCTGTCGGCGTTAATGTTGGCGATCGGCGTGTGATAGGTCATGTCGCGCAGCGCCTGGATCCGCGCCACCAGATAGCGGTGCGCCGGGTGGCGCATCAGGAAGCGCGCGACCGTGAGCTCGCTATTGGGTTCGGCGCGCAAGTCGGCGAGCAGGGTCTGCACACCGCCGCAGATGTCGAAGCCGAGATCGAGCGCCTCGGGCGCTTCGATGCGCGCGCCGCGGCGCGGTTCTTCCGCGGTCTCAGACTTGTACCAGACGTATTTATAGGCGTCGGGCCCGGACATATCGATGTCGAGCGCCCACTGATATTGCGTCTCGACCAGGTCGATGAGTTCGGCGACGGTCTGCGACGGCACGACGTTGACTTCGTCGGCACCGCTCACCGACGCGGCCAGCGCATCGGCGGTCTCCGGCACCAGTTCGATCAGCAGCGAAAAGTAGCTTTCCAGCGCTTCGGGCTTGATGATCGGTTCGAGGCGACGGGCGATGGCGTGCAGCGGATAGGTCTCTTGCCGGCCGGCGACCAGACCGCTGTCGCGCAATTCGGTCAGCGCGGCAGCAATCTTTTCGAGGTCGTCGGCGATCTCGGCACTGTTGGCGATGGTCTCATAGACGACGCGGTCTTCGCGGCGGAAATCGATGGCGCGGCGGACGAGGCCGATGAGGGTGTCGATGCGGGCATCGCCTTGGCCGACCGGCAGCGCCGAGGCTTCGGTGATGGCCTGTTCGCGGGCGGCCAGCCAGCTGCCGATCAGGCGCGGGTGGCGGTGAACGAAGAAGATGAGGCCGAGCGCCGAGCCGTTGCCGACGCCGAGGAAACGGCGCAGCGCCGGATCGAGCGGTACGGCCTTGTCCGATTTCAGCTTGGCCAGGTGCTCGACCAGGTCGCACGAATATTCGCGCATCAGATAGGCCGCGATCATTTGCGCTTCGAGCACACCGCCGAGCGCATGGTCGGCGCCGAGCGAGGGGAACGAGCGCGTGCCGAACGTGCCGTTGCCGTCAAGGCCGGTGTTGCGCATCAGGTAGCAGACTTGCGCCAGCATCTCGACCGACGGCTGATGGCCGGCGGCGAGCGCGTCCAAAGTCTGGTCGAAGATGCGCATCGAGCGGTTGGCGCGGGCCCAGACCAAAGCTTTCGGCGTGGCGCGGCCGCGATAGAGCTTGGGCAGTTCGCGCCGCGCCAGTTCGACATCGGCCTCGCTCGCCGGTCCTTCGTTGAGCGTGCCCATCATGTCCCAGGCGCGGCCGATGATGCGGCCGGTGCGCGCGGTGCGGCTCGGCGGGAACGAAAAGCCGATGAAGGAGAATTCCTGGCGCGGCGTCTTGATCGAGTAGATCACGGTGCCGCTGCCGCCGGCGTCGACATCGAAACGCTCGGCGCGGATGTCCCAGCGCTCGGCGAGCATGCGGTTCATCAGCGCGCGCGTGAAGCTCATGCGGCTCGGCTGAATGGCGGCGAGCCGCTCCGGCCGCATCAATTCGCTCGCCGGGCGGGGGCGGGGCGCATCGCTCAAGGCAAATGACTCGGTCAGCGGCGCCATCGTGTCAACGCAGTCCCTGTTGCAGTTTGGTAATTTCTTCGGCGGCGCGCAGCAGCGGCGCCTTGAACGGTTCGAGGCTGAAGCGCGTTTCCGGCATGACCAGCGAGATGGTCGCGGCGCAGCGGCCTTGCACGTCGAACACTGGCGCGGCGATGGCGCGGACACCGACCTGGGTGTAGCCGCTCGACAGCGCGTAGCCGTTGAGGCGGGCTTCGGCGATGATCTCGGCGGCGGCAAGTTCCTCGCCGCTTTCCCTGAGCCGGCGCAGGGTCGCCTCGTCGGCGAAAGCGGTGAGGATGCGGCCCGAGGCCGAACCTTCCAGCGACATGGTGGTGCCGATCTTCTGCTCGGCGCGCAGCACGCTGTCGGAATCGACGCGCGACACGATGCAGGGCAGGCCGCGGTCGAGCACGGCGAGCGAGGCGGTTTCTTTCACCTCGTGCACCAGGTCCTGAAGGATCGGCAGCACGCGGGTGCCGAGATCGGCCTGTTCTAGCGCCGCCGCGGCGAAGCGGCACAGATGCATCGACAGCCGGTAGCGCGATTGCTCGTCCTGTTCGATCAGGCCGGCCTCGGTGAGCGTCAGCAGCCGCTGATAGGCGGTCGGCCGCGACAGGCCGAGGGAGGTGGCGATTTCCTGCAGCCGCATACCGCGCGGGCTTTTGGCCAGCATCTCCATGACCGCGATGGTCTTCAACGCGGTAGAGAGCGGCCGGACACCGCCTTCGTCATGTATTCTATTCGAATATAACGTATCCATTTGAGATACAGCATTCGCGATACCTTGATCTGAGTCAACAGGGTCTGCTCAAAATTTTTTACAAGTTGGACGGTTTCGGCTAGGTAGCTGATGGTGCTGGCGAAACGCTGGTGCTCTATGACTGACAGGGCCGACGGCGCTGCCGGAGGGAGGGCCGCGGCGCCCGATGTGCGACGCCGGGCGGCACCTGAACGGGCGAGGACAACGTGGAAGCGGACTTCGATATCGGCGCGCGGCTCAAGGCGATGCGATCGGCCTCGGCGTTGTCGCAGCGACAACTAGCGGAGCGGGCCGGCGTGCCGCACGCGCAAATCTCCAACGTCGAGAACAACAAGGTCAGTCCGTCGGTCGCCACCTTGCGCAAGATCCTCGGCGGACTCGGCGTCAGCATGGCGGACTTCTTCGAGCCGGAGCGGCAATTGCCGTCGGGCCCGTTTTTCAAGGCGGATGAGCTGGTCGACCTGACTTCGAAAGTGGCGGCGAGCGCCATCGGCGACGGCTCCGGCCGCATGACCTTCCGCCAGATCGGCGATGCCCGTGCCGTCAACCTGCAGATCCTGCACGAGGTTTACGAACCCCAGGCCGACACCGGCGAAACCCGCCTTCAGCACGCCTCCAATGAAGGCGGCTATGTCATCGAGGGCGAACTGGAGGTGACGGTCGGCGACGAGGTGCGAATTCTGAAAGCCGGCGAGGCCTATCTGTTCGACAGCCGGATTCCGCACCGGTTCCGCAACGTGTCGGGCGGCCGCACTGTCGTTATTTCCGCCTGCACGCCACCTTATCTATAGGAAAATCGGTCAATATTCTGTCCGGTGGTTGCTCAATATATTGAGCGGTGCTATGGGAAAGACCGTCTCCCCAAAAGGAAAGGCGGCTCCCATGACGGCGGCAGAACAACTCCTTCAGCGGCAGAAAACGGCCGTCGCGGGCGGTATCGCGACGCGGGCGATCTTCGCGCAAACCGCGAAGAACGCCGAACTCTGGGATGTCGATGGCAAGCGCTACATCGATCTCGCCGCCGGCATTGCCGTCAACAATACCGGGCATCGCCATCCGAAGGTGATGCAGGCGGTGATCGCGCAGACCGAGCGCTTCACCCACACCTGCTTCAACGTCGCGCCATTCGAAGATTACATCCGGCTCGCCGAGCGGCTCAACGCGCTGGTGCCGACCGGCGTCGAGAACCGCACCATGCTGGTGACCACCGGCGCCGAAGCGGTCGAGAACGCCGTCAAGATCGCACGCGCGGCGACCAAACGGCCGGGCGTCATCGCTTTCTCCGGCGCCTTTCATGGCCGCACCATGCTCGGTATGGCGCTGACCGGAAAGGTGCAGCCCTACAAGAAGAGCTTCGGCCCGTTCCCGTCCGACATCTATCACGCGGCTTTTCCGAACGCCTATACCGGGCCGAGCGTCGATGAAGCGATCGCCAGCCTGGAGCGGCTGTTCACCTCCGACATCGACCCCGAGCGCGTCGCCGCCTTCCTGATCGAGCCGGTGCAGGGCGAGGGCGGCTTCAATGTCGCCTCGCGTGACTTCCTCGTGAAGCTGCGCGAGATCGCCGACCGTCACGGCATCCTGCTGATCGTCGATGAAATCCAGACCGGTATGGCGCGCACCGGGCGCATGCTGGCGATCGAGCATTCCGGCGTTAAGCCCGACCTCGTCACCATGGCCAAGGGCCTGGCTGGCGGCTTCCCGCTGTCGGCGGTCACCGGCCGCGCCGACGTAGTCGATACCGTACACAGCGGCGGCCTCGGCGGCACCTTCGCCGGCAATCCGCTGGCGGTGGCCGCTGCCAATGCCGTGCTCGACGTCATGGAGGAAGAGCAGCTCTGCGCCCGCGCCACCGTGATCGGCGACCGCATCGTCGCGCGGCTGCGCACGTTGGCGGCGCGTCAGGGCAATGAGCGCGTCGGCGACGTGCGCGGTCTCGGCGCCATGGTGGCTTTCGAACTGGTCGAGGACCGCGCCAGCAAGAAGGCGGCGCCGCAGCTGGCCAATGCCATCGTCGCCGAGGCGGAGAAGCGCGGCCTCATCGTGCTGCCCTGCGGCACGCGCGCCAATGTCGTGCGACTGCTGCCGCCCTTGACCATCGGCGACGACACGCTCACCGAGGCGCTCGACATCCTTGAAGCGGCGATCGAAGCCGCCTTGTCGCAGTCGTGAGACTGCGGCAGGGTGGGCGGACGGTAGCAACCGCGACGAGTCCGAAATGAACGGCGCCGATCTGCTCTGCGATGTCCTTTTGGCTAACGGCGTCGACGTCTGTTTCGCCAATCCCGGCACGTCGGAGATGCATTTCGTCGCCGCGCTCGACCGCAAGCCGCGAATGCGCTGCGTCCTCGGCCTGTTCGAGGGCGTCGTCACCGCCGCGGCCGACGGCTATGCGCGCATGGCCGACCGGCCGGCGGCGACCTTGTTGCATCTTGGCCCCGGGCTCGCCAACGGCCTCGCTAACTTGCACAACGCCCGTCGCGCTCGCACGCCGATGATCAATGTCGTCGGCGATCACGCCACTTATCATTTGAAATACGACGCGCCGCTGACCTCTGACATCGACAGCCTGGCGCGGCCGATGTCGCAATGGCTCGGCCGCGCGACCTCGGCCGATGACGTGCGCGGCAAGGCGGAAGCCGCCTATGTCGCGGCGATGCGCGAGCCCGGCGTCGCCACGCTCATTCTTCATGCCGACGCCGCGTGGAGCGAGGCCAGCGCGCAAACGCCGACGCCGGTGACGTTGCCGCCGTGGCCCGAGTTTTCACCTGACGCGCTTAAGGCCGCGGCGCGCGCGCTCAAGAGCGGCGGCCAAACCGCGCTCATCCTCGGCGGTCGCGCCATGCGTGCCGATGCGCTCGATATCGCCGGCCGCATCGGCGCCGCGACCGGCGCGGCCTTGTTCACGCAACGCGCCGCGCGCTGGGAGCGCGGCGCCGGCCGCGTCGCGCCGCAGGCGGTGCCGTATCCGATCGACCTGGCCGTTGCCGCCTTCAAACCGTTCTCGACCGTCATTCTGATCGGCGGCATCGCGCCGGTCGGTTTCTTCGCTTACCCGGGTAAGCCGGGCGACCTGCTGCCGGAAGGCTGCGACGTGATCGACCTCGCCGGCGTCGAGCACGATCTCTTCGCGGTGCTCGATGCGCTCGCGAGCGAAATCGGCGCGGTGACGACGAAACCCGCCGGCATTCATGGCTTCACGGCGCGCGACCTCGGCCTGCCGACCGGCACACTGACGCCCGACGCCATGTCGGTGATGGTGGCGCGGGCGCTGCCGGAAGGCGCGATCATGTGCGAGGAAATTCTCACCTCGGCCGGCCGTCTGGCCTCGCTGGCGCCGACCATGGCGCCGCACGATCATCTGCCGCTGACCGGCGGCTCGATCGGCATCGGCATTCCGCTCGCCGCCGGCGCCGCGATCGCCTGTCCCGACCGCAAGGTCGTATCGCTGCAGGCCGACGGCAGCGGTATGTACACGGTGCAGGGGCTGTGGACCCAGGCGCGCGAGCGCGCCAACGTCCTGACGATCGTTGCCTCGAACCGCGGCTATTCGATCCTCAAGGGCGAGATGCGCAATGTCGGCGTCAACGATTTCGGCCGCAATGCGCAACGCATGCTCGACATCGACGATCCGGCGCTTGATTGGTGCGCGCTGGCCAAGGGCATGGGCGTCGAAGCGATCCGGGCGGAGACTTGCGAGGAGTTCGCCCGCGCTTTGGCCGACGGCCTGCGCCATAACGGGCCGTTCCTGATAGAGGCTGTTCTCTGAGAACGATGCGCCGCGCTTGCCGTGTTAAGAAGTGCGCCTCGAAGCATTAGTGGGTAGCTGCGACCGAAGTCTTTCTTGGCTATCGACGAATTTACGGATTTCTCCATTGTTTCAAATGAATAAATCTGACTTGTGTTTAAACCCGCGATCTAGATCAATACAAGACTGAGGGCGCCCGAAAGAGCCTAATCTAGGTTTCGTTTCGAGAATGGATGATTAGGGAATAGCATGTTTCGAATGAATTCTGGACGTCCGAATGGGCCGGCGTAATGTCTGGAGGTGACTCTGAGTCCGGCGTTGGGCGCCAAAGTGGCGGCATCCTAATTCCGCTTTTGGCCCGTTTGCGAAGTGCCGGTCAGACCGAAGATGCGTCTGCTTGTGGGCGCTAAGCAGCCTTAGCGGAGACGCGCCTATTTGGGTTGGATTTGACCCAACTCGGATATCCGAGGATGCCGCCCTCATGGCGCGACCAGAGCCATAGCGAACCTCAGTGGGCCTAGTCTGAGCCGCTGTCCGATTTGGGAATACACGGCTTGAACCCCGGATGGTCCTGCATCGCCCAGACCCTATTTGCAGGGGCTCCAGCGGCTTTCGTCCAACAACCAAACGCGAAATCGACTGCGATCCGCCGAAAGGCAGTCTGGAAGTCCTAACTCTTCGCAGAAGCGGTCGAAGCTGAGACATGAATATAATGATTCTGAGCGATAATTCGTTCTAAGAGATTACAAATCTGAGAGGCCGAGTTCGGATCATTTCGGATGCGCCATCTTTTCGATGACTTAACGATCATCTCGACGTTGCGCGTTAGCCCGCCAACTTCAGCGCGGTGACTGCCGTCGTCTCGTGGCCCGCGATGTTGTTCTTGGCGTACCCGCTCCGACGAGCTCGGAATGATCGACATCTGCAAACTGTCATCGTTCTGCTGCGCGTATGTCGCTCTTCATCATTCGAGCGCCATTGGCGGGTTTCCACGACCTCCGCTTCGCAGCGTTACACGAGCAAATAATGGATCTTGGCGACCTCATTGTGCAGAACGCCTCGATGAATTGACGCGTTCCGCCGCTCCCGGAGCAGCGAGAAGGTCGCTGACAACACTTGTTTTTCCACGGTGTGCAAATCACGCCTGTGGCGGAACATTTGACAAGTCGCGCCACCTTTGCCTACATTTCGGACTATGAAAACAGGTTTCCACGTAGCGGAAAACGGTGACAGCGTGCGTTCGGTCACGCGCGCGCTCGGTTTGCTCGCGGCACTCGGCAAGGAAGGACGCTCGCTCACCGAATTGTCCCGGGCCGTCGGCATCAGCCCGAGCACCGCGTCGCGCCTGCTCAACACGCTTCAGGCGAAAGGGTTTGTCGCCAACACCGACGAGAATAAATACGTGCCCGGCATCGCGCTTACCTCGTTGCTTTACAGCACTGACCAGTGGGCTCCGCTGCGCAAAGTCGCGCGCGCCGCGACCGAGGCGTTGAGAACGGAGCTCGACGAGACTGTTGCGTTTTTCGTGCGCACTGAGAGCGATCGGTTGTGCATTGAGTCGGCCGAGTCAGCGCAGGTCGTGCGCCGTATCTGCCAGCCTGGTGAGCGCAAGACGATCATCCGCGGCGCAGCCGGAAAGGCGCTGCTGGCATTCGGCGATGATAGGAACCCGTGGCCTAGCCTTTTCGGTGCTGACGATCGCTTCGAATTGGCGACCGAAAGCGTTCGCACGGTCGCCGAGCTCAAGAAGGAATGCGAGCAGATTCGCAAGCAGGGCTACGCGTTTAGCCGTCAGGAATCGACGATGGAGTCCTGGGCAGTGGCGGCTCCTGTCTATCTCGATGGCAAGCCGGTCGGAGTTTTGTCGGCGGTCATTCCCCTGACGCGATTCAGCGAGGCGGTTCTCGTGCGTGTGATTAAGGCGACAAAGGATGTCGCGAGCCGGTTCTCAAATAAAGTTCAAGTGGAGCGGAAGAGTAAAAATGGTAGGCCAGAACCAACTCGCGGAACGCGACCGGATCGAAATCCTGGACGTGATAAACGCCGTCGCGTTCATAATTGACGCGCGCGCCTATGATCGTCTTGGCGAGGTCTTCGCTGCGGATATGCGTTTCGAGAACCCAGGTCGTCTGAGGGCTGAGGGCCTCGCCAACGTCATCACCGCGTTCAAAGGTTTCACCAGCCCAGCCATTTGTCATTTTATCACGAATACCATTTTGACCGTAGATGGTGATGGCACGGTCCGCGCCCTCAACAAGGCGCTGTCCATCCGTCAAGACAAATCGCTCCTGGCAGCCGAGTACAGCGATGTCCTTTGCAAGACGGAGCAGGGCTGGCGCATCGCCTCTCGCGATATCCGTGGTCTCGGCTGACGGGCCTAGATCGGCCGAGCGGAAATTGCGGAACCAAAAGCAAAACGTCTTTCAGACTTTCTAACGAAGAGCGTGATATGGCGAAATACGACGTCGTTATTGTTGGAGCCGGACACAGCGGACTGGTTGCGTCGTTCTACCTGGCCCGTGCCGGATGGAAGGTGCTCATTCTCGAGCGCGGCGATCAAGTCGGCGGCACTTGCGTCACCGAGGAGATATTCCCCGGCTATCACGGCAGCAGCGTGGCAAACTCGAGCCACAGCCTAGACCCGCAGATTTCGGCGGACATGGAGTTGCACAAATTCGGCCTGCAGCTCACTCATCCGAGCCTTAGCTCGATCACGTTCTTCTCGAACGGCGACGCCCTCGTGATGTGGCCGGATCGCGAGCAGCGGCGCCGCGAGATGCTGCGTTTCGCCGATGAGGACGACCTCCAGGGCTTCTCGGGCGTCCTTAGGTTCTACGAGCGGATCGCCAAGAAGATGGGCGTCTCGTTCTACGAGCCGCCGCCGGCATTCGAGGACGTCGCCGCCCGCTTCTCGGAACCGGAGGACAAGGAAGCGTTCAACCTAGTGATGTTTGGCAGCGTCGCCGACGTTCTCGATCGTCACCTAAAATCGCCGTGGCTGCAGGCCTTCATGGCCGGCACCGCGATGGCGACGAACCTCATTGGACCGCGCACGCCGGGTAGTGCTTATTTGCTGCTACAACGGCCACTTTACGAAGAATCGATGCGCCGTCGCGGCATTGAGGACAATAACGAATTGATGATGAAGAACGCGTCGCCGATCGGCGGTGTCGGGGCGGTGACCAAGGCGATGGCGCGCTCGGCGCAGGCGATGGGCGTCGAGATCATGCTCGAGGCGGAGGTTGCGGAAATACTCTGCGATAAGGGCCGCGCCCTCGGCGTGCTGTTGTCGGGTGGCCGGGAATTCGAAGCGCGGCGGGTCCTCGCCAACGTCAACCCCAAGACTGTTCTGACGCGAATGGTCACGTCCAACCAGCTGCCGAAGGACGTCGAAGATCGCGCGCGGCGCATGAAGATGAGCGGTTCGTCGTCCAAGGTGCATCTCGCGCTCGAAGGCACGCCGCGCTTTCGCCGGGCGCGCAACGATGCGGAGAATGAGGCCTTCTTGAAGACGAACTTTCGCGTCGTTCCTAGCGTCGATGTGCTCCAAGAGAGCTACAACGAAGCCATTATGGGTAGCTGGTCGCCGAAAGTGACCGTCTCGGGCGTCGTATCATCCGCCGTCGATCCGTCGATGACTCCGCCGGGTTGCCACTTCATGAGCCTCAGCGTTCGCGGCACGCCGTATCATCTCGCGAACGGCCGCGACTGGGAGACCGAGCGCGACGCATTGGGCAAAGCGGTCGTCGCCACGCTCGCGAACAACATTACCAACCTCGACAGCATTCTCGCTGGCGTCCACGTCTATACGCCGGTGGATCTCGAGAAGAGGTTCGGCATGGTCGAGGGCAATGGTGCCCATGGCGATATCATCCCCGGCAAGATTTTCGACGCAAGGCCGCTGCCAGAGTGTTCGCATTACGCGACACCGATCGAGGGGCTCTATATGTGCGGTACCGGCATGTGGCCTGCGAACTACATGAGCGGACTAACCGGGTACAACGCGAGCCACCGAATGCTGGCCGACGCGCACGCCGACAGCCTCATCCGATCAGCCACCGCCTGAGCCCGGCTTGAACGCAATTCAAGGAGCAAATTCGATGTTTGTGGGCAGAGGCATTCGCGGCGCCGAGAAGTCCGGACTTCGCTCGGCCAACAACTCTGGCGGCGATGTGTGGTCGGACATCCTTCTCAATCATGGCGATGCGCGTTGCATCAGTATCATGTTCGCGCCCGGCGCCCGCACGCGATGGCACACCCACGACGGCGGGCAGTTCATCTACACCATTGCGGGGCAGGGGTGGATTCAGGAACGCGGCGGCGAGCGTGTGACGCTCAATCCGGGCGACGTGGTCTGGACCGAAGCTAATGTCGAGCACTGGCATGGCGCCTCTGCTCACGGCCTCGTCACGCAGATCGCGCTGCATTTTGGCGACGTGAAGTGGCTGAAGGAAGTGACTGACTCGGAATACGGAATCTAAAAGTGTCGGATTTACTCATACCTTGGGGAAGAACAATGGCGACCATGAAGTTCGCATCGAGCTTGACCAGCAGGGTGGTGCTGATGAGTTGCGTATTCGCTGTCGCGGCGAGTGCGCTGATCTCGACTGCCAACGCGCAGGAAAAGAATATCAAGCGCTTTGCGGGGAAAACCCTCACTTTCGCCGGCTATTCGAGCACGTTCAACGAAGAGTGGGCAAAGAGCTTCGGCCAGTATTTCGAGAAGCGCACAGGCATCAAGATCAACTGGCTGCCCTCGAGCCCGTCGACCAACATCACGCGCATTCGGGCCGCGGGAGGTAGTCCGGACATCGACGTGATGCTGATGGACTCGGCCAACCTGGCGCGCGGTGCGCAGGAAGGCGTCGTCGGCACCGTCGATCCGGCCAACATTCCGAACATGTCGAAAGTGCCGGCGAGCCTTCGCATCCAGGCCGGCATACCGAGCATGATGTACCGCTACGGCGTCTGCTACCGCGCCGACAAGTTCGAGGAGCACAAGCTCGGTACGCCGAATTCGATCGGGGGCTGGTCCGCGAAGTCACTCGCCGGCCGTGTGATGTTCCCGAACACCGCGGCGGCGCAGTGGTTGATCAGCGCGCCGGCGATCGCCAAGTCGGCCGGCGGCGACTACGCCAATGCGTCGAAGACGCTCGAGGTGTTGGCCTCGAAGGTCAAGGCTTATGGCCTGTTCAACTCCTCGGGCGACGTCGATGCGGCGATGACGTCCGGCGACGTGTGGCTGACGGTCGGTAACAACCAGGGACGCTGCCTCGCGCTGAAGCGGCAGAAGGTGCCTGTCGAATACGCGCACTGGGCAATTGAGTCGGACGGCAAGAAGTACAACGACCTCATCAATCCGGATAATCTGGTTCTCGTCAAGGGGTCGCCGAACAAGGAACTCGTCGAGCTGTTCATGAATGAGTACCTGTCCGACGAAGCCGCGGCCGCCACTGTTCCGCTCTATCGTTTCATTGCCGGCACGCCGCCGACCAAGGCCGGCGTGCAGAAGGTGATCGAGGCCGATCCGACCGTGAAGGCCTGGATCATCGAGGATCCGGACCAGCTCTTCCTGCCGAAATACGCCGATTTCCTCGTTCACCTTCGGGACTGGACGACGAACTGGAGCAAGATCGCCCGATAACGCCGGACGGCCGGCGGGCAAGGCTCGCCGGCCGTCCATCGCCGTTCCATCCATTGCACCGCACGGCCGGAAAGATGACGCGCGCATGCCGAGAGCGCGCGCTTGAGGACCCCATCAATGAGCACGCTCGAGATCGAGAACCTACGCATCGCGTACGGCAACTATGTCGCCGTGAACGGCATCGATCTGACGATCAAGCACGGCGAGCTCGTCTCGCTGCTCGGCCCCTCGGGATCCGGCAAGACGTCGGTGCTGCGTGCCGTCGGCGGCTACCTGACACCGAGTAGCGGCGCCATCAAGGTCGATGGCCGCGACATAACGCGTGACCCGCCGCAGGTGCGTGACATGGGCATGGTGTTCCAGAACTTCCTGTTGTTTCCGCACATGAGCGTGCAGGACAATGTCGAGTTCGGCTTGCGCATGCGCCAGGTGCCGAAGACGGAGCGCCGCCAGCGCGCGATGAATGCTCTCGACATGGTGCAGATGGCGCCCTACGCAGCACGACTGCCTTACCAGCTCAGCGGCGGCCAGCAGCAGCGCGTCGCGCTGGCGCGGGCGCTGGTGATCCGCCCAACGATCCTGCTGATGGATGAGCCGATGGGCGCACTCGACGCCAAGCTCCGAGCCGAAGCGCAGGAGGAAATCCGCACTGTTCAGAGAGAGGTCGGCGTCACCACGATCCTGGTCACCCACGACCAGCAGGAAGCGATGGCGATGTCCGACCGTATCGTCGTGATGCGCGAGGGCGCGATCCTGGAAGAGGGCGAGCCGCACCAGCTTTATCGCGAACCGCGCACTGCCTTCACCGCCGAATTCCTCGGCACCACGACACTCCTGCCGGTGGACGTCCTGGAAAGCGAAGGCGGGCGCTGCCGCGTGCGGCACGCGCCTTCCGGACATGAATTTCTCGCCGCGGGCGCCATCGTGGCAGGGCAGGCCGCCAATGTGTCGTTGCGGCCCGAACACGTTGCCGTAAGTCCACAGCCCAGCGCTGGTTCGATTGCCGGGCGGGTCGTCCAACGCATGTTCTATGGCGTCAACACTTTCCTTCGTGTCGACACCACCGAGGCCGGCTCGTTGCTGGCCCTCGAAGCGCCCGGCACCGCGATGGACGAAGGCGCCGGCGTCTACGTTTCGTGGCGCCCCGAGGACGCGCGCGTTCTGCCGCGGGACGCCTCATGATCGGGCAGGACGCCAGAGTACTGCGGATCGGCATCGTCCCGCTGGCATTCTTCTTCTGCCTGCTGTTCGTGTTTCCGCTCGCCAAGTTCCTGTGGACCAGTGTCACCGTTATGACAGACGCAGGGACTACCCTGACGCTGAGCCACTATGCCGACGTACTATCGGCGGATAGCGCTCGCTCCGCCCTGCGAACGACCTTGATGCTCAGCATTGTAACCGGTGCCGTGTCACTCGTGCTCGGCTATCTCCTCGCTTATCAGGTCGCTCGCCGCAGCCCGCTGGTGTCCAAGCTCATCTTCATGGCGGCGATCGCCTCGCTTTTCACCAGCACGATCGCCCGCGCCCTCGGCTGGCGCGTGTTGCTCGCCAATCAGGGACCGATCAACAATCTGCTCGTCGGGCTCAGCATCGTGTCGGAGCCGGTGCAACTGATCAATAACTTCACCGCCGTCGCGGTCGGCATGATCCATATCCAGACGCCGGTCGTGATGCTGGCGCTGATCCCAGTGATCGAGGCGCTGCCGAAGGATCTGGAGCGTGCCGCCATCGGCCTCGGTTCGTCGCGCTGGCGTGCTTTTGTCAGCATCCATCTGCCGATCACCTGGCGTAACGCGCTCCCGATCGGCCTGCTCACCGTGATGGCAACGGCGTCTTACTTCACTACCCCGGTGCTGCTGGGTGGCGGGCGCGTCGAGGTCATGGCGATCCAGATCCAGCAGGCCTCGCAAGTCCTGTTTGATTTCGGCTATGCCGCGGCGTTGTCCGTCGTGTTGGTCGCGGTGATCGGCGTCATCGCTTTCCTTGTGTTTCTGACCACCAACTGGCGGCGTCCCGCCGGAACGCGAGGCGCGCCGTGAAATTGATATCGCGCGTATTCGACAGCTTTGTCTGCGGCCTGATGGCAGTGCTGACCGTCGTGACGGGGTTGTTCCTGGTATTGCCACTGATCGTCGTGGTCATCACTTCGTTCAATCCGACGACCGTCACGTTCCCGCCGCGCGCCTGGTCGCTGCATTCGTATACGTCGATCCCCGGCGTTGCGATCGATGCCTTCGTGCGCAGCCTCATCCTCGGCGTTTGCAGCGCGGCGCTCGCCGTCCTGCTGTGCGTGCCGGCGGCGATCGCGCTGGTCAAGGCGAGGTTGCCGGGCCGTACCTTCATCGAGCTGGTGCTGCGCAGCCCGCTCCAGTTCCCCGCTATCATTCTCGGTGTGGCGTTTCTCCAGTACTATTTCTTTTGGCAGAACAAGCTGTCGCTGCCACTTGTTGGCACCTTCTGGGGCCTTTTGATCGCACATACGGTCTACATCTTCCCGTTCGTCCTCGTGCCGATCATCGCTCGGCTGTCGGCGCCTGGCGCCAGGCTCGAGGAAGCCGCGGCCGGCCTCGGCGCCAGCACGCTGACTACGGCGTTCCGCATCGTCATTCCGTTGCTGCGGCCCGGCATCGTGGCTGGCATGTTTACCGGTTTCGTCATGTCCTTCGAGGACGTCGCCGTCACCCTGTTCCTTGTCGGATCGAACATGACGACATTCCCGGTCTACCTGCTGGGTAGCGCCGAGGTGTCGAACACGCCCGGCCTCTACGCCAGTGCGAGCCTCGGTGCCCTCGTGGCGCTGACGCTGGTTCTTGTGGTCGAGCGCTTTATCGGGCTGCGGACCGTGCTCGGCAAGGGGTGAACCGGGACGCGCACTGTCGCGGGGATTGAATTTAATCTGGAGTGCAGACGCCGTCTGGCGGAAGGAGATGTAGAGTGAAGAGCAACCATGACACTTGCGTCGTCAATGCGCGGGTTAACACGATGGACGCGCAGGGCAGCGTTCAGGAGGCGTTCAGCTTCCGTGACGGGCGTATCCTGAATGTCGGAACGCGCGAGGCCGTGCTTGCCGGGTCGCCGGGAGCGAAGGTTATCGACGCCAAAGGCGCGTCGGTCTTTCCCGGGCTCATCGACTGTCATGCGCATCTCGAAATGCTGGCCTACGCCTGGGGCCTCGCGGTTGACGTGCGATCCTCGACGGTTTCCTCGATCGCCGAGATGGTCGAGCGCATGCGCGCGCATGCCGAGAAGACGCCACCCGGCGAGTGGATTCTCGGGCACGGCCAGCACTTCCAGAATCTGAAGTTCAAGGAAGGTCGCTTCCCCGATGTCCACGACCTCGACAAGGTGAGCAAAAAGCACCCGGTGGTGTACCGGTCGAGCTACCATCTCAACGTCTTCAATTCGGTAGCGTTGAAGGTCCTGCGCGTCGACAAGTGGACGCCGGACGCGCCGGGTGGCCGCATCGAGCATGACGAGGAGACCGGTGAGCTGACCGGGCGCACCTTCGACATGTACGCGCCGCTTCAGGGGCCTCAGTCGACGGTGCCGTCGCTGGTCGATGCGATGGTGCAGGTGCAGGAGAAGTATCTCAGCGTCGGCGTGACCTGCATCGGTGAGATCCCGTTGCATTCCCACGGCCTCGACGGCTTGCTGCTTATGGGGGCGCAGGGTTGGGGTACGTTGCGCGCCGGCATCTACCCGAAATATCCGACGGTCGTGAAGGAGACGGACTTTACGACAAGGATGCTGCAGACTCGGTTCAAGAATATCAACGGCGAAAAGATGAAGCTGTGCGGCATCAAATTGTTCGCCGATGGCGGCCTCACCTCGGGCGCCGCTGCCCTGAACGAAGACTATCCGGGCAAGCAGGGCTATCGCGGTGAACTGACTTACAGCGACGACGAGATGATCCGGCTGTGCAAGGCAATCGACGGCGCCGGATTCCAGATCGCGATTCACGCCATTGGCGATCGCGCGCTCGACCAGGCGCTTAACGCGATCGCCACGCTGCCGCCCAAGAGCCGGGAAGACAAGCGCCACCGCATCGAACACGCCGGCAACATGTTTATGACGCCGGAGCGCATCAAGCAGATGGCCGATCTGCACATCGTTCCGGTGCCTCAGCCGGCTTTCATCTTGACCACGGCGGTCGGATACCGGACGAGCCTGGGTACCGACCGTATTGGCAAGCTAATGCCGTTCCGCGATCTGATCGATGCCGGCCTCATCATTCCCGGCAATTCCGACGCCATTGGCATCACCAAGGACCAGCACGATCCGTTCCCGGCTATCCAGGCCACGGTCGCGCGCCGCACGAAAGCGGGCGAAATCGTCGAGGAAGACCAAGCGGTTACCGTTCACGAAGCCTTCAAGATGTACACTAATTGGGCCGCGATTTCGCTCGGCTGGGAAGACGAGATGGGTTCGATAGAGGCGGGCAAGGTGGCCGACTTTATCATGCTCGACCGCAATCCCTATGAGAGTCCGGTCAGCGAGTTGGAAGCGTTGAAGGTTACGTCGACCTATATCGGCGGCGAACAGGTCTATTCGGCGTAAGGGGCGGCCCATGTATCAGAACACGCTCCTTCACATTGGTGGCCATTGGCGGCTGGCGGCTGGGGGTGACACGATTCCCGTCGTCAACCCTGCAACCGAAGAGGTAGTCGGTACTGTTGCGCATGCGACAACCGAGGACCTGGCCGAAGCTGCGGCGGCTGCCAAAGGCGGTTTCGCCGAGTGGCGGAAGATATCGCCCTATGACCGCTCAAAAGTGATGCGTCGGGCGGCAGTCCTGATGCGCGAGCGAGAAAGTACTATCGCGCGGCTGATGACTATTGAGCAGGGTAAGCCTCTCAACGAAGCGCTTATCGAAGTCCGCAGCGCGGCCGATGTGATCGAGTGGTTCGCCGAAGAAGGACGTCGAACTTACGGGCGCGTGATCCCGGCGCGTGGTGAGGGCATCTATCAGCTGTCTTTACGCGAGCCGGTCGGTCCGGTAGCGGCCTTCACGCCTTGGAATTTCCCAATCAATCAGATCGTGCGCAAGCTATCGGCCGCGCTGGCTGCAGGCTGCTCCATCATCGTCAAAGCGCCAGAGGAAGCCCCGGCGTCCGCGTCCGAGTTGATCCGGTCGTTTGTCGATGCCGGCGCACCTGCCGGTACGGTCAATCTGGTGTTCGGCACGCCGGCGGAGATCTCGCAATATCTCATCGCGCACCCGGCCATACGGAAGATCTCGTTTACGGGGTCGACGCCAGTTGGCAAACAACTCGCCGCACTCGCCGGTCTGCACATGAAGCGGGCGACGATGGAATTGGGCGGTCACGCGCCGGCGATCGTATTCGCCGACTCGGATATCGACGCGGCGGTTAACATCCTATCGGCCGCCAAATTCCGCAATGCCGGACAAGTTTGCGTCGCGCCGACGCGGTTCCTCATTCAGGAGAACGTGTTCGAGCCCTTCGTCGACAAATTTGTGAAGAAAGTGCAGGCAATCAAGGTCGGCAATGGCCTCGAAGAGGGCGCTAGCATGGGGCCACTGGCAAATGATCGCCGGCTTCACGCTATGGAAGCACTGCTCGCCGACGCGGTACAGTCCGGCGCCGAGGTGCGCATCGGTGGCCGACGTATCGGGAACAAGGGCTTTTTCTTCGAGCCTACGGTCGTTGTCAATCCGTCGCTGTCGTCGCGCGTCATGAATGAGGAGCCATTCGGCCCACTGGCCATTATGGTGCCCTTCAAGTCGTTCGACGATGCGATCGAGGAGGCCAACCGGCTGCCTTATGGGCTAGCCGCTTACGCTTATACGAGCTCGACTAGGACGGCTGCAGCTCTTGGCGCCAATATCGAATGTGGCATGGTGACCATCAACCACATGGGCCTCGGCCTCCCGGAAACACCGTTTGGAGGCATCAAGGACTCCGGCATGGGATCCGAAGGCGGCAGCGAGGGCATCGAGGCCTACCTGCAGACCAAATTCGTTTCGCAGATGTGACCGGTTGCGATAAGGCGCCGCAATATAGCGAATTCCGTTATTAAAAGAATTATGCGCGCCCGGCGGTGTCGGGCGCGAAAAATTGGAAAAATCCCGTCTCCGCTGCGCGATATTGGCGGCGGTCGAATTTGAAGGAGATGATAGATTATGCGCCGCATCGGTCTTATTGGCGGGATGAGCTGGGAAAGCACCGCGACCTACTACAAATGCCTTAACGAAAAAGTGCGCGACACGCTCGGCGGGCTCCATTCCGCCGATATCATCTTGCACTCCGTCGACTTCGCTCGGATCGTCGAGTTGCAGACCTCCGGTAACTGGGGGCGCGCCACCGAGCTGCTTGTCCAGTTGGCGATCGAGCTGGAAGGGGCTGGAGCGGAGATTTTGCTGATCTGCACCAACACCATGCACATCATGGCGGACGCCGTGCAGGCGGCCGTCAAAATCCCACTGTTACACATAGCCGACGTTACGGGGGCGGCGGCGCGAGCCGGCGGAGCAAAGCGTCCGCTCTTGCTGGCCACGCGCTATACCATGGAGCAGCCGTTCTATCTCGAGCGTTTGCGGCAGAAGAACGGTCTTGCGCCGTTGGTGCCGCGTGAAATCGATCGCGGAGCTGTTCATTCGATAATTTTTGATGAGTTGTGTAAGGGCGTTGTTCGAGAACCGTCGCGACATCGCTATCTTGAGATCATCGAGCGAGGGCGAGCCGAGGGGGCGGACTCCGTCATCCTTGGCTGCACGGAGATCGGCATGCTCATTAGCCAGGCGGATGTCGATTTACCCGTGTTCGACTCGACGCTCCTGCACGCCCATGCGGCAATCGAATATTCGCTGGCTGAGCCCACGTTACGGCCGCTTCCGCAGGCCGTCGCCTACCGCGATCAGATATAATCAGTCGGAACCGCCGTGGTGAACTTCATTTCCTCCATGGCGATAGAAGACGAGATGTCCGAAAAATCGAGTTGTGTGATAAGCCGTTTATAGACATCGTCATAGGCGTCGATGTTCGGTACGACAATTCGCGGCAGATAGTCGGCATCGCCGGTGAGACGGTAGGCTTCAGTAATCTCGGGGAACTTGCTGATGATGCGTTTGAAAGCGTCGAGCCATTCAACTTGATGGCGGGGCGCTTTCACCGCCATAAAGACTGTGATCGCTATGTTGGCCTTCTTACGGTCGATCAGCGCGACGCGCCGGCGGATAATGCCTTCCTCCTCCATGCGCCTGATGCGCCTGATGCGCCGCCAGCATGGCGCCTACGAAAGGCCGACTTTATCGGCAATTTCGCCTACAGGCACGTCGGCGTTGTGTTGAAGGATATCGAGGAGCTTGCGATCTATGCGGCGGAGCATGTCTTGGGATTTCCTATACCCACCGAGTGTCATCCAAAGTCGTCCTATTGGAAAGAAATTATCAGGGGCTGATCATCTCGCTCCGCACATGCCGTCGTAAGCTTTGCTTTTCTGCGTTGGTCCGTAGACGAACTCTAGATGATGCCGCGTTAAGGTCCGTCTCTGACTCCGACTGACAGGCCATCCGCGCCGGACGGTGAACCGCCAACCGTGGGATCCCGTCCCGTCGAAATCGTCTCAATGCTATTACGAACGGATAGCGAGCTGTGGTATAAACAAAAAAAATCCAAACGGAATGGAAGGCGCCCGACGAGTGTCCGTCGATGTAAAGCTCTTGGATGAACGTCTGATGGCGAGATCCTATGCAGTCCGACGGGCCCCAAATTGTCATCGAGAGCTTGCGGCGCCACAGTAGCACTCGGCGGCAGCACTCCGCGTCGGCTATAGGTCGCCAGCACCACTCGCCCTCGCGTCGCGCGGGCCGACGTTCGACGCGTTCACAAATGTGCGCTGGCCTCGCTATCTGCTCCCTTTGAAGCGGTTCTCGTTGAAGTATATTTTCGACAGGGAAGACATCATCAATGGCGAGAAAGTAACATACGATCTAAGAGATTGTCGCGAAGCTGCGGCAAGTGGACGTGTTAATGGTGCATGGCAAGGCCGCTGCCGAAGCCGTGCGAACGATAGGCGTGACGGAAATAGCCGACTATCGTTGGCGCAATGAATAGCCTGGTTTGAATGCGTCCAGGTCAAGCGGCTCAAGGAGCTTGAGACAGAAAAAGCATGCCTTCGCCGGGCAGTGTCCAACTTGATGCTCGACTAGCTGATCCTGACGGAAGCTGCAAAGCGAAACGTCTAAGCCCCTCGCGCCGCCGCGCCTGTGTCGATCATCGTGCCCGTTTCAGGTGTTGACGACAACAAAATGTCGAAGCCGAAGTTGACCGCAAAAGTCGATCAGAACGTCGTTGCGTTGCTTTGAGACATCGACGACTACCAACACGAGATCTGCGGGCGTAGGTTCTCTCAAGGCCTTGGCCGGGGCTCTCCAAAGTGTAGATTCGATATCTTCACCTTTAGAGATGTGAGCCCCAGCCCTCACTGCCTGCCCCTGTAGCGAGGCGCCGCAAGCGGCCAGGGCCTCCGTCAGCGGTATTTCCAATGTGCTACGACCCGTTTTCAGCGCCGCTCCGTTCGAGGACTGGCTTTTTTCGCGTCGGAATAGCGGCAATGCAGATATATCTAAACTCGCCGTGGGAGAACGACTACAACGAAAGCTTCAATGGCACCGTACGCCGGGAGACCCTGAAGGCCGAATGGTTCGCAACCACCCGGCAGGTCCAGACCGTCATCAATCAATGGCTCCGTCAGTACAACCATGTCCTGCCGCGCCATGCCCTCGTAATGCAATTGCCAATACCCAAGATGATCTTAGTGAAAAGCCAGATCACTGGTACTGAACAAGGGGACTCGACGGCTGTGCCGTACCATCCGCCTCGTAACGGTTCGCAGCGTGCTCCGGCTTGTTGTGTTGGCGCAGCATTACATTGGGGCTGCTAACATCGACTTCAAGGCCCTAAGAGTGTCGGCCTGCCGTTCAGTCGGCTATAGAATCATCCCCACCCTACATCGCACACCCAGTTGACGAATCTGATGGCAAAGTCTTGATCCTTCTGACGCGTCACCACTATTTCTTTCAGGTCAGAAAAACGCCTGGATGCCGGTCTGCGCGCGGCCGAGGATCAGCGCGTGGATATCGTGCGTGCCCTCGTAGGTGTTCACGGTCTCCAGGTTCGCGACGTGACGCATCACGTGATACTCGCTGGAGATGCCGTTGC
>JAFECJ010000056.1 GCA_018242205.1 Pseudomonadota bacterium
GGCCTCGTTCAGATAGAGGCGCCGGTTGATCTCGATCTGAATGGTATGAACACCCTCGGCCGGGCGACCGTATCGCCTGACGATTGAAGCCCCCTTGTATGGATCGTTTAGCGTGACCTTGTAGTTGCGTCGTCGCAGCAGTTCGATGGCAGCCTCGGTGAATGTCCGTGCCGCGCTGCCGCCGTCCAGGTCGCCGACAACAAAGTCCGGGCGCTGCGCCCCGGCCCCATCCGGCGTCATCGCATTGCCGACGGATTTCATCGAATGCCAATCGACGTGCCAGACGAAACCGAAAGCCGACTTCGTTCGGGCGAGCATCTCTGCAAGCACGCGATGATATGGCCTGTAGATCGCATCGAGACGACGACGGACCTCGTCAACCGAAAGCTTGCGGTCGTAGATCGCCACGCCGGGCGTGACGAAACGGCGGATGAGGCCGAGCCCCATTTCGCTCTTTTTCGACGGCTTGATATCGCCGGGCCACGGCGCGTCCAGCATATCGGGGTCGATGTCCTCCGCGTCTCGGTTGAGATCGATATAGGCCCGCGGATAATTCGCTTCGATCATGGCAATGCCGGCATCGGGTGCGGCGCCGATCAACTCGTCGACATAGGCATCTTCGGCACGGCGCAGGATGGTTTGAGCCTGCCCGGAGGCAAAGTCGGGCGGATAGAAGCGCCCGCTGTGCGGGGTGTCATAGACGACAGGGACGGCTTCCGCGCGCGGCGGACGCTCCGTGAAGGGCGGCGCTGCGGTCACGTGTAACCTACCGCGACGGCGATCGCGACCGAGATCAGGCACAGAACCGCGAGAACAAGTGCCAACGGGATGGCAAAACGGAACCACTTGGTGAACGGCACACCGGCCGTGGCGCAATAGGCGAGCAACATGCCGGACGTCGGCGAGATCATGTTGATCAGACCGTTGCCGCACAGAAATGCCAGCACGGTGGTCTGGGCACTCACACCCGACAGGCCGGCGATCGGGCCCAGGATCGGCATCGACAGCGCCGCTTTGGCCGAGGTCGACGGGATCAACACCGTCATCACCATCTCGATGCCGACCATTGCTTCGGCGACGATCACCGGAGGCTGGCCGCTGACGAGGCTCGACAAGGCATTGATGATGCTGTCGAGAACCTTGCCGTCCCGCAAGATATGGTCGATGCCGGCCGCCATGCCGACCAGCAGGGCCGCGAGCACCATCGACTTCATGCCATCGACCAGCGCATGTGCCGCGGTCGCGGGTTTCATGCCGGCCAGCAAGGCGATGACGGCGCCGAGCGCGATATAGAAGGCGGAGACTTCGGTTGCCTTCCAGCCGAGTTCGGTCGAGCCGAATACGATCGCGCAAACCGCAAGACCCAAGACGACCATGATCGCCGTCTCGCGACCGGTCAGCGGCCGCGCTTCATGGTGGGCCGATTCCCCTTCCTGCTGCGTGCGCGCCATCCACAAGACATAACCGATGCCGATCGTCAGAAAGACGACCCACATGGCAAAGCGCAACCAGAGACCGCTGAACACCGGCAGGTCGAGCAGCGGCTGCGCCACCAGCAAAGCCACCGGATTGGCGACCGAGGTCAGGTAGCCGATCTTGGCCGGGACCGCGACGACGGCAAGCGCGAACAAGGCCGACAGACCGAGCCGTTTGGACAGGGCAATCATGATCGGGATGACGAGCAGATATTCGGAAATCAAGCCGAGAAAGGCGCTGCCGGCCGAAAGCGCCAGCATGATGATCGGCACCAGAATGTGAACGCGTCCGCCGGCGCGGGCCACGAGCAAATCGATGGCGCGATCGAGAGCTCCTGTCGCGCGCAAGATCCCGAACATGCCGCCCAGAAACATGATCATGAAGATGAGGCCGGAGGCGTGCTTCATCCCCTCGACAATCGACGTGACCACCGAGGTCGCAGCCGCCGGCGCCGCCAAGGCCGGCGTCGACTTCTTCTGGATGGCGAAATTTTTCGCCGTCAAATCCTTGGCGATGAGATGATAGCTGCCGGGCACGACTCGCCCGTGACCCTCGCGCATGAACTCGCCGGAAGGAACGGTCCAGGTCAGAACCATCGCCGCCAGGATGGCGACGAGCATCATGATCACCGGATCGATAGAGCCACGGTGCCTCGCACCATGCACCGGCGACGACGGCGCGGTCGCAATCGCATTATCCGCCACAGCCATGGCAGCCCCCAGCCGAAATTCAGTCGCCCGGGAACTAGCTAACACCGGCCTTTTGAAAAGCGCAAACGGGTTCGGTGCCGTTAGCTAGGCCAACGTCCCTCGTGAGGATGCCGTCTGCCAACTACGCGTACTGGCCGTGGCAGTGCTTGTACTTCTTGCCGGAGCCGCAGGGGCACGGCTCGTTGCGGCCGACCTTGCCCCAGGTCGCCGGGTTCTTCGGATCGCGTGCGGCGGCCTCGACAACAGCCGTGTCGCCCATCGCGAGCGATGCCGTGCCGGTCATCGGCTGTGCGCCGAATTCGTCCGTCCCGGTCGTCGCATCGACGTGATGCGCTTCCATATAGGGCAGCTGCTGCTCTTCCTCAGCCGGCGGCGCCACGACTTCGACGCGCATCAGTTGCGCCGTCACCGCCTCGCGCAGGTTGGCCACCATCGCCTCGAACAGCGAGAAGGCCTCGGCTTTGTACTCGTTGAGCGGGTCGCGCTGCGCGTAGCCGCGCAGGCCCACCACTTGACGCAGGTGCTCGAGCATGACGAGGTGTTCGCGCCAGAGATGGTCGAGCGACTGCAGCAGGATCGACTTCTCGACGTAACGCATCACGTCGGGGCCCCACTTGGCGACCTTGGCCGCCATGAACTCGTCGGCGGCGCGCTTGATGCGCTCCTTCACCTCTTCGTCAGCGATGCCTTCTTCCTTGGCCCAGTCCCGGACCGGCAGATCGAGGGTAAGGACCTCGCCGACCGCCTGATGCAGGCCGTCGACGTCCCACTGCTCGGGATAGGCATTCTCCGGAATGTGCTTGGCGACCAGATCGTCGATCACGGTGTGGCGCATGTCGGCGACGGTGTCTTCGGTGTGATCGTCGCGCATGAGATCGAGCCGCTGCTCGAAAATCACCTTGCGCTGATCGTTCATCACGTCGTCGTACTTGAGCAAATTCTTGCGGATGTCGAAGTTGCGCGCTTCGACCTTCTGCTGCGCCTTTTCCAGCGCCTTGTTGATCCACGGATGAACGATCGCCTCGTTCTCCTTCAGCCCCAGCTTGGTCAGCATGCCGTCGAGCCGATCCGAGCCGAAGATGCGCATCAGGTCGTCTTCGAGCGACAGGAAGAACTTGGAATGGCCCGGGTCGCCCTGACGTCCGGAACGGCCGCGGAGCTGGTTGTCAATGCGGCGGCTTTCGTGCCGCTCGGTGCCGAGCACATACATGCCGCCGGCGGCCAGCGCCTTCTGCTTGAGCTTGGCGACCTGCTCGCGGATCTCGGCGGCGCGCGGGCTCTTCTCGCGTTCGGCCGCGTCCTCGATGTCGGTGATTTCCTGGCGGATACGCATGTCGGCATTGCCGCCGAGCTGAATGTCGGTGCCGCGGCCCGCCATGTTGGTGGCGATGGTCACCGCGCCGGGCACACCCGCCTGGCTGACGATGAAGGCTTCCTGCTCGTGATAGCGCGCGTTGAGGATGGCGAAGACCTTCTTCTTGGTCGCGCCGTCGTCGCCGGTATAGAGCGCGGCAAATGCGTTCGGATCGGAGAAGTCGTGCGACTCCCAGCCCTGCTCGCGCAGCATGTCGGCGAGCTGTTCGGACTTCTCGATCGACGTGGTGCCGACCAGCACCGGCTGGCCACGTTTCTTGCAATCCTCGATCAGCGCAGTGATAGCGCGATATTTCTCGACCTGTGAGCGATAGACCTCGTCATGGTCGTCGATGCGCGCCAGCGGCATGTTGGTCGGCACTTCGAGCACTTCGAGGCCATAGATGTCCATGAACTCGTCGGCTTCCGTCAGCGCCGTACCGGTCATGCCGGCGAGCTTCTCATACATGCGGAAGTAATTCTGGAAGGTGATCGAGGCGAGCGTCTGGTTCTCCGGCTGGATCGCCACGTGCTCCTTGGCCTCGAGCGCCTGGTGCAAGCCCTCGGAATAGCGCCGACCCGGCATCATGCGGCCGGTGAATTCGTCAATGATGACGACTTCGCCGTTGCGCACGATGTAGTCCTTGTCGCGCTGGAACAGCTTGTGCGCGCGCAGCGCCTGGTTGACGTGATGCACGACCGAGACGTTCTCGACGTCGTACAGGGAATCGCCCTTGAGCTCGCCGGCAGTGCGCAGGCGCTGCTCGAGCTTCTCCATGCCGGCTTCGGTCAGCGTCACAGTGCGCTGCTTCTCGTCTACTTCATAGTCGGACTTGTCGAGCGCAGGAATGTAGCTGTCGATGGTGTTGTAGAACTCCGAGCGGTCGTCGAGCGGACCGGAGATGATCAGCGGCGTTCGCGCTTCGTCGACCAGGATCGAGTCAACTTCGTCAACGATGGCGAAGACGTGGTCGCGCTGAACCATGTCCTCGGGACGATACTTCATGTTATCGCGCAGATAATCAAACCCGAGCTCGTTGTTGGTCGCGTAGGTGACGTCACAATCATAGGCCTGCTTGCGCTCGGCGTCGTCGAGACCGTGAACGATGATGCCGGTCGACAGCCCGAGGAAGCCGTAGACCCGGCCCATCCATTCGGCGTCGCGCTTGGCGAGATAATCGTTGACGGTGACGACGTGAACGCCGCGGCCGGTCAGCGCATTGAGATAGACCGGCGCGGTCGCGACCAGGGTCTTGCCTTCGCCGGTCTTCATCTCGGCGATCTTACCCTCATGCAGGATCATGCCGCCGATGAGCTGGACGTCGAAATGGCGCTGGCCGAGCACGCGCTTGGCGGCTTCGCGCACTGTGGCGAAGGCCGGGACCAGGAGGTCGTCGAGAGTTTTGCCTTCGGCGAGCTGCTTCTTGAACTCCGCGGTGCGGGCCTTCAGCGCCTCGTCGGACAGCGCGGCGACCTCGGGCTCAAGCGCATTGATGGCCTTGACCCGCGGCTGGTAGCTGCGGATCCGCCTTTCGTTGGCTGAGCCGAACAGCTTGCGGGCAACGGCGCCGATCATCGGTGAAGCTCCTGATTGCTGGCCGGGGCGTTTGTAACACGCCGCAGCGGCCGGATTTTGCTGCCGGCGCTCCGGAATTGGGCACTTTCGGGCAAATTCAGCGCCAAAATCGAGGGGTTAGGCGCCTCAAGCCAAACTCATGGCAGAGATAGGAGGGGGTCAAATCATTGTCAATTGGCGCGCCAGGATGGCCTTAACCGAAGGCGCAACCCTAATTGCCACCCTATTTGTGACGGCAATGAGAACGCCTTGCGCCGTCGCCTGATCCTGCGGCCCGGCCATTGCAAAGCCATGGTTGTTAGGTGACAAGGGCGCTTCTGCCGCCTAAGCGGCGGACCGCGATCTTTCCAGGGACCAACAGATGACCAACCCGAATTCCGCCGGTGCGCCGGCCCTCGCCTCGGCTTTGCCGCGCCTCGCCGGCCTGATCATCGGCGCGCTGGCGCTGACCGTCGCCTCGACCGCGCCGCTGATGGCGCAGGACGCCAAGGATCCGGTCGTCGCTACCGTCAACGGCACCCCGATCCACCAGAGCGACCTCGCGGTTGCCGAGGAAGAAGCCGGCCAGCTGCCGCCGATGTCGGAGGACGCCAAGAAGGACTACCTGGTCCAGTTCATGGCCGACGCCATCCTCATCACCAAGGCGGCCGAGGACAAGAAGCTCAACAATGACGAGGCCTTCAAGCGCAAGCTCGAATTCGCCCGCAAGAAGCTCCTGATGGAAGCGCTGCTGGCGCAGATCGCCAAGGATGCGTCGACCGACGCCGCCATGCACAAAGTCTATGACGACGCCGTCGCCAAGCTGCCGGCCGAGGAAGAGGTCAAGGCCAGCCACATCCTGATCCGCGTCCCGGCCGGCGACGACAAGGCGAATGCGGCCGCCGAGGACAAGATCAAGGCGGTCATTGCCCGCCTCAACAAGGGCGAGGACTTCGCCAAGGTTGCCGACGAGGTGACCGAAGACCCGTCCGGCAAGGGCAAGGGCGGCGATCTCGGCTACTTTACCAAGGATCAGATGGTGCCGGAATTCGCCAACGTCGCCTTCTCGCTCGACAAGGGTAAGATCTCGGGCCCAGTGAAGACCCAGTTCGGCTGGCATGTCATCAAGGTCACCGACAAGCGCGAGAAGCCGAAGCCGACCTTCGAGCAGGTCAAGCCACAGGTCGAGCAATTCGTCGCCCGCAAGGCGCAGGCCGACTTCGTCACCAAGCTGCGCGCTGACGCCAAGATCGTGAAGAACTACAAGGTCGAAGAGCCGAAGGCGGACGACAAGGCGACGCCGGCGACGCCGAAGCAGTAACGGCTGTCACACAACGGACAAGACACGATGCCCGGCGAAAGCCGGGCATTTTGTTTTTGGCCAATTCGTTTAATTCGGATAATCGAAAGACGTGGATGCCTGGGACAAGCCTGGGCATGACGCTGGAGAGCGCAATGTCGACCGCAGTTTCCCCCCTCGCCCCGACCAACGTCCCCGACATGCCGGCGATCGCCGGGGTGCGCATGGCGACCGCCGAAGCCGGCATCCGTTACAAGGGGCGCACCGACGTTCTGCTGGCGCTGTTCGATCCGGGCACCACGGTGGCCGGCGTGTTCACGACCTCGAAGTGCCCGTCGGCGCCGGTCGAGTGGTGCCGCGCCAACCTGAAATCCGGCAAGGCGCGCGCGCTGGTGGTCAATTCCGGCAACGCCAATGCCTTCACCGGCAAGACCGGACGGGCGGCGACGAAACTGACCGCCGACATCGCCGCCAAGGTCGTCGGCTGCAAGCCGAACGAGATCTTCCTCGCCTCGACCGGGGTCATTGGCGAACCGCTCGACGCCACCAAGTTCGCGCCGGTGATGCAGGGCCTCGCCAACAGCGTGTCCGGCACGTTCTTTCATGAAGCCGCCAAGGCGATCATGACCACCGACACCTTTCCGAAAGTGGCCACCGCGACAGCGAAGATTGGCAAGGCCAAGGTCACCATCTGCGGCATCGCCAAGGGCGCCGGCATGATCGCGCCCGACATGGCCACCATGCTCTCCTTTGTCTTCACCGACGCCGCGATCGCCGCGCCGGCGCTGCAGGCGCTGCTCAAGCAAGGCGTCGGCTCGACCTTCAACGCCGTCACCATCGACGGCGATACTTCGACGTCGGACACGCTGATGATGTTCGCGACCGGCCAGGCGAAAGACTGTCCGAAGATTTTGCGCGCCGCCGACCCGAAGCTGAAAGCCTACAAGAAGGCGCTGCACGCCGTGCTCGCTGATCTCGCCGAGCAAGTGGCGCGCGATGGTGAAGGCGCGCGCAAGCTCGTCGAAATCGTCGTCGAGGGCGCGGTGTCGGATAAATCGGCGCGCAAGATCGCAATGTCGATCGCCAACTCGCCGCTGGTGAAAACCGCGATCGCCGGCGAGGACGCCAACTGGGGCCGCGTCGTGATGGCCGTCGGAAAGGCCGGCGAGCCGGCCGACCGCGACAAACTGTCGATCTGGTTCGCCGGCATCCGCGTCGCGCATAAGGGCGCGCGCGACCCCGGTTACGACGAGGCCAAGGTCTCGGCCGAAATGAAGAAGCCGGAGATCTTCCTGAAGGTCGCGCTCGGCATGGGCAACGGCCGCGACCGCGTGCTGACCTGCGACCTCACCAAGGAATATGTCTCGATCAACGGCGACTACCGTTCTTAGCGCTTTGTTAACTACGGTAGCACTCCGTGGATAGCACATAAGGCCGTTGAATGGAACTTAACCAGGCCTGTTTAGCGTGAGGCTCCTAGGGCTGTGAGCATCAAGGTCATTCTCGTCGCTGCCTGCGCTCTCGTCGATGCCGACGGTCGCGTGCTTCTCGCACAGCGTCCGCAAGGCAAGTCGATGGCGGGGCTCTGGGAGTTTCCCGGCGGCAAGGTCGAACCTGGCGAGCGGCCCGAGCAGTGCCTAATCCGCGAACTCAAGGAAGAACTCGGAATTTCCGTCAAAGAGGACTGTCTCGCACCCCTCACCTTCGCCAGCCACGCCTATCCCGACTTTCATCTCCTGATGCCGCTTTATGTTTGCCGGCGCTGGGAGGGTACGGTCACCGCGCTGGAAGAGCAGCAACTCGCCTGGGTGAGAACGAACAGACTGCGCGACTACGAAATGCCGCCGGCGGACGTCCCGCTGATTTCGCACCTGATGGCCTTGCTGTAACCGAACGTCACGAGCTTCCCGAAAGGGGCGAGGCAATGAGCACGAAACAAGGCGACAGAACGTTGCGCGGTTTTCTTGTCGATCAGAATGGCGCTACGGCGATCGAATACAGCCTGATCGCCGCCGGCATCGCAGTCGCGATCATGGCGACGATCACGGGCCTCGGCACGTCGGTCAAAACGATGTGGGAAACGATCAGCAGCTCCATCGGCTGACGATCCATCCCGCGGCTATGACTGGCCCGGCTTCTCTCCCGTCGAAATCTCCTTGGTGCCGAGCGCATCGGCCAGGCGGCGCGTCGCCGAGCCGGGCCGAAGCGGCTTTGGCTGACTCTCATGCGGCGCCCAGCCGGTGAGCCAGACGATCTCGAAGGTGGCGCGCACGCGTCCGTCGGCATCGGCGAAGCGCTGCGCGTAGATTTCCAGCATCCGCCGCAAGGTCGCGCGCTTCAGCGGCGCGCGCCGTCGCTCGACGAGAATGTTGGTCGCGCCCATGGCGCGCAAGTCGCGCATCAACGCGATCGGCGAATCGTAGCGCACGATGACGCGATCGGAATCGACCACCGGCAGCGCGAAACCGGCGCGCTGCAATAGTCCGCCCAGATCGCGAATATCGGCGAACGGCGCCACGCGCGGCGAGATGCCGCCGTCCATTTCGCTTTCGGCCTGGGCAAAAGCCTCGCGCAGTTCGTTAAGACTCTCGCCGCCGATCAAGGCGGCGAGCAACAGCCCATCCGCTGTCAACGCATGGCGAATCTGGATGAGCGCGCCCGGCAGGTCATTGACGAACTGTAGCGCCAGTCCCGAGACGACGAGATCGAGCGAAGCATCGGCGAACGGTGTCGATGCCTCACCGACCATCACCTCGAGCCCAGCGTCGCTGAAGATAGACGCCCGCTCCAGCGCCATGACCTTGCCTGTCGACATCAGCCCGTAGCGTATCGCATTGGTCGGCGTGCCGAGATCGGCGGCGCGCTCGAACCGCCGCGTCACCACCGCCAGCCGCTCGGCCATTTCGTCGGCCACGCGATCAAGGAGGAACGTCGCGGCCCCAAGCGCCAACGCCCGCTGCTGCCGGGTGCGCAGCAGAGCACGGTCGAAGATGGTCGGGCCTGTGGTCATCTGGTAGCCTTGCAGCATGAACGAGCTTGTTCCGGCAAGTCTGGAAAGAAGCCTGGAAAAAGGGCCGTCCCTCGCCCACCGTTTGGGCGGCGGCCTGCGTGGCGTCTTTCGCCTGTTGCTGGACGCCGCGTTGCCATCGCTGTGCCCGTCCTGCCGGGAGCCGCTGGGCGATGGCGCCGGCCTTTGCGCCTCCTGCTGGGCCAAGCTGTCGCCGATCGAGAAGCCCTATTGCGCGCGGCTCGGCATTCCCTTCGTTTACGACCCCGGTCCCGGCCTCCTGTCCATGGAGGCAATGGCGAACCCGCCGGCTTACGATCGGGCGCGCGCCGCGGTTCGTTATGACGCAGTGGCGCGGTCGCTGGTCGTCAGCTTCAAGTTCGGGGACCGCCTCGATCTGGCGCCAATGATGGGCCGCTGGATGGCGCGGGCCGGCACCGAATTGCTGGCCGACGCCGACGCACTGATCCCGGTACCGCTGCACTGGCGGCGGCTGTGGGGCCGGCGTTTCAATCAATCCGCGGCGCTCTCGGGCGCCATATCCAGCCAGTCCGGCGTGCCGGTCCTCTACGACACGCTGCGCCGCGTCCGCCCGACGCCGCAGCAGATCGGCCTGTCCAAGACCGAACGGGCCAGCAACGTCCAGGGCGCCTTCCGGGTACCGGACGACCGCAAGGCGAACCTTAGGGGCCGCCGGGTTATTCTAATCGACGACGTTCTCACGTCGGGGGCGACCGTCGATACCTGCGCCCGCGCCTTGCTCCGGGCCGGGGCAGCCCATGTCGACGTGCTGGTCTTTGCCCGGGTTGTCGCCCCCGCTCGCGCTACCATATAGAAAAGGTTCGGGATTTTCGGAAGCGAAGCATCATGCCCCCGGTCGACATCTACACCACCAGCTGGTGCCCCTACTGCCAAATGGCCAAGGCGCTGCTGAAGCGCAAAGGCGTTACCTATAACGAGATCGACGCGTCGGCCAGAGACGTGCGCCAGGCCATGATAGCGCGCGCCGGCGGCCGCACGACCGTGCCGCAGATCTTCATCGGCCGCACCCATGTCGGCGGCTGCGACGATCTGCATGCGCTGGAGAACGCCGGCAGGCTCGACGCCCTGCTCGCCGACCAAGGAACAACGGCATGAACCGGGCGCTGTCCGTGTCCCGGGCGCAGCGCAGCACAAAGTGGTGCGCTGCTGAACCGGGACCGCTACCAACAATGATTTTGGATGGGTCCCGGATCAGTGGAGCGTCACTTCGCTGCGCTGCGTGCCGCACCGCATCCGGGACACGAGGTCTGCGATGAACAAAAGCACCTTCAAGGCTGGCCTGATCCAGATGCGGACCGGCGTCACGCCGGCGGCCAATGTCGATGCCGCCGCGCGCCTGATCGCCGAGGCCAAGGCCGCCGGCGCCGAATACGTGCAGACGCCCGAGATGACCAACATCATGGAGGTCAAGCGCGACCGGCTGTTCGCCACGATCCGCGAGGAAGAGAACGATCCGTCACTCGCCGCGTTCCGCGAACTGGCGAAGAAGCACGGCCTTTTCGTTCACGTCGGTTCGCTGGCGATCAAGCTACTGCCGGACCGCGCCGCCAATCGCGGCTTCCTCATCGACCCGCACGGCGACATCGTCGCGCGCTACGACAAGATCCATATGTTCGACGTCGATCTGGCGAACGGCGAGAGCTATCGCGAATCGCGCACCTATCGACCCGGCGAAATCGCCGTCACCGCCGATCTGCCCTGGGGCCGGCTCGGCATGAGCGTGTGTTACGACCTGCGTTTTCCGGCGCTGTATCGCGCGCTGGCGGAAGCCGGCGCGACGTTCCTCGCCATTCCGTCAGCCTTCACCAAGCAGACCGGCGAGGCGCACTGGCATGTGCTAATGCGCGCCCGCGCCATCGAGACCGGCTGCTTCGTCATCGCCGCGGCGCAAGGCGGCCATCACGAGAACGGCCGCGACACCTTCGGCCATTCGATCGTGGTCGATCCGTGGGGCCGCGTCATCGCCGAGGGTGGCACCGAGCCCGGCCTGATCATGGCTGAGATCGATCCGGCGCTGATCACGGAGGCGCGCGCCCGCGTGCCGTCGCTGGAGCACGGCCGCCGCTTCGAGATCGCCGAGCCGGTCGCCGAGCCGGCGCATTTGCATCTCGTGAAAGGCGCGGAATGATCAAATACGCGCTGGCCTGCGACAAGGGCCATTCCTTCGAGAGCTGGTTCGCCGACAGCGCCGCCTATGACAAGCAGGTCAAGCGCGGCCTGATCGCCTGCCCGCAATGCGATTCGGCGAAAGTCGAAAAGGCGATCATGGCGCCGCGGCTGTCCGGGACGCGCAAGCGCGCCGCGCTGCAGGAAGTCGAAGCCACGCCGGAGAAGGCGCCCGTCGCGGTCATGTCGCCGGTCGAGCAGGAATTACGCGCCAAGCTCAAGGAATTGCGCGAGCACATCGTCAAGAACGCCGACAATGTCGGCGAGAAATTCCCCGAAGAAGCCCGCAAGATCCATTACGGCGAGACCGAGCACCGCTCGATCTACGGCGTCGCCTCTTTGGAGGATGCCAAGGAACTCGCCGAGGAAGGCATCGACGTGCATCCGATCCCGGTGTTGCCGGACGAGCGGAATTAGTCCTTCAGGCAGTAAGCTTGTTGTCAGGGCCGGACTTGATCCGGCCATCTCGCTTAGGCGAGCACCACGCGTCCCTAAGCGGGATCACCGGGTCAAGCCCGGTGATGACAGGGCATGCAGAGAGCTAATGCGCCCAGAGCAGCAGCACGACGCCGCCGATGATCATCGCGATGCCGATCACCTCGCGCAGCGAGGCCTTCTGTTTGAAAGCGAATTTCGACACGCCTTGCGCGAACAGTACCTCGATCAGCGCCAGTGTTCGCACACTCGCCGCCGATGCGATCGAAAAGCCCAGGAACCAGAACTGGGAGGCGAAGGCGCCCATGAAGCCGGCAAACATCGACGGCCGCCACGCTTTCATGATCGCTCGCAAGACATCGGGCTGGCGCCACACGAGATAGATCATCAGTACCGCCGCCTGGGTAACGAGGCTGGCCGCCAGCGTGAAGGTCGCCCCCAGCACGAACTGATCGGGCATGCCGAGCGACAGGATCGCACCGCGAAAAGCGATGGCGGACAGGCCGAACATGCCGCCGGCAACAATGCCCATAACCGTCGGCTTGACACCGTTGACCTGGGCTGCGCCCGGCTTCACCGCCATGACAACAACACCGGCGGTAGCGATGACGATGGCCAGCGCCAGCATCGGCGTCAGTCTGTCGCCGAGCAGCACCAGCCCGAAAATCGCCGTCTGCACCGGTTCGGTCTTGATATAGGCCGTGGTGACGACGAAGGACCGGTCGTTCATGGCCGCAAGCATCAAAGTCGTACCGGCAATCTGGCCGCCGGCGCCCAAAAATACCCAGGGCCAATACGACGGCGGCGGCGATGGCAGACCGCTTTCCGTAGCGATGCAAACGCCGATCAGAAACAGGATCGCAAAAGGAAATCCGAATAGAAAGCGCACTTGCGTAGCGCCCACGGTGCCGAGCGTCGCGGTGAGTTCGCGCTGCATCGCATTGCGCGCGGTCTGTGCCGCCGCGGCGATGATGGTGAAGACGGCCCAGAGCATGATGGAGGTTTTGCCGGCTGGCAGGGATCAGAAAAGCCGAGTTATTGGTGCGGCATCCTTGAATACCGGGTCAAGGGCGGCGGCGACGGGGCTGCCATGCGCCGCCGCGCCGGCTTAAGCGACCGGCGAATTCATCGTCTCTGCGGCTTCGGGAAATTCCTTGATCTCGCCATGCGCGTTATCGACCACCGCCATCAGATCGAAATAGCGGATCGTCGGCGCTGCGCCGGTACGCTTGATCACGCCCTGGCGCCATTCCTCGTTATGTGCGCGCTGCGCCGCCTCAACGGACGGCCAGATATAGACGCCGGCGCCGTTCTTGCCGTTAAGATCGAGCACGAAATACTTGGTCAGCAGGTCCTTGTTGCCCTGCCATTTGGCGAAGACATTGCGGGCGTCGGCCGCGACCATGTCGCGCGTCCAGCCCTTCGGCGAATTGATTTCAACCAGTTCCAGAATCATGAGTTCTCCCCTTGGCGCGTGAGCCCGTCCGAAATTCGGGGTCAGGCGCTGCCCACTTTGCGCGCTACCAGCATGTAGTTGACGTCCATGTCGGATGACAACTGCCAGCGATCGGCGAGCGGATTGAAGATGACGCCGCGCTCGCCGATGACGTCAAGGCCGGCGGCTTCGATGGCGCGCTCCAGTTCGCGCGGCGTGACGAATTTGTCCCACTGATGCGTGCCACGCGGCACCCAGCGCAGGATGTATTCGGCGCCGACGATGGCCAGCGCGAAGCTCTTGAGCGTGCGATTGAGCGTCGCCGCGATCATCAGGCCGCCGGGCTTGACCATCGACGCACAGGTGGCGACGAAGTCGCCGACATCGACGACATGCTCGACCACCTCCATCGCCAGCACCACGTCGAAGGTCTCGCCGGCCTCGGCCAAGGTCTCGGCCGTGGTGGCGCGGTAGTCGATCGTCAGTTCCTGCTCCTCGGCATGAGCGGAAGCGACGGCGATATTCTCCTCGGCCGGATCGACGCCGACCATCGTCGCACCCAACCGGGTGAGCGGCTCGGACAGGATGCCGGCGCCGCAGCCGATATCGAGAATACGCAGTCCGGCGAGCGCATCGAGGGACTTCGGATCGCGGCCGAAATGGGCCGTCACCTGGTCGCGGATATAGCCGACGCGGACCGGGTTGAGCTTGTGCAGCGGCGCCATCGGCCCGCGCTCATTCCACCAGTCGGCGGCCAGCCGGCCGAAGCGCTCGACCTCGGCGGTATCGACCGACGCCGCGCCCGGCGCGGTTCTTCGGGCTCCCGTGTTCACCATCCGGTCCTTCTTTCGCCTGGCGGCGCCCTTGCCGCATCCCCGGGGCGGCCAGCTCGGTTGCAGGCGGCCCACCCGTTCTGTATACGCGCGTTTCGCAGGCAGGGCAGGCCCTGTCGCCCCGCTTGTTAGCGCATTTTGGCGCCGGCCGGGAATGTCGGGTTTCTAAGGTCTCAGGTTCCTAAACGTCATGCCTCGCCTCGTCATGAAATTCGGCGGCACCTCCGTCGCCGATCTCGACCGCATCCGCAACGTCGCGCGCCACGTCAAACGCGAGGTCGATGCCGGCTATGACGTCGCCGTCATCGTCTCGGCGATGTCGGGCGTGACCAACCAGCTCGTGGCCTGGTGCAAGGACGCGGCTCCCCTGCATGACGCCCGCGAGTACGACGCCGTGGTCGCGACCGGCGAGCAGGTCACCGCCGGTCTCCTCGCCATTGTGCTGGAAGGCATGGGCGTCAACGCCCGCTCCTGGCAGGGTTGGCAGTTGCCGATCCTGACCAGCAATGTGCACGGCTCCGCCCGCATCCAGGATATCAACGGCGCCGAACTGATTAAGCGCTTCGACGAGCACAAGCAGGTCGCCGTCATCGCCGGCTTCCAGGGCATGCACAAGGACACCGGCCGCATCACCACGCTCGGCCGCGGCGGCTCGGACACCTCGGCGGTCGCGGTCGCGGCCGCCATCGGCGCCGAGCGTTGCGACATCTACACCGACGTCGACGGCGTCTACACCACCGACCCGCGCGTCGATCCGAGCGCGCGGCGCCTCGACAAGATCGCGTTCGAGGAAATGCTGGAAATGGCCTCGCTCGGCGCCAAGGTCATGCAGGTGCGCTCGATCGAGCTCGGCATGCTGCACAAGGTGCGCATCTTCGTGCGCTCCAGCTTCGTCAAGCCGGAAGACATCGACCCCAAGGCCAAGTTCGTTGGCACGCTTATCTGCGACGAGAGTGAGATCATGGAACAGCAAACCGTCACCGGCATCGCCTTCTCCAAGGACGAGGCGCAAATCTCGATCCGCCGCGTGCAGGACAAGCCCGGCATCGCCGCGGCGATCTTCGGGCCGCTGGCCGACGCCTCGATCAATGTCGACATGATCGTGCAGAACATCTCGCCGGACGGCTCGACCACCGACCTCACCTTCACGGTGCCGTCGGCCGACTATGAGCGCGCCCGAGTCACCATCGAGAAAGCCAAGTCGCAAATCGGCTACGAGCGCCTCGACGGCGCCACCGACGTCGCCAAGGTCTCGGTCATCGGCATCGGCATGCGCAGTCATGCCGGCGTCGCGGCCTCCGCCTTCAAGGCGCTGTCGCAGGAGAAGATCAACATCCTGGCGATCACCACCTCGGAAATTAAATTCTCCGTGCTGATCAACGCCAGCCAAACCGACCTCGCGGTCCGCACCCTGCACAAGCTGTACGGGCTGGATAAGAACTAATTTCCGTCGTCCCGGGCGACCGAGCGGTAGCGAGGAAGGCCCGGGACCCATAGCCCCCGCGCCTTCGAGAGCACACGGCGTATGGGTCCCCGCCATAGGCGTTCTGCAAGAACGCCGTCCTTTGGACGGCTATGCGCGGGGACGACAAAGCCCCTTTTCCTTGCCCCCCTCCATCCCCAGCGGCTATAGCCCTCCCTATAGGCGGCTTTGAGGGGCCTTGTCGGGCCTTGCGGCCGTGTTTCGAGCATAATCGGGCCGTAGACGGAGCTTCCGGGCTTCGGAATCGGCTAAAAAGGGGCTTCTTCAATGCGTGGCGCGCTGGGCGGCCCACGCGTGCTGTTGCGACGGCTTCGCGAAGTCATGGCGGAGCCGGTCAGCGCGCAGGACCGTCTCGACAAGGTGGTCGTTCTGATCGCCGCCAACATGGTGGCGGAGGTCTGCTCCGTCTACGTGTTGCGCGTCGACGGCACCCTTGAGCTATACGCCACCGAAGGCCTCAATCGCGAAGCCGTCCACGCCACGGTGATGAAGGCCGACGAAGGCCTGGTCGGCCTGGTGGCCTCGGAAGCCACCAAGATCAACCTGTCCGACGCGCAGAACCACCCGGCCTATTCGTTCCGCCCGGAAACTGGCGAAGAAATCTACCACTCCTTCCTCGGCGTGCCGATCTTGCGTGCCGGCAACACGCTCGGCGTGCTCGTGGTGCAGAACCGCGCGCGGCGCACCTACACCGAGGAAGAGGAAGAGGCGCTACAGACTACGGCGATGGTGCTCGCCGAGATGATCGCCTCGGGCGAGTTGTCCTCGCTCGCCAGGCCGGGCGCCGAGCCGGTCGCGCGCCACTCGATCCATATCGAAGGCGCCTCGCTGTCCGACGGCATCGCGCTCGGCCATGTCGTTTTGCATGAGCCGCGCGTCGTGATCACCAACGTCATCGCCGACGACGTGCCGCGCGAGCTCAAACGTCTCGAGGCAGCGCTGGCAACCTTGCGCGCCGATCTCGACAGGCTGGTCGAGCACCGCGACCTCGCCGACAGCGGCGAGCACCGCGAAGTGCTCGAAGCCTATCGCATGTTCTCCTACGACCAGGGCTGGGCGCACAAGATCCGCGAAGCGGTGACCACCGGCCTCACCGCCGAAGCCGCGGTCGAACGCGTGCAGTCCGATACGCGCGCCCGCATGCTGCGCGCCTCGGACCCGTATCTGCGCGACCGTCTGCACGATCTCGACGACCTGTCCAACCGGCTGATGCGCGTCCTCATGGGTCAGGATCACGCGCCGACCCGCGAGCAACTGCCCGACAACGCCATCATCGTTGCGCGTTCGATGGGACCGGCAGCGCTGCTCGATTACGACCGCAAGAAGGTGCGCGGTCTCGTGCTCGAGGAAGGCGGCCCGACCTCGCATGTGTCGATCGTCGCGCGCGCGCTCGGCATTCCGGCGGTCGGCGACATCGCCAACGCCACCGGCCTGGTCGAGCAAGGTGACGCCATCATCGTCGATGGCTCGACCGGCCATGTACATATGCGGCCGCCGCAGGATATCGAGGCGGCCTATGGCGAGCGCGTCAAGCTGCGCGCCCGGCGCCAGGCGCAGTATCGCACTTTGCGCGACAAGCCCTGCGTGACCAAGGACGGCTGCCCGATCACCTTGATGATGAATGCCGGCCTCACCATCGACCTGCCGCACATGGCGGAAACCGGTGCCGGCGGCATCGGCCTGTTTCGCACCGAGATGCAGTTCATGGTGGCGCCAACCATGCCGCGCGTGTCGGACCAGCTCGCGCTGTATCGCACCGTGCTCAACGCCGCGGACAGGAAGCCGGTGACCTTCCGTACCCTCGACATAGGCGGCGACAAAGTACTGCCTTACATGCGCAACTTCGAGGAGGAGAACCCGGCGCTCGGCTGGCGCGCCATCCGCCTCGGCCTCGACCGTCCCGGCCTGTTGCGCAGCCAGGTTCGCGCGCTACTGCGCGCCGCCGGCGGCCGCGAACTGCGCGTCATGTTTCCGATGATCGCCACGGTCGAGGAATTCGACCAGGCCAAGGCGCTGGTCGATATGGAACTGACCCATTTGCGCCGTCACGGCCACCAGTTGCCGGAGCGGGTGCATATCGGCGCCATGCTCGAAGTGCCGTCGCTGCTGTTCCAGCTCGACGAATTGCTGGAGCGCGTCGATTTTCTCTCGGTCGGCTCCAACGACCTGATGCAGTTCCTGTACGCCGCCGACCGCGGCAACACGCGTGTGTCGAACCGTTTCGATATCCTGTCGGCGCCGGTGCTGCGCGCGCTCAAGGACATTGCCGACAAGGCCGCCAAGCACGGCAAGCCGGTGGCACTGTGCGGCGAAATGGCGTCCCAGCCATTGGGCGCCATGGCGCTCGCCATTCTCGGCTATCGCGCCATGTCGCTGACGCCGTCCGCGGTCGGTCCGGTCAAGGCGCTGCTGCTCAACCTCGATTGCAAGAAGGGCGCGGATGTCCTGTTGCCGGCGCTGGCGCAACCGATAGGCAGCGTGCCGATCCGCGCCACGCTCGAAGAATTCGCCCAAGCCGAAGGCCTGCCGCTTTGATCGCGATTCCCGAACACCGTCTCGACGCCCTGCTGCACCGCCACGCTTTGGTGGAGCGCGAGCTGGCGACCGATCTCAAGCCGGACGAATACGTCAAACTATCGCGCGAGTTCTCCGAACTCACGCCGGTCATCGACACGATCAAGGCCTATCGCGCCGTCGTCCACGAGATCGCCGACCTCGACGCCATGATCGGCGACCAATCAACCGACGGCGAAATGCGGCGCATGGCCGAAGCGGAAAAGCCGGCGCTCGAGGAGAAGCGTCAAGCGTTGGAGAAAGAGATTCGCGTCGTTCTCTTGCCGAAGGACGCGATGGACGACCACGACGCCATCCTCGAAATCCGCGCCGGCACCGGCGGCGACGAGGCCGCGCTGTTCGCCGGCGATTTGTTCCGCATGTACGAGCGCTATGCGGCGCGACAGGGCTGGACCGTCGAGATCATGTCGATCAGCGAAGGCGCCAAAGGCGGCTTCAAGGAAATCATCGCCGAAGTGCACGGCCGCGGCGTGTTCGCCAAGATGAAATACGAATCCGGCGTGCATCGCGTCCAGCGCGTGCCCGATACCGAGACGCAAGGCCGCATTCACACCTCGGCGGCGACTGTCGCGGTGCTGCCGGAAGTGGAAGACGTCGACATCCAGATCAAGGACGACGACCTCAAGATCGACACTATGCGCGCGCAAGGCGCCGGCGGCCAGCACGTCAACAAGACCGAGTCGGCCATCCGCATTACGCACATTCCCAGCGGCACCATCGTGTTCGTGCAGGAGGAGCGCTCGCAGCACAAGAACAAGGCCAAGGCCCTGAAGATGCTGCGCGCCAAGCTCTACGACGAGCAACGCACCAAGCTCGACCGCGAACGTTCGGCCGACCGCAAGAGCCAGGTCGGTTCCGGCGACCGCTCCGAGCGCATCCGCACCTACAACTTCCCGCAAGGGCGCGTCACCGACCACCGCATCAACCTGACGCTCTACAAGCTGCCGGAAGTGATGGAGGGTGACATCGGCGACCTGATTGATGCGCTGATCACCGAGCATCAGGCTGAAATGCTCGCCGCGGAAGCCGCGGCGTAGCCAGGATCGTCGTTGGGCGGCACGATCATGACGCGCATCATTCCTGGACTGAAGACCGACGCCTCGGTTGCCGAAGCGCAGCAAATGATGACGCAGGCGTTCCGCCTTGCCGGCCTCGATTCGCCGGAAGCCGATGCGCGGCTGCTGCTCGGCCATGCGCTGCGGCTCGACCGCGCGCGGCTGCTGTCGCAGTCCGACCGGCTGCTCGACGCACGCGAGATCGAGGCCATTCAGGGTCTGGCAGCGCGGCGGCTGCATCACGAGCCGGTGGCGCGCATTCTCGGCCGCAAGGAATTCTGGAGTCTGGCGCTGCAGGTCAGCGACGCCGTTCTGGTGCCGCGGCCGGAGACCGAAACCATCGTCGAGCTGGCGCTCGACCTGATCGGACGCAATGGCGCGCGCGACCGGCCGCTGCGCGTCCTCGACATCGGCACCGGCAGCGGCGCCTTGTTGCTGGCGCTGCTATCCGAATTGACGCACGCCACCGGCATCGGCACCGACGTCAGCATGGCCGCGCTCGAAATCGCGCGCGCCAACGCCAAACAGAATAAACTCGAGGCGCGCGCGCAATTCGTCTGCTGCAATCTGGCCGACGGCGTCGGCGGGCCGTTCGATCTCGTCGTATCGAATCCGCCCTACATCGCCCGCGCGGAAATCGCGACACTCGATCCCGAAGTCCGCGAATACGACCCGGTGCTCGCTCTCGACGGCGGCACCGACGGTCTCGATTTCTATCGCGCCATCGCCCGCGAGGCGGTGCGGCTGTTGGCACACGGCGGACATCTGATTGTCGAACTGGGCATTGGCCAGGAAGCGCCGGTTGCGACCCTGTTTCAAACGGCAGGGTTAACGGTTGCTCCGGCGCGCCCTGATTTGGCCGGGATTCCACGGGCCCTTCAGGCTACGGCAGCCTCATAATGGCGCTATGACGGCGGCGCATTACCGCCTCGCCGGAACTGCAAGGCAGGCAAAACGGACAAAAAACCGCTTGGAAAGCCGCGCGGAAACGACTAGCTTCCGGTCACGGAATCGACCCGTGACGGTCGCGCCGCCAAGAACCCGGAGCGGATTGATTGATCCAGAGGTTCTGTGAGGCGGCGCCGGAACACCGACAAACCGATGTCGATCAACCAAGTCGATGAGCCAGCTTAAGCAGCGCGGCGTATCGCAATCGACACGACGAGTGCGGGTGTTTTCATCGGTTAGGCGCATCGCTGATTGGATCTCGGCTGATTAGATCGCTGCATTGATCATGAGAGATGCGCATAACAAGAGATTGGCGACGCTACGGACGGATGCCGTGGCCTTGGGGTTGCTGTAACCATAACAAACAACAGCCACACAGAAATCGTCGTGGGAGCGGGCTGCTCGGATTTCGGCCCGCCGCGCACGGCGGACGTGCGAAAGCGCTGAACGGGATGGGTGAACCGGCGACGCGCCAAGAATGCCGAGCAAAGGCGCGCTTGGATCGGCCGGCTTATTCGGGGTGGCAAATCCGGGTGAACGAGTCCGGATGAGTAAGTCTGGACGAACCGGTCGGTATGTGAACCGGGCTGTCGGTGAAGGAAATGCCGTCGGAAATGACCGGCGGCAAGACGTGACAATTTGACTAGCGAATAGGACGAGCATGAGAAACGGTCAGAAGCGCATGCGTGGTCGCGGCGGCGGTGGTGGCGGCGGCGGCGGTGGAGGTGGAGGTGGTAATCACCGCAAGAGCCAGAACCCGCTGACTCGCGTTTACGAGTCGAACGGCCCCGACGTTAAGATTCGCGGCACCGCGTCTCATATCGCCGAGAAATACATGCAGCTCGCGCGCGACGCCCAAGGGTCGGGCGATCCGGTGGCGGCGGAGAATTACTTCCAGCACGCCGAACATTACTTCCGGCTGATCGCAGCGGCGCAGGAGCAATTCCGCCAACAGAACCCCTATTACAACCAGCAGCAGCCGCAGCAAGCTCCGCAGGGCGCCGCCGACGAGAACTTCGACGACGACGACAGCGATGCGCAGCCGTTCGCCGCGCAGGATCCGG
>JAFECJ010000057.1 GCA_018242205.1 Pseudomonadota bacterium
GCGTTTGGAAACGCCCCCTCACCCGGTTTTTTCGCGTTCGCTCAAAAGCCGACCTCTCCCCGCACGCGGGGAGAGGTGACCTCTCAGAATGCCGGCTTGGCGAGTGCCGCCGTCGCCGGCGTCACGCGCACGAACTTCTTCTTCTCCGGGTCGTAGACCGACAGGTCACCAGTGGCGACGCCGAAATAGGCGGCGTGCAGTTGAAGCTTGCCGCGCTCGACCAGAATTCTGATGCACGGAAACGTCATCAGGTTGTCGATGGTCGACACCGCGGCCTGCTGTTCAAGCGCCGTAAGATATTCCGCTAAGCTGCGGTCGCCACGCGGCCCCACCGCCTTGGCCGCCGGTCCGAGCAGTTCGATCCAGCGTCCAATGAAGTCGCCTGGCGACAACGGCGCGGCTTCCTCGGCGAAGGCGCGGATGCCGCCGCATTGGGCATGCGCGAGCACGACGATGTGCTTGACGCGTAGCGCCTGGACGGCAAATTCCAGCGCTGCCGACACGGCGCGTTGCGCGCCGTCCGGTGTGTAAGGTGGAACCAGGTTGGCGATGTTCCGCGCCACGAATAGTTCGCCCGGGCCGGCGTCGAAGATGGCCTCCGGCGCCACCCGCGAATCGCAGCAGCCGATCACCATGATTTCCGGGGCCTGGCCTTTTTCCGCGAGCTCACGAAACCGGTCCTGCTCGGCCCTGAGCCGGCCGCCGGCGAAGGCGCCATAACCGTCGATAAGCCGTTGGGGGAAGTTCATTGGCCTAGCTCCTGCGTCACGAAAAGCTGCTTTTCCATAGGAATCCGACGCCCGCAAGAGCCGAGCTCAGGGCTCACGGGGCGCGCCGGCGCCACGATTCAGGCGGGCATTTTAACTTTGGCGCGCTAAATCCGCCCATTCATCCCGCGTTCAGGTCAAATAGCCGACTGATAGCCGATCATCAGGTCCCCGAATTAATGCTGTCACCCGCCAAACCGATCTATGCGGAACCGGTCGCCGTGCGCCATCGCTCGCACGGCTTTTCCGGCGGGCAGATCGCCATTCTGTTCGCGGCGTTCACGCTGCTGATTTCGATCCCGATCTGGACCCACCCGTTGCCGCCGCTGTCGGACTACGTCAATCATCTGGCGCGCATGAAGGTGCTGGCGACGCTGGACCATAATCCCAAGCTGGCCGAGTACTACACCATCAACTGGCAGGTGATCCCGAACCTGACCATGGACATCATGGTGCCGTGGCTGGCGCGGATGGGCGTCAACATCTATGTCGCCGGCCAGATCTACATGGTGACGATGTTCGCGCTCATCATGTCGGGTGCGCTGGCACTGAACCGGGCGCTGATCGGCCGCTGGTCGACGACGCCGCTGTTCGGCTATCCGCTGCTCTACAACTTCGTCTTCCTCGTCGGCCTGATGAATTATCTGTTCGGCATCGGCTTCGCGCTGTGGGCGATGGCGGGCTGGGTGGTGCTGCGCGACCGCGCCTGGCCGTGGCGTTACCTGCTGTCGTCGGCCAGCGCGCTGGTGTTGTTCTTCTGCCACCTGTCCGCGCTCGGCATCTACGGCGTCGGAATTCTGTCGTACGAGATCCTGCGGTTGTGGGAGCGGCGCGACGAGACTTCTCGCGACAAAGTCTGGCCGGCGCGCATCGCCGAATTTGTTTGCGGTGGCCTGCCGTTCCTGGCGGTGACGCCGCTGCTCGCTCTCTCTCCGACGATGGGGCTGGCTTCGAGCGTCTATTGGGAACAGCGCGGCAAGATCGACGGCCTGATGTATGTCATCGCCGATTACTCGGACATCACCGCCTTCCTCATCGTGACGGTACTTGGCGCGGCCATCGTCTGGGCGGTGCGTCACCGGGTGCTGCGCTTCCATCCGCTCGCCGCGGTCTTGCTGGTGGTCGGCGGCGTGATCTATCTGGCGCTGCCGCGCGTCATGTTCGACACCTACATGACCGATCAACGCGTGCCGATCGGCATCGCCTTCATGGTCTTCGCCTGCGGCGATCTCGAACTGCGCCGGCGTCTGGTGCGCCGCGGATTCATGATCGTACTCATCATCCTGATCGCCGGCCGCTTGATCGAGATCGATTACAACTGGTCGCAATTGTCCGATTCAACAAGCCAGTTCCGCTCGTCGGTCAAGCGCATCGCGCCCGGCTCGAAAGTATTCGTCGCCTATTCCGACCGCTCGATGGGCGATGACGTGCGCGATCTCGGCCTCGTCCACGCCGCCTGTATCGCCACCATCGAGCGCTCGGCGCTGGTCACCACACTGTTCACCGTGCCGGGCAAGCAGATTCTGCACGTCAAACCGAAATACGAAGATTTCGCCGACACGCATGACGGCACGCCGCCGTCGGTGGCGCAGCTCATCGTCGCCGCCGAACAGCCGCAGCCGAACACGCCGGCCTTCTGGCTGAACTGGACCAAGTTCGATTATCTCTATGTCCTGTTCACCGAGGACGATGCGCCCAATCCCTATCCGTCGCATCTGAAGCTCGTTGCCGACGGCGACCGCTTCCAGCTTTATAAGATCATCAAGCCTGGCGAAGCGTCGGGCAGCGAGCCGCAGTATCCCGGCCGCTATACGGTTGGGCAGCGTTAAGCCCAGATTGCCATCGGCAGATCATATTCATCGCGCGGCGGGTCGGCTGGATAAGACCGCGCCGTGCGCGCATGAATGCGGCGCGCGGTGACGAGACAAGCGAGCGCGTCGATCAGGTCATCGTCACCGGCCCCTTTCGGCGCTTTCATCGCGGCGATGGCGTCGTCCATTCCGGCGCGGATCAGCAAATCGCGGCGTAGCGCAAGCCCTGGCGGATTGACGCGGCTTTTCACCTTTTTCGCCAGATCGAGCGGCTTTCCGCCATTCATCATGACGAACGCGAGTTCGGGATGGGTCTCGAACACGCGGCCGGCGTTGTCTTTATGCGCGCGCAGGAAGCCATCGACCTCGGCCACCTTGTCGAGAATGTAGAAGCCCTGCTTGGCGAAGCCTTTGCGGTCGTCGGAGGTGTCGCGCGCGATCGCGCAGGCGGCAAAGAAACGCTCGCGGTCATCGACCGGAGTCGACGCAATGCTTGCTTCGACCGCCGGGCGCGACGGGATGCGGAATACGCTCGATTTGCGATTCCCCAGCAGCGCGCGGGCCTCTTGTTCGGCGCGGCGCCCGCCGGCCGGGCTTTGCCTCGGCAAGCCGATCGGCACGTCAATGGCGACGATGGCCGGCTTCTCAGCACTGAACACGATGTCGGCGAAGCTTTTGACAATGCGGGGCGCGCGGACTTCGCCACTGGGGCGGCCGAAGGCGACCAGCCAGCCGGCCGGGCAGCCGTCGACGCCGGCCAGCCAGACGTCGCTCCCGGTATTCGTTGCCTTGGTCATCGCCATTCCATCTGCTCAATCGGGCTGGCGCGGCCGGAATTTCGGCTAAGATCGCGCCGCAACAGTTGAGCCACCATACCTCGGGGAATTGTCATGACCATCCGTCCGCGCCGCAGCGTTCTCTATATGCCCGGATCGAACGCCCGCGCGCTGGAGAAGGCCAAGACCTTGCCGGCCGACGGCGTCATTCTCGACCTCGAGGATTCGGTGGCGCCCGACGCCAAGGCGGCGGCGCGCCAGCAGGTCGCCGATGCGGTCAAGGCCGGCGGCTTCGGTACGCGCGAGGTCATCATTCGCACCAACGCCGTCGATACGCCCTGGCACGCCGAGGATCTCGCAGCCGCGGCGCAGGCCGGGCCGGACGCCATCTTGATCCCCAAGGTGCAATCGGCGGATACGCTTGAAATGATCGGCCGGCGGCTGATGGACATGCACACGCCGGTGAAGACGCGGGTCTGGGCGATGATCGAGACGCCGCTCGCCATCTTCAACATCCTGGCGATCGCCGCCGAGGCGCGGGATTCCGAAGCCCGGCTGTCCTGCTTCGTGCTCGGCACCAACGATCTGGCCAAGGACACGCGGGCGCGGCTGGTGCCGGGCCGGGCGCCGATGCTGCCGTGGCTCACCACCGTGATCGCCGCGGCGCGTATCCACGGCGTCGATGTGCTCGACGGCGTCTATAACGATCTCGGCAACGCCGAAGGCTTCGCGGCCGAATGCCAGCAGGGCGTCGACCTCGGCATGGACGGCAAGACACTGATCCATCCCAACCAGATCGAGCCTTGCAACACGGCGTTCTCGCCGAGCGATACGGAAGTCGCCTGGGCGCGCAAGATGATCGCGGCCTTCGATCTACCTGAGAACAAATCCAAGGGCGTGGTTTCGATCGACGGTCGCATGGTCGAGCGCTTGCATGCCGAGATGGCGCGCCGCACTGTGGCGATTGCCGAGGCGATCGCGGCCCGGCGCTGAGCGGCCGCTTCGCTCCAAAGTCAAAAGGCGCGGGATGTGATCCCGCGCCATGATTTTTCGATCGTTTTCAGCAGGCAGAATTTAGTAGGTCGTCACCGGCTGAAAGTTGCCGTTGCCGTTCGCGTCGTAACCGGTTGCGACCGGCTGCTCGGGGACGAGCGCGGGTGGTGCCGACTGGCCCTTGATCTGGCCTTCGGTCGGCGCTTCGACCGGCTGGGTCAGCCGGCGCGCGACGCCTTCAAACTGGGCGTTCTGGTCGATGGCGAGCGAACGATTGTAGATTTCGCCTTCCACCGCCGCGGTCGCCTGCAGCTTCACATTGTTGCCATGGATGGTGCCCTTGAAGGCGCCGTCGATGACGACGTCCTGGGCCCGGGCATTGCCGTTGACGGTCGCGCCCTTGCCGATCACCAGATGCGCGGCGTGAATGTCGCCATCGACCCGGCCGAACACCTGCACGCCGCCGGTCGAGACGACGTTCCCGGTGATCAGGAGCCCGGCGCCCAACGTGGAAATGATTTCGCGTTCCGCGGTGCGTAGCGGCGCGGCGGCCGCCGTAGCAGCGGGTTTAAGCTGCGGGGCGGGCGCTTCCGCGGGTTTAACAGGGCGCTCGCCTTTGGTCGGGGAAAAGTAGCTCACGGAGGAAACTCCTGTCGTCCATGGTCGATGTCACGCGACGCAAAGGCGGCGAGCGCCCCGATGTCGAGCGATGCCGCCATTCTAGCGAGCAAGATGACAGGCGATAGAACAACCTGAATTTATCGATAACGCGGCTGCGGCCATGACCATGGCGACGTTAACTAGCCTTTGAAATTAACATTTCTGAGCCTGACTCGCCGTGCGCGCCGTGGCTAACATGGTCCGCGCGGAGCGCCATCATGGCACGTCCGTTGCCGGCGAGGCGGGCGAGGAAAATCATGATCGGTGACAATGAATTGCGGGTGTCGATCGACCGCTACCTCGATGCGATGCGCTCGCAAGCCCAGGCGGAAATCGCGCAGGCGGTACGTGACGCCATGGCGCGCGGCAAGCTCGGCCAGCAGGGCAGCACCGAAGCCGCGGTGTCGCTGACCTGCGACAAGATCGGGCTCAACGTCACGGTGTACGGCAACATCGATCTGTAGGATCAGGTCCTCGCGGTGGCCGCGACGGCGGTCGGCAAACGCAAAATGGGCGGTGCCCTATTTCAATACCAGATTAATAGTTCTGGCCTAATTTAGCCTGCGCAGGCGCCGACGACGCGCCGCATTCGCCGATGCAACCCACGCGGCGATTTCGTGGAATTCGTCCCGGCAGGAATAGGCCATGCCCAAATTCTCCGACCTGAGAATCGTCACCAAGATTGCGTGCTGCTTTCTGCTCCTTGGCGTGGTCGTCGGCGGCGCGATCTGGTTTGCATCGGTTCGCATGACCCAGACCGGCGGCATCTATGCGAAGATCATCGACAAGGACGTCGAGGCGGTGATCAAGACGCAGCGAGCCCAGCGCGACGTATCCGATCAGGCGCGGCTGATGTGGATGCTGATCGCCGAAGACGATCTCTTGACGATGAAAAAGCTCGTCAAGGAAGCGCAGGAAGTCCGGCAGCAGTTGCTCACCGACATCGCCGACGCGCGTAGCTTGGCGCCTACGTATAAAGAGGACTTCGACCACGTCGAGAGTCTGGCCAAGAGCGTCTTCAACGATTATCCGATCGTGGAGAAGGCGGCGCTGGAAAATAACGGCGAAGAAGCCGCCCGCTATGCCAAGCGTCTGACGACGCGGCAAAGCGAGATGCGCCAAACGCTCGCCGCGGTCAACGACAAGCTCGACAAGACGATGAACGACAAATCCGCGGGCGCCGCGGCCGGCGTCGCGCACACGGTGCGCGTCACCGCGCTTGCCATCGCCCTTGCACTTGCGGCGATGCTCGCGCTCGCCTTCGCCATCGTTCAGCGCGGTATCGCGCGGCCGATCGCCGGGCTGGTCGGCGAGATGCGCAAACTGGCCGCCGGTGACTTCAACATCGAATTGCCCTGGCTCGGCCGCCGGGATGAGGTTGGCGAAATCGCCACGGCCGTCGATGCCGTCGCCGATAAGGTCGGCTCCACCATCGGTAACATCAAAATGGCCGCGGCCGACGTGACCAATGCCTCGGCCGAGATCTCGACCAGTACCACGGATCTGTCGCAGCGCACCGAGGGACAAGCCGCCAGCCTCGAAGAGACATCGGCGTCGATGGAAGAGATTGCCGCCACGGTCAAGAAGAACGCGGAGAATGCGCGGCAGGCCAATGCCTTCGCCAGCGAGACCAATGAGGTTGCCGCGCGCGGTGGCGACGTCGTCGGCAACGCGGTCAAGGCGATGGCGCGGATCGAGGAATCCTCGCGCAAGATTTCCGACATCATCGGCGTCATCGACGAGATCGCGCGGCAGACCAACCTGTTGGCGCTCAACGCCGCGGTCGAAGCGGCGCGCGCGGGTGACGCCGGGCGCGGCTTCGCCGTGGTCGCCTCTGAAGTTCGCAATCTGGCGCAGCGCTCGTCGCAGGCCGCCAAGGACATCAAGGGACTGATCGTCAATTCGAACGATCAGGTCAAAGACGGTGTCGATCTGGTCAACAAGGCCGGCGTCGCTCTCGGCGACATCGTGTCCTCGATTCGCAAGGTGACGGATATCGTCGCCGGCATCGCACATGCCAGCGAAGAGCAAGCGGCTGGCATTGAGCAAGTCAACCGCGCGCTCGTGCAAATGGATGAAGTTACGCACCAGAACTCGGCGCTTGTCGAGGAGAATGCCGCGACCGCCAAGACGCTCGAGCACCAGGCCAAGGTCATGGACGAACGCGTCGCGGCTTTCCGTCTTCGCGGCAATGAGGCCGTTGAACTACGTCGCGCGCCGCCCACGCAGAAGGTCGTCGCGGCCAAACCGCCCGTGGCGACGTCGACGCCGGTCCGGCAGCTGAAGCAGACGTCGGCGAGCGGCGGCGGTCCGGTCCGCCGCATGCAGGCCGAGCTCGCCGATGCGGTGAGCGCCGACGACTGGAATGAATTCTGAGGTTCGTGTCATTCGAACAAATAAAAAGCCGCGACCGGTATTCCGGCCGCGGCTTTTTCATTTCAGAACCTGAAATTTACGCCCAAGGCCGCGCAGCCTGCGCTTTCTTTTCGTAGCTTTCGATCTTGCTCTGCTTCTGCTTGGTCAGGCCGATGTCGTCGAGGCCGTTGAGCAGGCAGTGCTTGCGGAACGGATCGATGTCGAACTTGACGACGCCGCCGTCGGGACCGCGGATTTCCTGGGCTTCAAGATCGATCGACAAGGTCGCGTTCGAGCCGCGGTCGGCATCGTCGAACAGCTTCTCCAGATCTTCCGGCGAGACACGGATCGGCAGAATCCCGTTCTTGAAGCAATTGTTGTAGAAAATATCGCCGAACGAGGTCGAGATCACGCAGCGGATGCCGAAGTCCATCAGCGCCCACGGCGCGTGCTCGCGGCTCGAGCCGCAGCCGAAATTGTCTCCGGCAACCAGGATCTTGGCATTGCGATAGGCTGGCTTGTTGAGCACGAAGTCCGGATTCTCGGCACCGTCGTCGAGATAGCGCTGCTCCGAGAACAGGCCCTTGCCGAGCCCGGTGCGCTTGATCGTCTTCAGGTACTGCTTCGGAATGATCATGTCGGTATCGACATTGATGATCCGCAGCGGCGCGGCGACGCCTTCGAGATGATTGAATTTTTCCATGGGCGGCTGCCTTTCTTGAACGACCAATGAGAGGTTACAAATTCCAGAAAATAGGCCCTTCCGTCAATCCCGGGACATGGCGGGGGGCGTTTCCCGGTCGCGGCCGGACACGCGCCGTCGGATCAGTTCGATCCGCCGTTCCAGCGGAACCAGCAGAAAGCTAACGCCAAAAGCGATGGCGATCGAGGCGACGAAGGTAACGAACTTGCTTGCGGGCAAATGCAGCCCGACAACCAGCATGGCCGCCACAGGCATGTGTGCGATGAATAGGTGGTATGACGCGCGCCCGAAGAAATCCTGGAGCCGGCTGGGCCGCGCACCGGGGGCAAGCGTCAAAAGCAGGTAGGTGAACGGGATGCCGAGATAAGGACCGGCTGTAGCGGAGATCCAGCGGCCGGCGAACATGGCGAGCCAGGCGACCGCGAATAGCGAGCAGAGAAGTTTGGCTCGGGGCGCTATCCAACCGGTGATGGCCTCGCGGTAGAAGTAGAACACGCCGCCAGCAGCGAACGGGAGGAAGCCCGCCTGGACGACGCCGTAGCGATTTTGAAGGAAATAAGGGCCGTAGGCCTTTTCGTCTCCGGTCCCGACGGCCTGAGCGGTGGCGACGGCGCATAGCACCACGCCAATCGCCGCGAACGCGATTAGGCGCCTCGGCGAGCGCGCGAAATAGATCGCGAGCAGCAAATAACAGCACATCTCGATGGAGAGCGACCAGGATGTGATCAACGGCTTAGCGAGCGGTGCCCATTGCGCGTAGTCGAAAGTGACCTGACCGAACACCAGCGCATTGGTCACGATGTCCGCCGCCGTACTCGGCATGCGGATCAGCGGGTGAAAGTCCTGCAGCGGCAGAACCGTCAGCGCCATCAGCGTCGCTGCGAGAATGGCATAATAAGCCGGGCCGAGGCGCAGAGCGCGGTTGAGCATGAAGGCGCCGGTGCCGCTCCAGCTGAAGCCGTAGCGCTCGTTGAGTACCCGGGTCATCAGGTAGCCGCTCAGCGTATAGAACGCGAACACTGCAATCTGGCTCATCCAGTCCTGACCCTTCGGCCACAAATGGGCTTGCGCCACGGCCACGGCGAGGAAATAGCGCGTCAGCTCGATCATGGATGAGGTGAGGGGGTGAGGGCGATCGGGCGGACAGCAAGACGGCAGCGCCGGCCCTTAGTCAATGCTGGCCTCGATCGATTCCATGTCTTCATCGGACAGGCCGAAATGGTGGCCGATCTCGTGGACCAGGACGTGGGTGACGATGGCGCCCAAGGGCTCCTCGTGTTCGGCCCAGTAGTCGAGGATCGGGCGGCGATAGAGCCAGACCATGTTGGGCATCTGGCCGGTGACCTGACCCTCGGTCATGAACGGCAGGCCGACCCCCTGAAACAGGCCGAGCAGGTCGAATTCGCTCTCGGCTCCCATGGTGTCGAGCACCTCCCCGGTCGGGAAGTCCTCGACGCGGATCACCAGGCCTTCGCACAGCGTCCTGAAGGTCTCCGGCAGCCGGCCATAGGCCTCCCGGGCCAACGCCTCGATGTCGAGGAGGGACGGCGCCAGCGCGCGGTGGAGAGCCTGCGGATCGTCGAAATTATCTGCCATCGGCGCTTTCTAGGCCAGCGGCCGAGCCCAACCAAGCCGAATTGGCCAAAACCGCCGCAAGCCCTTGGTTGCGCTTGCCGATTAGGGTCTTGTTAACTATTATGGCAAAAGTCGGCAGCCGAAGCCGGCCAGGTACGAGGTTGTGGCCATGACGTTGAAAACCATCGGGTTGGGCATTGTGGCGGGCGCTCTGTGCGTTGCCGTGGTCACGCCGGCCGCGGCCGAGTTCTTTGGCTGCAAGGACCCCCACACCACGGTGACCTATTCCTCGTCGTCGTCGCGCCAGGCTTTTGCGCGTTACGAATCCGGCCGCACGAGCCATGGCTACTATTCGACGCGACGGCACCGCAGCAGCAATCCGTTCGCGTCGTTTTCTCGCCATTCCGACAATCGCTGGTAACCGCCTATGCGCCGGGTCGCCGCCTTTGTCCTAACCGGTTTGATTGCGGCGGTTGCCGTCATGCCGGCTCTCGCGCAGTCGCAGCAGCGGACGGAAGTCGCGCAGGCCACGCGGCCGCGCATCGTTATTACGCCACGGCGCCACGAGCCGGGACCCAACGCCAAGCGCGAATGCGAAGCGCGCCTGGTGCAGCAACATCGGCCGAGCGGTACGGTGATCGTGCCGGTGATGAACTGCTGGTGGCAGTGAAACTTCCGCCACAGTGCGACGTTATGGTCCTGGCGACGTTCGATTGACGCCGGAGGGGCGCCGTGTCCGTTCTCAATAAGCCGTTCAAAGTTCTTTGCGCCGCTGCGGCCATCGCCGCCACGGCGTTGGTCGCGACCGCAACGCCGGCGGCGGCGCAGTGGCATCATCGTCATCACCACTATCACGGCGGCGGATTCTATTTTGGTTTCGGCGGCCCCTATGTTTATCGGCCACGGCCGTATTACTACGGTCCAACTTACTATGGGCCGACCTATTACGGGCCGCCGTGCCGATGGGAGCGCGTGCGCTTCTGGCGTCACGGCCGCTGGCACTGGCGCACGGTGCGCCGCTGTTACCGATGAAAACAAAAACGCCGCCCGATTGGGCGGCGTTTTCAGTTTCATGTGCTGATCGTGTTCAGCGCCACTCGCGCACGTCGACGAAGTGGCCGGCGATCGCGGCGGCGGCGGCCATGGCCGGCGACACCAGGTGTGTGCGGCCCTTGTAGCCCTGACGGCCTTCGAAGTTGCGGTTCGAGGTCGAGGCGCAGCGCTCGCCCGGAGCCAGCTTGTCCGGGTTCATGGCGAGGCACATCGAGCAACCCGGCTCGCGCCAGTCGAAGCCGGCTTCCTTGAAGATCTTGTCGAGGCCTTCGGCTTCCGCCTGCAACTTCACCAGACCGGAGCCCGGTACGATCATCGCCGATACATTGGCGTTGACTTTCTTGCCTTGGGCGATCCGAGCGACGTCGCGCAAATCCTCGATGCGGCCATTGGTGCAAGAGCCGATGAAGACGCGGTCGAGCTTGATGTCGGTGATCTTCTCGCCACCCTTGAGACCCATGTAACCGAGTGAACGTTCGGCCGCGACGCGCTTCTTCTCGTCGGCGATTTCGGACGGCACCGGCACGCGGCCGGCAATTGAGGCGACCTGCTCGGGGCTGGTGCCCCAGGTCACGATCGGCGGCAGCTTGGCGGCGTCGAGCCTGATTTCACGGTCGAAATGCGCGCCATCCTCGGAGTGCAGGGTTTCCCAGTAGCGCATGGCCTGATCCCAGGCCTCGCCCTTCGGCGCCATCGGCCGGTCCTTAAGATACTCGAACACCTTGGCATCGGGCGCGACGAAGCCGGCCTTGGCGCCGCCTTCGACAGACATGTTGCAGATGGTCATGCGGCCTTCGATCGAGATGTCGTCGATGGCTTCGCCGGCATATTCCAGCGCATAACCGGTGCCGCCCGCGGTGCCGATCTCGCCAATGATGGCGAGGATGATGTCTTTCGCGGTAACGCCCGGCGGCAGCTTGCCGTCGACGATCGCGCGCATGTTCTTCGATTTCTTCTGGATCAGCGTCTGCGTCGCCAGGACGTGTTCGACTTCCGAGGTGCCGATGCCATAGGCGAGCGCGCCGAAGGCGCCATGCGTCGCTGTGTGGCTGTCGCCGCACACGATGGTCGTGCCGGGCAGCGTAAAGCCCTGCTCCGGGCCGATGATGTGAACGACGCCCTGACGCTTGTCGAATTCGTTGAAGTAAGTGATGCCGAAGTCCTTGGCGTTCTGCGCCAGAGCGGCGATCTGCTCGGCCGATTCCGGATCGGGATTGGGCTTGGAGCGGTCAGATGTCGGCACGTTGTGATCGACGACGGCGAGCGTCTTCTCCGGCGCGTGGACCGGGCGGCCGGCGGTGCGCAGGCCCTCGAAGGCCTGCGGGCTCGTCACCTCGTGCACGAGATGGCGATCGATATAGAGCAGCGCGGTGCCGTCGTCTTGAACATCAACGACATGATCATCCCAGATCTTGTCGTACAGGGTACGCGGTTTCATGGCTTGTTACCTTGTCTGAATGGATTGGCTCTCGAGGGTTCGCTGGCAGCAGGCGCGCGGGGTTGGCGCGCCGCGCCGGTCAAAGCCCGGCCTGAACGGCAGTCAGCCGGCCGAAGAACCGCCAAGGCAGGCGGGTGTGGTCGGCCAGAATGATGCGCTGAACCTTTAGAACCATGACAGGGTATATAGCGCCTCGCCGCGGCGGCGACAATCAAACCGGCGGGATGCCTGCGGTGCGCAAAAGAAAAGGGCCGCGGAGCGGCCCTTTTCCGGCGTTCCCCCGAACAGCCGTAACTTTTAGCTGGCAGCGGCCTCGGCCGCTTCCGCGCCGGCGCTGCCGGTCGCTTCGACGATGCGGGCTTTCTTGCCACGCAGATTGCGCAGGTAATACAGCTTGGCGCGACGCACCTTGCCGCGGCGCACGACCTTGAGCGAGTCGATGGCCGGAGCGTAAAGCGGGAACACGCGCTCGACGCCTTCGCCATACGAGATCTTGCGAACGGTGAAGCTCTCGTTAAGGCCGGCGCCCGAACGCGCGATGCACACGCCCTCATAGGCCTGCACGCGGGTCTTGTCGCCTTCGGTCACCTTGACGTTGACGATCACGGTGTCGCCGGGGGCGAAAGCCGGAATGGTCCTGGCGGCGGCAAGCTTGTCGAGCTGCTCTTTCTCAAGCTGCTGGATGATGTTCATGGCTCAAATCTCCGTCGGCAGCGCCAGCAACCGGCGCGCGGTTCAAGGCTCAAACTGAATGGGTTGGCCGGGCTTTTAGAGCAAAGCCGGGCACTTGTCACCTGTCTGTTTTGTGCCGTTTTAGGGCTTTTTACGAGCCAAAAAGGCCGCCCAGAGGTCCGGACGGCGCTCCCTGGTCAGCCTTTCGGCCTCGGCCCGGCGCCAGGCGGCAACCTTGGCGTGGTCGCCGGAGGTCAGGATGTCCGGGATCGGCCGGCCCTCGAACACGGCCGGCCGGGTGTACTGGGGGTATTCCAGGAGGCCGTCGGAGAAGCTTTCCTCGACCCCGGAGGCTTCCTTGCCCATGACCCCCGGGATCAGTCGGACGCAGGCATCGAGCAGGGTCAGCGCCGCCATCTCGCCGCCGGACAGGACGAAATCGCCGAGGCAGACCTCCTCGAGGCCGCGGGCTTCGATCAGGCGCTCATCGACGCCCTCGAAGCGGCCGCACAGGATCACCGCGCCGGCGCCGGCGGCGAGTTCCCGGACGCGGGCTTGCGTCAACGGCTTGCCACGCGCGCTCATGATCAGGCGCGGGCGCAAAGAACCTTCATTGTCGGCCGGCACCGCGTCGAGCGCGCGCGCCAGGACGTCGGCCTTCATCACCATGCCGGGACCGCCGCCGGCCGGGGTGTCGTCGACGGTGCCGTGCTTGTCGGTGGCGTGGTCGCGGATTTGTTTGGCTTCCAAGGACCAGAGCCCGTTCGCCAGCGCCTTGCCGGCCAGGCTGACGCCGAGCGGCCCGGGGAACATCTCGGGGTAGAGCGTGAGGATGGTGGCGCGCCACATGCTCGTCACTCGATGATCGACGGCAGCACGACCGTGATCTTGCCGCCCTTGATGTCGACGTCCGGCACCACGGCGTTCGTGAACGGCAGCAGCATTGGCTCGCCGCCCTGCGGTGTCGTGATCTCGATCAGATCGCCGGCACCAAAATTGAACAGGCCGGTGATCTTGCCGAGTGCCACGCCTTCCGGCGTCACCGCGGCAAGGCCGATGAGATCGGTGTGATAGTAGGTATCGTCCTCGTCGATCGGCGGCAGCCGGTCGCGCGGCACGTAAAGGTCTGTGTTGGTGAGCTTCTCGGCGGCGGTGCGGTCGGCGACGCCCGACAGGCGCACGACGAAGTGATCCTTCGCCGCGCGCATGCTCTCGATCTCGAACGAGCGTTTGCCGTCCAAAGTCTCGAGCGGCCCGTAATCGGCGACCGCTTCCGGGTCCTCTGTGAAGGACCAGAACTTCATCTCGCCGCGTACGCCATGCGCCGCCCCAATGCGGGCGACGAGGACTTTTGTGCTATTCGCCTTCTCGGACCTCATGGTGAGGAGCGCCGTGAAACGGCGCGTCTCGAACCATGAAGCGAGGGTTCTCGGCGGCTCCGCGCTAAATCTTCGAGCTTCGCGAAATCCCCGGCCATTAATGCTTCTTTCTTCGCGCGCGACCAGCCTTTAATCTGGCGTTCGGCGGCGATCGCGTCGGTGATCCGATCGAAGTATTCGCTGTAGGCCAGTGCAACAGGCCGTCGCGTCTGCGTGTAGCCTGGGAAATGTCCGGCCTGGTGCTCGGATACGCGCCGTTCGAGATCGGCGCGTGTCGTGCCCGTGTAATAGCTGCCGTCGCTGCACCGAAGAATATAGAGCCACGCACCCATTGCGGCCTCGTCCTTCGAGACGGCCGGCTAAAGCCGGCCTCCTCAGGACGAGGGTAGCACAATGGCGTGCGACTTGCCTTACGCCGCCGGCGCGGCGGCGGGCGCCTTCGCGGCCTCTTCGGCCTTCGCCTTGCGTTCCTTGCGCGGCACGGCCTTCTCCGGATTGTTGCGCGGCTTGCGCTTGGCGACGCCGGCCTTGTCGAGGAAGCGCATCACGCGGTCGGACGGCTGCGCGCCCTTCTTCATCCACTCCTTGACCTTGTCCATGTCGAGCTTGAGGCGCTCTTCCTTGTCCTTCGGCAGCAGCGGATTGAAGTAGCCGAGGCGCTCGATGAAGCGGCCGTCGCGTGGGCTACGCGAGTCGGCGAGCACGATGTGATAGAACGGGCGCTTCTTGGTGCCGGCGCGGGCCATGCGGATGACGAGCATTTTAGAGTTTTCCTTTCAGCTATCTCGATTGATGTTTGTTCGTTGAAGTCGGCTATTTCTTTTTCCCGAAGCCCGGCAATCCTTGCGGGCCCTGGAATTTCCCGCCGAGACCGGGCAGGCCCGGCATGTTCGGCGGCAATTTCGGCATCGTCGGCGGCAAACCTCCGCCGCCCGGGAAGCCCGGCGGCAACTGGCCGCCCGGCATGTTCTTCGCCATCTCGGCCATCTGCTCCGGCGAGGGCGTGCCGCCGCCACCGAAGCCCATGATCTGGCCGAGGCCGGCGAGCGGGCCGCGCTTGCCCTTGCCCATGGCCTTCATCATGTCGGCCATGCCGCGATGCATTTTGAGTAACTTGTTGATCTGCTCCGGCGAGGTGCCGGAGCCGGCCGCGATGCGCTTCTTGCGGCTGTTCTTGAGGAGATCGGGATTGCGCCGTTCCTGCGGTGTCATCGAATCGATGATCGCGACCTGACGCTTGAGGATCTTGTCGTCGAGACCGGCATTGGCGATCTGGTTCTTCATCTTGGCGACGCCGGGCATCATGCCCATCAGGCCGCCGATGCCGCCCATCGACATCATCTGCTGCAGCTGTTCGCGCATGTCGTTCAGGTCGAACATGCCCTTGCGCATCTTCTCGGCGACGCGCATCGCCTTTTCGGCGTCGATATTGGCGGCGGCCTTTTCGACGAGGGCGACGATGTCGCCCATGCCGAGAATGCGGCCGGCGATACGCGCGGGATCGAACTCCTCGAGCGCATCCATCTTTTCGCCGGTGCCGATCAGCTTGATCGGCTTCTGCGTCACGGCGCGCATCGACAGAGCGGCGCCGCCGCGGCCGTCGCCGTCGACGCGGGTCAGGACGATGCCGGTGAGGCCGACACGCTCGTTGAACGCGCGCGCGAGGTTGACGGCGTCCTGGCCGGTCAGCGAGTCGGCGACCAGCAGCACTTCATGCGGACCCACCGAGCGCTTCACCTCGGCCGCTTCGTTCATCATCTCGTCGTCGAGCGTGGTGCGGCCGGCGGTGTCGAGCAGCACGACGTCGTAGCCGCCGAGACGGCCGGCTTCGAGCGCGCGCTTGGCGATCTGCGGCGGCTGCTGGCCCTGCACGACCGGCAGCGTGTCGATCTGCGTCTCGCGGCCGAGCACCGCCAATTGCTCCATCGCGGCCGGGCGGCGCACGTCGAGCGAAGCCATCAGAACTTTCTTCTTCTGGCGTTCGGTGAGGCGCTTGGCGAGCTTAGCGGTGGTGGTGGTCTTACCGGAACCCTGCAGGCCGACCATCATGATGGCGACCGGCGGTGCGGCGTTGAGATCGATGCCCTGTGCGTCGGCCCCTAACGTGGCGACCAACTGGTCGTGCACGATCTTGACGACCATCTGGCCCGGCGTGACGGATTTGAGAACCTCGACGCCGACCGCCTGCTTCTTGACGCTGTCGACGAACTCGCGCGCGACATCGAGCGCGACGTCGGCTTCGAGCAGCGCGCGGCGCACCTCGCGCATCGCCTCATCGACATCGGCTTCGCGCAGCGCACCGCGGCGGGTGAGCTTGTCGAGAATTCCGCCAAGTCGTTCGGACAGATTGTCGAACATTCAAATTCCTTTTCGTTCCCGTCACGGCGAGGTCTGACAAAACACAACGACGCCCGAGGGCGCATCGCGCTGTCGGGCGGTGGCCTCCAGCCTCAAAGGACTGGTCGGCGGGTCGGAAACGTCAGTCTCTTATCGAGAACGGGCGGAAACTAGGGACCGGGAGGGGCCAAGTCAAGGCAAGTCTGGCGCCTCAGGGCGGCCGCATTGCGGTCGAGTGGTGTCCATTAACTATCTGTTTTAATTGTATAATTCCTTAATCAGGAACTCCCGAGCCTGGCCCGCCGCGGCCTGCGCCGCCTCGGCGTTGTAGCGCAGCCAGTGGCCGAAATGGCGGGTGCCGTAGGGCGTGGCCCTGGGATTGTCGAAGTCGTGGTAGGCCTCCGGGAAGATGGTGACCCAGAGCGCGGCGCTGGTGTGGTTCCAGCGGCGCAGGAGCCGGCTGCACTCCGAGGCGCGGGCCCAGTCGTCATATTCGCCGGTCAGGATCAGCGTCGGAATGGCGAGGTCGTCGCCGGCGGCGCCGCATGATGGGTAATAGGCGATCGCTGCCTTGTAGCTCAGGCCGGACGGCACCTCGAACAAGGGCGCCTCACTGGCGGTGGCGATGCTCAGCGCGGCGTTGCCGCCTTGCGAGTAGCCGACCAGGGCTATGCGCCGGGCATCGACGAAGGGCAGCGTCGCCAGATATTCGAGCGCGCCGACGGCGTCGGCCTCGCGCGGCGCCGGCGGGCCGCGCCCGCTGCAGGTCTCCTTGATGCCGCGCGGCGTGAAGCTGTCGACAATCAGCGTGACATAGCCCCAGCCTGTGAATTGCCGTTCCGCGGCACGGCGGCGCTCCGCCGACAATCCGCCGCAGCCGTGCAGATGCACCACCGCGGCGAACGGCCCGGCGCCTTCGGGTTTTGTCAGGTAGCCCTGGATACGGTCGCGCGGCGGCCGCACGAGCGTTTCGCCGCGTTCGCGCGCCAGCCGCTGCTGCAGATTGCCGACCAGATAACGGGCACTGTCGAACGTGACGAACTCGTCGTCCTGCGCAGCGCATGGCGAGGCCAGCGTTGTCAGGACCAGGGCGCTCAAAGTCGCGAAGGCAAGGGCCGGAGTCGAAGGGCGCATCGCATTGGCTCCACCGAAGGTGCCAATTCCGCGCGCGAGCTTAAGCCTTGAGGCTAGGGCGTCAATTCGAAGGATACGGTGACCGCGGCGCGCAGCATCTGTTCGCCCGGCGCCACCGGCACCGCGCCGGCCCGCAGCGCCTGCATCACCGGCCGCGGCGGCGGGCTGGAGCCTTCCTCGACGATCGACGTCACGCTGCCGAGCTTGACGCCGGCGGCCTTGGCGTAGAGTTCGGCCTTGCGGCGGGCGTCGGCGATGGCGTCGTCGCGGGCCTGATCGAGCAGTTTCGACTGCTCGGAGACGATGAATTCGATGCCCGACATCTCATTGGCGCCGGCGGCGATGGCGTGGTCGAGGATGGACGGTAGCTTGTCGATCTCGCGGATTCGCACGGTTACCTGATTGGTGACCTGGAAGCCCAGGAGGCGCGCGGCGCCGGGCTTGCTCTGATCGTATTGCGGCTGCAGCGACAGCCGCGAGGTCCGTACGTCGCGGTCCGCAATTCCGGCTTCCTTGATGGCCGCGAGCACGCTCGTCATCTGCTTGGCATTGGCGTCGCTTGCTTCACGCGCGGTCTTGGCCTGGCTGGTGACGCCGAGACGGATCATGGCGAGGTCGGGCGCGACGGCGACGGTGGCGTCACCACTCACCGTGATCAGCCGCTCGATGGCGTGCGCCGCGCCCGGCGCGACGAGCGGCGCGGCGAGCGCGCAGGCGACAATGACGAAGCTGAAGGAGCGGCGCGGGAATGACATCATCATTTCACCGGAACATAGATGTTGACGACAAGATTGTTCGGATCGCTCTTCGCCGGATCGGACGCATATTCCTCGATGAACAGATCCTTGGCTTCGAGCTGCCGGTCATCGAGGTAATTGGTGATCGCTTCGTAGGTCGTGTCCATCGAATCGTACGAACCGCGGTGCACGAATTTCAGCGCCTTGCCGGTCGGCCCCTTGTCGGTGGCGATGTCGCCCTTCGGCGGATTGGCGGGCGGCTGCGCGATCGTCGCCGCTGCCTGGAACGAGAAGCCGGTGTCGTCGGTCTCGGTGTAGATCGTCAGATACGGTCCCGACGGCTTGAGGTTCTGCTTGGCGAGATAGTCGTTGAGCGACTTGAAAGCGTCAGTCAGCGTGTCGAACGCCGTATCCCAATTGGTGTGACCCTTGAGATAGACGATGGTGCGATCCGGCAGCGTCACTTCCTCGCCGAAGGCATCGCCCGGATGCGGCATGGCCGGCTGGACGCTCTTGGGCTCCGGCATGGCCGGCGCGGGCTTCGGCCCGCCCGAGGGGGCCTGCGCCAGCGCCGAGGCCGCGCCGCCGAGCGTCAGGGCCGCGACCCAGCCGGCCAAGAGGGCCGCGCTCGCGACGACGCGCAAACGAGGGCGCACAGCAGGCATGTCGGGTCTCCGTCTTTCGCTACGATTCGCGCCGGCGGCCCAATCTATCATGGGCCTAGCTAATTGGGCGATCTTTGGCCATATAAACCGGGCGGAAACCGGGCGGGGCCCGGTTTTCGACAAGGCTAATGGCGGAACATGACCTTCTGAACATGGGCGCGCTTTCCAACAAGGCTTTCGTGAAGATGAACGGTATCGGCAACGAGATCGTCGTTGTCGATCTGCGCGATGAGACGCCGCGCGCCACGCCGATCTCCGCCGACGAAGCGCGCGCCGCGGCCTCGCCTGCGGGTGCGCCTTATGACCAATTAATGGCGCTTTATCCGCCGCGTCTGGCCGGCACCGACGCCTTCATCCGCATCTACAACAATGACGGCTCGGAAGCCGGCGCCTGCGGCAACGGCATGCGCTGCGTCGCCACCCTCGTCTCCGACGCCAACGGCAAGAAGGCGCTGACCTTCGAGACCAATGCCGGCATTCTCAATGCCTGGAAGAATGACAACGGCCAGTTCACCATCGACATGGGCAAGCCGCGCTTTGCCTGGAACGAGATTCCGCTGGCCGAGGAATTCCGCGACACGCGGATGATCGAATTGCAGATCGGCCCGATCGACGCGCCGATCCTGCATTCGCCGTCGGTCGTCAACATGGGCAACCCGCACGCCATCTTCTGGGTCGACGATCCTTATGCCTACGACCTGGAAAAGTTCGGGCCGCTGCTCGAGAACCATCCGATCTTTCCCGATCGCGCCAACATCACCTTGGCGCATATCGTCGATCGCGAGCACATCGTCATGCGCACCTGGGAGCGTGGCGCCGGCCTGACGCGCGCTTGCGGCTCGGCGGCCTGTGCCACCGCGGTGGCGGCGGCGCGGCTCAAGCGCACCGAGCGCAAGGTGCACATGACCTTGCCGGGCGGCGAACTGGTCATCGAGTGGCGCGAACGCGACGACCATGTGCTGATGACCGGGCCGGTGGAATTCGAATTCGAAGGCCGCTTCGATCCGACGCTGTTCGAGAAGGCGCCGGCGCCGTGAGCGTCGATGTGCTCACCTTCGGCTGCCGGCTCAACATCGCCGAATCCGAGGTCATCAAGCGCGAGGCGCAAGCCGCCGGCGTCGCGGATGCCGTGGTCTTCAACACCTGCGCCGTGACGTCGGAAGCGGTGCGTCAGGCGCGGCAGAGCATCCGCCGCGTCAGGCGCGAGCGCCCGGACGCGAAGATCGTCGTCACCGGCTGCGCGGCGCAGGCCGATGCCGC
>JAFECJ010000058.1 GCA_018242205.1 Pseudomonadota bacterium
CATTGATAGTTGACTATCGGCAGCGACCGTCCGCTTCAGCCGAGCGCGCTAAGGGAAATCCGGCAACATGAAGTCGTCGCGCAGGCTTTGTCCCAGCATCAGATTGGCCGCGCCGGGCAAGGCCATCAGCTTGGTGGCCTGATTGCGCAGCCAGATACCGAACTGCGTTTGCGGAACGAATGTCGCGGCGAAATTCTCCGCGGTGTGCTGCTTGCCCTCAATGAAAGGCCGCAGGCGGTTTTCGTAGGCCGTGAACGCGCTCTGATAGTCGCCGCCGGCGCGCGCCAGTTCGCCGGCCAGAACATAGGCCTCGGTGATCGCGAGCCCGGCGCCTTCGCCGGCGAGGAACGACACCGCCATGCCGGCGTCGCCGACGAGCACGAAGCGTCCACGCCGCCAGGACGGCATGCGGATCTGGCTCACCCGGTCGAAATAGAGATCGTCGGCGGTGTTCATCGTGGCCAGAATCGACGCCGATTCCCAGCCCACGTCGGCGAAGATGCTGCGCAGCAGCGCATGGACTTCTGCCGGGCTGCCGGGTTCGGCACCCTTCATCAGTTCCTTCTTGAAAACCAGAAGGAACAGCGTTCTGCCATCGCGCAAGGCGAAGCGGGCGATCTGGCGCGACGTCGCGGCATGAATGACGTAGACGTCCTCATCGCGCGGCACGTAGCCGGCCGTTTCGAAAACGGCGAAGCGATAGCCCAGATCCTTTTCGAAATCGTCCTCGGGACCGAAAGTGAGCTTCCGCACCTGCGAGTGCAGGCCGTCGGCGCCGACGACGATATCGACGTCGCGTTGCGCGCCGCTTTGCAGCGCGATGCGGACGCCGGCATCGTGCTCCTCGATGGCGGTGATCTGATCGCCAAAGAGCGTTTCGACCTGCCCTTCCACCGTGCGATAAATCTCGCGCGCGAGAGCGCTGCGCGAGACGCTGGTCAGGCGCCCCTCGGTCATGTCGCGCAGCGCGTCGACGTCAAAGCCGCCGACCTTGCGCCCGTCATCGTCGACAAAGCGCACCTCGCCAACCTGATAACCCGCCGTCCGCACCGCCGGCAGAACGCCCATTCGCTCGGCCACCGTGTAGCCGACACCCCAGAAATCCATGATGTAGCCGCCCGTCCTGGGCGCCGGCGCTTGTTCGATGAGGAGCGGTTCGTGCCCGGCGCGCAGCAGCCAATAGGCCAGGGTCGTGCCGGCGATCCCGGCTCCGCTGATAGCGACTTTCATGATGCCCTCCTGTCGGTAGCGGGTTCGACGTCGGCAAGCCTCAACGAGCACCGACCGCCTTGTTTCGGGTTGACGCCAAAAGCCGTTTCGGACCATGGTATGTACCACTAGTACACACTATGGTCTATACGGCACGGGATGGGTTATGGTCAACCCATGAGTCGCCGGCTTGAGAAACTGGATGCCGAGCGCCAGCGGCGCTTGTTCGAGAGCGCCGCGGCGGAGTTCGCCGCGCATGGCTTCGACGGCGCCTCGCTCAACCGCATCCTGGAGAAATCCGGGATGAGCAAAAGCTCGCTCTATTATTATTTCGACGACAAGGCCGATCTATTCACGACGCTGATCGAGCGGTCGATGGCGGTGTTGTTCAAGGAGATCGGCGGCTTCGACCCAGACGTCCTGACGACGGACACGTTCTGGAGCACGTTCGAGGAGCTCTATCGGCGCGCCATTGCCGTCATCGACAAGAATGGCTGGCTCGTGCAGTTCGGCGGCATGTTCTACAGACTGCGCGGCGATCCCAAACAAGGATCGGCGACCGGACGTATCTTTCAGGCGGCGCGCAACTGGGTCACGCTCATCGTCGAGCGCGGCCAGGCGCTCGGCGTGGTGAGGTCCGACCTGCCGCAATCGCTGCTGATCGACTCGACGATGTCGCTTCTGGAGACGCTCGACCGCTGGGTCGTCGCGCATTGGGGCGAGCTCGCGGCCGCCGACAAAGACGCCATGCCGAACAAGCACATTGCGTTGTTCCGGAACCTGCTCTCCGCCGACGCCGGCCGCGCCGTCTCGGATAACCGGCCGTAGACACCGCTCAGATCCAGCTCAGTGCTTCTTCGAGGATCGCGCTGGCGCCACTTTGCGCGCAATCGCCGTGGGCGATCAGCAGCCGTTCCGCGTTCCAACCGAGAACGTTGCCGCGGGCGCGACGGGCGGGACCACGCCTGAGAAAACTGGCGCGCCATTCGCGGGGTGTGCTGCCGTGCTCGCCGACCAGGCCGTCGAGCCGCATCAGCAGGCCCATCCAGCCCGACATCTGCGAGCGCGGAAAGCGCTGAATCAGGTCGCCCACGATCGCCGTACGCGACGGCCGATGGAAGAACGTCACTTCTTCCATCGCAAACGAACCGCGGAAGATCGCCTGATCAATGTCGGACGCCCAGGCTGGGTCGGGCTCATCGGCCAGTTCGGCCGCAAAGTGAAGATCGGTGCGCTTCCGTGCCAGACCCGGCGGCGCGTAGAGCCGCGCCTCGGGCCAGCGTTTGACCCACTCGCTCAGGAAGAGGTGGTGGATCTTGTTCGGCGACACGATGTGGCGCACCGGCCCGATCGCCTCCACCGCATTGGCAAGCGCTTCCGACAAAGCGACCGGTGACCACACCCACGCGGAATTGTCCGACAGCTTTACGACTGCCATCCGGGTTGGGTACGGCGCGCCGAAGAACGACACCGTGGGGCCTTCGGCGACGTAGAGATCCGGTCCGAACTGACTGAGCATCGCGCAACTCTTCGATACGATCGAGGTTACAGTATCGATTGCGTCTTTGTCGTTCGTATGTCCGACAACCAATAACGCCAAACCGTCAGCCGCCTTGCGCCAGTGCCTGCGCGAGGTCGGCGACGATGTCATCCGGGTGTTCGATGCCGACCGACAGCCGGATCGTGGTGTCGAGCACGCCGATGCGGGCGCGCACGTCGGCCGGTACGCCCGAATGCGTCATCGCCGCCGGATGACTGGCGAGCGACTCGGTGCCGCCCAGACTGACGGCGAGCTTGAACACCTGCAGCGCATTGAGGAAGGCGAAGGCTTCCGCCTGGCCGCCTTTGATGTCGAAGGAGAAGGTTGAGCCGGCGCCGGTGCACTGGCGTTCAAAGGTGGCGCGCGCCGCGCCATCAGGCAGGAACGGCAAATAGTGAACCTTACTGACGCGCGGGTGATCGCGCAGGAATTCGGCCGCGATCTTCGCATTGGCGTTGGCTCTTTCCATCCGCAGCGACAAGGTTTCCAGCGAGCGGCCGAGCATCCAGCACGAATGCGGGTCGAGCTGGGTGCCGATGGCGCTGCGCAATGCCTTGACCGGGCCGATGACCGCCTTGAGCCCAAGCGCCGCGCCGGCGATCAGATCGGAATGGCCGCCGACATATTTGGTCAGCGAGTACAGCGACAGATCCGCGCCGAACGGCAGCGGCCGCTGAAACACCGGCCCGAGCAGCGTGTTGTCGCAGGCGATGATCGGCCGGTGCCCTTGCGCCGCGCCGACCTCGTCGGCCAGACGACGCACCAGCGCGATATCGACCAGGGTATTGGTCGGGTTGGACGGCGTCTCCACCAGCACGACCGCGACGCGACCGAGCTTCTGCGCTTCCGCCAGGGCCGCGCGGATCGCCGCTTCGCTGACGCCGTCGGCGAACGGGATTGCCTTGATACCGAACTGCGCGAAGGTCTTGCTCAGCAAGGTCTCGGTGCCGCCATAGAGCGGCTGCGAATGCACGATGACGTCGCCGGGCCGCGTATAGGCCATCAGCGATGTCGAGATCGCCGACATGCCCGAGGAAAACAGGATCGCGGATTCCGCGCCCTCATAGACGGCGAGCCGGTCTTCGACGATCTCGCTGTTGGGATGATTGAAGCGCGAATAAACCAGCCCGGCGCCGGTGCCGGCCGGCGGCGTCTTGCGGCCCGACACATAATCGAAGAAGTCGCGGCCCTCCTCCGCCGTCCCGAATACGAAGGTGGAGGTCAGAAACACCGGCGGCTTGACGGCGCCTTCCGACAGCATCGGGTCGTAGCCGTAACCGAGCATCAGCGTCTCAGGCTTCAACACGTGATTACCGATCTTGGTCTTGGAAGCGCGGGGCGCGGCCATGGCGATGTCCTTTGGCTGTCGATGCGGCGCAATTTAGCTGCGGGCGTCAGACGTTTCCGTGCTAACTGCGATGGTCAGCGCATCGATCTTAGCAGTAAATTGCGTCAAACCCGCCATGACCGAGCAGAATGTAGCTTCCACTCTCGACGACATCGATCGCCGCATCATCCGCGAACTCGGGCGGGACGGCCGCATCACCAACCAGGAACTGGCCGATCGCGTCGGCTTATCGCCCTCGCCCTGCCTGCGCCGGCTGCGCCGCCTCGAGGAAACGGGGGTCATCAAGGGCTACACCGTGGTCGTCGACCCGCGCGCGCAAGGCTGGGCAATGACGGCCATCGCCACGATTCGTCTGACGCATCAGAACGAAGACGACATCGAGATGTTCGAGGCGGCGGTGCGCGGCTGGGACGAAATCCTGGAGTGCCACCTGGTGACCGGATCGCGCGATTACGTCCTCAAGGTGGTCGCCGCCGACCTGCAGCAATACGAACGTTTCATCAAGGAAAAGATCGCGCGCTTGAAATGCGTCGCCGCGATCGAGACCAGCTTCATCATGAATACGATCAAGGATCGCCAAACCTAGCCGCACGGCCGCCGGCTTGCAGCGCCGCGCGAGGAAGCGATTGATACCGTCAGGAGTGCGGCCGCGCCTGTCCGCGGTTGAGCCTCACCGAATCCACGGCCATGCCGCTCTCGAAGGGCACGTCGCCGGCCTTGCACTGTTCGTAGAAGGCGTCCCACTCGCCGCGCTCGACGTGAACGCCGCGCACCCAGCCGAGCTGGAAGCACTCGTCATAGCTCATCTCGGGGGCCCGGGCATAAGCCGACGAGCCGCTCTGCACTGGCGGCGAAATCTGCAGGAACGAGTCCTCGCCGAACGAGGGCGTGGCAAGTCCCGCCGTCAGAGCGATGACGGCCAAGGCGGCGATGCGCATGTCTGGCTCCGTGAAACCCAGAAGATCCAGCGGTCGCCACGCGTCACCGTTTATCGAAGGATAAAACAACGTCCCGGAAGCCACGCTTAAACCGCTTCTTGAAATTATGAGGCGGCGGCATGGTTGAAACGATAAAAGGTCCTTTAATAAACATCGCGCCGCATAGCCGCGCCATAGACGCCGCGTAACGGCGCCGTAAAAGATACGACTAATTTATGATGTCCCGGTACCCGGTCACGGCCGGTGCGGCAGGCGTACAGGAAGTTACAGCGCCGCGTAATCGATCGGCTTCAAGCGATCGAGCTTCTTCTCGATTTTCGGCAGCGGATATTTCAAACCGCTGGCGCAGTTGAACAGCACGACGCGATCGGTCTTGCTGACGCGGCCGTCGGCGAGCGCCTGCTTGTAGGCCGCATAGGTCGCAGCGCCCTCGGGACAGAGCAGGAAGCCCTCTTCGCGCGCCATCTCGTCGAGCGCCACCTCGATCGCCGGATCCTCAACGGCGATGGCAAAGCCGCCACTCTCGCGCACGGCACGGAGAATGAGAAAATCGCCGACCGCCTGCGGCACGCGGATACCGGAGGCGATGGTGTGCGCGTTCTCCCAGCGCGGCGCGTGCTCCTTGCCTTCGTCGTAAGCCTTGACCATCGGCGCGCAGCCGGCCGCCTGCACGGCGATCATGCGCGGGCGCTTCGATCCGATGAAACCGATCTTCTCCAGCTCGTCGAACGCTTTCCACATGCCGATCAGGCCGGTGCCGCCGCCGGTCGGATAAAAGATCGCGTCCGGCATGTCCCAGCCGAATTGCTCGGCGAGCTCGAGGCCCATCGTTTTCTTGCCTTCGATGCGGTACGGCTCCTTCAAGGTCGAGGTGTCGAACCAGCCGACCTTCGCTTTGCCCTCGCCGACGATCTTGCCGCAGTCGTCGATCAGACCGTTGACGCGGTACACGCTCGCGCCCTGCAACGCGATCTCGGAAACGTTCACCTCCGGCGTATCCTCCGGGCAGAAGATCGTCGTCTTGATACCGGCATGCGTGGCATAAGCGGCAAGTGCGGCACCAGCGTTGCCATTGGTCGGCATCGCCATGTGTTTGATGCCCAGCGCCTTGGCCATCGACACCGCCATGACCAGGCCGCGCGCCTTGAACGAACCCGTCGGCAGCCGGCCCTCGTCCTTGACCAGGATCTCGCCGCCGCCGAGCCTCTTTGAGAGCTTCGGCATCGGCACGATCGGCGTCATGATCTCGCCGAGGCTGACGATGTCCTGCTTGCGCCGCACCGGCAGCAACTCGCGATAGCGCCACAGGTCGGCGGGCCGCTGCGCCAGCTTGTCCTTGGTCAGCGCCTGCTTCACGCCGGCAAGATCGTAGCGCACCAAAAGCGGCTTGCCGGCGCGCGACAGGTTGTGCACCTGATCAGCCTCGTGGCGCTCGCCGGTCATGGCGCATTCCAGATGCGTGACGAAATTCGGCAGGTCGGCGGTCAGGTTGTCGTCGTGGCGCATGTCTCAAGGTCCCTTGCACGCCAGACCCTTCACTCGGCGGTCTCGCGCTTCCTGAATACGAAGAAATGCGAAAGCGAGAAATTGACGGCAAAGCTGACGAAGATGGCGACCAGCTTGCCGCCCCAGGCCGGTATGTGGGCGAGTTCGACCATGCACCAGACCGTGGCCGTGTTGGCGAGGAAGCCGGCGAACTGCGACAGCGCAAAGCCGATGTAGCGGTCGAAGGCCAGCTTGCGGCCGGACTCGCTGGCAAAGGTGATGGTCGAGTTCATGACGTAGGAGCCGGTGACGGCAACCACCCAGGCCATGCTGTTCGACACCAGGATCGGCAGCGCCAGGAGATAGTAGGCGAAGGAAAATACTGCAAAGTCGATCGCCGAGTTGACGACGCCGATCAGGGCGAAGCTGATCGCTTTGAGCGCCACGGCGCGCTCGGCCCAGGCGACCCGCAGCCTTTCGCGGAGGTTATGCAACGGTTCAATCATGGCCGCCTCCATACCATCTGGAAAGCCCAAGGTCTTGTCCGAAAAGGCGGTTCCGGGCGCGACCACGCGGCGCGGGGCATGGCGACAAGGCCGCCACCATGCGCTATAGATCGCGCGATGAGCGGAGGATTGCGTGCCTAAAACGCCGGCAAAAACCACGAAATCGGCCAGCCGTCCCGGCCAGACCCGGCGCGGGCGCGCCGAGCCCAAAGCCGGGCTGTCGATCGTCGTCCCGGTCTACAACGAAGCCAAGGGCTTGCCGGGCCTGCACGAACGGGTCGCCGAGGTCGCGCGCTTCCTCAAGAGCAAATACGATCTGCCGGTCGAGGTGGTGTATGTCGATGACGGCAGCCGCGACGGCTCCAGCGAGGTGGCGCTGACGCTGCCGGCGAGTTCGCTCGACGTGCAGGTCGTCACCCTGTCGCGCAACTTCGGCAAGGAAGCCGCCCTGCTGGCCGGCCTCGACCATTGCCGGCTCGGCGCCGTGATGTTCATGGACGCCGACGGCCAACATCCGCCGAGCCTGATCGAAACATTGGTCGCGCGCTGGCTCGATGACGGCTACGACGTCGTCTACACCGCCAAGGCGCACCGCGAGAACGAGTCCCTCCTGCGCCGCACCGGCGTGCACTGGTTCTACTGGCTCTTGAACTGGCGCGCCCGCCTGAAAATTCCGGAAGACGCCGGCGACTTCCGCCTGCTGTCGCCGCGCGCCGCCGATGCGCTGCGGCAGATGCCGGAGCGCAACCGCTTCTTCAAGGGCCTGTCGACCTGGATCGGCTTCAAGCAGGTGCGCGTCGACTACGAACCGGCCGACCGCGAGCACGGCGTCACGTCGTGGAACATCTGGTCGCTGGTCGGGCTGTCGATCGAGGGGCTGACCTCGTTCTCGGTGGCGCCGCTGCGCGTCGCCAGCCTGCTGGGCGCCATCATCGCCGCCTCGTCGCTGCTGTTCGGTTTCTGGATCTTCCTCGAGACCGTGCTGTTCGGCGAGGACGTGCCCGGCTATCCGTCCATCGTCATCGGCATGATGGTGCTGGGCGGCGTGCAACTGATGATGATCGGCATTCTCGGCGAATATATCGGCAAGCTGCTGTCCGAGATCAAAGGCCGACCGGTCTATTTCGTCGCCGAACACAGCCTTAAGCACGTCAAGGAAGACGAGGCGCCGCGCAACACGACATCGCGCGCAGCCGAGTGAGTCGTATCGCCTTGAGCAAACGGATCCGCCGCATCTGGCTCTGCGCCGACGATTACGGCATGGCGCCCGGCGTCAATGACGCGATCCGCCAACTGATCGGGCAGCGCCGCATCAACGCGACCTCCGTGATGACAGCGGCCGGCCATCTCGACCGTGACGAGGCCGATGCCCTGGTCGAAGCCAATGGCGACGGCAACGCCGCCATTGGCCTGCACGTCACTCTCACCGCGCCATTCAAGCCGCTGAGCCCGAACTTCGGGCCATTGCGCAACGGCACCTTCCTGCCGCAGGTCGATCTGATGCGCGCGGCGATGACGCGGCGGCTCGATGTCGAGATGCTCACCGTCGAGATCGCCACACAGGTCGAAGCCTTCGTCGAGACCTTTGGCACCCTGCCCGCCTATCTCGACGGTCATCAGCATGTTCAGATATTGCCGCAGGTGCGCGATGCCTTCCTGAAGGTGGCGGCGGAAGCCGTGCCCGGTGCCTGGGTGCGACAGTGCGGCCGGCCGCGCGGCGCCCGCCCGCTGCACGATCCCAAGGGACTGATCATCGACATCCTCAATCTCGGCTTCCGCAACAAGGCCACCCGCCTCGGCGTCGTCACCAACCCGGCCTTTGCGGGCGTCTATTCGTTCAGCGCCAAAGCCAACTTTGCCCGGACTTTTCCGCGCTTCCTCAAGGGCCTGCCGGATGGCAGCCTGATCATGTGTCATCCGGGCTTCGTCGATGCCGAGCTAACATCGCTCGACTCGCTGACGACGCTGCGTGAGCACGAATTCGCCTTTTTCAGTTCCGATGCTTTTCCCGCCGTGCTGGCCGACCACGGCGTAAGCTTGATCGACCCCTCTGGCGCTCGCGGCGGCGCTGCCTAGATCTTTCCTGCGCATTGCCATGCGCCGATGGAGGAAGGTTATGACGCCGCAGGAACGCCAACTGATCGACGACCTGTTCGACCGGATCGCCAAGCTCGAGATGGGGCCGCGCGATGCCGATGCCGAGCGTGCCATTGCCGCCGGGGCGCAGCGCGCGCCGCACGCGCTCTATGCACTGGTGCAGACCGCACTGGTTCAGGACGAAGCCTTGAAGCAGGCCGAAGCGCGCATCCGCGAGCTCACCGGCGCCAATAGCGCTCCCACCGCGGGCGGCTTTCTCGATTCCATGCGCAGCGCGCTGGGCCGCGGTTCGGTGCCCAGCGTGCCACAGGCTGGCAGCACAGGCGCCGGCAGCGCACCCGATCCGCGCTGGAACAGCGGTGGCGCGATGCCGCAGAGCGCACCGCAATATGCGCCGCAGGGTCAGCCAGCTTCACCATTCAATGCGGCGCCGCAGGGCGGCCCGTCGTTCCTCAGCACCGCCGCATCGACGGCAGTCGGCGTCATCGGCGGCTCGCTGCTGTTCAATGCGCTGGGCGGCATGTTCGGCGGTCATCGCGGCGGCAGTGCCTTTGCCGATGTGCCGCGCGATCAGGGTTCGGGCAGCCCTTGGGGCGGCAATGACAACGCGGCAGGCAGCGACCTGTCACGCGATGCCGGGCTCAACGATGTCGGTGGCGACAATCGCAGCGCCGGGTTGTTCGACGATGGCGACAGCGACAATGCCGGCGACTATGACGTCGCCGACAGCGGCGATGGTGGTGATTTCGGCGGCGGCGACGACACCGCCTGACTTGTCCCGGGCGCCGCGCAGCGCGCAGCGATGCGCGGCTGAACCGGGACCGTCGCAGACCTGAGCCTGGAAGAGCCCCGTCTCTGCGGCGTCTCGCGCCGCGTCCGGGGCAAGAGGTTTACATCACCACGACCTTGGCGCCGACCTTGACGCGGCCGTAAAGATCGATGACGTCGGCGTTGCGCATACGGATGCAGCCTGACGACACGTTCTTGCCGATGGTCCAGGGCTCGTTCGAACCGTGGATGCGGTACAGCGTCGAGCCGAGATAGAGCGCGCGGGCGCCGAGCGGATTGTTCGGCCCGCCATCCATGTGGCGCGGCAGGTACGGCTGACGTTGCAGCATCTCCTCCGGCGGCGTCCAGTCCGGCCATTCCTTTTTCGCCGAGACGTGATGCGTGCCGGCCCACATGAAGCCGGGGCGGCCGACACCGACGCCGTAGCGCAGCGCGCGTCCATTCGATTCCACCAGATAAAGAAACTTGTTCGGCGTATCGATGACGATCGTGCCCGGCGGTTCGGAAGTCTGGTAGGCGACCTCCTGCTTCTCGTAGATCGGGTTGATCGGATAGTTCTGCGGCGGCAGCGGGTCGCCGACGATCGGGCCGGTGCTGGCATAGATTTGCTGCGCCGGGCCCGGATTGCCGTAAGCCGCCTCCGGCGGCGCCATATAGGGCTGCTGTTGCGGCGGCAGCGGCGCATAGCCCTGCTCGCGGTCGCCACCGTTGCCGAAGATCGCCTCGATGAAGCCGCCGCCCATTTCATTGCGCATGCGCTGCGGCTGCGCGACGACCACCATCGGCGGCGTCGCCGGACGCGCCATGGCGCGCGGCGGCGGCGCGGCCTGATAAGCAGGAACGGCGTAATATTGCTGCGGCTGGTAGCCCTGCGGATATGGCTGCGCCACGTAATACTGCTGGGCACAGGCGTGACCCGCGCCGGCCGCAAGCACGAAGGCGATAAGGAATGAACGCTGACGCATGACGCTACTCGCACACAAAAAAATAGGCTCGCCCGCACCGTCTCACAATCAAACATCGATTGGTAAACCAGCCTGAAGCCGCCACCGTATTGCGCCGTCGGGGCGCGCGCTTCGTTCGGCTAGAGTTTATTTTGCGTAAAATGCCGGACGACGTGGTTAATCAACCGTTGCCGCGGCGGCGACGAATTAGGAAGTATCCTGCTGCTGCAACACGGCGTTAATTCACCATACGCTACACGTTATGGCGGAAGGGACTGAGGACCACGTCGTGCAGCGCAAGGCCTTTCGCATCGAAGCCATGTTGGCGCCGCGCCGGATCGGCGCCCGCCCCGCCTATGAGACCGATGACGGCCGCGGCGACACGCTCGCGGCATTGCACAGCGAAATCGCCATCACCCGCGAAGCGATGGCCCGCAACCGGCAGGACCTCACCACGCTGATCGGCGATGCCAAGGAAAAGCGCCTGCCGCGTGCCGCCGCCCAGCTCGGCGCCGCCGTCGACGACATGCGCACCGCGACCACCCGGATCCTCAATCTCGCCGAAGCCGCCGACGACAGCGCACGCGCGCTGGCGGCCAGCATGAAGGACGACGACTACAAGCGGGGCCTCGCCCAGGAGATTCAGGATCAGATCGTGAAGATTTACGAGGCCTGCAATTTCCAGGACATCGCTGGACAGCACATCGGCAAGGTGATCAGTCTGCTGGGCACGATGGAAGGCCAGCTCGACGCCATCATGGCCCGCAGCGCCGGCACGCATCATATAAAGCGGTCGCCCGCGCCCGCCGCGAAGACCGACGGCTTGCTGAACGGGCCGAAGTTGTCGGGCGATCCCGGCCACGCCACCCAGCAGGACGTCGACCGGATTTTCAGCTGAAAGAATTTCAGCGCGGCCGCCGGATCATCGCAAAGCAAACGAGCGCGACGAGCACGAAGGCCGACGCCAGCGCCAGCGCCGCCACATCCGAGGCGCGATCGACCACCAGCGCCATCACCAGCGGCGCCGCCGCCTGCACTATAAGAAACGGAAAGGCGAGCCGTCCCATCAGCCGACCGTAGCCTGCGGCGCCGAACAGCGCCAAAGGCACGGCGCCGCGCGCGATGGTGATGAGGCCGTTCGAGCCGCCGAAGATGATCGCGAAAGCGGCGGCGACCGGCGTCGCAATGCCGAACACGGCGACCATGACGAAGCCGGCCAGCAGCGACGTGAGCGCGATACGCGCGATCCACAACGGATGCAGGTCGCGACCGAAGGCGAATTCGACGACGCGGGCGCCGACCTGCGCCGGGCCGAACAGCGCGCCGATCATGACCACGGTGTCGCCGTCGATGCCGGCGCGGCCGAAGATCGCCAGCAGATGCGCGGCGAGCCCCGACGGCACGAAGGCGTAAACGGCAAAGCCGCCGGCGACGAGAACGAAGGGCAGGCCGCGGGCCGGCAAAATGCGGTCGGGCGGCTTGGCACCCGGCGACGGCGGCGGGGCGGCAGCCTCGATGCGGTCGCGCGGCAACAGAAAGGCATGCAGCGGCGCGGCGATGACGAGGAGCAACGCGGCGTAGATCCAGTAGGTGCCGCGCCAGCCGACCTGTTCGGTGAGGAAGTGTGTCGCCGGCCAGCCGACGGTCGAGGCAAAGCCGCCGGCCAACGTCAGCGCGGTGATCGGCCGGCGCGCCGCAGCGCTGAAGATGCGGCCGAGCGAGGCGAAAGCGGCGTCGTACAGGCTCGCCGACAAAGCGATACCGAGCAGGATCCACACCGCGACATAGGCAACGCGATTGGCGGCAAAGGTGATGAGGACGAGACCGAGCGCGCCGAGCAGCGAGCCGATGGTCATGACGACGTGGCCGCCATATCGATCGATCGACCGGCCGACATAAGGCGCCGACAGGCCGGCCGCCAGCAGGGCGAACGAAAAGCCGCCCATGGCGAACGACATCGACCAGCCGTTCTGTTTGGCGATCAGCGGTACGATCAGCACCGGCGTGTAATAGATGCCGCCCCAGGCCAGGATCTGCGTGACGCCGAGCACCGGCACCGCGCGCCAGGGGCCTCGGATGAAGTCGCGGGGAGAAGGCATTACAGGATACTTCTTGTCATCACCGGGCTTGTCCCGGTGATCCCGCTTAGCGGCGCACGATGCCAGCCTAAGCGGGATGGCCGGGTCAAGCCCGGCCATCACAAAGGAAATGGCGAAGTCCTACTGCGCCTTCGGCTTCGGTTTCGGCTTGGCCGCCGGCTTGGCGGCGCGGCGAGCCGGCTTCTTCTTGCCCTCGGGCGCGCAGCGTACATAGACCATGGTGCCGTAACGGCCCTGCACTTCGGGGTCCATCCAGCGCAGGATGAGGATGCGGCCGTCGAACTGCACGACTTCGCGGTCCTGTTGGCTGCCCGGCGGATCGTCAGCCGGACCGATGAAGTTCTTGCCGCCCGGCGCCCCCTTGACGCGCAGCTCGGTCGGCGTCGACTGGTCGGCCAGGTGCATCATGATGCCCCCCGTCGGACCCGCGGTGATGACGTAAGGCTGGCGGCACTGGCCGGCGGCGGCGGATTCGGTGCGGGTGCGGTCTTCCTCGCGGTGGTAGGCGGCGAGCCCCCAGTTGCCGACCAGATCCTGCGGCGGGAATCCCGGCGGCAGCGTCGGCGTCACCGGCGGTGCAGGCGGTTCGGGCGGCGCGGTCGGCGTGGTGCTGCACCCCGCGATCCCGAGTGCGATCACACCGAGAACCAGGCCTGTCCGCAGGCCAAAACGGAACCGGGTTTGGCTGAACGAACCATGGCGGTAAAGAAAGCTCATCGGGACTCCTGGAAACGCATGCGGGGCGACATTGCGAGGCATTGAAAGGCAGTGCAAGCAAAAGCCGCAAAGGGTCGATAACCAATGCTTGTGCCCGGATTACGGCCGCCCGGCCACGACAGCCGGTCAAGCTTGACTCCCAACCTTTAAGGCAATATCTCCGCTCGCGCAATTAGCACTCTGCAATCAAGAGTGCTAAAGGGTTCTACGCCCAGCACTTTCAATCACAGCGTCGCAGATTCAGGTGGCGCAGAAGACGGCACCGTCCGTTTTCGATTTCGCGATGTAGTCAACGAGGAAGCCCAAGGAAATCCCCATGGCCAAGACAAAGTTCCGCCCCCTGCACGACCGCGTCGTCGTGCGCCGCATCACCGCCCAGGAGAAGACCAAAGGCGGCATCATCATTCCCGACACCGCGCAGGAAAAGCCGTCTGAAGGCGAAGTGATCGCCGTCGGCCCCGGCGGCCGCGACGAGGCCGGCAAGCTCGTGCCGATGGACATCAAGGCTGGCGACCGCGTGCTGTTCGGCAAGTGGTCGGGCACCGAGGTCAAGATTGACGGTGAAGATCTCCTGATCATGAAGGAGAGCGACATCATGGGCGTCGTCGGCTGACGACGTTCCTCGGCCTGAGGAGGCGCGGCTTGCGCGCCGTCTCGAAGGACGAGGGCAATGACTCATCGGCCTCATCCTTCGAGACGCGGCTAAAGCCGCTCCTCAGGATGAGGTTCAACCTCATCATCTGGAGTATCCACACATGGCTGCTAAAGACGTTAAATTCTCCGGCGACGCCCGCGACCGCATGCTGCGCGGCGTCGACATCCTCGCAAACGCCGTCAAGGTGACGCTCGGCCCCAAGGGTCGCAACGTCGTCATCGACAAGACCTTCGGCGCTCCGCGCATCACCAAGGACGGCGTGACGGTCGCCAAGGAGATCGAGCTCGAGGACAAGTTCGAGAACATGGGCGCGCAGATGCTGCGCGAAGTCGCCTCCAAGACCAACGACACGGCCGGTGACGGCACCACCACCGCGACCGTGCTCGCCCAGGCGATCGTGCGCGAGGGCGCCAAGTCGGTTGCCGCCGGCATGAACCCGATGGACCTCAAGCGCGGCATCGACCTCGCGACCGCCGCGGTCATCAAGGACATCGAGAAGCGCGCCAAGAAGGTGTCGTCTTCGGCCGAAGTCGCCCAGGTCGGCACCATCTCGGCGAACGGCGACGCCACCATCGGCAAGATGATCGCCCAGGCGATGCAGAAGGTCGGCAACGAAGGCGTGATCACGGTTGAAGAAGCCAAGGCGATGGAGACCGAGGTCGAAATCGTCGAAGGCATGCAGTTCGACCGCGGCTACATATCGCCCTATTTCGTCACCAACGCCGAGAAGATGATCGCCGAGCTCGAGGACGCCTACATCCTCCTGCACGAGAAGAAGCTGTCGGGTCTGCAGTCGATGCTGCCGGTGCTCGAGGCGGTCGTGCAGTCGGGCAAGCCGCTCATCATCATCGCGGAAGACGTCGAGGGCGAAGCCATCGCCACGCTCGTCGTCAACAAGCTGCGCGGCGGCCTCAAGGTCGCGGCCGTCAAGGCGCCGGGCTTCGGCGATCGCCGCAAGGCGATGCTGGAAGACATCGCCATCCTGACCGGCGGCCAGCTCATCTCGGAAGATCTCGGCATCAAGCTCGAGAACGTCACCGTCTCCATGCTCGGCCGCGCCAAGAAGGTCGTGATCGAAAAGGAAAAGACCACGATCGTCAACGGCGCCGGCAAGAAGGCCGACATCGAGGCGCGCGTGCAGCAGATCAAGGCGCAGATCGAGGAAACCACCTCGGACTACGACCGTGAGAAGCTGCAGGAGCGTCTGGCCAAGCTCGCGGGCGGCGTCGCGGTCATCCGCGTCGGCGGCGCGACCGAGGTCGAGGTCAAGGAGAAGAAGGACCGCGTCGAGGACGCGCTCAACGCCACCCGCGCGGCCGTCCAGGAAGGCATCGTGCCGGGCGGCGGCACCGCGCTGCTGCGCGCCAAGAAGGCCGTCGGCAAGCTGTCCAACGATAACTCGGACGTGCAGGCCGGCATCAACATCGTACTCAAGGCGCTGGAAGCTCCGATCCGCCAGATCGCCGAGAACGCCGGTGTCGAAGGCTCGATCGTCGTCGGCAAGATCACCGACGAGAAGTCGGAGACCTACGGCTTCGACGCGCAGAACGAAGAGTATGTCGACATGATCGCCAAGGGCATCGTCGATCCGGCCAAGGTGGTGCGCACGGCGCTGCAGGACGCGGCCTCGGTCGCCGGCCTGCTGGTGACCACCGAAGCCATGGTCGCCGAGCTGCCGAAGGAAGCCGGTCCGGCGATGCCGCCGGGCGGCGGCATGGGTGGCATGGGCGGCATGATGTAACGCCTGCTGCACCAAAAATCGGAAAGGCCCGGCAGCGATGCCGGGCCTTTTTGTTTGAAACTCAGTAGCGCTTCCGGACGTTGAAGTTCCAATCGCAGGAACTCCAGCCTCCAGCACCATGGCCGCCTCGCAATCGAAAACCGTCGTCTACGCCGCCGCCGCCGGCAATCTGCTGGTGGCGCTGGTGAAGTTCGTCGCCGCCTGGTGGACCAGCTCGTCATCGATGCTGTCCGAAGCGATCCATTCGGTGGTCGATACCGGCAATCAGTTGCTACTGCTGTACGGCCTGCGCCAGGCGGCCCGGCCGCCGGATGCATCGCATCCGCTCGGCTATGGCCGCGAACTCTACTTCTGGAGCTTCATCGTCGCGCTGCTGCTGTTCACGCTGGGCGCCGGTGTCGCCTTCTACGAAGGCGTGCAACACATCGTCCACCCGCACCCTATCGAAAATGCGACGGTCAATTACATCGTGATCGCCTGCGCCGTCGTCTTCGAAGGCACGAGCTGGCTCATCGCGCTCCGCGCCTTCGACCGTGCCAAGGGCGGCGCTGGTTACATCGAGGCCGTGATCCGCAGCAAGGACCCGCCGGCCTTCATCGTACTGTTCGAGGATTCGGCCGCGCTGATCGGCCTGGGGCTGGCGGCGCTCGGCACCTTCGCTTCCGACTATTTCGGCAAGCCTGAACTCGACGGCGCCGCCTCGATTGGCATCGCGCTCGTCCTCGGCGTCACCGCCCTGACGCTGGCGCGCGAAAGCAAGGGGCTGTTGATCGGCGAACCGGCGTCACCACGCCTGCGCGATGCCATCCTGACCACCGCGCGCGAGATCGACGGCATCGTCAGCGCCCATATCGCCTTCACTGTGCATATGGCGCCGGATCAGGTGATCGCGGCACTCAGCCTCGAATTCCGGGACGATCTGGAAACGCCGGACATCGAGCGGGCAATCGATCAACTCGAGTTCGCCATCCATCAGCGGCATCCGGAGGTCATCGCCATCTTCGTCAAGCCGCAGGCAAGCGCCTCACAGATCACCCTGCCCGGCCGTTTTCCCGGTCGCGCGCGACGGCTCAGTGACTCGACAAAGTGAAGCGCAAGGCCGGCGCGCCGTCCGGCCCGCTGAGCGAGACGTGATCGCCACGGCGCTGCCAGGCCGAGGCTTGCGTCAGCGCCGTCAACGTCGCGACGTCCGCCTGTATGCGTTCGTCGCTGCACTGACCGGTGATCATGTATTGTGGCATCGCCTCCGGCAGCGGCGCGGTTTCGATTTTGATCGCCGCGCCTTCGATGGTCAGTCGCGCAGGCACCGTCTTGCACCACAGGTCGATCGTGGCTGTGCCGTCGGGTTCGGTGGTGATGACCGGCACGCGCTTGAGCGGCCCAACGCGCGGTGTGTCGAGCACCAGCACCTGACCGAGTGGAAACGACTGGGCGAAGGTTGTCGACGCTGCGGTCACAATCGCCAGTGTGCAGACCGCCGTGGCAACGGCAATCCGGCTCGCGGTCGTGCGATGGGAACTCATGGCGTCTCCGGATATCGCGCGGCCCGAGAACATGGGCGCTGGGCAGGACACCCTGAAATGACGCGTGAGCGTCGTCGCGTCAAGCCACGATCGCGGCGACAGTGGATGAAGGCGATACGACAAATTTATTGTCGCGCGGCGCCCATTTCACGCAGCCTTGAACGCGACCCGCCGGCCTGGACTATTAGGATGGCACAAACAGGAGCCCCGCATGGATCAGCGCCTCAGCGACCAGCGCGTCGTCGATCTCTACGACAGCTTCACCCACGGCGTCATCGATCGCCGCACGTTTCTCGACCGGCTGACGGAGGTCGCCGGCTCGACCGCCGCGGCGCTGGCACTGCTGCCGTTGTTGCAGAACGATTATGCGCGCGCCGAAACCATTCCCGCCAATGACAGCCGACTCATCGCGGAGACCGCGTCCTACGATGCCGGCGGCACGCGCATGTCGGGTTATCTCGTGCGCCTCAAGGGCGGTGCCAGACGGCCCGCCGTCATCGTCGTGCACGAGAACCGCGGCCTCAATCCGCATATCGAGGACATCGCGCGGCGCCTGGCGCTCGAGGGCTTTCTCGCTTTCGCCGTCGATGGCTTGTCGCCGCTCGGCGGCACGCCGTCCGACGCAGACAGGGCGCGCGACATGATCGCCACGCTCAATGCCGGCGACACCGCGCAGCGTGTCGCCGCGGCGGTGCCGTTCCTGGAGAGACATCAAGGTTCAACCGGTGCCGTGGGTGCCGTCGGTTTCTGCTGGGGCGGCGGCATGATCAACCGCATCGCTGTATTATCGCCGGACTTGAAAGCCGCGGTCGCCTATTACGGCGCGCAGCCGCCTGTCGCGGATGTGCCGAAGATCCACGCAGCCTTGCTGCTGCATTATGCCGGCCTCGACAGCCGCATCAACGCCGGCATCCCGGCCTATGAGGCGGCGCTGAAAGCCGCCGACAAGCAATTCACCATTTATATCTATCCGGACGTCAATCACGCCTTCAACAACGACACCACCAGCCGCTACGACAAGGCGGCGGCGGATCTCGCCTGGAGCCGCACCGTCGCCTTCTTCAAGGAAAAACTCGGCGCGCCGCCCAAGGGCTGACACCAGCACAAAAACCGGTGGTGCCCGGGTTTCCCCACGGCTACACTGCCGGCAACGAACAAACAAGGCAGGCTGCGGAAAAGCACGAGGGACATATGGCGGACGCAATCACGGCCCTGATCGGCGCCATCATTATGATCGGCTATATCCTGCTGATCGCCGGCAAGCTCGCCGCGCTGCCGTTGTGGATCTGCGCGCTGATCGGGCTCGGTCTGATGTTGTGGGCCTTCTGGGGCGACGATTGGAAGCCGCTGCTCGCGCGCACCCGGAAATAGCCGGCGTCCTCTAACTGTCCAGTTGCTCGACCAGCCAGTTCGACGTACGCAAGAGTCGCGCGTCGTCACGCGCCGCGCCGACAAGCTGCACGCCAAGCGGCATGCCGCCCTCACCTGACAACAGCGGCAGCGTCACCGCTGGCAGTCCGGTCAGGCTCCACAGCGAATTGAAGATCGGGCTGCCGGTGGCGTCGCCG
>JAFECJ010000059.1 GCA_018242205.1 Pseudomonadota bacterium
TATCGAGGCCATCGATCTGGCGCAACTTGCCCGCCTCGATGCCGATTCGGCGCGCGAGGAAATCCGCGACATCGTCAACGAAATCATCTCGATCAAGAATATCGTGATGTCGATCTCCGAGCAGGAGGAACTGCTCGACGACATCTGCAACGACGTCCTCGGCTTCGGCCCGCTCGAGCCGCTTCTGGCGCGCGACGACATCGCCGATATCATGGTCAACGGCTCCGGCACCGTTTACATCGAAGTCAAGGGTAAGATCCAGCGCACCGGCATCCGCTTCCGCGACAACCAGCAACTCCTCAACATCTGTCAGCGCATTGTCAGCCAGGTCGGCCGCCGCGTCGACGAGGCCTCGCCGATCTGCGACGCGCGCCTGCCGGACGGCTCGCGCGTCAACGCCATCGTGCCGCCACTGGCGATCGACGGCCCCGCGCTCACCATTCGTAAGTTCAAGAAGGACAAGCTGACGCTCGATCAGCTGGTCAAATTCGGCACCATCACGCCGCAGGGCGCCGAGATTCTCCGTATCATCGGGCGCTGCCGCGTCAATACTCTGGTCTCCGGCGGCACCGGCTCGGGCAAGACCACGCTGCTGAACTGCCTCACGCAGTTCATCGACGACGATGAACGCATCATCACCTGCGAAGACGCGGCCGAACTGCAGTTGCAGCAGCCGCACGTGGTGCGGTTGGAAACGCGCCCGCCCAATCTCGAAGGCGAGGGGCAGGTGACGATGCGCGAACTGGTGCGCAACTGTCTGCGTATGCGGCCCGAGCGCATCATCGTCGGCGAAGTCCGCGGACCCGAGGCTTTCGACTTGCTGCAGGCCATGAACACCGGCCATGACGGCTCGATGGGCACGCTGCACGCCAACAACCCCCGCGAGGCGCTGTCGCGCTGCGAATCGATAATCACGATGGGCGGTTTCTCGCTGCCATCGCGCACCATTCGCGAAATGATCGTCGCCTCGATCGACGTCGTTATCCAGGCGGCCCGCCTGCGCGACGGCTCGCGCCGTATCACCCACATCACCGAGGTGATGGGCATGGAAGGCGACGTCATCATCACTCAGGACCTGTTCGTCTATGACATGGTCGGTGAGAATGCCGATGGCACGATCATCGGCCAGCACCGCTCGACCGGCATCGGGCGGCCGCGCTTCTGGGATCGCGCGCGCTACTATGGTGAGGAAAAGCGGCTGGCGGCGGCGCTCGACGCCGCCGAGGCCGCCAATGACGCCATCCGCGTCTGAGGAGGGCGGGCATGGAACAATTGCCGATCTTCCTCCTCGCGGCGCTCGCTGTCGGCGGCATCGTCTATGTGTTCATCTACCCGATCCTGTCGGGTGAAAAAGCCGCCGAGAAACGCGTGGCCACGGTCGCCCGCTCGCAGCCCGCGGCGCGAAGCACGCGCAATAGCTCGCAGAAGAGCCGCCGCGACACGGTCGAGAACACGCTGAAAGAACTGGAGGAACGGCGCAAGAAGACCAAATCGCCGCCACTGTCGGTCCGTATCGCACAGTCGGGCCTCACCTGGTCGAAGCAAACCTTCTTCGTCATCTCCGCAGCGGTCGGCGTCGTGCTGTTCCTGCTCGGCGTCATGTCGGGCGCCGGTTTGCTGCCGGCCGCCGGGCTCGGCTTTGCCGGCGCGTTCGGTCTGCCGCGCTGGCTGCTCGGCTTCCTGAAGAAGCGGCGCGAGAACAAGTTTCTCAACGCGTTCCCGGACGCGGTCGACGTCATCGTTCGCGGCGTCAAGGCGGGCCTGCCGCTGCTCGACTGCATCAAGATGATCGCGATCGACTCGCCCGAGCCGGTGCGCTCCGAATTTCGCGCCGTTCTTGAAACTCAGGCCGTCGGCATGCCGCTGGGCGAAGCCTGCGCCAAGCTCTACGAGCGAATGCCACTGCCGGAAGCCAACTTCTTCGGCATCGTCGTCGCCATCCAACAAAAGGCCGGTGGCAACCTAGCGGAAACGCTGGGCAACCTGTCGCGCGTGCTGCGCGACCGCAAGAAGATGAAGGCCAAGATCCAGGCAATGTCGCAGGAAGCCAAGGCGTCCGCCGGCATCATCGGCGCGCTGCCGCTGGCGGTGATGACGCTCGTTTGGCTGACCAGCCCCGCCTACATCAATCTGCTGTTCACCGAGCCGCTCGGCCACATCATGCTCGCCGGTTCGGCGGCGTGGATGGCGATGGGCGTGCTGGTGATGAAGAAGATGATCAATTTCGACTTCTGACAAATGGCCGACCGATGATCGATATGATCTCCAGCGCGCTGAACGCCCAGACGATGACCGTGATCCTTGCCGCGGTCGCGGCGATGGCAACGGTGCTGACGATTGCCATGCCGATCGTCTTTGCCAATCCGCTGGACAAGCGCATGAAGGCCGTGGCCGTCGAGCGCGAAAAGATCCGCGCCCGCGAACGCGAGCGCATGGCCAAGGAAAGCGAGAAAGTGTCGCTGCGGCAGTCGCCGAAACAATACATCCAGAGGACGGTCGACAATTTCAACCTCAACAAGTGGTTCGGCCAGGAAGAAGCGCGTCTGAAGCTCGTTCAGGCTGGCTACCGCGGCCAGGCGCCGTACATCACCTTCCTGTTCGTGCGCATGGTGACGCCGATCGCCGCCTTCCTGCTCACCGCCTTCTATCTGTTCGTCGTCCTCGATTTCGATCAGCCGGCAACCGTCAAACTCGGCATCTGTATTGGTGCGGCCTATCTCGGCATGCATTTGCCGCTGATGATGCTGAAGAGCAAGATTCAGAAGCGCCAAGTGTCGATCAAACGCGCGTTCCCCGATACGCTCGACCTGCTGCTGATCTGCGTCGAGTCCGGCATGTCAATCGAAGCAGCGCTGAAGAAGGTCAGCGAGGAAATCGGCACGCAGTCAATACCTCTGGCGGAAGAACTGACTCTGACGACGGCAGAACTGTCCTACCTGCCCGACCGCCGCCAGGCGTATGACAATCTCGCCAAGCGCACCGATCTCGAAGGCGTAAAATCGGTTTGTATCGCGCTGACCCAGGCGGAGAAGTACGGCACGCCGCTCGCCACCATGTTGCGCGTCATGGCGCAGGAAAATCGCGACATCCGCATGTCGGAGGCCGAGAAGAAGGCTGCCGGCCTGCCGCCGAAGCTGACGGTGCCGATGATCCTGTTCTTCCTGCCGGTGCTGTTCGTTGTGATCCTTGGACCGGCCGCCATCCAGGTAATGGCGCTGAAATAGCCGATATCTCCGCCGTTCGTCCCAGAACGGCGGATGCCTCAGCCGCCGGGGTTCGGCGGCGGAACGTAACTCTTGTTGCCGCGCTTGCGCTCGGCCAGCACCTGCCGCAGATAATCGACGTTGGCGGCCGCTTCGTCGGCGGGCAGGCCCTGGCGAGCGATCTGCTCGGCCTCGGCGAACTTGCCACGCAGGCCGACGACCAGCGCCAGATTCTGCCGTACCTTCGGATCGGCGCCCGGCTGCGCCGCCGCGCGGCGCAAGGTGACTTCGGCGCGTTTGAGATCCTTCATCAACAGATAGGACAGGCCGAGGTTGGAGAGAACCGACGGCTCGTCCGGCATCAGCTTCAGCGCCGACGTATAGTGCCGCTGAGCTTCGGCGTGGCGGCCCAACTGGTCGAGAACAGCACCCTGGGCGTTGAGGATGCGCCAATCCGGATTGTCGGGTGTGTGGGCGCGGCCGAGCACGTCAAGCGCCTGCTGAAGGCTGCCGGCGGCCGCCAGCGCGCGACCATACTCGCCGAGCAGCACCATGTCGTGGGGGTGATGAATGGTCACTTGCTCGAGCACGGCGACAGCCTGGGCACGCTGGCCGATCGCGCGAAGCGCGCGGGCGTAATGAATCGCCGCCTCGACGTTCTCCGGGTCGGAGCGGTATTTTGCGCCCCAGGCTTCCATCGCCTGACGCCATTCGGCATCGCTGCGCGGCATATCGTCGGCACTGGCCCGCACGTTGCCGATCGAGCCGGTGACGTCGGAATTGGTGGTGTTGCAGCCGGCAAGACCAAGAGCCAGCACGGCGGCAAGCGCGACGGAAGCGAGCGTACGGCGCGCGCGGAGCGAAGGGTGACGCATGGCGATCCCGCGAGTGCGAGGGGAAACGTGCGGCGGTGGCGACCAGCAATAAAACGTTAACCCTAACGAGTGGTTAACTTCTACCGGGGGTCCTAATCTCCCCCTCGCCCACCGGCTCAGGGCCGGTTATGAGGGCCGCCACCCATCGGAGTTGAGGCCTAAGCCATGCATCCTGTTTTTGCGCCCGCCAGCGAGCGCGGCACGCCGATCTGGTTCGTCCACGCCGGCAATGCTGAAACCGTGCTCGCGGGGTTCGGCGACCGCGAGAGAGCCTTTGCCGCGGCGGCGGGCTTCGAGGCCAAGCCCGGCAAGCTTTTGCTGATCCCGGCGCTGGACGGCAAGCTTGCCGGAGTTCTGTTCGGCCTGGAGAAGCCGGGCGATTCCGTCGATACCTTCCGACCCGGCGCGCTGATCAACCTGCTGCCGGCGGGAACCTACCGTTTCGCCAACGCGCCGCACGATGCCCGGCTCGCGGCACTCGCCTTTGCCACCGGTGCCTACCAGTTCACGCGTTACCGCAAGGCCGAAGCACGCAAGATCAAGCTGGTTCTGCCCAAGGGTGTCGATGGCGACGAGGTGAGCCGCATCGCCGAAGGCGTGGCGCTGGCGCGTGACCTTATCAACACGCCGGCGAACGACATGGGCCCGGACGAACTGGAGGCTGCGGCGCGCAAGCTCGCCGGCGCCCATGGCGCCAAGGTTCAAGTAACGAGCGGCGACAAGCTCGCCAAAGAGTTCCCGCTGATCCATGCCGTCGGCATGGGCTCGCCGCGCGCGCCGCGGCTCATCGACATTACCTGGGGCAAGGAAAAGGACCCGAAGGTCACCTTGGTCGGCAAGGGCGTGTGTTTCGATACCGGCGGCCTCGACATCAAGCCGTCGAGCGGCATGCTCAACATGAAGAAGGACATGGGTGGTGCAGCAAGCGTGCTCGGCCTCGCGCACATGATCATGGCCGGCAAGATGAAGCTGCGCCTGCGTGTCCTGATCCCGGCGGTTGAAAACTCGGTCTCGGGTCGCAGCTTCCGGCCACGCGATGTCTATGCCTCGCGCAAGGGCCTGACCGTCGAGATCGGCAACACCGACGCCGAGGGGCGCCTGGTTCTTGCCGACGCGCTGACTTTGGCCTGCGAGGACAAGCCCGCGCTGATCGCCGATTTCGCCACGCTGACCGGCGCCGCCCGCGTCGCGCTCGGCGCGCAGCTGCCCGCACTGTTCAGCAACGACGACAAGCTCGCCGCCGACACCGCCAGAGCGGGCCTCACAGAAAACGATCCTGTATGGCGGCTGCCGCTATGGCAACCTTACGAGGCACAGCTCGACTCGAAAGTGTCGGACATCAACAATATCGGCACTGACGGCTTCGGCGGTGCCATTATCGCGGCGCTGTTCCTGAAGAAGTTCGTCAACGTGCCATCGTGGATACATTTCGACATCTTCGCCTGGTCGCCGTCGGCCCGGCCCGGCCGCCCCGAAGGCGCCGAGTTGATGGCGGCGCGGGCGCTCTACGGGATGCTATGCGCACGCTATGGGTAATCACAACCTCCGCTCGCCCCGCGCAGGCGGAGGCCCAGTCCTTTCTGCAACTCAGCCTGGATCCCCGCTTCCGCGGGGATGAGCGGAATTTAGATGCTCGACCCTCGTCTCAATCCCTATCGAACCGATCTCGCCGCTGCGCATTTGCGCGGCCAGGTGGAAGCCACGCATTTCGTCGAAGGCACCCTGTACGAGGTGATCGAGCCGATCGCCGATCTGCGCCGCGATCCGGCGCACGAGGCGGCACTCGACACTCAGGCGCTGAAGGGCGAGCGCATTACGGTTTATGAAACGAGCGAGGAAGGCTGGGTCTGGGGTCAGCTCGAGAGCGACGGTTATGTCGGCTATGTATCGGCCAACGCGCTCGGACCGATCGGCCCTGAGCCGACGCATCGCGTCAGTGTGCCGCGCACATTCGGCTTTCCCGCCGCCAACGTCAAATTGCCGCCGATGATCGCGCTGCCGATGGGCGCGGGCATCGCCATCACCAAGACAACCGATGCCTTCGCCGTCGATAGCTATGGCTGGCATTATCCGCTGAACCACGTCACGCCGCTCGCCAGCAAACAGGCCGACTTCGTCGCCATCGCCGAGATGTTCCTGAACACCCCTTATCTGTGGGGCGGCAAGTCCTGGCTTGGCATCGATTGTTCGGGCCTGGTGCAACTCGCGCTGCAGATCGCGGGACAAGCCTGTCCACGCGACACTTACATGCAGGAACAGGCGCTCGGCCGATCGGTCGCGCTCACCGACATCCGGCGCGGCGACCTGGTATTCTGGAAGGGTCACGTCGCCATCGCGCGCGACAGCGAGACAATGATCCACGCCAACGCGCATCACATGATGGTGACGGTCGAGAATACCGCCGAGGCCATTGCTCGTATCAAGGCGGCGGGTAGCGATGTCACGAGCGTGAAGCGGCTATAGGAGCGGCCGGGGATACTACGGGCACATCACCGTGCCGCATTTGGCAACCGCCTCGATGACGCGCGTCAGCGCCTTTTTGCCCGGATAGCCGACGAAGGCGACACCGCCCACCACGATACCCGGCGTCGCCTGAATGCCGAGCTGATCGCCGACACGCAGATGTTCCTTCATCACCGTGGCGAACGCGTCCTCGCTGGCGATCTTGCGCACTTCGGCGTTGTCGAGACCAATGGCCTGCGACGCGGCGAAGGCACGTTTGTCGTCGATGACGCCACGATCGCCGTAAATGATGTGATGAAACTTGTAGAAATTCTCGGGCGACGCCATTTTTGCCACGGCGTACTCGACCCGCGCCGCCAGGATCGACGGAATGCCGAGCACCGGGAACGGCACCAGCACAAGACGCAGCTCCTTGTGAGTCTGCGTCAGTTCGGCGAGATCGAGCGAGGCGCGACGGCAAAACGGGCAATTGAGATCGTAGAACTCGTACAAAGTCACCTTGCCCTTCGGATTGGCAACGACGACGATATTCTTGAGCATCTCGATGTGCTCGACCAATTCCGGCGGCACGCTGTGGTTGGCGATCGGCTGACCGTCGTCGGCCATGATCGGGAACTGGGCAACATCATCGGCCCGCACGGAGAGCGGCGCAGCCAGCAGAACCAGGGACAAAGCAACAAGGCAAAGGCGGGCGACGGTCACGATCGATACTCCGATGGGCTTGGCGATGCTCTTGCCCGATTGCAGCATCACATTGCGAATCAACAATATGTGAGATCAGGCGTTGAGGAGATCGCCGAGTCTCGCCCGATTGAGCACCAGCCATTGCAGCGCCATGATGAGCGGACCATTAGCGACGCCGCCATGCTCCAACACTGCAGGCACGTCGTCGATCGGCAGGCGGATCGTCTCGATGCGTTCGTCCTCATCGGCGGCGCCACATTGCAGCGGCACACGCGAAGCATCGATGCTCGCGAGGAACACCACGATGGTCTCGTCGGTGATACCCGGCGTCGTCATGAACGAGAACAATTCGACCAGCTTGTCCGGGGCAACACCGATCTCTTCCTCGCATTCGCGCCGCGCTGACACCTCGGGCGTTTCGCCCGGCTCGACGCGGCCAGCGACGATCTCGACCATGTTGCCTTTGCCGGTGCCGAGATGCGCCGGCAAGCGGAACTGACGGATCAGCACAACCTCATGGCGCGCCGGATCGACCGGCAAGACCGCGATCACCTTGCCGCCGATCAGGATGTCGCGCCGCTGGCGCAGCGGCGCATGGCCCGGAGTCCGCAAAGTCAGATGATAGCGCCGGTACGGACGAAAACCTCGGGCCAGCGTCTCGGGCTCATCGAGATCGACATCGGCCGGGCGATCGACAGGCGGCTTCGCCATCTACTGCGCCACCGCGTTGTCGGCCGCGGTCTCGATGTGGAAGGCGGCGGCGAACAGGGCACGCGTATAATCGCTCTTCGGATTCTTGAACAACTCGGCCGCGGCACCCTCTTCCACCATCTTGCCGTTGCGCAGCACCAGGAGCCGCGACGACAGCGCCGCGACCACGCGCAGGTCATGCGAGATGAACATGTAGGTCAGGTCGCGCTTCTTCTGCAGGTCGCGCAGCAGATCGACCATCTGCGCCTGGATCAGCATGTCGAGCGCCGAGGTCGGCTCGTCGAGGACGATGAATTTCGGTTCCAGCACCAAGGCGCGGGCAATGGCGATGCGCTGGCGCTGGCCGCCGGAGAATTCGTTCGGATAACGGTGGCGCGTTTCCGGATCGAGGCCGACATCATTGAGCGCATCGACCACGCGCTGTTCGCGCTCGGCCGCGGACAGCTTCGGGTGATGCACCCAGAGGCCCTCCTCGATGATGTCGGACACCGACATGCGCGGCGACAGCGAGCCGTAAGGATCCTGGAACACGATCTGCATGTCGCGCCGATACGGCCGCATCTCCTTGAACTTCAGGCCCTGGATCGGGTGCCCCATGAACACAACGGGGCCATCGGATGAGATCAGCCGCAGAATAGCCAGGCCGAGCGTCGTCTTGCCGGAGCCGGATTCGCCGACGACGCCGAGCGTCTCGCCCTTGCGCAGCTCGACCGAGATGCCGTCGACCGCCTTGATGTGACCGACCACCTTGCGCAGCACGCCGCGCTTGATCGGGAACCAAACCTTGAGGTCGTCGGTCTTGACCACGACCGGGGCGTCGGGCTTCGGCGGCGCCGGGTCTGGCTTTGGCTCGGCCGCGAGCAGCGCCTGGGTATAGGGGTGCTCGGGCGCGGTGAAGACGCGCCCGACCGGACCCTGCTCGACGATCTCGCCGCGCTGCATGACGCAGACGCGGTCGGCGAGCTTGCGCACGATGCCGAGGTCGTGGGTGATGAACAGCATCGACATGCCGAGCCGCGCCTGGATGTCCTTCAGGAGGGCGAGGATCTGCGCTTGTACCGTGACGTCGAGCGCGGTGGTCGGCTCGTCGGCGATCAAGAGGTCCGGCTCGTTAGCAAGCGCCATGGCGATCATGACGCGCTGGCGCTGGCCACCCGACATCTGGTGTGGATAGCTCTGCAGCCGCCCCTCCGGATCGGGAATGCCGACTTGGGTCAGCAGTTCAACGATGCGCTCCCGAGCGGCCTTTCCGGTCAGGCCCTTATGCAGCAAAAGCACCTCACCGATCTGCTTCTCGATCGTGTGCAGCGGGTTGAGCGAGGTCATCGGCTCCTGGAAGATGATGGTGATGTCGTTGCCGCGAATCTTGCGGATATCGTTCTCCGGCATCGCCAGCAGTTCCTGGCCCTTGAAGGTGATGGTGCCGGACGGGTGACGCGCCGCCGGATAGGGCAACAGCTTCATCACCGACAAGGCGGTCACCGATTTGCCGGAACCGCTCTCGCCGACCAGCGCCACGGTTTCGCCTTTGCCGATGTCGAACGAGACATGTTTGACAGCATGGATCTCGCGGTCGCCCGCACCGAAGGCGACGGAGAGATCGGAAATTGTGAGCAGCGGTTCGGACATCGGCATTACTCCGCTCACCGAAACGTCTTGCGCGGATCAAAGGCGTCGCGCACCGCTTCGCCGATGAAGATCAGCAGCGACAGCATGATCGCGATGGAGAAGAAGCCGGTGAGACCGAGCCACGGCGCCTGGATATTGGCCTTGCCCTGGCTCAAGAGTTCGCCGAGCGACGGCGAGCCCGGCGGCAGACCGAAACCGAGGAAGTCGAGCGCGGTCAGCGTCATCACCGACGACGACAGGATGAACGGCACGAAGGTCAAGGTCGCCACCATCGCATTCGGCAGCAGATGGCGGAAGATGATGGTCATATTGCCGACGCCGAGGGCGCGCGCCGCCTGGATATATTCGAAATTGCGGCCGCGCAGGAACTCGGCGCGCACCAGCCCGACCAGCCGCACCCAGGAGAACAGCAGCAGGATGCCGAGCAGCACAAAGAAGCCCGGCACCAGTACCGACGAGATGATCAGCAGCAGGTAAAGTTCGGGGATCGAGGTCCAGATCTCGATGAAACGCTGGAACAGCAAATCGGTCCAGCCGCCGAAATAACCCTGAATCGCGCCGGCGGCGATGCCGATGATCGACGAGGCGATGGTCAGGCACAGACCGAACAGTACCGAGATGCGGAAGCCGTAGATCAACCGCGCCAGCACGTCGCGGCCGCCATCGTCGGTGCCGAGCCAGTTGTATTCCAGCGTGCCGCATTTGGCGAAGTTGTTCTTGGCGGCGAATTCGCAATCCTTTTGCGTCAGCGCCCAGGTCGGCTTCGATGGAAACGGCGACGGCGGCTTCGATACCTGGGTCGAGTAGGAGAACGGGATCGGCGGCCAGACGACGAAGCCTCCCTCCTTCTTGATCAGACCCATCAGATAGTCGTCGCGATAATCGGCGGCGGTGCCGAACAGCAGCGGATCCTTCTCCTTGGCGAAGGCCGTGTCGGGATAGGTGAACACCGCCGGGAAGAACGACTTGCCGTTGACGTGGATGTAAATCGGCCGGTCATTGGCGACAAATTCGGCAAACAGCGAGATGATGAACAGCGCCAGGAACAGCCACAGCGACCAGTAACCACGCCGATTGACCTTGAAATTCTCCCAGCGCCGCCTGTTGAGCGGCGACAGCGCAAACCAGCGCGCCGCCGGCTCAGGGCCGGTTGGCGTGACAGTCGAGGTGGCGGCAGCGTGCGTGTCCACCGCTCAGACCTCCCGCGACTCAAAATCGATGCGCGGATCGATCCACGTATAGGTGAGATCGGAAATCAGGTTCACGACGACTCCGACCAGCGAAAAGATATAGAGCGTGGCGAACACCACGGGATAGTCGCGGTTGAGCACGCTCTCGAAGCCGAGCAGGCCGAGGCCGTCGAGCGAGAAGATGGTCTCGATCAGCAGCGAGCCGGCGAAGAAGGCAGAGACGAAGGCCGACGGGAAGCCGGCGATGACGATCAGCATCGCGTTGCGGAAGATGTGGCCGTACAGCACTTGATTGCTCGAGCAGCCCTTGGCCCGCGCGGTGAGCACGTATTGCTTGCGAATTTCTTCGAGAAACGAATTCTTGGTCAGCAGCGTCATGGTGGCGAAGGCCGCCAGCGCCATCGACAGGATCGGCAGCGTCAGGTGCCAGAAATAGTCGCCGATCTTGGCGTACCACGGCAGCGACCAAAAATTGTCGGACACCAGCCCGCGCAACGGGAACCAGTTGAAGAACGAACCGCCGGCGAACAGAATGATGAGCAGGATGGCGAACAGGAAGCCGGGAATGGCGTAGCCGATGATGATGACCGTCGAGGTCCACATGTCGAAGCGCGAGCCGGCATCGACCGCCTTCTTGATGCCGAGCGGAATCGAGATCAGATAGGTCAGCAGCGTCATCCAGATGCCGAGCGACATCGACACCGGCAATTTCTCCTTGATCAATTGCAACACGGTGACGTCGCGGAAGTAGCTCGAGCCGAAATCGAAGCGGATATAGTTCCACAGCATGATGCCGAAGCGCTCATAGGCAGGCTTGTCGAAGCCGAACTGCTTCTCCAGCTTCTTGATGAAGGCCGGATCGAGCCCCTGCGCGCCGCGATACTTGGAATTGACGGCATCGATGTTGCCGCCGCCCTGCGCCATGCCGCGATTGGCGAAATCGCCCTGCGAGCCGGATATACGCGACGTGGCGCCGGTGTCCGAGCCCGACAGTTTGGCGATGACCTGCTCGACCGGCCCGCCGGGCGCGAACTGCACCACGACGAAAGCCACCAGCATGATGCCGAGCATGGTCGGAATCATGAACAGGATGCGGCGAATGATGTAAGCGGTCATAGTGTCCTGTTAGCGCAGTATGGTCGGTGCGTCACCCGGCGGTCTTCTTTTCCGTCGCCCACCACGTATCCGGGATACCGCGGGCATAGCGCGGCTGGCGCACAGGCCGGCCGAACACGTCCCAATAGGCGATGCGATGCGAGGCCAGATACCATTGCGGAATCCAGTACCTTCCGGCGCGGATGACGCGGTCGAGTGCGCGACACGCCGTCGTCATCGCAGCGCGAGTCGGCGCCGCGATAATCTCCTCGACCAGCGCGTCGATCGCCGGGTCGGCGATACCGGCGAGATTCTGCGAACCCTTCGCTTTTGCCGCCTGTGAGGTGAAATAACTGCGCAGCGAGTCGCCAGGCGTGGACGAGAAGTTGAAACGTTCGACGGTGATATCGAAATCGAAGTCGTCGACGCGGGCGCGGTACTGCACCGGATCAACCAGACGCAACGACGCCTGGAAGCCGAGCAGCTCGAGGCTCTTGATGAAGGTGAGATGGTGCGGCTGGAAGCTCGGCTCCTCGGACAGGAACTCTATGGTGAACGGCTGGCCGTTCGGCAGCATGCGCTTGCCGTCCTTCAAAACGATACCGGCCTCATTAAGCAACGTCACCGCCTTGCGCAGCACCTTGCGATCCTGGCCGGAGCCATCGGTCACCGGCGGCAAATAGGGTTCGCCGAGCACCTCGTCCGGCACCTTACCGCGGAACGGCTCGAGCAGCGTTAGCTCCTCGGCGCCGGGCTTGCCCGTCGCCATCATCGGCGAATTCTGGAACACCGAGACCGTGCGCAGATAGGCGCCGTACATGATGTTCTTGTTGGTGTATTCGAAATCGAAGGCGTCGATCAGCGCCTCGCGCACGCGCGGGTCCTTGAACTGCGGCCGCCGCGTATTCATGAACCAGCCCTGCGCACCGGACGGCGTGTCGTCCGGAAACACGTCGCGCTTGACCTTGCCTTCCTTCAGCGCCGGAAAATCGTAGCGCGTCGCCCAGGTGCGGGCGGTGAATTCCTCGCGGAACAGATAGTTCTTCGCCGTGAAGCCGACGAAGGCCACCTCGCGGTCGCGGTAATATTCGTAGCGCACCGTGTCGAAATTGTTCTGGCCGACCGCGATCGGCAGTTTGGCACCCCACCAGTCCTTCACCCGCTCGAACTCGATATAGCGCCCGGCCTCGAAGCGCCCGACCTTATAGGCGCCGGAGCCAAGCGGAATATCGAGCGTCGATTCATCGAACGGCTTCTTGGCGTAATAGGCCTTCGAGAAAATCGGCATGCCCGCGACGGCCAACGGAACTTCACGGCCGCGACCGGCCTTGAAACGCACGGCCACGCCCTTGTCGCCATCGGCCTCCGCCTTATCGAAATCGCGCAGCAACTGCGTGATGATCGGGTGGCCCTTGTCCTTGAGCGTATTCAGCGACCAGATCACGTCCGCCGCCGTCAAAGGCGAGCCGTCGTTAAAGGTCAGGCCGTCGCGCAAGGTGAAGCGATAGGTCAGGCCGTTATCGATGATGCGCACGCTCTTCGCCGCTAGGCCATACATGGCATCCGGCTCGTCATTCGCCCGCGCCATCAGCGTGGCGAAGGTGTAGTCCATGCCGAAGGCGCCATCGCCTTTGAGGATGTAGGTATTGAGCGAATTGAAGGTCAGGAACGAGCCGTTATAGGTGCGGCTGGAAATGCACTCGGAATAGGCGCCGCCCTTCGGCGCATCCGGATTGACGTAAGGCAGATGCTTGAAGTCCGGCGGCAACGCCAGATCGCCAAAAGCCGACATGCCGTGGCGATCGGTGTCGAGGGCGATGGCTTGAGCCTTGGCGGCGGTCGGCAGTTTGACGGCGGCGAGCGCGCCGGCCGACAGGAGAAGCGCGTTTCGCCGCGTGATCATCAGCGCGTGGCCTTGGCCGCCTTGGCTTCATCCCACCACCAGATCGTGGGGAAGGCCGACGCGGCGTATTTCGGCAAAGTGTCCGGACGGCTGAAGCGGTCCCAGCGCGCGGTGCGCTGGAACGGATAGCTCCATTGCGGCACGACGTAATGATGCCACAACAGCACACGGTCGAGCGCATGGGTCGCCGCCACCAGTTCCTCGCGGCTCTTGGCGAAGATGACGCGGTCGATCAACTTGTCGATCGCCGGATTCTTGATGCCGACAACGTTGCGCGAGCCCGGCTGATCGGCGGCCTGCGAACCCCAGAAGCCGCGCTGCTCGTTGCCCGGCGACAGCGACTCGCCCCACGACGCGACGATGATGTCGTAGTCGAATTGCCGCAGCCGGTTTTCGTATTGCGAGGTATCGACGGTGCGGATCGATACCGTGATGCCGAGGCGCTCCAGCGCCGGTTTATAGAACAGCGCTACGCGCTCGAAGGCCGGCTGCACCAGCAGGATCTCGACGCTGAACGGCTCGCCGGTCTTGGCATTGACCAGCTTGGTGTTGCGGATTTCGTAACCGGAGTCGCGCAGCAGCGTCAGCGCCGTGCGCAAATTGGTGCGAGCCGCCTGCGGATCGCTGTTGCGCGGATTGGTATAAGGCTTGGTGAAGACCTCCGGAGGCACCTGATCTTTCACCGAGTTGAGGATCTCGAGCTCCAGGCCTTGCGGCAGGCCCGACGAGGCCAATTCAGTGCCGAAGAAGTAACTGTCAATGCGCTTGTACGCGCCGTAGAACAATTGCTTGTTCATCTCGTCAAAGTCGAAGGCATAATTGAACGCCAGTCGCAGCCGCGCATCCTTGAACTTGTCGCGTCGGATATTGAAGGCAAAAGCCTGCATCACGCCGAAGCTGGTCTGCGGGAATTCCTCGCGCACCACCTTCTTCTCGCGCAGGGCAGGGAAGTCGTAGGACGTCGCCCAGTCCTTGGCGCTGGTTTCGGTACGCCAATCGATCTGGTCGCCCTTGAAGGCCTCGAGCGCGACGGTTGAGTCACGGAAGTATTCGAAGCGAACCTGCGCGAAATTGTTGGTGCCGACATTGACGTTGAGGTTCTTGCCCCAATAGTCGGAGACCTTCTCGTAGGTAATATTGCGGCCCGGCGCGAAATCCTTGATACGGTACGGCCCCGAGCCGAGCGGAATTTCCAGCGTGGTCGCGGTGATGTCGCGCTTGTTGCCCGACTTGTCGGCGCCTTCCCACCAATGCTTCGGATAGACCGACAACTGGCCGACGATGTGCGGCAGTTCGCGGTTGCCCGGGCCGTCGAACGTGAAGGTCACTTCGCGCTCGCCGGTCTTCTCGGCCTTGGTGACATGGCGATAATAGGCCGCGAGATCGGGGCGGTTTTCCTTGAGGACATTGAAGGAGAAGATGACGTCGTCCACCGTCACCGGCTTGCCGTCGTGCCATCTGGCCTTGGCGTTGAGGCGATAGGTCACCCAGGAATGATCGTCGGCATGACGTGCCGCCTCGGCGAGCAGACCGTATTCGGTAGAGACCTCGTCGAAGGACGGAGTCATCAGCGTCTCATTGAAGAAGGTCGTGCCCATGGCGAGGTTGCCCTTCACCAAGGCGACGACCTCATTGAAATTGTCGAAGGTGCCGAAGCCGGACATGCGCACGGTGCCGCCCTGCGGCGCGGCCGGATTGACGTAGCCGAAATGCTTGAAGTCGGCCGGATACTTGACGTCGCCGAACAGCGACAGGCCGTGCTTCCAGGCCCTGTCGTCGGCGCGTGCCACTGGCGCGAATGACGCCAAACCCAGTCCCGACAGCGCCGGGGCGGCCAAAGCCGCACCGGTCGAGCGCAGCAGGCTGCGTCGTGACAATCTCATCGTGGACAAGCGCCTGACGGACAAGGGCGTGGTCGGTTCGTTGTTTGGCAAATCGATAACCTCGGACGTGGTTCCGCCGCCCCGGCCGCCCATGACGGATTCGGCGTCGATTATGTCGGTTTTTCGGTCCGCGGCCAGCGCCACCGGCCATCGGGGGCAGGATTGGGCTCAATTCTCCGTGGCCAATCGCCGCAAGGCGACCCGCTGAAATGAAACGGCCGGGCGCAGGGCCCGGCCGTCGCAATACAGTCTCGCTGTGCGCCGTTACTTCTTCGGCGCTTCGGCCGGCTTGGCGCCCTCGGCCGGCTTGGCCGCGCCCGCATCGGCCGCGGTCGGCAGAGGCTTCGGGCTGTCCGACAGGGTCCGCAGATAGGCGATCACGTCGGCGCGCTGGCTGTCACGCGACAGACCGGCGAATGTCATGGCAGTGCCCGGGATGTAGCCGCGCGGATTCTGCAGGAACTTATTCAGCTCCTCGTAGCTCCACTCGCCGCCCTTGGCCTTCATGGCCGCGGAGAAGTTGAAGCCGCCGCGATCCTTGCCGCGCTCGTCGCCGACGATATTCCACAGGTTCGGACCGACCCGGTTCGGGCCGCCCTTCTCGAAGGTGTGGCAGGCCGCGCACTGCTTGGCGACGGCTTGGCCCTTCTCAGCCGAGGCGCTGGCGAGCAGCACAGCGATCGGCTTCTCAGGCTCGGCGGCGGCCGGCTTGCCGCCGGCGCCGCTTTCCTTGACGGCGATCGCATAGCCCGGCTTGGCCGGCTTTTCCGGCGCGAACAATGCGCCGGCGCCGATGCTGAGCGCGAGCAGAATCAGGCACGTGGCCAGCACGGCGCCGAGAATCTTGTTCAGTTCGAAAGAGTTCATTGAAAACGGGCTCCCGACAGGGGCGCAACGACGAGGGCGCGACGGACATGAGGTTTGCAGTCGCCGCCGCAGGCTGCGGCGTCGGCGATGAGATACCGGTTTGCTCTGCCTCTGGCAACCCGTATAAGCGCCGCCATCCGCTGCCTTTCAGCGCTTGGCGGGCCTGTTTTCCCCTGTGCCGAGGGGTATCCGAGCGATGTCAAAAGCCCACCCCAAAACCATCATTCTTATACCGGCCCGCATGGCCTCAACCCGACTGCCCGGCAAGCCGCTGGCCGATATCCACGGGTTGCCGATGATCGCCCATGTCCTGAACCGCGGTCATGAAGCCGGTATTGGCGAAGCCGTCGTCGCCACCGATTCGGAGGCGGTCCAGGCCGCGGTCGAGAAGGCCGGCGGCCGCGCCGTCATGACCAGCACCCACCACGTGTCCGGCTCCGACCGGATCTACGAGGCCCTGGAGGCGATCGATCCCGAGCGCGAGGTTGAATACGTCGTCAACGTCCAGGGGGACGAACCGACCCTCGACCCGGCCGAAATCCGCGCCGCGCTGATCCCGCTCGCCGACCCGGCGGTCGATATCGCCACCCTCGCCGCCGTGATCCACGATCCAGCCGTGCTCACCAACCCCAACGTGGTCAAGGCCAAGGGCACGATAGTCAGCCCCGGGCGGATGCACGCCACGACCTTCACCCGCGCCAACGCCACCGGCCCCGGGCCGCACTACCACCACATCGGCCTTTACGCCTACAAGCGGGCCGCGCTCGAACGCTTCGTCAAACTGCCGCCCTCGGCCAACGAGCAACGCGAGCGCCTCGAGCAATTGCGCGCGCTCGATAACGGCATGCGCATCGACGTCATGATCGTCGGCAGTGTGCCGCTCGGCGTCGATACGGTCGAGGATCTGGAGAAAGCCCGGGCGATGCTCGGTGGTCGACTCGGGCAAGGTTGACTCGGGCCGGAGGCTCCGCGTACGCCCTTGGCCACCAGAGGCAGGTAACGACATGGCCAAGAAGAAGATCATCTTTCAGGGCGAACCGGGGGCGAATTCCGATCTCGCCTGCCGCGAAGCCTATCCCGATTACGAGCCGGTGCCCTGCCCGACCTTCGAGGACTGCTTCACCTCCTTGCAGAATGGCGACGTCGATCTCGGCATGATCCCGATCGAGAATTCGGTCGCCGGCCGCGTCGCCGACATCCATCATCTGATGCCGACGGCGAAGCTGCACATCATCGGCGAGTGGTTCCTGCCGATCCGCAATCAGTTGATGGCGCCGAAAGGCGCGAGCCTCGACACCATCAAGTCGGTGCAGAGCCACATCATGGCGCTCGGTCAGTGCCGCAAGGTCATCCGCGAACTCAAGCTGACGCCGGTCATCGGCGCCGACACCGCCGGCTCCGCGCGTGAGGTCGCCGAGGCCAACGACATCACCCGCGCCGCCATCGGCTCGCGGCTGGCGGCGGAAATCTATGGCCTCAACATCCT
>JAFECJ010000005.1 GCA_018242205.1 Pseudomonadota bacterium
ATATAGGTCGCCACGGTCCAGGGCGCGCCGCAGAAGCCGATCAACGCCGTCTTGTCGTCGAGCTGAGCCTTGACCCGGCGCACCGTCTCATAGACCGGCGCCAGCACGTCCGGATCGATACGTTCGCGTAAGCCAGGCAGCGCAGCGGCGTCCTGCATCGGCTCGAGCTTGGGACCTTCGCCAGCGAGAAACTCGACCTTGCGGCCCAGCGCCAGCGGCATCACCAGAATGTCGGAAAACAAAATCGCGGCATCAAAGCCGAACCGGCGCACCGGTTGCAGCGTGACTTCGGCGGCCAGTTCGGGATTGAAGCAGAGATCGAGAAAACCACCAGCCTTCTCGCGAACCTGACGATATTCCGGCAGATACCGGCCCGCCTGCCGCATCATCCAGATCGGTGGAATCTCCTGGCGGCGGCCTTCCAGCACACGCAAGAGAGGTTTTGTCCCCACGGGGTCTTCCGTCACGGCGCTCTTCCTAAAGACTCTTAAAAGATCGTTTGTAGTTATTATTACGCTGTCGATTAGACTCATGACTCGCGGTCAACATTCTGTCCACCGCCGTGCCGTGCTCCATCCAGATTTTCCGCTCATCCCGCTCTGACATTGTCCCCACGGATAGGCCGGTTTTTACCCCAAACCGTGCGTTATCCCCGTCTATCCCCAGACCGTTGTTCACATCACGACGTATCCTCGACGTGACGGTCGGATTGGCATCCCGCCGGTACCAATGTGGACAAAAATTGACCTGCCCCGCCGCGCCCGCTTACATGACAGTTCCGCGGGCGGTTTCATCCCCGCCAATCCACATTTCATCCGGTCGCTGTCCCGATGTCCGACACAGGCTACTTTCACCTGCACCTGGTCTCCGACGCGACCGGTGAAACCCTGATCACGGTCGCCCGCGCGGCCGCGGCGCAATACGCCAATGTTGCGCCGGTCGAGCATCTCTACCCGATGGTGCGCTCGAAGAAGCAGCTTGATCACGTTCTGGCCGAGATATCAGAAGCACCGGGGCTTGTCCTTTACACGCTGCTCGAGGAAGACCTGATCCAGCTGCTCGAAGACAAGTGCCGGGATCTCGGTCTGCCCTGCATGTCCGTGCTTGGCCCGATCCTGCGGCTGTTCCAGTCCTATCTCGGCGCCGAGACGATCCACCGCGCCGGCGCTCAGCACGTGCTCAACGCCGAATATTTCCATCGCATCGACGCGCTGAACTACACGATGATGCATGACGACGGTCAGCATGTCGCCGGTCTCGAAGAGGCCGATGTGGTGCTGATCGGTGTGTCGCGAACGTCGAAGACTCCAACTTCGATCTATCTCGCCAACCGCGGGGTCAAGACCGGCAATGTGCCGCTGGTGCCGAACGTGCCGGTGGCGCCGGAAGTCGAGAAGCTGACGCGGCCACTGGTGGTCGGGCTGTTCGCGAGCCCTGAGCGCATTGTGCAGATCCGCGAGAACCGGCTGCTCGGCCTCAAGGCACACCGCGATGACGATCTTTATATCGACAAGGCGGCAGTCGCGGAGGAGATCGCTTTTTCGCGCCGTCTATGCACCAAGCACGGCTGGCCGTTAATCGACGTGACGCGGCGTTCGATCGAAGAGACCGCTGCCGCGGTCATGAAGCTGCTAATGGAGCGGCGCCGCCGGCCGGCGACCTAGAAAGACAACCTATGCCCTTATGGATAGCATCTCATCCTCTGGTGCTGGCTTCCAAAAGCGACATTCGCGGCAAGCTGCTGGCTGCGTCTGGCCTGCGCTTTGGCATCCGCGCCGCACAGATCGACGAACGCGCGGTCGAGCGCGATGCCAAGGTCAGCGACGCGCAGGCCGCGGCGCGGCTATTAGCGATTGCCAAAGCGAAAGCGGTGTCGGCGCAGATGCTGGGCCATATCGTGCTCGGCGCCGATCAGACGCTGGCGCGCGGCAATGTTCGCCTGACCAAGCCGGTCAATCGCGAGGATGCCGCCGCGCAATTGCGCACCTTGCGCGGCCGCACCCACGAACTTCATTCCGGCATCGCGCTGGTGCGCGACGGCGAGGTGCTGTTCGACATGGTCGATACCGCGCGGCTGACGATGCGCGATTTTTCCGACCGCTTCCTTAGCGATTATCTCGACATGACCGGCGATGTCGCGCAGACCAGCGTCGGGGCCTATCAGCTCGAGGGCATCGGCATTCATCTGTTCGAACGCGTCGAGGGCGACTATTTCACCATTCTCGGCCTGCCGATGCTGCCATTGCTCAAGTACCTGCGCGACAACGGTCACGTCGACGGCTGAGCGAGGAACCGATGTTCATCCTCGGCCTGACCGGCTCGATCGGCATGGGAAAGTCGGCGACCGCCAAGATGTTCGCCGAGGAAGGCGTGCCGGTGCAGGATGCCGATGTCGTGGTGCATGCCTTGTACGAAGGCGAGGCGACGCCGCTGATCGAAGCCGCGTTTCCCGGAACCACGGCGAATGGCAAGGTTGATCGCGTCAAACTGGGCGCCCAGGTAATCGGCAATGCCGAGGCCATCAAGCGGCTGGAACAGATCGTGCATCCGCTGGTGGCGCAGAAGCGCGACGAGTTCCTCGCCGAGTCAAAGCGGAGCGGCGCTGACGTGGCCGTACTCGATATACCGCTTCTCTATGAGACCCGTGGCGAGACACGCTGCGACGCTGTCGTCGTCGTCTCGGCGCCAGAGGATGTGCAGCGGCAACGGGTTCTGGCGCGGCCGGGGATGACCCAGGAACGGCTCGTTGCGATCCTGGCCAAGCAGATGCCGGATGCCGAGAAGCGCCGCCGCGCGGATTTCATCGTGGATACATCACGCGGCTTCGACGCCGCCCGGCAACAGGTGCGTGAAATCCTTGCGCACGTGCGTAAAATGCGGAAAGACCCTGTCTGAGTCGCCCCACAAACAAGCCATGCGCGAAATCGTCCTCGATACCGAAACCACTGGCCTCGATCCCAACCAGGGCCATCGCCTGGTCGAAGTCGGTTGCGTCGAGCTGTTGAACCGGATTCCGACCGGATTGACGTTCCACGCCTACGTCAATCCGGAACGCGACATGCCGATGGAAGCATTCAATGTGCATGGTCTGTCGGCGGAGTTCCTCAGCCAACACAAGCGCTTTCATGAAATCGCCGACGAGTTCATCGCCTTCATCGGCGACGATACGCCGCTCGTCATTCACAACGCCGAGTTCGATCACAAATTCCTCTGTGCCGAGCTCAAGAGGGCGAGCCGCGGTCTGATCGCGCGCGAGCGCCTGGTCGATACGCTGGCGCTGGCACGGCGCAAGCATTCCGCCGGTCCATACAATCTCGATGCGCTGTGCGGCAAATACGGCATCGACAATTCGCGCCGCACCAAGCATGGCGCGCTGCTCGACGCTGAAATCCTGGCCGAGGTCTATCTGGAACTGCTCGGTGGTCGCCAGGCTTCGCTCGGCCTCGCCGAAGCTGTCACGACGCAAGTTGTCGCCGTTGGCGGCGTTGCCGTGGCGCGCGCGCGGCCGGCGCCGCTCAAGCCGCGGCTCACCGCCGCGGAAGTCGCGGCGCACCGCGAGTTCGTCGGAACGCTGGGCGAAGCCCCGATCTGGAAAAGTTATCTCGGCTAGGCCGGGCGTTGCCCGGCGCCGGCTTTACTGCGCCGGCGTCTGCTCGGCGAGCTGCGCCATCTTCTGGCGGTAGAGCGCGACGAAATCGACCGGGTCGAGCAGCAGCGGCGGGAAGCCGCCATTGCGGACGGTCGTGGCGATGATTTCGCGCGCGAACGGGAACAAGAGCCGCGGGCACTCGATCAGCACCACGGCGTTCATGCTTTCCTGCGGCACGTTGCGGATGCGGAATACGCCGCCGAAGGCCAGGTCGAAGCTGAACATCAGGCTACCGGCGGCCTCGGCCTTGCCGCTCAGCTGCAGCACGACTTCGATGTCGGTGTCCGAAATCGGGGCGGCGTTGACGTTGATCTGAATGCCGATCTGCGGCTGCTCGCCGGCGACAAGGGACTTCGGCGCATTCGGGTTCTCGAACGAGAAATCCTTGATGTACTGCGCCACCACATTGAGCTGCGGCACCTGCTCCGGGTTGAAGTCCTGAGATTGCCCGCCATTCGTGGTCGTCATGAACAAATATCCTCTGTGAACGCGGCGGTTGGCTAACACGGCGGTTTTGGGCGAACAAGGATAACGGCGTCCGCGGTTGTATTCGCTGCGAGCCCGTCGTCCGACATCGTAAATACCCGGTGCGTGTTGGGCGCCGGGTGGGAGCGGTGGCTAGAGACCGTAAGGCCCGGCGTCGTCGTCACCCCGGCGACGGCCGGGCAGGGCCGGATCGTCGACCCGGTGCCATTGCTCCGGTTCGAGGTCGACCACCCCGTCGGGGCTCGCCGGCGGCGGCCTGCGGCCAAGCGCCTCACCGAGACGGGTCCAGGCCGGAACCAGGAGCACCAAGAGGCCGAGCACGTCGGTGATAAACCCCGGAACCGCCAACAAGAATCCACCCAGCAGGGTGAGCCCACCGACGCCGTCGGCGCGTAAGGCCGTGAAATTGTTGTGATTGAGGCCCTCGCTCATGGCGATGCGCATGCGGGCGATGTGCTGGCCGCCGGCGTGGCGCAGGATCAGCCCGCCGGCCACCGAACCGGCGATCAGCAACGCCAGAGCGAGCACGAAGCCGTAGGCGGCAGCGATCGCAACAAAGACCGCCAATTCGGCGATCGGCAGCGCCAGGAGGCTGAGCAACAGCCATTTTGCCACATTCATCGGGATTCCTCCGCTCGGCCGGCGATATTGGCCTATGCAGGCCAATCGTTTAAGGTCTGCAAAGGGTCCGTCCGGCGCCGATCACGCGGCGCGAAGCCATTGGATCGGCGCATCCATCAGCTTAAATAGATAGGGTGGGACCAATCGCTACGACGTCTCGCGGGTTATTCCGACCCAGAGGTCGGATTCGACGCCCCCTCCGCTTCGGTAGCTGAAAGTATGCAAGACGTGTTCGACATCTACACCATTATCTTTCTGGCGCTCGCAGTGTTCATATTCCTGCGGTTGCGCAGCGTGTTGGGTCAGCGCACCGGCCGCGAACGGCCGCCCTACGATCCCTATGCGGCGCGTGAACCGGCCCGGCCGGCGGCCGATAACGTGGTCCAGATCCCGAATCGCCCGGCCGAAGCGGCCCGCAAGGCAGACGAGACGACCGAAACAACCCCGGCCGAGCGCTGGAAGGGCGTCGCCGAAGCCGGCTCGCCCTTGGCGGCGGGCCTCGACGCCGTGGCCGCTGCCGATCGGACGTTTGACGCCAACCATTTCCTCACAGGTGCTCGCGCCGCCTACGAGATGATCGTGACGGCCTATGCCGAGGGCGACCGGCGCTCTTTGCGCAATTTGCTGTCGCGCGAAGTCTATGAAGGTTTCGACGGCGCCATCACCGAGCGCGAGAAGCGCGGCGATGTCGTCGAAAGCCGCTTCGTTTCGATCGACAAGGCGACGATCACCAATGCCGAGGTGCGCGGCCGCAGCGCGCAACTGACGGTGCGCTTCCTCTCCAAGCTCGTTTCAGTCACGCGCAACAAGGCCGGCGAAGTGATCGACGGCAATGCCGAGAGCGTCACCGACGTCACCGATGTTTGGACCTTCGCGCGCGATGTATCGTCGCGTGATCCGAACTGGAAACTGGTCGCCACCGAAGCCGGACAATAACGCATGATGCGAAAAATCGCGGCAACCCGATCTAGTTGTCTTGTCGCGTTTGGTTTTTCGCTTGCCTCCGCATTGGGGCTGATTTTACCGGCCGGCACGGCGGCGATGGCGCAGCCGATGAAATTCCGCAACGCCCAGCTCGAGACGCTGAGCTTCGATAAGCTCGATGGCTGGATCAGCGATGACCAGAGTGCGGCCTTCGCCGCTTATCTGAAAAGCTGCGGCGCCATTCTCAACGGCACCAAGGCGATGCGCGCGGCGCGGCCGGTCTATGGCGGGCTGTTCAATGCCTGCCGCAACGCCGTGACGCTGGCGGCCGGCGGCAACGTCGATACCGAGGCGGCGCGCAAGTTCTTCGAGGACAATTTCAAGCCGGTGCGCATCCTGCCTGCGATGCACACCTATGGTTATTACACCGGCGCCGACGGCTTCTACACCGGCTACTACGAACCGGAGGTCGTCGGCTCGCGCGTCAAGACCGCCGAATATTCGGTGCCGCTTTACGGCGTGCCGGCCAAGCTCGCCGGCAAGAAGAGCACGGTGTTCGCGCAATATGACCGCACCGACATCGAGAAAGGCGCGCTCGACGGCAAGGGCCTCGAGATCTGCTGGGTGAAAAACCCGGTCGATGCCTTCTTCGCGCAAATTCAGGGTTCGACGCGCGTCAAGCTCACCGACGGCGCGCTGATGCGTCTCAATTACATCGCCAGCAACGGCAAGCCGTATACGCCGGTCGGCCGTATCCTGATCGATGAGGGCGTGTACACGCCGCAAGAAATGTCGATGGACAAGATTCGCGCCTACATGGAAGCCAATCCCGAGGAAGGGCAGGCGCTGCGCGACAAGAACCGCTCCTACGTGTTCTTTTCCAAGACGACGTTGGAACCGCACGAAGAATGCCTCGGCGCACAGGGCATTCAGCTGACGCCGGGCAGGTCGATCGCGGTCGATCCGACCATGCATGTCTACGGCACGCCGGTGTGGATCGACGCCAAGCTGCCTCTGACCAGCGAAGCGCCGGACGACGCGTTCCAGCGGCTGATGATTGCACAGGATACCGGTTCGGCGATTCGCGGCGCGGCGCGGGCCGATATCTATTTCGGCCACGGCCCGGATATTCCGTCGATCGCCGGCCGTATCAAGCAGTTCGGCAAGTTCGTCATGCTGGTGCCGAAGGATGTGACGGTGAAAAGCGACACCGAGATCGCGACCGGCGTGCCGTTGCCACGGCCGCGGCCGAAGGCTGTCGTTGCCGACGGCACGCGTCTCTGACGGCCCGGCCCATGTCTCGCGACGGCAAACGCCGCGTTCTCAGTTACGAGGAGCGCGTTCTCTGGTCGATGATCACCAAGAGCATGACGCCACTGCGATCCGGCAAGGTCGAAGCAATCGAACCGGAAGATGAACAGACCGAGGCGGTGCCGTCGCCGAAGTCACGCAGTGCGAAGGTGACGCTCGACGAGCAAAGTCCGCGGCCCGCGCCGCTGGCGCCGAAGTTGGCGGCGATCGCGCCGCCGCTGACGCGCCGCGCCAAACGCGGTCTGGCGCGCGGCAAGCAGGACATCGACGCCCGGCTTGATCTGCACGGTCTGACGCAGAGCGAGGCGCATCATGTGCTGCTCCGCTTTCTACGCTCGGCGAGTGCGCGGGGCGCGCGTTTGGTGCTGGTGATCACTGGTAAAGGACGATCCGGTTCCCTCGATGACAGCACGCGCGAGCGCGGCGTGCTGCGGCGCCAGGTGCCGCAATGGCTGTCGCTGCCCGAGTTTCGCGCGTATGTTATCGGCTTCGAAGACGCTCACATCGCGCATGGCGGCGAAGGCGCACTCTATGTCCGCGTCCGACGTGCCAAAGATTGAGCGTCGGCAAGGCAAGGGAACCGACCATGGCGAAAGCGAAGCGCAAGGCCAAGGTTAAAGCCAAGACCAAAACAAAGACCAAAACAAAGACCAAAACAAAGGCCAAGGCAAAGACGAGCGCCAAAGCAAAGAAGGGCGTGAGCAAGACGTGGCCGACCAAGACGCGGCCGATAGTGAAACGAGCGCCGAGGGCCGTCGTCGAACGTGAGCTGGACGAAGGCTTGGCCGAGACCTTTCCGGCTTCGGATCCAGTGGCGCTGACCGATCCGACGACGACGATCAAGGAATAGACGCGGATCGCGACGCGCCCGCCTTCATCGCGCGGCTAGTTCTGCGGCGTGAACGCGCCCGGCGGCGCGCTGGCGGTCGGCCGGGCGCGGTAAGCCGTCCGAGCAGGCGTGACGCCACAATCCATATTTCGAGGACATCGGCTTCGATCTCCTGGTGTCCGAGGTGTCCGTCGACGGCCGTCACGAAAGTCTCGCCCTGTTCGCGCTTCTCGACCCGCATCTCGCCACATCCCCCGTTGTGATGCTGAATTCACCCCGCTACAACCGGGAGTATAGTTCGAGGCCCAATACATGTGTCAAGAAAATTTTATATCTTACTTGACACAACCGTAACGGGCCCCGGTTTGGCGGTCGTTGACAGCGGCAGGACCTCCAGCGTCCCGATCGTTTCGCCGGGCCGAAGTTGGAAGGTCGCGTGACCGGCGTTGAACAGGATGAATCGAACCGGCCCCTTGAAGCCCGGTTCGACATGCAGGTCGCCCGAGAGGATCACGCAACACGTGGTCAGCCGGGCCACGGCGCCGAACCGGCCGAGGTAATCGTACGGCAGTTCAATGGTCTCGGCCGTCGTCGCCCGCAAGGCGCAGCCCGGCTTGAGGCTCACAAACTCCTTTCCGGCGAGATTGATCGTGTCGGGGCCGATGACGACCTCGTCGCCGAGCGTCAGATCAATCGAAGCGCAGCGCAAACGGCCGGCCACGAAGGGCTCGATGGCGATGACGCCTTTCCGCACCGCGCTTGCAATCTCATGATTGACGAGCGGCGCAGCTGCGGCGAGCCGTTTCGGCGTGCGCTTCCGGCCGAACCCCTCGCTAAGCCAGTAGTCCGAGCTGTGGCCTGTCAGCCGGCCGAGTTTGCCGGCCATGGCCCGTGAGATCGGCTGACGGCCGTTGATGATGTTGTTGACCGACTGGCGCGACACCCCGGTGGCCTTGCTGACCGCTACCTGGTCAAGGCCGAGGCGTTTGAGCACCGCCCTCAAATGCGCGCCCGGTGTCGTACGCTCGGTGGTCGATTCGGTGTCCCTCTTGCCCCGGCTGCCCGCGGCCATGGCCCATGCTCCCCGTTGCCAATTTATTCCTACGGCGGCCCCGTGAAAATTTGGTGGCCCCGCAACCATTAATTGTAGCGATAAATTAAAGACATCGCACCGCGCCGACAGTCCGATGGACGGGGCCGGGTATTGCTCGGCCGGTCGGCTGACCGCGGCCGAACTACAGGATGAACCGGGACAGATCGGCGTTCTTGGCGAGGTCGCCGATATGCTTCTCGACATAGGCCGCATCAACCCGCACGGTCTCGCCGGCCCGGTCGGTCGCGGCGAAGGAGATGTCGTCGAGGATGCGTTCCATCACCGTCTGCAGGCGGCGGGCCCCGATATTCTCGATCGACGAGTTTACGGACACGGCAATATTGGCGATGGCGTCGATGGCATCCTCGGTGAATTCGAGCGCGACGCCTTCGGTCGCCAGCAGCGTCACATACTGCTTGATCAGCGAGGCTTCCGGCTCGGTCAGGATGCGCCGGAAGTCGTCGCGCGTCAGCGCCTTCAATTCGACGCGGATCGGCAGGCGGCCTTGCAGCTCGGGCAAGAGGTCCGACGGCTTGGAGATATGGAAGGCGCCGGAAGCGATGAACAGGATGTGATCGGTTTTCACCGGGCCATGCTTGGTGTTCACGGTGGTACCTTCGATCAGCGGCAACAGATCGCGCTGAACACCTTCACGCGACACGTCGGCGCCGCCGCGACGTTCGCTGCCGGCGATCTTGTCGATCTCGTCGAGGAAGACGATGCCATTCTGTTCGACGACACGGACCGCTTCCTGAATGAGCTGTTCGTTGTCGAGCAGTTTGTCGCTTTCCTCGTTAAGCAGGATCGAATGGGATTCTTCGACCGTGACGCGCCGCGTCTTGGTGCGGCCGCCGCCCATCTTGCCGAAGATGTCGCCGATATTGATGGCGCCCATCTGCGCGCCGGGCATGCCGGGAATCTCGAACATCGGCAGCCCGGCATTTCCGGCCTGTACGTCGATTTCGATTTCCTTGTCGTTCAATTCGCCGTTGCGCAGCTTTTTGCGGAAGCTCTCGCGCGTCGACGGACCCGAGCCGGGACCGACCAGCGCGTCGAGCACGCGTTCCTCGGCGGCCTGCTCGGCGCGAACCTGCACGTCCTTGCGGCGCTTTTCGCGCGTCAGCGCGATCGAGATCTCGACCAAGTCGCGGACGATCTGTTCGACGTCGCGGCCGACATAGCCGACTTCGGTGAATTTGGTGGCTTCGACCTTGAGGAATGGCGCGCCGGCGAGCTTGGCGAGGCGGCGCGATATCTCGGTCTTGCCGACGCCGGTCGGTCCGATCATCAGGATGTTCTTTGGCAGCACTTCCTCGCGCAGTTTGTCGTCGAGCTGCTGGCGGCGCCAGCGGTTGCGCAGCGCGATGGCCACGGCGCGCTTGGCGTCGTGCTGGCCGACGATGAAGCGGTCGAGTTCGGAGACGATTTCGCGCGGGGAGAAGTCGGTCATGATTGCACTAACACCTGATGGTCAGCCGCCGCCCTGCCAGGCTCGGACGGAGTCGATCGGATATATCAGCATGAGGATATTGAGCGTGAGATTGTCTCGAATGACGTAGCCAACGCCCAATTCCATCACGATAGCCGAGCCGATCACGAGGAATATAGGAAGCCGCCCTGCCAGGACAAATCCGGTAATCATGGCCAGGCTGTCGGAAACGGAGTTGATTACGCTGTCGCCATAGTATTGCAGCGAAATCGTCGCTGCCCGGTAGCGCTCAATGATGAAAGGGGAGTTTTCAAGGATCTCCCAACCGCCCTCGACAGCCACAGCCAGCGCAAATCGCGTCCATAAGGGAGCCCGCGGCAGAATGAGCCATGTAAGGAAGTAGAAAATGAATCCATGGATGACGTGGGAGAACGAATACCAGTCGAAGATATGCTGCGAGTTCTCTGAACTCTGTACGGAGCCGTGCCAGAGTTTGACGTAACCGCAAGTGCATATCGGCACGCGGCCCATCGCCAGCAGCACGGCAGCCTGCACCGCGAGCAGCGCGATCGCGACGATGATGCAGTTCCGCAGCGTGTTGCGCGCTGCGTCCGTCATGCCGACTTCAGGCTCTCGATCGTGATATTGCGGTTCGTGTAGACGCAAATGTCAGCGGCGATATCGAGTGACTTGCGCACGATGGCTTCGGCGTCGGCGCCGGTATCGAGCAAGGCGCGAGCGGAGGCGAGCGCATAATTGCCGCCGGAACCGATGCCGGCGACGCCGGCCTCCGGCTCCAGCACGTCGCCATTGCCGGTCAGCACCAGCGAGACCTGGGCGTCGGCGACGATCATCATGGCTTCGAGGCGGCGCAGATAGCGATCGGTGCGCCAGTCCTTGGCAAGTTCGACCGCGGCGCGCAGCAGTTGTCCGGGGTACTGCTCGAGCTTGGATTCCAGCCGCTCGAACAAGGTAAAGGCGTCCGCCGTGGCGCCGGCGAAGCCGCCGATCACGTCACCCTTGCCCAGTTTGCGGACCTTCTTGGCATTGGCCTTGACGATGGTCTGGCCGATGGAGACCTGGCCATCGCCGCCGATCACCACGGTGCCGCCTTTGCGGACGGTCAGGATCGTCGTGCCGTGCCAGGACGGCGGTTCGTGGGAGGACATAACGCTTTACCCCTGCAATTTCCGTCATCTAGGCATGGCCGGCGGCGATTGCAAACCATCAAGGGGCGCCTTCGGCGCGCGAAAGGAAGGCGAAAGGCCCACTGTGGCATAACCCCGCAACCCCTGATAAAAGGCCGCCGAAACGAGGATTTAGCCCTGATGCGCACCGCCATCGTCAAGCGCAAGACCAAGGAAACCGACATCGAGGTCACCGTCGACCTCGACGGCAAGGGCCGTTCGCAGATCGCGACCGGCATCGGCTTCCTCGACCATATGCTCGATCTGTTGGCGCGCCACTCGCGCATCGACATGACCGTGAAGGCGGTCGGCGACCTGCATATCGATTTTCACCACACCGCTGAGGATGTCGGCATTGCGCTCGGCCAGGCGATCAAGCAGGCGCTCGGCGACATGAAGGGCATCGGCCGCTATGCCGACGTCCACATGCCGATGGACGAGACGTTGACCCGCGTTGCGCTCGACATTTCCGGCCGGCCGTTCCTGGTGTTCAAGGCAATGTTCGGCCGCGACAAGGTCGGCCAGTTCGACACTGAACTGGTGCAGGAGTGGTTCCAGGCTTTCGCCATGAATGCCGGGGTGACGCTGCATGTCGAGTGCCTCTACGGCACCAACGACCATCATATCGCCGAGTCCTGCTTCAAGGGTCTGGCGCGCTGTCTGCGCTCGGCCGTCGCCATCGACGAGCGCACAAAGGACGAAGTGCCGTCGACCAAGGGAACGCTGGGCAATTGATACGCCCGGGCGGTCGCGACAGTAATCGAGTTTGACCGATGCCCACATACACCGTGCATGAACCGCCGCCGCGGAAGAACGAGACCGTTGCCAGTCCGGAACGCTTTGTCTTCGTGCGCGACGGATTCCACTTCTGGGCGTTCCTGCTGCCGCCTCTGTGGTTCCTTCTCAAGCGCCTGTGGCTGGCGCTGATCCTTTATGTGGTAGTGTCGGTTGCGCTCGACTTCGCGCTGACTCGCGCCCACGTGCCGGCGTCGTGGCGCGTCATCGTCGAAGTGATGTTTGCGCTCGTCATCGGTTTCGAAGCGGCAACCATCCAACGCTGGACCTTGCAGCGGCGACGCTGGAAGACGCTGGGCTTTGTCGTCGCCGAAGACGAGGAATTGGCCGAGCGGCGCTTCTTTGGCGCCTGGACGCAACGCGCCGCCACGCCCATCGCCACGCCGCCGGCCGAGACGGCGCCGGTCTATGCGGCGCCGGTGCGGCGCGGTCCGCCGTCGGGATCCGATGTCATCGGCCTGTTTCCCGAGCCTGGAGCATCGCGATGAGCGTTGCCATTGTCGATTACGGCTCCGGCAACCTGCACTCGGCGGCCAAGGCCTTTGAACGGGCGGCGCGCGAGTGTGGCCACGACCAGCCAATCCTCGTGACATCGAATCCGGACGATGTCGCCAAGGCGGATCGTATCGTGCTGCCCGGTGTCGGTGCTTATGCCGACTGCAAGCGCGGCCTCGTTGCCGTGCCTGGCATGGTCGATGCCCTCGAAGACACCGTGCGCAAAAAGGGCCGGCCGTTCTTCGGCATCTGCGTCGGCATGCAACTGCTCGCGGAGCGGGGCCTCGAATATCAGGTGACGCCCGGACTCGGTTGGATCGCCGGCGAGGTCGACAAGATCGCGCCGTCCGATCCCGAGCTGAAGATCCCGCATATGGGCTGGAACACGCTCGACCTGAAGACGATGCATCCGCTGCTCGACGAAATTCCGCTCGGGCCAGACGGACTGCACGCCTATTTCGTGCACTCCTACCAGTTTAGGACCGCGCATAAGGACGATCTCGTGGCGCAGACCGATTACGGCGGGCCGCTCACCGCGATCGTCGGTCGCGACAATATCGTCGGCACGCAGTTTCACCCGGAAAAAAGTCAGAAGCTTGGGCTGAAGCTGATCTCGAACTTTCTGAAATGGACGCCATGATTCTTTTTCCCGCCATTGACCTCAAGGAAGGCCTCGCCGTGCGTCTGGAGCAGGGCGACATGGCGCGCGCCACCGTGTTCCATCGCGATCCGGCGGCGCAGGCGCGCGCTTTCGAGGAGCAGGGCTTCCGTTATCTGCACATCGTCGACCTCGATGGCGCATTCGCAGGCAAGCCGGTGAATGCCGACGCCGTCGATCGCATTCTCGAAACCATCGGCATTCCCGTTCAGCTCGGCGGCGGTGTGCGCGACATGGCGACGGTCGAAGGCTGGCTCGGCAAGGGCGTCGATCGCGTCATCATCGGCACCGCGGCGGTGCGCGATCCGCAATTCGTCAAGGAAGCCGCAAAGAAGTATCACGGCCGTATCGCCGTCGGGCTCGACGCCCGCGACGGCAAGGTCGCCGTCCAGGGCTGGGCCGAGACCTCGGAACTGACCGCGCTCGAGATCGCGCGCCGGTTCGAGGATGCCGGCGTATCGGCCATCATCTACACCGACATTGCGCGCGATGGCCTGCTCAAGGGCATCAACTGGGATGCCACCATCGCGCTCGCCGAAGCCATCTCAATTCCGGTGGTCGCGTCCGGCGGGCTGGCGTCGATGGGCGATATCCACGCGCTGCTCGAGCCGCGGGCGCGCAAGCTGCAAGGCGCCATTGCCGGCCGCGCCATCTATGACGGCCGACTTGATGTGACGGAAGCGTTGCGGCTGATCCGCGACGCGGAGGCGCAGCGCTGATGTTCAAGGTCCGCGTCATCCCCTGTCTCGATGTCAAGGACGGCCGCGTCGTCAAAGGCGTCAACTTCGTCAACCTGCGCGATGCCGGCGATCCGGTGGAAGCGGCCGTGGCCTACGACGCCGTTGGCGCCGACGAACTGTGTTTCCTCGACATCACCGCGAGCCATGAAAATCGCGAGACCATCTTCGACGTCGTGACGCGCACGGCCGAAGCCTGCTTCATGCCGCTCACCGTCGGTGGCGGTGTGCGTACCGTCGAGGACATCCGCAAGCTGTTGACCTGCGGCGCCGACAAGGTGTCGATCAACACCGCGGCCGTGAACCGGCGCGCCTTTGTCAAGGAGGCGGCGGAGAAGTTCGGCGACCAGTGCATCGTCGTCGCCATCGACGCCAAGAAAGTATCGAAGGAGAGCGAGCCGGCGCGCTGGGAAATCTTCACCCATGGCGGCCGCAATCCGACCGGGCTCGATGCCGTCGATTACGCGCGCGAAGTGGTCTCGCTCGGCGCCGGCGAAATCCTGCTGACCTCGATGGACCGCGACGGCACCCGAGCCGGCTTCGACATCGCGCTGACGCGAGCGGTCGCCGACGCGGTGCCGGTGCCGGTGATCGCCTCGGGCGGCGTCGGCAACCTCGACCACCTGGTGGCCGGTATTCGCGACGGACATGCCACAGCCGTGCTGGCCGCATCGATCTTTCATTTTGGCGAGTATTCGGTGCGGCAGGCCAAGGAGTATATGGCCAAAGCCGGTCTGCCGATGCGGCTGGATCCTTAGACCTCCCTCTCCCCGCTCGGGGCGAGAAGTGATAAAGGGACAATTATGAGCTTTACCCTCGCCGATCTGGAAAAGCGCATCGACGAGCGCTCGCGCGCCACGGCCGAGCAGTCCTATACGCGCAGCCTCATCGACAAGGGTCCGGCGCACTGCGCCAAGAAGATGGGCGAAGAGGCCTTCGAAACCGCTCTCGCCGCCGTGGCCGAAGACAAGACCCGGTTTGTGTCCGAAGCCGCCGATCTGATCTATCATCTGATGGTGCTGTTGAAGGCGAAGGGCGTGGCGCTCGCCGAAGTCGAAGCCGAGCTCGACAGGCGCGCCGCGCAATCGGGCCACGCCGAGAAGGCGTCGCGGAAAGTGTGACGGGCGCATGATGGAACAGCGCGTCGAAGAAAACCTGTCGCCCTACCGCAGCTTCTCGCGCGCGCAATGGGCGGAGCTGCGCGACGACGCGCCGATGACGCTGACCTCGGAAGAGGTCACACGGCTGCATTCTCTGCACGACCGTCTCGACATGAAAGAAGTCGAGGAGATTTATCTGCCGCTGTCGCGGCTGTTGTCGCTCTATGTCACGGCAACGCAGCGGCTGTTCCGCGCCCAGGAACGCTTCCTCAACGTCACCGACGAGAAGATGCCATTCATCATCGGTGTTGCCGGTTCGGTCGCGGTCGGCAAGTCGACCACCGCGCGCGTGCTGCAGGCCTTGCTGGCGCGCTGGCCGAACTCGCCGAAGGTCGATCTCGTTACTACCGACGGCTTCCTGTTTCCGAACGCGGTGCTCGAACGCGAAGGCTTGATGGAGAAGAAGGGCTTTCCGGAAAGCTACGATCTGGCGACGCTTCTGCGCTTTCTCTCGGATGTGAAGGCAGGCAAGCGGCCGGCGCGGGCGCCGATCTATTCGCATCTGATCTATGACGTGGTGCCGAGCCAGTGGATCGAGGTCGACCGCCCCGACATCCTGATCGTCGAAGGGCTTAACGTCTTGCAGACCGGGCGGCTGCCGAAGGACGGCAAGGCCATTCCGTTTGTCTCGGACTTTTTCGACTTCTCGGTTTACATCGATGCCGAGGACGACGTGCTCAGGGCCTGGTACGTCGATCGCTTTCTGACTCTGCGCGGCACCGCCTTCCGCGATCCGAAATCCTATTTCCATCGCTATTCGGGATTATCGGATGCCGAAGCGGCGAGCACCGCGATGTCGATCTGGGAGCGCATCAATCTCGTGAACCTGCACGAGAACATTCTGCCGACACGGCAGCGCGCCGATCTGATTCTGAAGAAAGGCGTGACACACGCGATCGAAAAGGTGTCGCTGCGGAGGTTGTAATCCGCCTCATCCTGAGGAGCGCACGAAGTGCGCGTCTCGACGGATGGGCCGGCTTATCGCGTGTCTCGACTTACGCCGCGCGGCGGCTCAGGTCGAAGTGCTCCATATAGCGCTGCTTGATCGCGGCGACCGGCAGCACGATCAGCACGTCAGTGGTGCCGAACTCGTGGTCGACCACCGCGCCGTCGCCGATATAGGCGCCGAGCCGCAGATAGCCTTTTACCAGCGGCGGCAGGAGACGCAGCGCTTCCTTCGGATCGATCGCTTCCTTCGAGATGCGGTTCATCTCCACGTAGCGCTCGGGCAACGCGTGCGCGCGCCATTCTTCCGGCGCGCGGGCATAATGATGCAGGAACGACAGCGGCAGCGCGAGCCGCTTCGGCTCGGTGCCATCGAGGCTGGCGCAGCCGATCATCACATCGCAGCGGTTCTGGGTGATGTAGGCGTGGATGCCGTGCCAGAGCAGTTCGACCGTGCGTTTGTTGCGATACGGCGCCAGTACGCAGGAGCGGCCAAGCTCGAGGAATTGCAACCGACGGTGCCGCGCGATCAGGCCGCCAATGTCGAATTCACCGGAGGTGTAGAAGCCGCCATGCTCCTCGGCCAGCGCCTGGCGCAGCAGGCGATAAGTGCCGACGACCGCCGGCCGGTTGCCCGGCGCGCCCTCGCGGGCGGCATGATCGAGCACCAGCAGGTGGTCGCAAATGGCGTCGTAGCCGTCGACGTCGCGGCGGGCGAATAGCCGACCCGGGTTCGGGATGGCGGTGCCTTCCTGGTAGAATACCCGATAGCGCAGCTTCTGCGCCTGACGCACCTCGGCGGCAGTCTGGGCGAGGCGGACCTCGAGCGAACCCATGCGGCCGAGGCTTTGCGCCGGGCGGTGCGCGCGCGCCGCCCAGGCCTGCAAGCCGCCATAGGCCTGCAGCGACGAAATCAGCCCTGGCGCCGCCGGTACCGAGCGGCGGCGGCCGAAAAGGTTACGCGTCTGATTCACGTTGACGCCGACGTCGCGTGCCATAAAGGGGCCCTTTAGGGTATTTTCTGGGTTCATTTCCGCGAAATAACGCGGCTTTCACGCCATTCAAGACCTGACGAATCGGCGCTCATCGCGCCGCGTGTATCCCTACACCATGGCAGGGATACGGAATTATGACACTTTGGGAAAGCCCAATCAGGCGGCAATCGAAGGCGGACCCGCAACCCTGCCTAGCTCGTCACGCAGGCGTTCGCGCTCAAGGGGTTTGATGAGCATGGCATCCATGCCGGCGGCCAGGCAGGCGCTGCGATCATCCGCGTAGGCGTTCGCGGTCAGGGCAACGATGCGTATCGGGCGGAAGCCGTCGGGACCGGCCTCCTTGATCTCGGCCTCGCGGGCGCGAATGCGCCGGGTCGCTTCGAGGCCGTCCATCCCCGGCATCTGCACGTCCATGAGGATGAGATCGAACGGTGCGCCGGATTCCTGCGCACTGCTCCAGGCGAGCACGGCGCCGGCGCCGTCGCCGACCACGGTGACGCGATGGCCGAAGCGCGTCAGCAACGCGCGCGTCAGCATCACATTGATCGGATTGTCTTCGGCGAGCAGTACCGAATACGCCGAGCCCGATGTAGGCACGTCGGCCACCTCGACCGGTTCGGTCGGCTTATCCGGCTCGAACATTTCCTGGCCGGCGAACCGCGCCGCCAGCGAGGCCGCGCGCACGGGCTTGACCAGATAGCCGGTGAAGCCGGCTTGTTTTAGCGCCGGTAGATCCGAGCGTTCGCCCGGATTGACCATGGCAATGCGATGCGTCGCGCGAAGGAAAGATGGCTCGTCGGTGACGGCGTTCTCGGCCATCATGGCTTTGGCCAGCGGTGCATCGATCAACAGCGCGTCGAAATGCTCGGCCTGCAGATGGCGCATGGCATCAGCCGCATCGCCGATCTCGATTTGCGTCGCCGCGCCCCAGGCATCGAGACGGCGCGCCAAGATCTCCGCTTCGGTCTGCGTTTGCGCAACGATCAGCACCGACTGCCCGGACAGATCCGGCGGCGTGAACGACCGCGCGGCGTCGTCGGCGGGCGGCAGGATGACAGTGAAGGCAAAGGTCGCGCCCTGGCCTGGCGCGCTGTCGACACCCAGCGTACCGTTCATTCCTTCGACGATGCGCCTGGAGATGGCGAGACCAAGGCCGGTACCGCCGAATTTGCGGGTCGATGACGCGTCGGCCTGCTCGAAATCGTCGAAGATGCGCGCCTGATCTTCGGGCGCCAGTCCGACGCCGGTATCGCGCACGCTGAAGCGGATGGCTTGACCGCCGTCGCCGCCGTCGAGCGCCGGCTCGACGATGACGGTGACGCCGCCTGTTTCGGTGAACTTCACGGCGTTGCCGGCCAGATTCAGCAAAATCTGGCGCAGGCGCGCGGCGTCGCCAATGACCGCCGGCGGCAGGCGTTCATCGACATAGGAACTGATATCGATGCCCTTGGCCTGCGCGCGCGGCGCCAGCAACTCGATCGCTTCCTCGATCAACGGTAACAGCGTGAAGGGTTGCGGGTCGAGCACGAGCTTGCCGGCTTCGATCCTGGAGAAGTCGAGCACTTCCTCGATCAGCGCCAGCAGCGTCTCGCCGGAGTTCTTCGCGGCTTTCAGGTAATTGAGCTGCTCCGCCGTCAGTGCGGTGTCGAGCAGGAGATCGGTCATGCCGATCAGGCCGTTGAGCGGCGTGCGGATCTCGTGACTGACGGTGGCGAGGAAGCGCGACTTGGCGTTGCTCGCGGCTTCGGCGAGGCCGCGCGCCTCGACGCGGTCGGTGACGTCGCGGCCGACGCTCTGGATCTCGTTGCCGCCGTCGCCGCGCACCGTGACTTCGCGCCAGGCGATCCAGCGGGCGCCGCCTTCGGCGTCGATCTTCTGATCGTGGGCGCGCGTGCCGTCGGATAGCACCGCGACGTCGCCCTGTTCGAGCACCGGCAATCCGGCGATGCGGCCGAGGATATCGGCGCGGGCCTGACCGGCGAGTTTGCAGTAAGCATCATTGGCATAAGTGAGACGGCCGGAGGCGTCGCGGCGGGTGATCAGATCGCCTTGCGCTTCGAGCAGACCGCGAGCGCGCACTTCGGCCTCTCGCAGTTCCCAATTGCGGTCGGATAGCTCCTCGATACGCATTTCGAGCGCGCGCCGCGTTGCCGCTGCGGAGCGGCGTTGCACCAGAAGCCAGACGATGACGAAACAGGCGGCGGCAAACAGAGTCGCGGCGCCGAGTGCGAAGGCATGTGGATCGTAGTCCGCACGCGAAGCCTGGATGCCGGCATAAAAGCCGAGCGCGCCGGAAATAACCGACAGGGTGACGACCGCCGAGCGGCCGAACAGGATCAATGCCGCGACGTTGCGCGAACTGGGCTGCGACTGGCGATTGCGTCCGAACATGGCGCCCGTTGTGCGCGCCAAGTCTTGCCATTCGGTGGCAGCGCGCGCGCTCGGCACGGCGTGCATGTGGACGTAGTGAAGGCGGCGTTAAACCTGTGGCGGCACCAACGAGCCTTGCACGCTTGAGCTTGCGGTATTGAATGTGACGAACGCGGCCGAGACGCGCATTTCATGCAGAATTGACGCGCGTTAACGCACAAATTCATTGTGCTGAATGTTTAATTAATAAATAGCCGCCAGAGTCCGTGAAATTTGATTTTCTTACCAAACAGGCGTGCGTAGGCGCGCTATGCCGCTCCGACAAAGGAAGGCGGGACGTCATGTCTCAATCAGCACTCGGTGGCAGGCCTGGGCGCAGCGTCAAATCGATGGCGTCGTTGCTGGCCTTCGGCGTTACGATGGCGATCGGCATCGCGATCGCGGTCGCGATCAGCGCTTACTCGATGACGAAGATCCGTATCGGCGGCGCGGCCTACGACCGCATCGTGCAGACCAAGGACCTGGTCGCCGACATCCTGCCGCCGCCGCTGTACATCATCGAAGCCTATCTCGAAGCGACCCGCGCCGCGCATTTCGAAACGTCTGTCGAAGACGTCAAGAAGCGCATGGCCGAGCTGCGCAAGGACTACGACACACGCCGCGCCTATTGGCAGGGATCCGATCTCGATGCCGGCATCAAGGACAAGCTGACCGAAGCGTCGCATGCGCATGTGGCGAAATTCTGGACCGTCTTCGACAACAAGCTCGTTCCGGCGCTGGAACGTAAGGACGCCGCGGCCGCCAAAGCGGCCTATGCCGAACTAACCACGACTTATAACGCCCATCGTGCCGTGATCGATCAGATCGTCACGGCCGCCAACGCGCTCACCGAGAAGGTGGAGGCCGACTCATCCAGCATGGGCCGTATCGCCATCTGGTCGGTGGCGGCCGTCGACGCGGCGCTGTTCCTGCTTCTCATCGTCGGCATCGTCGCCATCATCCGCCGGCTCGTCAGCCCGCTTGCGGTCCTCGGCGAAAGCCTGGCGTATCTGTCCGGCGGCAATCTCACGGCGCGTATCACGCAGAAGATGCCGCCGGAGTACAAACAGCTCCAGGACAATCTCAACAGCGCTCTCGACAGACTCAGCGGAGTGATCGGATCGGTCAAGCGTTCTGCGCGCGATGTGACCAGCGCCTCGGCCGAAATCTCGACCAGCACGACCGACCTGTCGCAACGGACCGAAGAACAGGCCGCGACGCTTGAGCAGACCTCGGCGTCGATGGAAGAGATCTCGTCGATCGTGAAGTCGAATGCCGACAACGCCCGGCGCGCCGCGGACTCGGCCAGGACGACGCAAGAGGTTGCCGGCCGCGGCGGCGACGTCGTCGCCAAGGCGGTCAATGCCATGGCCCGGATCGAGGATTCGTCGCGTAAGATCGCCGACATCATCGGCGTCATCGACGAGATCGCGCGCCAGACCAATCTGCTCGCCCTCAATGCCGCGGTCGAAGCGGCGCGCGCCGGCGAAGCCGGGCGGGGCTTCGCGGTGGTCGCGTCGGAGGTCCGCAGTCTGGCGCAGCGCTCGTCGCAGGCCGCCAAGGACATCAAGGACCTGATCACCAATTCGACTCACCAGGTCAAAGACGGTGTTGAGCTGGTCAATCTCGCCGGCACGTCGCTCACGGAGATCGTGGCGTCGATCAAGGACGTCACGACGATCATTGCCGACATCGCCAGCGCCAGTGCCGAGCAGGCTTCGGGCATCGAACAGATCAACAAGGCGCTGACGCAAATGGACGAGGTGACGCAGCAGAACTCGGCGCTGGTCGAGGAGAACGCGTCGACAGCGAAGTCGCTGGAAGATCAGGCGCGGTCCATGGACGAACAGGTCGATTTCTTCAACATTGGCCAGAAGGTCGACGACGGCCGGCCTGCACCGGCGGCACGGCAAGCCCCGTCGCCGGTATCAGCCGTTCACGCGGTCGCGCGCGCGGCATAAGCGCGACAGTTGCCGCGCAGTTTGAAGTCTGATCACGCCGCGCGCCGCATATCGTCGGCGAGCGCGCGATAGGACAAGGCCTCCGCCAGATGGACGCGGCCGACCTGTTCGGCGCCGTCGAGATCGGCCAGCGTTCGCGCCACACGCAGCACGCGGTGATAGCCGCGCGCCGATAGCTGCATTCGGTCGGCGGCGTCGCGCAGCAATTTCATGCCGGCGCTGTCGGCGCGGGCGATTTCCTCCAGCAACGGGCCCGAGGCCTGCGCGTTGCAACGAATATGTGCTGCGCCCCGCGCGGCATAACGCTCGATCTGGATGTCGCGGGCGCGCGCGACGCGCGCCGCGACGTCGCGGCTGCCCTCGGTCGGCGGCGGGAGGATGAGATCGGCGGCGGTGACCGCCGGCACTTCGATGTGCAGGTCGATGCGGTCGACCAGCGGACCGGACAGCCGCCCCTGATAGTCGGCGGCGCAGCGCACATTCGGTGCACGGTTGCAGGCAAAACCAGGATCGTTGGCACGGCCGCAACGGCAGGGGTTCATCGCCCCGACCAGCATGAAGCGCGCGGGATAGGTGACGCGATGATTGGCGCGGGCAATCGCCACCTCGCCGGTCTCGAGCGGCTGCCGCAACGAATCGAGCACCTGGCCGGAGAACTCCGGCATCTCGTCGAGAAACAGCACGCCGTTATGCGCCAGCGATACTTCGCCCGGCCGTGCGCGCAGGCCGCCGCCGACCAGCGCGGGCATGGAAGCGGAATGATGCGGTGCGCGGAACGGCCGCCGGTTAGTGAGCGCGCCGCCTTCGATCTCGCCGGCGACCGAGGCGATCATTGACACTTCGAGCAGCTCGGCCGGCGACAATGGCGGCAGGATCGACGGCAGCCGCGCTGCCAGCATCGATTTGCCGGCGCCGGGCGGACCGACCATCAGGAGGTTGTGGCCGCCGGCGGCGGCGACTTCGAGCGCGCGTTTGGCGCTTTCCTGTCCCTTGATATCGGCGAGATCGAGCGGGACGCCGTCGAGTTCGCGGATCTTCGGCACCGGGCGCGTCAGCACCTGCGTGCCGCGGAAATGATTGGCAAGCTGGATCAAGGAGCGCGCGGCGATGATGTCGATCTCCGGGCTGGCCCAGGCCGCCTCAGGCCCGCAAATCTCCGGACAGATCAGGCCGTAGCCATTGGCATTGGCGCCGATCGCCGCGGGCAGCACGCCGGCGACCGGCGCGATCGAGCCGTCGAGGCCCAGTTCACCAAGCACGGTGAAGCCCGAAAGCGCGTCGGGCGGAACGGCGCCGATCGCCGCCATCAGGCCGAGCGCGATCGGCAGGTCGTAGTGGCTGCCTTCCTTGGGCAAATCGGCCGGCGCCAGATTGACGGTGATGCGCCGGGCCGGCAGCGCCAGGCCGGACGCGATCAGGGCGGCGCGGACGCGTTCCTTGGCCTCGGACACGGCCTTGTCGGGCAGACCGACGATGTTGAAAGCCGGCAGGCCGGGCGCGACCTGAACCTGGACGTCGACGATGCGCGCATCGATGCCCTCGAAGGCCACCGTCGCCACCCGCTGAACCATGCCCTGCTCCCCGTTTCTACTTCGAAGTGTAGCCCAGATTGTGGACACAAACAAGAACATTTGCAGAACAAATTTTTTGAGTTACCATGGCTGGCATCACAGAGGTGCTCGCCATGATCGATCGCCAAGCCATGCAAAACGACCTGCTCCAAGCGCGCCGCGCCCGCGAAGAGGCTGAGGCAGCCAACCACGATGTCGAGGAATTGATCTGGGAGCTGCAGCACGTGCAGCTCGGCCGCCAGCGGATCGTTTTCTCCATAGCGGGCTTCGAACAGGAAGCCGCCTAGCCGCTTCAGCCCGAACGCCAAACCTGAGACCTGTGACCTGTGACTTGCTGGCCGCGCACGGGTTGGAGGTAGGTGGCGACCGTTGCACCGCCGAAGGTTGTCGTCCGAAGTTAATGAACGAGCGGAACTTCTAGCGCCCTTTGAATAACGCAATTGAGCATGTAAATTTTCCGGGAATTAAGACTGAGGGTGTCTATTTGCGTGTGTGATTGCCACGCAGCGCGAGTGACCTGTGCCCCCTCAACAGAGTTTTCCATTGCACGCCTTGCAGACCGAGATTCTCGAAGCTCTGGTCATGGGAGAGCGCTTCGAAGCCATTGCGGATCTGCTGTGCCGACGCGCCGAAGAACTCGCGCCGGGCGTCGTTTGCTCGATCCTCGCCATTACCCCGGATGGCAGACTCGATCCGGTGGCTGCACCGGGCCTGCCGCAACATTATTCGGACGCCATCGCCGGCCTCGCGATTGGACCGACTGTCGGCTCTTGTGGCACCGCGGCGTTTCTGGGCGAGCCGGTCGAAGTCCATGACGTATCGACCGATCCGTTGTGGACGCCATACAAGGATCTGATCCTGCCGCTCGGGCTCATGGCCTGCTGGTCGAGCCCGATTAAGACGCGCGACGGGCGCGTTGCCGCGACCTTCGGTTTCTATTACCGCACCAAGCGTGGTCCGACCGAGCTTGAGCACGCCATCGTCAATACCTGCGTGCACCTGTTTTCGATTGCCATCGAGCATGACGAGACGCGGCGGCGCAATCATGCGCTGGCTTATTTCGATCAGCTCACCGGCCTGCCGAACCGCCGCAGCTTCGACGACATGATCTTCGAGCGCATCGTCGCCGACAAACCGGCGTTTGGTCTTCTCGTCATCGACATCGACAACCTGAAGATCGCCAATGACACGATGGGACATGTTGTCGGCGACGGCCTGATCCAGGAAGTCGCCGCGCGGCTCGCCCATGTCGTGCCGAACGCGGCCTGCCGTCTCGGCGGCGACGAATTCGCCGTCCTGGTCGACGGCTGCCATTCTCATCACGAGCTCAGCCCGGTGGCCGAGGCCATCATGCGGGCGATGCGCGAACCGTTCGACTGCGACGACTACACCATCATCCCGCAGGTCACGATGGGCGGCGTGGTCTACGGTGTCGACGGCGACAATGCCGATTTCCTGCGGCAGAATGCCGACTTCGCGCTTTATCACGCCAAGGAGGTCAAACGCGGCGGCTACGTCGCTTTTGAAAAGAACCTGCGGACGTCGATCGCGCTCCGCATGTCGAAGATCCGCACCGTCGATGAGGCTCTCAACGACAAGCGGGTCATGCCTTATTACCAGCCGGTGGTCAGGATGGCCGATGGTGCGATTCAGGGCTTCGAGAGCCTGGCCCGCATCCGCCTCGACACCGGCGACATCATTTCAGCCGGCCAGGTGCAGGCGGCGCTGTCCGATCCCAGCATTGCCTTTCGCCTGACCGATCAAATGCTGCAGCAGATCGCCCGCGACATGCGCGGCTGGATGGATCGCGGTCTCGCCGTCAACCACGTGGGCATCAATCTTTCGACCGCCGATTTCCATCGCAGTGACCTCGAAAGCCGTTTGTCCGAAGCCTTCGAGTCGGTCGGCGTGCCGCTCGATCGTCTGGCCCTGGAAGTGACGGAAACCGTGTTGATGGATGGCAACGACGCCAAGGTCGTCACCGTTCTCAAGCGATTGCGCAAGAAAGGCGTCACGGTGGCGCTCGACGATTTCGGTACCGGCTACGCATCCTTGACGCATCTCATCCGCTTTCCCGTCGACACGATCAAGATCGACCGATCCTTTGTCGATCGCATGCTCAGCGATCGCCCAAGCCGGCTGATCGTGGAACTGCTGGTCGACCTGTCGCGCAAGCTGGACATGCGCGTGATCGCCGAAGGCATCGAGACGCAAGCGCAGGCCGACTGGCTCCTGGAGCTCGGCTGTCAGTTTGGCCAGGGCTATTTCTTCGGCCGTCCGACCTATGCCGCCGCGACGACGCGGTTCATACAGAGTCACAAGGTCGTCGGCGAGAGCGCAGACCCGGCGCCGCAGAAGCGCCGGGCTTAATCAGCCCCGGCGCTTTTCCTCGATCACATCCCACACCATCGCCGCGGCGTCGGGCCCGCCGAGATTCTTGACCGCGCGGATGCCGGTCGGCGAAGTGACGTTGATCTCGGTCAGCTTGTCGCCGATCACGTCGATGCCGACGAAGATCATGCCGCGCTCGATCAGCGCGGGCTTCAGACGCGCGATGATCTCGCGCTCGCGTGGCGTCAGGTCGGTGGCCTTGGGCGAGCCGCCGCGCACCATATTGGACCGAAGATCGTCCGCCGCCGGTACGCGATTGACCGCGCCGGCGAACTCGCCGTTGACGAGGAGGATACGCTTGTCGCCGTCCTTCACCGCAGGCAGGAAAGCCTGCACCACCCAGGGCTCGCGGAAGGTCGCGGCGAACATGTCGTAGAGCGAACCGAAATTGAGATCCTCGCGCGTCACGCGGAATACGCCGCCGCCGCCATGGCCATAGAGCGGCTTCATGACGATGTCCTTGTGCTCGGCGCGAAACGCCTTGATCTCGGCGAGATCGCGGGTAATCAGCGTCGGCGGCATCAAATCGGGAAAATGCGTCACCAGGATTTTCTCGGGTGCGTTGCGCACCTCGGCCGGGTCGTTCACCACCAGGGTCTTGGGGTGAATGCGCTCCAGCATATGGGTCGTGGTGATGTACGACAGGTCGAACGGCGGGTCCTGCCGCAGCAGGATGACGTCGAACGTGTCGAGCGGGACGCGGGCGGCCTCACCAAGCGTAAAATGGCTGCCGTGCTCGTCGCGTACGGTCAGCGGCTCGACCCGAGCATAAAGCCGGCCGTCGCGCTGGGCCATGCGGTCCGGCGTGTAATAGCTCAGCGCATGGCCGCGGGCCTGGGCCTCCAGCAGCAGCGCGAAGGTCGAATCTCCCTTGATATTGATCCGTTCGATCGGATCCATCTGGACGGCGACTTTCAGGCTCATGACGGGGGCTTTCCGGAGGTATGCGACGAAGGGCCAAAGGTTAAGGAAAACAGATCGTTAACGTATTACGGCGAGTATGTGGGAACCCGGATTTATGCCGCGCAGGATGGGGCTGCAAGTGACATTGCCGAAGCTTTCAATCGCCGCCAAGCTCTATGCGATCTTCGCCCTGATGGCCATGACCGCGCTGGCGCTATCCGGCTCGGCCGTCCTCAACGCGCGCCATTATGCCGTCCTGACCGGGACTTATGAATCCGCCAATGCCGGCATGAAGAACATCGAGCGGATCAACGGCCTGATCTACGCCGTGGTTGCCGAATCGCGCGGCATCTACCTGCCGAACGACCGGGCCAACCGGCAGCAGTTCATCGACGGCATCAACGTCTTTCTCGACCGCATCGAAGCCCTGATGGTCGCCTGGAAGAAAACCATCCACGCCGACGACGCCGCGCTGTTCGACAAGTTTTCGAAGCGCGTTGCCGCGTTTATCGCCTATCGACGCGAACTGGCCCATCTTGCCAGCGGCAACAATCCGGAGGCGGCGCGTGCCTGGGGGGAGGCCAGCCGCGGCGATCGTAAAGAGCTCAATGCCGAACTCAAGGCGCTGACCGATCAGTATTCGAAGCGCGCGGATATCGCCTTCACCGAGATCAATGGCAACTTCGACCAGGGCGTTCGCTGGCTCGCCATTTTCGCCGCGCTTGCCGCACTGGCGACCACGGCGCTCCTGTTCATCGCGCGCGGCATCGTCAAGCCGCTAACAGCGATCACACGCGTGACCGAGGCGGTCGCCGGCGGCGCCCAGGTGACATCGATACCCTTTAGCGATCGTCACGACGAGATCGGCGCCATGGCGCGTTCGATCGAGGTGTTTCATCGCGCCATGATGCACAATCGAGAGCTCAACCAGACTGTTCTCGAGGAAGCCGAACAGCGCGCGACGCGTCAGCGTGAGATCGGCAACGAAATCACGCGCTTTTCGGCGGAAGTCGAAACGACCCTGTCCGAGCTCGGTCAGATCTCCGACCAGATGCTGGCCGCCTCAACGAAATTGGCCGGTGCGGCCGACGTCGCTTCGATGCAGACAACACGCGCAGAACAGGCGTCGGCAGAGGCGTCGGCCAATGTGCGCGACATCGCCTCCGCCGCCGACGAACTGTCGGCTTCGGTCAATGAAATCGACCGCCAAGTGTCACAGTCGAACGCGATCGCGTCGAAGGCGGTCAGCGAAGCTGGCCAGACCAATCGCGCGGTGAAGGAACTCGGCGAGGCCGCGACTCGCATCGGCGACGTTGTCAAACTGATCACCGATATCGCCGAGCAAACGAATCTCCTGGCGCTCAACGCCACGATCGAGGCGGCCCGCGCCGGCGAAGCCGGCCGCGGCTTCGCCGTCGTCGCTGGCGAGGTCAAGGCGCTGGCCGGACAAACCAGCCGCGCCACCGAAGAGATCAGCGCGCAGATCGCTGGCATGCAGCGCGCGACCACGACGTCGATCGAAGCCATCAGCGCCATCGAGCGCACGATCTGCGAAATCGGCAATATTTCCGCAGCCATCGCCGCTGCGGTCACCGAGCAGGGCGCCGCCACCAGCGAGATTGCCCGAAGTGTCGAAACCGCCGCATTGCGCACGATCGACACCGCGAAGGAAGTCGGCCTGGTCGGCAACGCGACGGCCGACACACGCACCAGCGCCAGCTCGGTGAAGAGCGTCGCCGACGAGCTCGGGCAGGTGGCCTCCCGCATTCGCGGACAGGTCGATCAGTTCTTCGAGCGGCTGAGCGCGTAATCCGTCACCCTGAGGCGCTCGGCGCGAAGCGACGAGCCTCGAAGGGCGACGGGCAACGATTCCCGGGCCGTCGATCCTTCGAGGCTCGCTGCGCTCGCACCTCAGGATGACGGTTCACGTCTCGAACGCACCCTGAATGTGCTGCGGCAGTTTGCCGGGCGCGATCAGGATGGCGTCGAAACGCAAATCCTTGAAGGCGACGTGCGGGTTTTGCGCCAGCCATATCTCGGCCGCGGCGGCGATGCGGCCGCGCTGGCGCGGCGTTACCGACTCCGCCGCCTCGTCGAGCGAGGCGCGCGCTTTCACCTCGACGAAGATGACGGTGTGCCGCCGTCCGGCGACGATGTCGATTTCGCCGGCGCCGGAGCGAAAGCGGCGCGCCAGAATGCGATAGCCCTTGCCGATGAGCCAGGCGGCGGCGAGACTCTCCGCCGAAATGCCGCGATTGAACGCGGCCTGACGGTTCGGATCGGCTTCGCTCTCGCCCTTCGGCCGCAAACCCGGCACGCGCGGCGAACGTGGCAGCGGTGGCGTGTCGTCTTTCGCCATGATCAATTCTCGCTGCTGCCTTTGGCGAGTTCGAGCGCGCGCTGATAGACGTCGCGCCGCGCCCGCCCGGTTGCCGAGGCGACTTCGCCGACCGCATCTTTCACCGACAGGCGCGCGAGCGCATCGCGCAACATCGCATCGATGTCGGCATCGGCGGTCTTTTGCTCGGTCGGCGGCGCGATGACAATGACGATCTCGCCGCGCGTCTCGGCATCGCTTGCGTAATGGTTCGACAGCGCCTCGATCGGCGCGCGGCGGATTTCCTCGTGCAGTTTGGTAAGCTCACGGCACACGGCGGCCTCGCGCCCGTCAAACCCTGCGGCGAGATCGGCGAGCGACGCGGCCAGGCGCGGCCCGGTTTCGAACAGCACGAGTGTTGCCGGAATCGCTGTGAGTTCGGCAATGCGTTTCTGCCGCGCGGCCTGCTTGGGCGGCAGAAAGCCCTCGAAGAAGAAACGGTCGGTCGGTAGGCCGGACAGCGAGAGCGCGGTGAGCACCGACGATGCGCCGGGCACTGCGGTGACGTTATGGCCGGCGTCGACCGCGGCGCGCACGAGCCGATAACCCGGATCCGACACCAGCGGCGTTCCAGCGTCCGATACGAGCGCCACCGCCTGACCCTCGGCGAGCCGTGCCAGGATTTTCGGCAGAGCTTCGTCGGAATTGTGCTCGTGATACGCGGTCAGCGACGCGCCGATGCCGTAGCGTTCTGTCAGTTTGCGGGTGACCCGGGTGTCCTCGCAGGCAATGACATCGGCCGCTGCCAACGTTGCGAGCGCGCGCAGACTGATGTCGCCGAGATTGCCGATCGGCGTCGCCACCAGATAAAGCCCGGGGGCGAGGGCGGGGGCTTCGATCATGCTCCCCATCGGGGCATAGTGGCGCGGGGCCTTATGTTCGCTCATGGTGGGCACTCTAGCTCGTCGGCATGCTGCTGCGCGGTTTTGTGCGCCGATTTTGCGCAGCATGAGCTGGCGGAGCGGCCGGACGGCCTGCTCATTTTCCGCCCGAAACTACGAATTCCCTTATCTTTTCATCATCTTAACTTTTGCGGGACAAAATGATCATGACCGGCTAGGACTGGGCGGGGGTCGGCCGCGGACGAGGGAACGGGCTTATTGCGCATTCGATCTGACAGGCAGGGGGTGACCCGCCGCCGTCTCATTATTGTGGGTGGCTTTGGTGCGGCGTCGCTGGCGCTGGCCGGCTGCACCAGCAGTTCTTTCGACCGCCTCGGGACCGAGCAGCCGCCGGCCGCTGAACCGGCGCAGCCGTCGCAGATCGGCAGCGGGCAGATTCGCGTCGGCCTCATTCTGCCGTTGTCGGCGCAGGGCAATGCCGGCGTCGCGGCGCTGTCGATGAAGAACGCCGCCGAAATGGCGCTCGCCGAATTCAAAGAGCCGAACATCCAGCTCCTGGTGAAGGACGACGGTGGCTCGCCGCAGGGCGCCCAGGCTGCGGCGCAGCAGGCGCTGGCCGAAGGCGCCGAGATCATCATCGGGCCGCTGTTCGCGCAGTCGGTCAGCGCGGTCGGCGCCGTGGCGCGTGCGCGCAATGTGCCGGTGATCGCGTTCTCGACCGACGCCAGTGTGGCGGCGAACGGCGTTTATCTCCTGAGCTTCCTGCCGGAGTCCGACGTCAAGCGTATCGTCGACTTCTCTGTGTCGCGCGGCAAGCGCTCCTTTGCCGCGCTCTTGCCCGACAACGCCTACGGCACGGTGGTCGAGGCCGCCTTCCAGCAGGAAGTCGCGCGCCGTGGCGGCCGCGTCGTCGCGCTCGAAAAATATCCGCTCGATCCGTCGCGCATGGGCGAGGCCGTGCGCCGTGTCGCGCAGGCGGCGAGCCGCGCCGATGCGCTTTTCATTCCCGATGGCGCCGATGCAGTACCGCAGGTGGTGGCGCAGCTCGAGACCAACCGCGTCAATCTGAAGCGGCTGCAATTGCTCGGCACCGGTCTATGGGACGATCCGCGCATCTTCAGCACGCCGGCGCTCGTCGGCGGCTGGTATGCGGCGCCGGACGCGGCCGGCTTCCGCAGTTTCTCGCAGCGCTATCGCGGACGTTATGGCCAGGATCCGGTGCGCACGGCGACGTTGTCCTACGACGCGGTGGCGCTGGTGGCGGCGCTGGTGAAGACGCAAGGCGCGCAGCGCTTCAGCCAGCAGATCCTCACCAATTCGTCCGGCTTTGCCGGTATCGATGGCGTGTTCCGCTTCATGCCGAACGGCACCAACGAGCGCGGTCTTGCCGTGTTGCGCGTTGCCCCCGGCGGCGGCCAGGTCGTGAGCCCGGCGCCGAAGGCGTTTTAGCGCGACGCCGAAACAAACCCCGTTCGTTCCCGCGTAGGCGGAAACCTATCTGAAGCAAAGTTCTCGGCCCTGGGTCCCCGCCTTTGCGGGGACAAACGGGTGTTTGCTACGCCGCCAGATCGGCAACGACGGCATCGAGCAGCGGGAAGCCCGACGGAGTCACGCGCAAGCGGCCATTGTCCATGGTCTCGACGGCGCCGCCGTCCATGAGGAACGCGAGCCGCTTCGGATCGAGCGCGCGGCCCGACAAAGCGGCAAAGCGTTTCGGGTCGATGCCTTCTGTGAGGCGCAGCCCCATCAGCAGGAATTCGTCGGCGACTTCACCCGGCTGTAATGCTTCGTCGACGGTGAGGCCGATGCCGTTGGCGTCGATGAGATCGAGCCAGGCTTCCGGCTTGCGTTCGGTTTCGGTGGCGTAGCGGCGGCCATCGACGTTGAGGCGGCCATGCGCGCCGGGCCCGACGCCGGCATATTCATGGCCGCGCCAGTAGACGAGATTGTGCCGGCATTCGGCGCCGGGCCGCGCGTGGTTCGATACTTCGTAAGCCGGCAAGCCGGCATCGGCGCAAACCTGCTGCGTCAGATCGTAGAGGTCGCGGGCAAGGCCTTCTTCCGGCATCACCAGCTTGCCGGCCTTGTGCAGGCCGAAGAATGGCGTGCCGGGCTCGATGGTGAGCTGATAGAGCGACAGGTGCTCGGCGGCCTCAGAGATGGCGCGGTTGAGCTCAAGCGCCCATTCTGCGAGCGTCTGCCGCGGCCGCGTATAGATGAGATCGAACGAGTAGCGATCGAAGATCGAGCGCGCCACGGCAATGGCGGCCAGCGCTTCATCGGCGGTGTGCAGACGGCCGAGTTCCTTCAGCGATTGATCGTCGAGCGCCTGTACGCCGAGCGAGACGCGACTGACGCCGGCGGTGCGGTAGCCGCGGAAGCGCGTTGCTTCGACGCTGGTCGGATTGGCTTCGAGCGAGATCTCGGCGTCGTTCGCGAGCGTCCAGTGCCTGCCGATGGCGTTGATGATGCCTTCGACGGTCGATGGCTGCATCAGCGACGGCGTGCCGCCGCCGAAAAACACCGACGACACCGTACGCTGGCCGATCCGCGCCGCGGTCGCCGCGAGTTCGCTTTCGATGGCGCGCAGATAGCGCGTCTCGTCATAGCCACCGTGGCGGACATGACTGTTGAAGTCGCAGTACGGGCACTTCGACAGGCAGAACGGCCAATGGACGTAAACGGCGAAGTCCTGATTGGGCGCGACGGTATTGGTTAACAGCATCTTAATATTATAGGCACGCCTGGCGGTTCCCGCCAGCAAAGACGCATCTTCGCTGCGGACAAGTATTTAAAACTTTAGCGAATTCACGCCCTCAAACACGCCTTCGCCAGCATCACGAAAGCCCGTGCGCGGTGTGACAGGCCCATGCCCTTCGGCGGCAGGCCGTGCTTTTCCTCCGCCGTCATTTCGCCGAAGGTGCGTTCATGACCGTCGGGCAGGAATAAGGGATCGTAGCCGAAACCCGCCGTCCCCTTCGGCGGCCAGCCGATGACGCCATCGACGCGACCCTCGAATTCTTCCGTGTGGCCGTCAGGCCAGGCGAGACACAAAGCGGCGATAAAATGCGCGCGGCGCTGCTCCGGCGTCGTCGCGCCTTTCTTGATGAGCAGCGTCTGAATTTGATTCATGGCGCCGCGGAAATCCTTGTCCGGTCCGGCCCAGCGCGCCGAATAGATACCGGGTTCACCGCCGAGCGCATCGACGCAAAGACCGGAATCATCGGCAAACGCGGCACGACCGGTCGCCTTCGCAGCCGCCATCGCCTTGATGCGCGCGTTGGCGGCGAAGGTCGTGCCGGTCTCATCCGGCTCCGGGAGATTGAGTTCGGCCGCAGACGTCGCCGCGATGTTGTAAGGCGCCAACAGCTCGCGCATCTCGGCGAGTTTGCCGGGGTTGTGCGTGGCGATGACGACCGAGCCGGAAAGCTGACGCGCGGTCATGAACTAGCCGATCGCCATCTTCTGCAGTTCGATCAGCTTGCCGGTGCCCTTGCGCGCCAGCGCCAGCAGTGCGAGCAGCTGCTCTTCGCTGAACGGCTCCTTCTCGGCGGTGCCCTGCACTTCGATGATGTTGCCCGAGCCGGTCATGACGAAATTGGCGTCGGTATCGGCTTCCGAATCCTCGGCGTAATCGAGATCAAGCACGGCTGTGCCGCGGAACACGCCGCACGACACCGCGGCGACGTGATCGCGCAGCACCTTGGCATCGCCCTTGAACATGTCGCGCGTCTTCATCCAGGCGATGCAATCGGCCAGCGCCACCCAGGCGCCGGTGATCGAAGCCGTGCGCGTGCCGCCGTCGGCCTGGATGACGTCGCAGTCGATGGTGATCTGGCGTTCGCCGAGCGCCTGCAGATCGACGATCGTGCGCACCGAGCGGCCGATCAGGCGCTGGATTTCCACGGTGCGGCCGCCCTGCTTGCCGGAGGCGGCCTCGCGGCGGGTGCGGCTGTGGGTGGCGCGCGGCAGCATGCCGTATTCGGCGGTGACCCAGCCGCGGCCCTGGCCCTTGAGCCACGGCGGCAGGCGTTCCTCCAGGCTGGCGGTGACCAGCACATGGGTTTCGCCAAATTTCACGAAGCAGGAGCCTTCGGCGTATTTCACCACACTGCGTTCCAGCGATACGGCGCGCATTTCATCGGGTTGGCGCTGGCTGGGTCGCATGCAAAGAGCTCCTTGGTGCAATTATGAAATTTGGTCGCCGCCGAGCCTTGTAAGTGCGCCCGGCGGCGACGGCAAGCCCGGATTATTTGGCCTTTTCGATCGTCGTGACGACGAACTGGCCGTTGACGTTGTCGGCGTCGAACTTGATCTTGTCGCCGGCCTTCGCCTTGTCGAGCAGGCTCTTGTCCTTGACGGCGAAAACCATGGTCATGCCTTCGTCCATATCGAATTTCTTGATCGGGCCGTGCTTGATCGTGATCTTGCTCGCCGCCATGTCGATCTTCGTGATCGTGCCTTCGACGAGCGCGGTTTGCGCCCAGCTCGCCGAGGTGACGATGGCGCTGACAAGCGTGGCGATGGCGATATTCTGAAGCCGCTTTTTCATACTCTTTCCTTTCGATGAAAGCTTACTTGACGCTCGCGGTGCCGTGCATGCCGGCCTCGTAGTGACCCGGGATCAGGCAAGCGAATTCGAACGTTCCCGACTTGTCGAAACGCCAAAGGATTTCCGCTGACTTGCCCGGCTCGATGCTCTTGGCATTCGGATCGTCGTGCTCCATGTCCGGGAACTTCATCATCAGCGCGCCGTGCTTCTTGTTGTCCTGCATGGTGGCGAGCGTGAACTCGTGCTTCAATACGCCCTTGTTCTCGATGACGATGCGGACCTGCTCGCCGCGTTTCACCTCGATGCGGTCAGGCACGTAGTGCATGCCGATGGCGTCGTCGTGCATGGTGACGGTGACAGTGCGTGCCGGCTTCTTCGGATCGCCGGGCCGGCCCGCCGAGAATTCTCCATCATGGGCCTGTGCGGCCGGGATGCCGGCGATGATCGCCGCGACCGCGACCAGGTATTTCAGCTTCATCTGTAGTTCTCCTTTGGTTATCAGTGCGAGTTGTGATTGTTCGAGCCCGGCTTCACGACGGCGAAGCCGGCAGGCGAGGGGGGTGACGTCGCATCGCTGCGCCGCTCCGGCGCCGGTGCATCGGTGACCTGACGCGCCACGGTGCCGGGCGGATGCTTGTAGGGTCCGGGGTCCTTGTAATCGCCGGGACTAAGGCCCTCGCGCACTTTGACGACCGAGAACATGCCGCCCATTTCCAACGGGCCGAATTGGCCGAAGCCCGTCATCATCGGCAGCGTGTTGTCGGGCATCGGCATTTCCATCGCGCCCATCTCCGCCATGCCTTCCGTACCCATCGGCATGTAGTCGGGGATGAGCTTGCGGATCGCCTTGGTGAGATCCTTCTGCGGCGTGCCGATGAAGGTCTTCACGTCGTGGCCCATCGCATTCATGGTGTGATGCGACTTGTGGCAATGAATGGCCCAGTCGCCCGGATCCTCGGCGAGAAACTCGATGGCGCGCATGCCGCCGACCGGAATGTCGGTCGTGACTTCGGGCCAGCGCGCGCTCTCACGCACCCAGCCGCCATCCGTGCCGGTAACTTCGAAATGCGGCCCGTGCATGTGGATCGGGTGATTGGTCATCGTCAGATTGCCAACGCGGATGCGGACGCGATCACCCTGGCGCACCACGAGCGGATCGATTCCGGGAAACACCCGGCTATTCCAGGTCCACAGGTTGAAGTCGGTCATGGTCATGACCTTGGGCAACGCCGTGCCGGGCTCGATGTCGAAGCTCGACATCAGGAAGACGAAGTCGCGATCGACGCGATGCTCGTTCGCATCGCGCGGATGCACGACCAGGAAGCCCATCATGCCCATGGCCATCTGCACCATCTCGTCGGCGTGCGGGTGATACATGAAGGTGCCGCTGCGCCTGGCGACGAATTCGTAGACGAAGGTCTGTCCCGGTTTGATGTGCGGCTGCGTCAGGCCGCCGACTCCGTCCATGCCATTTGGCACCGGCATGCCGTGCCAGTGCACGGTGGTGTGCTCGGGCAGCTTGTTGGTGACGAAGATGCGCAGTCGGTCGCCCTCGACGCATTCAATCGTCGGACCGGGCGACTGGCCGTTGTAGCCCCAAAGCCGCGCCGTCATGCCCGGCGCGAATTCGCGTTCGACCTTCTCGGCGACGAGATGAAACTCCTTCCAGTCGCCGTTCATGCGCCATGGCAGCGACCAGCCATTGAGCGTAACGACCGGATGAAAGTCCGGTCCGCTGGACGGTCGTGGCGGCGGCTGCATGGCCGACGACCTGGTGCTGGCGGCTTCGGGAATCCCCGCCGCCTGCGCGCGGCCGCTGACCGCGGTGGCGCCGGCGAGAAGCAGCGACGAGCCGATGAGATTGCGTCGTGAGATCATGATCTTTGTCTCCTTCAGTGCTCTTCGCCGTCGCCGCCCGCGGGCGCGCCGGCCGACGCCACGTCGGCGTTCGACGAATTGCCGCCGACGAGGGCGGCCGACAGCTCGGTGCTGGCGAGCCAGAAGTCGCGCTGCACTTCGGTCGCCGTGGCATGGGCCGCGATCTGCTGCCGGATGTCGGACAGCAGCGTGAAGACGTCGATCTGCATCGCGCCGTAGCGCAGCATCTGTTCCTGCGACATCGCCTTGCGCAGCGGCACGACTTCCCGTGCGTAACGTTGCGCAAGGTCGTAGTTCAGGCGCCAGGCGCGATAGGCCTCGCGTGCCTGCGAGCGCACATCGACTGCCTTTTGCGCCAAGCGATTGACCGCCTGCATGTAGGTCTGTTCGGCTTCGCGCGTGCGCGCTTCACCGAAGTCGAATAGCGGCACCTCAAATTTCACCGTGAAGCCCCGGCTCTGGGCGTGCTCCCCGGTGTCCCGGTTGTCGGTGATCTTTTCGGCGTAGCCGCCCTCCAGCACGTTGACGAAACGCGTGGCGTTGGTCAGTCCGTAGGACTTGGCCACAGCCTCGACCTCGAGACGCGCCGTCTGCAGATCGACGCGCTCGTCGAGCGCCTTCTGTTCGGCGGCCTGCAGCGTCGGCGGCCGTGCCGGCAAGCCCGGCAATGCAGAGGGCAGCCTGAGCGAAAGCCGCTCGTCGGCGAGGCCAAGCACGCGGATCAGGCGCTCGCGTTCCGACGAGGCGCGCAATTCGGCGCGGGTGAGATCGGCCGATAGCTCGGCGTGCAGAACCTGCTGGCGCGACTGATCGAGCTTGCTCATGGCGCCGCTGTCGCGCATGCGCTGCGACAACTCGCTGGATGTGGCCGAAGCGCCGCCTGCATCCTTGAATAGCTTTACGATTTGCTGCGCAGCGACGGCGCGATAATAAGCGCGCCGCGCTTCGGCCGCCGTGCGCAGCGTCTCCAGAGCGGCAGTCAATTGTGCCTGCCGAAAGCGAACATTGGCGATCTCGGTGCGGGCCGGCAGCGTCGCCAAGGCCAGGATATTACCGACGATCTGCCGTTCCAGTTCGACTTCGGCCGCGCCCGCAAGGCGCGTCAATTCGAATGACGGCCGTGGCGGCAACGATTGTTGCACACGGACGGCATCGGCAACGCCGAGAGCGTTATAGGCGGCCTGCAAACCGCGGTTGTTGATCAGCGCGATTTGAACCGCCGCGTCGGCGGACAATGGCTTCGCAAGCAAGCGCGCGACGCGGGCGCGAACCGCCGCCGCGTCGTCGTCGTTGCGCGTCGCGCTGACGTCCTTGCCCAAATGGCGCGCGGCGATTTCAGTCGGCAGACTCATGCCGCCATCGGGGGCCAGCGTGGCGCAGGCTGGCAGTGTCAGGATCGTCGTCAGCAGCAGGCCGCTTCTGGTGAAGCGCCATAAAGTCGCGCGCCGCCCGAAGGCAGCCGGCCGCGAACCGTGTCGGGATGGCATCGCATATCCTCGTCCGTCGAATTGACAACGGGCGCGCCACGGCCGTCAGGCCGCGAACACACCGCTCCTCAGATCGACAGGAGGTTGCGTGGGGGACGATCGATGGGGTCGGCGCCGTGGCCGAGCAGATGAACCACGCGCCACTGGGGCAATGCCGAAACCTGCAACAGCGGTCCGGCGATTGGGGCGACAGCCGGGGCCAGCGCCGTAAAACAGAAGGTGCCGCAGCATTTGCCGGTCAGGCCGCCCTGGTCGTCAGCGGCAGGAGCCGTCTGCGAACCATGCGAGGCATGGTCGTGCGCCGTCTGGCCGTCATGGGCGTGATGGGATCCGGCTTCGTAGGCCTGCGTCACGGTCAGGCAATGCGTGCCGATATCGGTCAGGGCAAAGGCGGCGGCCGGCGCGGCGATCCCGAGCGCATAGAAGACCAGCGCGACAATCGCCGCCTTCCTCCGCCAGGATTTGGTAAACAGAGCCAGCATGCCGCCCGAAAGCACCCTTGCCGTTCGTGACCGGGGGCAAAATGGCATTCTTGCCAGCCGGCCCGCAAGTCCCGACTTGATCAAGCCTGCGACGATGTCCAAATTTGGACCGGAGAGAGAGGGGTTAACAGGTGGCGTCCCACGACGTTCCGATCGGGTCCTCGCATATCAGCCTCGCGGCGCTGAACGAGCGTTCGCGCGAGATTTTCCGTTCGATCGTGGAGAGCTATCTCGCGACCGGGGAGCCGGTCGGCTCGCGCAACCTGTCGCGCATCCTGCCAATCACCTTGTCGCCGGCCTCGGTGCGCAACGTGATGTCGGACCTCGAGCATCTCGGCCTCATTTTCGCGCCGCACACCTCGGCGGGCCGCCTGCCGACCGAACTCGGCCTGCGATTCTTCGTCGATGCCCTGATGCAAGTCGGCGATCTGACCGAGGACAATCGCCGCTCGATCGAAGCCCAGGTCGCCGGCGCCGGTACGGCCAAGTCACTGGAAACGGTGCTGACCGAAGCCTCGCAGATGTTGTCGGGGCTGACGCGCTCGGCCGGTGTGGTGTTGACCGCGAAGGCGGATACCAGACTCAAGCACATCGAATTCGTGCGTCTGGAGCCGGAACGCGCGCTGGCCGTGCTGGTCGGCGAGGACGGGCAAGTCGAAAATCGCGTTCTCAACGTGCCGGCCGGTCTGCCGGCATCGGCGCTGATCGAGGCGGGCAATTTCCTCAACGCCCATATCCGCGGCAAGACCCTGTCGGGGGTGCGGGCCGAGATCGAAGCGGCGTTGACGCAAGGTCAGGCCGAGCTCGATCAGCTCACGCAGAAGATCATCGCCGCGGGCCTGGCAAGCTGGTCGGGCGGCGATACCGGCGCGCGCCAGCTGATCGTGCGCGGTCACGCCAACCTGCTCGAGGATCTGCACGCGCTCGAAGATCTCGAGCGCGTCCGTTCGCTGTTCGATGCGCTGGAGGCGCAGCGCGGCGTCATCGACCTGCTCGGCCGCGCGGAGCGCGGCGACGGCGTGCGCATCTTCATCGGCTCGGAGAACAAGCTGTTCTCGCTGTCGGGGTCTTCGACCATCGTCGCGCCGTACCACGATAATTCCGGGCGCATCGTCGGCGTCATCGGCGTCATCGGCCCGACGCGGCTCAACTATGCCCGCATTATCCCAATGGTGGATTATACGGCGCGGTTGGTGAGCCGGCTTTTGTCCGGTTCGGGTCATTAAAAGTACTGGAAACTCAGGATTTTCGCCCGATCGGGTTGGAAAAGCTTGATTTTTTGCCCTCCAGCCCTGATATCCGGGCCACACCCCAGATCAGGAAGTGGATTGAGACGATGACGGACCCGACCGCGCGTAAGGCTGAGAACGCGAGCGCCGAGACCGAAAATGCCGCAGCCGAGACGGCGCCGCGCCCCGAGTTTGCCGAGCAGCCCGATCCGGTGGCCGAGGCAAAGCGTGAAGCCTTCGAATACAAGGACAAGCTGCTGCGCACGCTGGCGGAGATGGAAAACCTGCGCAAGCGCACCGAGCGCGAAGTCGCCGATGCGCGGGCTTACGGCATCACCAAGTTCGCCCGCGACGTGCTCAATGTCGCCGACAACATGCATCGCGCGCTGGCGACCTTGCCGGAGGACGCGCGTGCGACGGTCGATGCTTCGATCAAGGGCGTGCTCGAAGGCGTCGAACTGACCGAACGCGAATTGCTGAAGACGTTGGAAAACAACGGCGTCAAGAAGTTCACGCCGCAAGGCGAGAAGTTCGACCCCAATGTGCATCAAGCGATGTACGAGGTACCGAACGCCGATGTGCCGTCAGGCCATGTCGCGCAGGTCATTCAGTCCGGCTACATGATCGGCGATCGCGTGCTGCGTCCGGCGCTGGTCGGCGTGTCGAAGCCTCAGGCGAAACCGGCGGCGAAGCCGAGCGCCAACGAAAATTCGCCGGCGAGCGACTCCGGCAAGTAAGTGAAGCTCGTTTCGTTCTTCTCAGGCGGCGCCCATTCGGGCGCCGCTTGTTTTTGTGGGCGAGCAAGCCGTGAAATCGTCCCGTGACGATCGGCTGATGACGCAAGGCGTTAGCGCTCTTCTTTGGATTGGAATAATTCCAGCGCGTGTCGCGCAGTTTCAATTCGTTCTAAATTACTGATTTTATTGACATTTTTGTTGACCTCGGCGGCTCCGGCGAACACAGTCCGGCGAAATTTCCCCGCGACAGGAGGCCGCATATGCCGGTGTCAGTTTCCCCCACTTCTTCGACGATCGCGCGGCTTGGCTGCGCGGTTGCGCTGTTAGGTATCGTGCTGGTGTCCGGCACCGCGCAGGCGGGCTCGATGAGCGACGGCATCAAGGCCTACAAGCCGTTCATCGCCGAGAACATCGGCAAGGCCATCGCCGGCGCCAAGGCGATGCAGGCGGCGGTGAAGGCCGGCGATCTCAAGGCGGCGCAGGATGCCTGGATCAAGTCGCGCAAGGGCTGGGAAGTGATGGAGCCGGTCACCGGCGTCTATTTCGGCGAATTCGACAAGACCATCGATCCGTGGCCGAACGCCAAGATCGGCTATCACGCCATCGAAGCCGTGCTGTTCGCCGCGAAGAAGACCGACGGTCTCGATCAGCCGATCGCCGAGATGCTGGCGAACATGGACAAGTTCGAGAAGAAGCTGAACGACAAGACGTCCGCTTTCGATCCGCAGAAGCTGCTCGAAGGCACGGCCAACCTCGCTTACGAAGTCGGTGAAGAGAAATCCGGCGGTGGCGAATCGCCATTCGCCGGCACCTCGATCATCGACATGCAGGAGAACGTCGAAGGCATCGAAGTCGCCTGGAAGCTGGTGTTCGCCGACACGCTGAAGAAGAAGGATGCCAAGCTCGCCGGCCTGATCGAAGAGCGCATCGGCAACCTCGAGAAGCTGGTCGGCGTCGCCGACATCAAGAGCATGGACGCCAAGAAGGTCCATGTCGGCGGCGAGGAACTGGCGGCGCTGATGCTGCAGGCGGCGCCAAAACTTGGCCTCAAGGACTTCAAGGTCGGCGACGAGGACGACGAAGGCGCCGAAAAGACGAAATGATCGCATTGCCGCCGCCTGCCGGCGGCGGCCTTTCCACCAGCGAACTCCGGGGATCGATTATGCGGACCGGACCCATTCGGGCCACAGTCGCTGCCGGCTTCATCGGCCTGGCGATGTCGGTGACGGCGGCCACCGCCACGCCGGTCGTCAGCAAGGATGCGGCCTTGCCGATCGGCAGCGAGCTGAACGAGCAGTTGCTCAACCAGCCGACCGAGTTGTTTGCCTTCGACCGGGCCGGCGGCAAGCGGTTCTACCTGTTCAATCTCGGCGACATGCTGTTTTCATCGTCGTCGATCTTCGGCGGCAAGGCCGCCGATGCCGGCATGAGCTGCAACTCCTGCCATCAGCAGGGCGCCAATAATAACAAGCTGTTCGTGCCCGGCCTGTCGGCCAGGCCCGGCACCTTCGACACCAATGGCGCCTTGTTCAACGCCAAGGCCGACAACGGCGTGTTCGATCCGGTCACGGTGCCGAGCCTGCGCGGCTCGAAATATCTGGCGCCCTATGGCCATGATGGCCGCATCGCCTCGCTGCGCGAGTTCATCCGCAACGTGATCGTCAATGAATTCGCCGGGCCCGAGCCGTCCGGCCAGGTGCTCGACGCGCTGGTGACCTACGTCAACGAGATCAGCTTCCTGCCGAACGAGAAGATGACCTCAGACGGTCACCTGACCGTCAAGGCGTCGGACGCCGCGCGCCGCGGCGAGGCGTTGTTCAACAAGCCGTTCCGCACGAACGCGTCGATGAGCTGCGCGACCTGCCATCAGGCCGACGCCGCCTTCATCGACCGCAAGGTGCATGACATCGGTACCGGCGGCTACTTCAAGACCAAGACGCTCATCAATGCGAAATACAATGCGCCGTATTTTCACGATGGCCGTTTCGACACGTTCGATGAGGTGGTCGGCTATTTCGACCAGCACTACGACCTCGGTCTGAGCCCGAGCGAGCAGAGCGACCTGGTCGCCTATCTCGATACGATCGGCGACGCCGACACGCCGTTCACGCCGAACACGGTGCAGGCGGAGGTCGACGAGCTGACGGCTTTCGCCAGCGTGCTCGATGTCGCCATTCCGGCGCGCGACAAGGACGTCATCCGCCTGGCGGTCGATTCGGTCGGCGTCGAATGGCGCGAGGTCGGCGAGAAATTTCCCGACCGTCGCGACACCAGCGTCGACGGCGGGCTTGCAGAGCGGCTGAAAGCCCGCGCCAGCGTGCGCGATCTGGTGCTGACCTTGCGGCGCGTCGCGATGGCCGCGGAAGCCGACGATTTCGTCGAGGCGGCGCGGCTCTACGACCGCTACAAGAAACTTGTCGTCGCGGCGACGCCGCGTCTGCAACTAGCCGAGCCATGGTCGCTGTACAATCCGCGGGTGCATGAAAGGCATTTCGCGGCGCTGCGTCGGCTTTCCGAATTGGCGAAATAAGACGTTCTGGTATCTTCGAATCGAACTGGAAGTTGGGGCGAACAATGTTTGTGACTATGCGATCGGCGGCGGCGCGTCGCTTTATGGCGGCGCTTGCCGCGACGACGGTTTTGAGCGCGGCGGGCTATGGCCCCGCTTCGGCCAAGGATAAGGTCAAGGCCGAACCTTCGATCTGGGAGCGTGAGACGCTGACCGGCGATTGGGGCGGCGGCCGCACGGCGCTCAAGGAAAACCAGGGCATCGACATCACGCTGAATTATATCGGCGAGACCTTCGGCGTCCTGTCCGGCGGATTGAACCGGCGCTCGAGCTATGAAGGTCGCTTTGAGTTCTCGGTCGATACCGATCTGTCGAAGCTCGTCGGGCTCAACGGCGCGACCACGCATTTCACGATCTATCAAATCCACAACAGCGGCTCGAATCCGGCGCAGAATGTCGGCTCGATCGCCGATCCTTCCAACATCGACGCGCTGTCGACGACGCGGCTGTTCACGCTGTGGTACGAACAGAGCTTCGCCGATCGTTTCTCGTTGCGCGTCGGTCAGCTCGCCGGCGACGACGAATTCATCACCTCGCCGACCGCCGGCGGCCTGATCAACGGTACCTTCGGCTGGGCCGGCATTCTCGCGTCCGACATGCTCAACGGCGGCCCGGCCTATCCGCTGGCGACGCCGGGCGCGCGGCTCAAGGTCAACGCCACCGACAACATCACCGTGCTCGGTGCGGTGTTCGCCGGCAATCCGGCCGGCAAATCGACCTGTTCGGTGTCGGCGCAAGAGTGCAACGAGAACGGCACGAATTTCGGTCTGACCGGCGGCGCGCTCTATATGAGCGAAGTCCAGTATGCGGTGAATCAGGGTAAGGCCACAGCCGGCCCGCCGGCCATTTATAAACTTGGCGGCTGGTACGCGACGACCGACTTCGCCGATCAACGCTTCGGCGTTAATGCCGCTGGCGCCGTCGTGCCGGTCAACGACCCGACGAGGACCGGCCCGCTCAATCACAAGGGCAATTGGGGCATCTACGGCGTCGCCGATCAGACCGTGCTGCGCCGCGGCGACACCGCGCTGAGCCTGTTCGTGCGCGGCGGCCTGTCGCCGTCGAACCGCAATCTCTTGTCCTATTACATCGATGGCGGGGCCGGCATCAAAGGCCTGTTCGCCGGCCGCGCCGACGATACGCTCACCTTCGGCGTCGCTTACGCCAAGATCAGCAAGGATGCCGTATCGGCCGACATCGACGCCGGCAATGCGGTGGTGCGCGACCACGAGTTCGTGTTCGAAGTTAGCTACGCCGCGCAGATCGCACCGTGGTGGACGTTGCAGCCGGACCTGCAATACATCGTCCATCCGGGCGGCAATGTCGCCGATCCGAACGATCCCAATGGCGGCGCCGTCAAGAATGCGTTCGTCGCGGGGTTGCGAAGCACGATCAAGTTTTAGACCACACTCCGCTCATGCCGCGCCTGCACGGGCATGAGCGGATAGGCTCGAGCCTAGCCCCTCGGCTCGACGCCGTCGCGCACGGCGCGGAAGCGATTGAACAAGTCGTCCCAGCGCGCTTCCGACGCGACACCGATGACGCGGACGAAGCCCGAACCGCCGAAGCGCACCCATTGCACCAGTTTCACCGGCTTGCCGGTGACGTTCTCGGCTTTGGCGCGGATTTCGTGACCGGGGCCGTTGGAGATGCGCATGGCTTCCGAACTCTGAATCTGCAGATTGCGCAGCGGCGCCTGCGAGAGGAGGTCGGCGGCGAAGCGGCCGCGGTCGCCGGACTCCGGCGCGCCACGGCCGATGGCGACGATGACGTAGGGGTTGCTGGTGATATCGTCGCTGTCGCCGTCGATCAGGATGACGCCGCCGGTCGGCAGCACCGTCAGGACGCGGAAGCCGGCCATGTCGCCAAGCTTGAACGGCAGCAGGCCGAGCTGCTCCATCAGCGGAGTCGGACGGAACGTGACGCTACGCAAGGCGGCGCGGATCACCGCGTCGCTGTAAACGTTCATCGCGTCGTCCGGCACCTGGACACTGATGAGGGTGGCGAGGTCGCGCACCGGCCCGGTGGCCGAGGACGCAATCAGAAACCATTTGTGAACCTTGACGCCATTTTCGGTGGCCGCGCCGCTGACCAGAACGCCGATGCCGTTCTCGAACGGGAAGGCCTCGCGCTTGAGGTTCTGGACCTCGGACTGGGTCTTGGTGAAAGCGGAGCGCTCGAGGCCTTCCAGCGCCGCCAGCGGCATGTCGAGGATGGTGACCGCGACCTTGCGGTCGGTGTCCTCGAAGCCCGGGAAGCGGGTCGAAATCTTCAAGTCGCCGGGCACGGTGAGCCCGATGCGCAGGCCGGGCGGGAAGGTCGTCTCGGCGGCGGCCGGGCGGGGTGCCTGCAAGACCAGAGCCCCGAGGGTGAGCAATAGAATGAGCGTTCGACGCAGCATGTGTCCCGTCACGGTTGCGGTTGAGCCGGGCGGGCAGCGGGTGCTGGCCGGGCGGTGGAGATACCCTTAGATAGCCGGTTCAGCCGGCTTTTTCGCGGCCCTCGGAGGCCGTTAGCTCCCAATTTCGTGAACGGGCCGCTTGCGGCCCCCATGCCCCCTCCTATATGAGCCTTGAGCCGCAAAACCGCGGTTAATCGTATCCAGGGGGCTGGATCAGGGGTCTTCGCGGACGAGCCGCGAACCCAGCTTCGGGTGCCAGATAATCCGAGGGGAATATTCCCGAAGGTTTGAGGGCCCGTCCGGTCTGCCGCAATTGAGAGGACGAAAACATGGGCAAGGTCATCGGTATCGACCTCGGCACCACCAACTCCTGCGTTGCCGTGATGGAGGGCAAAGCGCCCAAGGTCATCGAGAACGCCGAGGGCATGCGTACCACGCCATCGATCGTCGCCTTTACCGACGACGGTGAGCGACTGGTCGGCCAGCCGGCCAAGCGCCAGGCGGTCACCAATCCGGAAAAAACCATCTTCGCGGTCAAGCGACTCATTGGACGGCGCTTCGACGACCCGATGGTGGAGAAGGACAAGAAGCTTGTCCCGTACAAGATTTCCAAGGCCTCGAACGGCGATGCCTGGGTCGAAGAGGACGGCAAGCAGTATTCGCCGTCGCAGATCTCGGCTTTCATCCTGCAGAAGATGAAGGAAACCGCCGAGGCGCATCTCGGTCAGAAGGTCGATCAGGCCGTCATCACCGTTCCGGCCTACTTCAACGACGCGCAGCGCCAGGCGACCAAGGACGCCGGCAAGATCGCGGGTCTTGAAGTGCTCCGCATCATCAACGAGCCGACCGCAGCGGCGCTCGCGTACGGCCTCGACAAGGCCAAGCAGGGCATCATCGCGGTGTACGACCTCGGCGGCGGCACCTTCGATATCTCGGTGCTCGAGATCGGCGACGGCGTGTTCGAAGTGAAGTCCACGAACGGTGATACGTTCCTGGGCGGCGAAGACTTCGACATGGTCCTCGTCAATTATCTCGCTGCCGAATTCCAGAAGGAGCAGGGCATCGACCTGCGCAAGGACAAGCTTGCGCTGCAGCGCCTGAAGGAAGCCGCGGAAAAGGCCAAGATCGAGCTGTCGTCGACGACGCAGACCGAAGTCAACCTGCCGTTCATCACGGCGGATGCTTCCGGTCCGAAGCATCTGACGATCAAGCTGACGCGCGCCAAGCTCGAAGCCCTGGTCGACGACCTCATCCAGCGCACCATCGAGCCGTGCCGCAAGGCGCTCAAGGATGCCGGCGTCACCGCGGGCGAGATCAACGAAGTGGTCCTGGTCGGCGGCATGACGCGCATGCCGAAGGTGCAGGAAGTCGTGAAGCAGTTCTTCGGCAAGGAACCGCACAAGGGCGTCAACCCGGATGAAGTCGTCGCCATCGGCGCCGCGATCCAGGCCGGCGTGCTGCAGGGCGACGTCAAGGACGTGCTGCTGCTCGACGTGACCCCGCTCTCGCTCGGCATCGAAACGCTGGGCGGCGTGTTCACCCGCATCATCGACCGCAACACCACGATCCCGACCAAGAAGTCGCAGACCTTCTCGACCGCCGAGGACAATCAGAACGCGGTGACGATCCGCGTGTTCCAGGGCGAGCGCGAGATGGCGGCCGACAACAAGATGCTCGGCCAGTTCGATCTCGTCGGCATACCCCCTGCTCCAAGAGGCATGCCGCAGATCGAAGTGACCTTCGACATCGACGCCAACGGCATCGTCAACGTGTCCGCCAAGGACAAGGCGACGAACAAGGAGCAGCAGATCCGCATCCAGGCGTCGGGCGGTCTGTCCGAAGCCGATATCGAGAAGATGGTCAAGGACGCGGAATCGCACGCCGAGGAAGACAAGAAGCGCAAGGCGGCGGTCGAAGCCAAGAACCACGCCGAGGCCCTGGTCCACTCGACCGAGAAGGCGCTGTCCGAGCACGGCTCCAAGCTTGCCGATGCCGAACGCACCGCGATCGAGAACGCCATCGCCGACCTCAAGGAAGCCTTGAAGGGCGACGATGCCGACGCCATCCAGCAGAAGACCAATGCGCTGGCGCAGGCCTCGATGAAGCTCGGCGAAGCCATCTATCAGCAGCAGCAGGCCGGCGCCGCCGGCGGTGCCGAAGCCGAGAAGAAGGACGACGTGGTCGACGCCGAGTTTACGGAAGTCGACGACGACAAGGGCGGCAAGAAGTCGGCCTAAGGAAGCATACAATGGCCCTCATGCCGAGGAGCGCGAAACGCGTCTCGAAGCATGAGGGCCGATTTGTTTATACCTATCGAGATGGGGACTTCGTCCTTCGAATTGCTCGTCAGGATGAAGCGATAGGTCAAGGGCAACATCGTCATGTCTAAGCGCGACTATTACGAGGTGCTCGGGGTCTCGCGCACCTGCACGGAAGTCGAGCTGAAGGCCGCCTTCCGCAAGCTCGCGATGCAGCACCACCCGGATCGCAATCCCGGCGACAACGAGTGCGAGCACAAGTTCCGCGAATTGAACGAAGCCTACGAAGTGCTCAAGGACGGCGACAAGCGCGCCGCCTATGACCGCTTCGGTCATGCCGCGTTCGAACAAGGCGGCGGCGCCGGGCAGCATGGCTTCGGCGCGGACTTCGCCTCGACCTTCTCCGACATCTTCGAAGATCTCTTCGGCATGAGCGGCGGCCGCCGCGGTGGACGCGGCTCCGGCCGCGAGCGCGGCTCGGACCTGCGCTACAACATGGAGATCACGCTCGAGGAAGCCTTCGAAGGCAAGAATGCTCAGGTTCGCATCCCGACCTCGGTGACCTGCGAAGTCTGTTCGGGCACCGGCGCCAAGGCCGGTACCAAACCGAAGACCTGTTACACCTGCAGCGGCGCCGGCAAGGTTCGCCACGCCCAGGGTTTCTTCACGCTGGAGCGCACCTGCCCGACCTGTCAGGGCCGCGGCCAGGTGATCGACGATCCGTGCGCGTCCTGTTCGGGCGCCGGTCGGGTGACGCGCGAGCGTACGTTGTCTGTGAATATTCCCGCGGGCGTCGAGGATGGCACGCGCATTCGCCTCGCCGGCGAGGGCGAAGCCGGCGTGCGCGGCGGTCCGGCGGGCGATCTCTACATCTTCCTGTCGCTGCAGCCGCACGAACTGTATCAGCGCGATGGCGCCGATCTTTATTGCCGCGTCCCGATCTCGATGGTGACGGCGGCGCTCGGCGGCGAGATCGGGGTACCCGCGATCGATGCCAGCGAGGCCAAAGTCAAAATTCCCGCCGGCACCCAGTCGGGGGCGCGCTTCCGCGTCGCCGGCAAGGGTATGCCGGTGTTGCGGTCGAAACAGACCGGCGACCTTTATGTTCAGGTCGCGGTCGAAACCCCGCAAAAACTGACCAAACGCCAGAAAGAACTGCTGGCCGAGTTCGAAAAGCTGTCGTCCGAGCACACCCAGCCGGAGTCGGCCGGGTTCCTAAGCCGGGTAAAGTCCTTCCTCGATGGATTGGCCAAATAGGGGCAGCTATTCGGTCTGACCATCTTGACCCTAAGGTCGCCGCCCTATACCCGTTTGTCGGTTAGGTGACAGTTTCCACAGCGTTTTCTGCCCCGGCCGGGTAACCTTCAGCAATGCAGCCACGACCCGTCGCCCGCGTCGCCAAGAAGCCCCTCCGTCTCGACGACGAGGTGCAGTTCTTCCGCACATGGTTTGAAAAGCCGATTCGCACGGGCGCCGTCATGCCGTCGGGCAAGGCGCTGGCGCGTCGCATGGCGCGTTGCGTCGATCCGAATTCAACCGGCCCGGTGATCGAGCTTGGGCCCGGCACTGGTCCCGTGACCGAAGCGCTGGTGCAGCATGGCATCGATCCGAAGCGGCTGATCCTGGTCGAGTTCGATCCCGATTTCTGCCGCCTGCTGCGGACGCGTTATCCGGAAGCCACCGTGGTGCAAGGCGATGCTTATCGTCTGCGCCGTTTGCTTGGCGGCATCGTGCGCGAGCCGGCCGCCGCCGTGGTCTCGGGTCTGCCGCTGATGACCAAGCCGCCGCGCACGCGGCTGCGTCTGATCTCCGATGCGATGGCGCTCCTGAAGCCGGGCGCCCCCTTCGTGCAGTTCACCTACGCGATGGGCTCGCCGATCCCGAAGGATCTCGGCGCTATCAAGGGCGAGCCGTCCGAGCTCATCTGGCTCAACGTGCCGCCGGCGCGCGTCTGGACCTATCGCGGCGTTTGAGCCCATTGCGTTAATGAATTCTCTGCCACGGCCGGCGACAAAAGGGCGTTCACGCCCGTCTTTTTGACGGGCTTTGCCCGGCCGCAGTGAGTAAACTGACGCAATGCCTGCGCCGAAAATCCTCATCCTCGCGGGATCGACCCGTACCGGCTCCAACAACGTCAAAGTGGCGGCGCTGGCGGCGAAGGAATTGACGCTGCTCGACATCGACGTCACGCGCATCTCGCTGCAGGACTATCCGTTACCGCTCTTCGACCCCGATCTCGAGGCGCGCAGCGGTCCGCCGGCGAATGCCGTCAAGCTCAAGCAGATGATGGCGGCGCATCAGGGCGTGTTCATCGCCAGCCCGGAATATTCCGCCTCGGTGACGCCGATTCTCAAGAACACGATCGATTGGGTGTCGCGCGTACGCGAACGTGGCGACCCGCTTTACGCGGCCTTCAGGAACCGCGTTTTCGGCATTGCCTCGGTGTCGCCGGACTCCTCCGGCGGTCTGCATGGACTGCTGGCGCTACGGCAGATTCTCGAACTCGGCTGCGGCGCGCTGGTCATTCCGGAACAGCTGGCGATTGTCGGCGCCGACGAAGTTTTTGACGAACGCGGCAATATCGCCGATACCCATATCGCCAATCAGTTTTATGCCTTGCTCGCGCGCCTCGTCGAGACAGCGCGGGTGATGTCATAAGGCCGCGCCGCTTCAGAAGGACGATGACCGTGCCGCTCGACGCCAAAGACCGCCTGATCGTCGCGCTCGATGTGCCGACGGTGAGTGACGCCGAGGCCTTGGTCTCGCGCATCGGTTCGGCGGCGACGTTCTACAAGATCGGCTATCAGCTTGGCTTGGCCGGCGGTCTGCCGTTTGCCGCCGGCCTGATCGCGGCCGGCAAGCACGTCTTCCTTGACTTCAAGCTGCACGACATCGGCAACACGATCAAACATGGCGTTGCCAGCGTCGCCAATATGGGCGCGACGTTTCTCACCGTGCACGCTTATCCGCAGACGATGAAGGCCGCGGTCGAAGGCGCGCGCGGCTCGGACCTGCGCATTCTCGCGGTGACGGTGCTGACGTCGTATGACGACGCCGATCTCGCCGAGGCCGGCTACGGGCTGGCGGTGGGGCCGCTGGTCGCCAAGCGCGCGGCGCAAGCGCGTGACATCGGCATTGACGGTCTTGTTTGTTCGCCGGAGGAAGCCGCCAATCTGCGCGGCGTCGTCGGCCGCGAAATGGCGCTGGTGACGCCGGGCATTCGTCCGGCGGGCAGCGCCGCCGGCGACCAGAAGCGCATCATGACGCCGGCGCGGGCCATCGCCGCCGGCGCCGACTACCTTGTCGTCGGCCGTCCGATCGTCGAGGCGCCCGATCCGAAGGTAGCGGCGCAGGCGATTGTTGATGAGATCGCGCAAGTGACCCAGCAACAACAACAGCAGCAGTAACTGGACAGGGAAACGACATGGCCAAGGCGTACTGGATCGCGCGCGTCGATGTGCATGACGAGGAAGGCTACAAGCCATATTCGGCGGCGAACGGCGCCATCTTCCGCAAATATGGCGGCCGCTTTTTGGTGCGAGGCGGGCCGTTCGACGCAGTCGAGGGCACGGCGCGCAGCCGCAATGTCGTCATCGAATTCGCCGACCTGGCCACCGCCAAGGCCTGTTACGACTCCCCGGAATACCAGGCCAACCTTAAGATCCGGCAGGCCACATCCGCCGGCGAGCTGGTGATCATCGAGGGCTATGACGGCCCGCAGCCCTGAGGCGTGACAGAGGGCCTCCCGGCCCGCTATACCCTCAGCCATCAGTCCGGGAGCCAAAAAGCCATGGCAGAGATGCGTTTGATCGTCGCCGGCGCCGGCGGGCGCATGGGCCGCACGCTGGTCAAGGCCATCGCCGAGAGCAAGGACTTCAATCTCGCCGGCGCTCTGGAAGACCCACGTTCGCCGCTACTCGGCTGGGACGCCGGGCAGCTCGCCGGCAGCGGCGAGAGCGGCATCAAGCTGACCGGCGACATCGCCCCGCTGCTCGCCGACGCCGACGGCCTGGTCGATTTCACCGCCCCGGCCGCGACGCTTCACTACGCCGCCAAGGTCGCCGCCGCCGGCAAGGTGCACATCATCGGCACCACCGGCATGAGCGCCGAAGACGACGCCAAGGTCGCGCAGGCCGCCAAGACCGCGGTCGTCGTCAAGTCCGGCAATATGAGCCTCGGCGTCAATTTGCTGACCGCGCTGACGCGCCGCGTCGCGCAGTCGCTCGATAGCAGCTTCGATATCGAAATCGTCGAGATGCATCACAACCAGAAGGTCGATGCGCCGTCGGGCACCGCGCTGATGCTCGGCCGTGCCGCCGCCGCCGGCCGCAATGTCGATTTCGACAAGGTCAAGGTCGCGAGTCGCGACGGCCACACCGGCGCGCGCAAGCCCGGCGATATCGGCTTCGCCGCCTTGCGCGGCGGCACCGTCGTCGGCGAGCACTCGGTGATCTTCGCCGGTCCCGCCGAGCGCATCGAGCTCACGCACAAGGCCGAGGATCGCGCGCTGTTCGCCAACGGTGCGCTGCACGCCGCGCGCTGGGCATCGAGGCAGAAGCCCGGCCTCTATTCGATGATGGATGTGCTGGGGCTGAAGGATTTTTGAACGATCCCGTCATCGTGAGGTGCGCGCCCTTGCGCGCCTCGAAGGATGGCGGGCCGTCTCCTTCGAGGCTCGCCGCTAGCGCGGCTCGCACCTCAGGATGACGGATCAAGGTTAGTGCAAGAAAGGTGAAATGCATGTCCGATCGTCTTCTCGTGCTGGTGCGTCACGGCCAGAGCGAATGGAATCTGAAAAACCTGTTCACCGGCTGGCGCGATGTCGATCTGACCGAGCAGGGAATTGCCGAGGCGCGTGAAGCCGGCCGCAAGCTGAAGGCGCAGGGGCTGACTTTCGACGTCGCTTACACGTCGGCGCTGAAGCGGGCGCAGCGCACGCTCGGCCTCATTCTCGAAGAAATGGGCCAGCCGAATATTCCGGTCATCAAGGACGAGGCGCTGAACGAACGCGACTACGGCGATCTGTCCGGCCTCAACAAGGACGACGCGCGCAAAAAGTGGGGCGAGGAGCAGGTGCACATCTGGCGCCGGTCCTATGACGTCGCCCCGCCCGGCGGCGAGAGCCTCAAGGACACTCTGGCGCGCACGTTGCCCTATTACGTCACCGAGATCCTGCCGCGCGTGCTGCGCGGCGAACGCGTGCTGGTGGCCGCGCACGGCAATTCGCTGCGCGCGCTGATCATGGTGCTGGAGCGGCTCAACAAGGAAACGATCCTCAAGCGCGAGATCGCCACCGGCGTGCCGATCATCTACACGCTCGACGCCGACGCCACGGTGAAGAACAAGCTCGACCTCGCGGCTTAGTTCGGCTTCGGCCGAAGTCCCCAACCTCCGTTCATCCCCGCGAAAGCGGGGATCCAGTTCTTGATTTCATTGGTTTGTGGCTTTCTGGGTCCCCGCCATAGGCGTTCTGAAAGAACGCCGTCCTTCGGACGGCTATGCGCGAGGACGAACGGTTGAAAGGTCGATGCATATGACCGGGCCGCGCGCCGTTCTTGAGAAGATATGGAGCGGGCTCGGTCATGACCGGGCCGCGCTCGACCGGATCGATCTGACCGGCAGCGAGCCGGTGCTGCCGTCATCCTTCGCCGTCGGCACGGCGATGCAGGCGAGTGTCGCCGCCTCGGCGCTCGCGGCGGCGGCAATCTGGCAAGCGCGCACCGGCAAGACGCAGCGCGTCGGCGTCGACATGCGGCGTGCGGCCGTCGCGGCGCGCAGCGAGCGCTATCTCACCGTCGATGGCGGTGCGGCGCCGGAACTGTGGGATAAGATCGCCGGCACCTATCAGTGCGGCGACGGCCGTTACGTGCGGCTGCACACCAACTTTCCGCATCATCGCGACGGCGTCCTGAAGCTGCTCGGCTGCGCCTATGACAAGGCGGCGGTGGCCGCGGCCTTGAAAGGCTGGAATGCGTTCGACTTCGAGGACGCCGCCGCGGCGGCGAAGCTCGTCGTCACCGCGATGCGCACCTTCGACGAATGGGACGCGCATCCGCAAGGCCAAGCGATCGCACGATTGCCTTTGATGTCGGTCGATCGTATCGGCGAGGCGCCGGCGCGGGTGTGGCCGCAAGGCGATCGGCCGCTCGCCGGCATCAAGGTGCTCGATCTGACGCGCATCATCGCGGGTCCGGTCGGGACGTTGACGCTCGCCGCGCATGGCGCCGACGTGATGCTGGTGACGTCGCCGAACCTTCCGTCGGTGGCGCCGCTGATCATCGACACCGGGCGCGGCAAGTTGTCGGCGCAGCTCGATCTCACCAACGCGAAAGATCGCGCCATCTTCGAGAGCCTGCTGCGCGAGGCCGATGTCGTGGTGCAGGGCTATCGGCCGGGCGGCTTGGCCGCACTCGGCTTCGGCCCGGAGGACGCGGCGCGCATCAATCCCGGCATCGTCTATGTGTCGCTCTGCGCCTATTCGCACGAAGGGCCGTGGGCCGGCCGTCGCGGCTTCGATTCATTGGTGCAAACGGCGAGTGGCTTCAACGCCGCCGAGGCGCAAGCCGCCGGCATCGACGGGCCGAAGCCGCTGCCGGCGCAGGTGCTCGATCACGCCAGCGGTTATTTGTTGGCCTATGGCGCGATGACCGCGTTGCTGCGCCAGCGCCGCGATGGCGGCTCGTGGCATGTGCGCGCTTCATTGGCGCAAACCGGTTATTGGCTGCGCTCGCTCGGTCGGATCGACAATGGCCTGGTGTGTCCCGATCCAACGCGCGACGACGTGCGCGATTGCCTGGAAGAAACCGACTCCGGCTTCGGCGCCTTGTCTGTGGTGCGTCATCCGGCGACCTTGTCGGAGACGCCGCCGCGCTGGGCGCGGCCGTCGGTGCCGCTCGGCACCCATCCGCCGCGCTGGCCCTGAGCGCCGGCCATAGGCGAAAGGCTCCATCGCCAAGCAATGGAGCCTCCGCATTCGACCAAGCCGGAAGATAGCTTAGTCGATGACTTTCACGACCGTACCCTTCGAGTTCACGATGACGCGCTCGTGGTTGACGAAGGCGTAGCGGAATTGGGTGTGATGCGGCACCGGGCGCAGTTCGACGGTGCGCGGCACCGGTTTGCCGACGACGATCTTTTGCTGAACTACGACAGCATCGGCCGGCACCTCTTCGCGCTGCACGTAGGTTACGACTTCGCGCGGCGGCTCGATTGCGGAGCCCACCCCGGCGCCGACTCCAGCGCCAACAACAGCGCCGACCGGTCCGCCAACGACGCCGCCGACAACCGCGCCGGTCGTTGCGCCGCCAACCGTCGAGGCCTGGGCGAAAGCAGCGGCCGGCGCCAAAGCCAGCACGGCGGCGGTGGCGAGCATATGAAGTTTCATGAGTTCCTCCTCAGAGATGTGCAAATCGTGTTGCCCATTGAAATGGGGTCGCGTCGCCAACGCGTCGCTCCGAGGCTCGTTCCTTGGCTATGAAAAACGTCACGTCGCTGCCGCAGTTCCGGCCTCGCCGATGAACGAGGAATGAACAACGACTATTTGGGACGTCGCTTACTTCAGGACGTGGCCATCCCCGCTTCCCAACCGAGCATGGCGCGCTTGCGCGTGATGCCCCAGTGATAACCGGTCAGGTCGCCGCTTTTGCCGACGACGCGGTGGCACGGCACCACGAATGAAATCGGGTTCTTGCCGACCGCGGCGCCGACCGCGCGCGGTGCCTTTGGCACGCCGGCACAGGCGGCGAGATCGGAATAGGTCGTCAGCGTGCCGAGCGGAATGGAGAGCAGCTTTTCCCAGACGCGAACTTCGAAGTCCGTGCCGATGAGCACGACGCGCAGCGGCTGGTCTTCCTTCCACAGAGCCTGGTCGAAGATGCGCCGCGCCGTCGGCGCCGTCGCCGCGTAGTCCTCGACATAGGTCGCGCGCGGCCAGCGCGCTTTCATGTCCTCGAGCGCGGCGCGCTCCTCGCCCGGATCGGCGAAGGCGAGCCCCGCCAATCCGCGCGGCGCCAGCATCACCAGCGCCATGCCGAAGGGCGAGGGATGATAGCCATAGGTCATCGTCAGGCTTTCGCCGCCGGCCTTCCATTCGCCGGGCGACATCGACTCGTGGGTGACGAAGAGATCGTGCAGACGTCCGGGGCCGGACAGGCCGACCTCATAAGCGGTATCGAGCACGCTGGTGGATGCGCGCAGCAAGGCTCGCGCGCTGTCGAGCGTCAGCGCCTGCAGGAAGGCCTTGGGCGGCAAGCCGCACCAGCGGCGGAACAGATGATGCAGCTCGGTGGAAGTAACACCGGCTGCCTCGGCGATGTCCTCGACCTCGGGCTGGGAGCGCCAATTGCCGCGGATATGCGCGATGGCGCGGCGTACGATGTCGTAATCCGCCGCGGCGGTCGACAGTTCGGCGAATTCGCCGAAGCGGCTGCGGATGGCAGATTTCACAGGGCTGGTGGCGGTGGTGCTCATGCCGGCTATTTAAGCGCGCCCGGAGAGGCGGGCCACCCGGTTTCTGATCTAGGGAAGCGTTGTATGTACGGGGCCACGGCGGGCTTCGCCCAGCGCTCGGCTTAGTTCCTCGGCAAAACCGGCCTTTTCGTCGGGGCCCAGGAAAGCGCCGATGGTGAGCTGTTTGCCGCGGCTCACCAGGAACAGGCGGGCGATGCCGTATTCCTCGTATTCTTCCTTTTCCAGCCGCGCCCATAGCGGGTTGAGCTGCCATTCGCGCACCCGGCCGCGATGGCTCACCTTGCGCACGGTCAGCACCGACGGCGTCACCGTCACCTGCTCGAAAGCGGCGGCGCGGCGGTAGTTGATGCGGAAGGCGAGGTACAGCAGCAGCACGTCGAGGCCGAAAAAGCCGAACACGGGCCAGGCACCCATCATCAGGAAGGCCATACCGGAAAAGAAAGAAGCCAGCCCGAACACCAGCATCAGCACCACGAAGCCGACACTGTGCAGCGAGCGGTGCGGTGTGATGACCGCGGAAAACAGGGTCGGTTCGAGGGTGTCGTGATTGTCGCCCGTCATGGTCGGCACTATACCGGAATTCATGGCAAAAAAGCTGTCGAAAAAACCCGCGAAAAAGTCAGCTCGAAAGACCGCTGCCAAGATCGCCGCCAAGCCCACGGCGCGCAAGGCGCCGCCGAAGGAAAAGCCGGTACCGAACCGGAAGCCGGTGGCCGCGAAGGCGGCGGACGGTGCGTCTCCGCTGATGACAACGGCGCAGATCAAGGAAGCGTTCCGCCGGCTTGCCGCCGCCAATCCGGAGCCGACCACCGAGCTCACCTACACCAATCCGTTCACGCTTCTGGTCGCGGTGGTGCTGTCGGCGCAGGCGACCGACGCCGGCGTCAACAAGGCGACGCCGGCTCTGTTCGCGCTCGCCGATACGCCGGCCAAGATGGCGGCGCTCGGCGAAGACCGCATCCGCGACCTGATCAAGACCATTGGCCTGTTCCGCACCAAGGCGAAGAACGTCGCGCTCCTGGCGCAGAAACTGGTCGCTGAGCACGGCGGCGAGGTGCCGCGCACGCGTGAGGCGCTGGAGGCCCTGCCAGGCGTCGGCCGCAAGACGGCGAATGTCGTGCTCAATACGGCCTTCGGCGAACACACCATCGCCGTCGATACGCACATCTTCCGCCTCGGCAACCGCACCGGCATGGCGCCGGGGAAAAATCCGCTCGAGGTCGAGACCAAGCTCGAACAGGTGATCCCGCCCGAGTTCAAGCGCCATGCCCATCACTGGCTGATCCTGCACGGCCGCTATACGTGTCTCGCGCGCAAGCCGCTATGCGAGCGCTGCATCATCGCCGATTTGTGCCAGTGGCCAGGGAAGACGGTCGCGGCGTAGGCCTCATTACGCGTCATCATCCGCGAAAGCGGATGATCCAGTAGCCACTGTGGCTGCTTAGAACCGCTGGTGCAGGGATTACTGGGTCCCCGCTTTCGCGGGGACGACACGCTGGAATCACCGCGCCGGCGCGATCAGGTCGGCGCGCCGCCCCGCCAGCCTCTTGTGGATGTGCACCATGAAGGCCATGGCGAAGACCGGCGTGGCGAAATTGAGGATCGGGATCGACACGAACAGCGCGATCACCAGACCGGCGAGAAAGATATAACCGGAGTTGGCCTTGCGCAGCATCGCGGCCTCGCCGGCGGTGTGAAAGCGCATGGCGGCGAGATCGAAATATTCACGGCTGAGCAGATAAGCGTTGGCGACGAGCAGGATGAGGAAGCCAAAGCCGGCGAACAGGATGAACGGCAGCGCCACGACATAGACGACGAGCGACAGCAGCGCGATCTTGATGCCTTCGATCACCGCCGGCAGCAGCGGCAGCGCGGTGCCGAGCGGATCGGCCGGGTAATATTCGCGTTCGACCGCCTCGGCGACCTCGTCGACGAAGAACGAGCCGACGAAAGCCGACACCGCCGGCATCAGGAACAGCGCGCCGGTGACGATGCCGAGCCCGGCCATGAAGGACAGAATCCAGGCCAGCGCCGCCCAGGCCGAATGCGAGGCGAAGCCCGAGGTCTGCTCGGCCCAGGTCGCGCCATTGTCGGCGAGGTGCGCCAGCAGGCGCTGCAGCCCGATGCCGATGATGACGATCAGCAGGACGGCGAGGCCCACGGCTTTCACCAGCACGCCGCGCAGCGCGGGGGTGAACATCTGGGCAAAGGCTTTGAGGGCGGCGTCGATCATGGGGAAAGAGGTAGGAAACCCCGGGCGGCGTGGCAAGGCTGCGTCCGTCGGCCCAGGCTCGCTACGCCGCTGTCTGTTCGGCCGCGTCTTCCGGCACCAGCGTGCCGGCTTCGGTGTCGGGCAGGTCGGCCCAGGCCACCGACTTGTAGTCGAAGCCGCGTTCGATGGTAGGCTTCACCACCTGAAAGTAAGGCGAGATGTCGAAGTCGCGCGGCGCATAGAGCGAGGAGTGGCGGATTTCCATGATCTCGGCGCGCTCGGCCGCGCTCTCGGCGCGCGTCACCTTCGGCAAGATCGGGTAGCGCACGTTCTGGAACGCCTCGGCGATCAGCGCCGAACAGATAATGCGGGTCGGGTGGCCGGAACCCATCGCCAGCATGTGGCGGCGGAAGCGGCGCGGCACCGGCATCGGAAACAGATAGCGGGCGAGGTCGAGGATGTTCTTGACGTCGTAGTCGAAGCCGATGCGCTCGCACGCGTAATTGACGACGCGGGCGCGGTCGTCATCGGACAGCCCGATCGGCCGGCAGATGCGGGTATGGGCATTGCCGTATTTTGATAGCGGCACGGCGACGACGCCCTTGCCGAGTTCGGCCTCGACCAGGCTGAGCGGCTCGCCCGTGGCGGAAACGCGATCGCCAATCGGCCCGACATAGAGCGCGGCATGCGACCAGGTCGATTGCGTGAGATATTTGATGATGCCGGCGATGTGGCTGTTGCCTTCGATCAGCACCACGTCGCCGGGCTTGAGCACGGCGGCCAGCGCGTCGGCGCGGCCGGGCACGAGCTCGTGATAGCCCGTTTCGGGCTTTCCGAGATAGCGGGCAATCAGCTGCCCAATGCCGTTGGCGACCAGACCCATGATGTACGCGGCGCCCGTCCCGGCGCCCTCATTGACGCAACGTTCCCCAAGATGCGCGTTCCGCGTCTCGTTGTTGCGCAGCATAAGGCGGACTCATTGCAAAAAAGTTCATTTCCGCATTTGCGGTAAGGTCGCGTTAGCCACAGAAATGCCTGCGGCACAGGCACTTCCGCGCCATCGGACCCGTAGCGTAAAGCTTTCGCACACCATGTTGCTGTCTTGTGCGCTGCATCGTGCTAACTAGCCCTCATGACAAAACCCAAGACCCTGATCGCATGGTCGAGCGGCAAGGATTCGGCCTGGGCGCTGCATGAGGCGCGCCAGAGCGGCGACTACGACATCGTCGGTGCGCTGACGACCGTGACTGACAGCTTTGCACGCGTGTCGATGCATGGCGTGCGCGAGGAATTGCTGGCGGCGCAGCTCGAAGCGGCGGAATTGCCGTCGATCACGGTGCGCATTCCCTATCCGTGCCCGAACGAGATCTATGAGCGCGAGATGGCCAAGGCGATGGAGCGCGCTCAGGCCGACGGAGTGACACACGTCATCTTCGGCGATCTGTTTCTTGCCGATCTGCGCGCCTGGCGCGAGGAGAAGCTCAAGAGCATTGGCATGACGGCGGTGTTTCCGCTGTGGCTCAGGCCGACCGACGCACTGGCGCGCGAGATGATTGCCGGCGGGCTCGAGGCGCATCTCGCCGTGGTCGATATGAAGAAACTTGAACCGTCCTTCGCCGGGCGGCGCTTCGACGATACCCTGCTCGCCGATCTGCCGGACGGCATCGATCCGTGCGGCGAGAATGGCGAGTTTCACTCTTTCGTCGCCGCCGGGCCGATGTTTAATCGGCGCATCGCCGTGACGCGCGGCGAGACGGTGGAGCGGGATGGGTTCGCGTTTGCGGATCTCTTACCCTCTCCCCTTGTGGGAGAGGGTGGATCGCGCTGAGCGGTAGCGAAGCGCGAGACGGGTGAGGGGTCTGAGTATCGATTGAACGCCGACCCCTCACCCGCCTCGCCGCTAACGCGGCTCGGCACCCTCTCCCACAAGGGGAGAGGGGAAGAAAGATCAGCCTCTCAGCACGCCGCCGGTGCGTTTGCTCACTTCGGCGACGATCTTCTGACCGAGCGCGTCGATCTCGGCGTCGGTCATGGTCTTGTCGCGCGGCTGGATGGTGACGGCGATCGCCACCGACTTCTTGCCGGGCTCGATGCCGGTGCCCTCGTAGACGTCGAACACGGTGACGCCGACGATCAGCTTCTTGTCGACGTTCTGCGCGGCGCGGACGATGTCGGCAGCCTTGACCTTGCCGTCGACGACGAAGGCGAAGTCGCGTGTCACCGGCTGGAACGCCGACAGTTCGAGCAGCGGCTTGGCGCGGGTCGGCCGCGCCTTGGCCGCCGGGATGCTGTCGAGCAGAACCTCGAAGCCGACCAGCGGGCCGTCGAGCTTCAGCGCCGCGAGATAGCGCGGATGAATCTCGCCGAAATGGCCGAGGACGTTCTGCGGGCCGAGCTGGATGGTGCCGGAGCGGCCGGGGTGGAGCCAGGCCGGACCGCCGGGCACGATCTGCAGCGAGCCCACCAATGCGCCCGCCGCGGCGAGCGCGGCCAGCGCATCAGCCTTGGCGTCGAACACATCGACGGGTTTCGCCGGCTGCGACCAGTGGCGGCCGGCGCCATCGGGCTTGGCCAGCGCGCGGCGCAGGCCGGAAGCGGCGATGAACTGGTCGTCCGGCTGGTCGCCCTTGAAGATCTGGCCGACCTCGAACAGCGCCACGTCGGGATAGCCGCGGTCGGCGTTCTTCTGCACCGAGGCGAGCAGGCCCGGCAGCAGGCTCGGCCGCATGTCGGACAGTTCGGCCGCGATGGGGTTGGCCAGCGCCAGTTCCGGCTTGCCGCCGCCGAACAATTCAGCCTCGCGCTTCGAAACGAAGGACCAAGTGACGGCCTCGACGAGACCGCGCGCGGCAAGGCCGCGCTTGGCTTTGCGCGTGCGTGCCTGGATCGGCGTCAGCACCGGCTTGCGATCATTCTCACCGCGCGGGAACGGCGTCGACGGCACGGCATCGACGCCGTGGATGCGCACCAGCTCCTCGACGATGTCGGCGCGGCCGTGCACGTCCGGGCGCCATGACGGCACCGCGATCTTCCAGCGCTCGCCCTGGCCGGCGGTGAAGAAGCCGAGCCGCTCCAGCGTGCGCCGGGCTTCGACCTGCGGCAGCTTGATGCCGACGAGGCGCTCGAGTTCGGACACCGGATAATCGACGACGATATCTTTCGGCGTCGGGTCGCCGGCCACCACGATCTCCGACGGCTCGCCGCCGCACAGGTCGAGCACCATCTGCGTCGCCAGTTCGAGGCCGGGGATCATGAAATTCGGATCGACGCCGCGCTCGAAGCGATAGCGCGCGTCGGTGTTGATGCCGAGCTTGCGGCCGGTCTGCGCGATGTTGAAAGCATCCCACAGCGCCGATTCGATCAACACGTCAGTGGTCGACTCGTCGCAGCCCGATTCCTCGCCGCCCATGATGCCGGCCAGCGATTCCACGGCGCGCTCATCGGCGATGACGCACATGGCGCTGTCGAGTTCGTAGGTGCGGCCGTCGAGCGCCAGCAGTTTCTCGCCGTTCTGCGCGCGGCGCACGGTGAGATTGCCCGTCACCTTCTTGGCGTCGAACACATGCAGCGGCCGGCCGCGGTCGAAGGTCATGTAATTGGTGATATCGACCAGCGCATTAATCGGGCGCAGGCCGATGGCGGCGAGCCGCTTCTGCATCCACTCGGGCGACGGACCGTTCTTGACGCCGCGCACCAGGCGCAGGCCGAAAGCCGGGCACAGCACCTCCGCGTCGATGGTCACCTTCACCGGGCAGGGGAATTTGCCTTCGACACGCTTCGGCGTGTTTTCCTTGTAGTCGCCGATCAGGGTGGCGCCGAGATCGCGCGCGATGCCGTTGACGCTCGTGCAGTCGGAACGATTCGGCGTTAGGTTGATTTCGATCACCGGCTCGTTGAGGCCGAGCACTTCGGCGAACGGCTGGCCGATCGGCGCGTCGGCCGGCATTTCGATGATGCCGCTGTGATCGTCGTTGAGGCCGATCTCGGCGCCCGAGATCATCATGCCTTGCGATTCGACGCCGCGGATCTTGCCGACGGCGAGCGTGATGTCCTTGGCCGGAATATAGGTGCCGGGCAGGCCGAGCACGGTCTTGAGGCCGGCGCGCGCGTTCGGCGCGCCGCAGACGATCTGCAGCGGCGTGCCGGTGCCGTTATCGACCTTGCAGACGCGCAGACGGTCGGCGTTCGGATGCTGCTCGGCTTCGAGGATCTGGGCGACCTTGAAAGCCTCGAACTCCTTGGCCTTGTCCTCGACGTGCTCGACCTCGAGCCCGATCATGGTGAGCTTGTCGACGATCTCGTCGAGCGAGGCCGTGGTGTCGAGATGATCCTTCAGCCAGGTGAGGGTGAATTTCACGACGAGAGCCCTCCCGCGAGCGTCGGGAAGTCGAGCGGCCGGAAGCCGTAATGATTGAGCCAGCGGACGTCGGCCTCGAAGAAGGCGCGCAGATCGTGGATGCCGTATTTCAGCATGGCGATGCGATCGATGCCCATGCCCCATGCAAAGCCCTGATACTCTGCGGGATCGAGGCCGCAGTTCTTCAAGACGTTCGGATGCACCATGCCGCAGCCGAGAATCTCCAGCCAGTCATTGCCTTCGCCGAAGCGGATCTCGCCCTTGTCACGGCGGCACTGAATGTCGACTTCCATCGACGGCTCGGTGAACGGGAAGAACGACGGCCGGAAACGCATCTTGACGCTGTCGACCTCGAAGAACGCCTTGCAGAATTCCTCGAGGATCCACTTCAGGTGGCCGAGATGCGAACCCTTGTCGATCACCAGGCCTTCGACCTGGTGAAACATCGGCGTGTGCGTTTGGTCCGAGTCCGAGCGATAGGTGCGGCCCGGACAGATGACGCGGATCGGCGGCTTTTTCGTCAGCATGGTGCGCACCTGCACCGGTGAGGTGTGCGTGCGCAGCAACAGCCGCGAGCCGTCCGGCTTCGGATTGAAGTAGAACGTGTCGTGCATTTCCCGGGCCGGGTGGCCTTCGGGGAAATTCAGCTTGGTGAAGTTGTAGTCGTCGGTCTCGATATCCGGACCTTCGGCGACGGCGAAGCCCATGTCGGCGAAGATCGCGGTGAGTTCGTCGATCACCTGGCTGATCGGATGCACGCGGCCGGTCTCGGCCGGCGGCTCCGCGGTGGGCAGCGTGACGTCGACGGTCTCGGAGGCAAGACGCGCATCGAGCGCGGCGGCGCCGAGCTCGTCCTTGCGCGCGGCGATGGCGGCGCCGACCTTGTCCTTGAGGCCGTTGATCGCCGGGCCCTTGGCCTTGCGCTCGTCCGGCGTCATGGCGCCGAGCGTCTTCAGCAGCGCGGAGACCGAGCCGCTCTTGCCGAGCGCGGACACGCGGATCGCTTCGAGCGCCGCTTCGTCCTTGGCGGCGCCGATGGCGGCAATGAGTTCGGATTCGAGCTTGGCGATGTCGGACATGAAAAACCCCGGGACCACCTCCCCCTGGAGGGGGAGGTCGATTGCGCGGAAGCGCAATCGGGTGGGGGTGATCTTCGTCAGGTGAGTAGCACCCCACCCCGCTCGCTGTCGCAAAGGCTCCAGCGAGCGACCCTCCCCCTGCAGGGGAGGGTAAAGCGAGTTACGCCGAAGCGGCTTCAGCCTGCGCCGGAATGGCGGCCTTGGCCTTCTCGACGATCGCGGCAAACGCACCCGGCTCGTTGATCGCGAGGTCCGAGAGAACCTTGCGGTCGATGACGAGGCCGGACTTGTTGAGGCCGTCGATGAACTTCGAGTAGCTCAGACCGAACGGACGCACGGCGGCGTTGAGGCGCTGGATCCAGAGCGCGCGGAAATTCCGCTTCTTGCGCTTGCGGTCGCGGAACGCGTACTGGCCGGCCTTTTCGACCGCCTGCTTGGCGACGCGGATGGTGTTCTTGCGGCGGCCGTAATAGCCCTTGGCGGCCTTGTAGACTTTCTTGTGCTTGGCGTGGGCGGTAACGCCACGTTTAACGCGAGCCATCGTGAAACTCCTTCAGCAAAAATCAGCAAACGTTGGGATGAACGATCAGGAAGCGGCTTAGCCGTTGGGCAGCCAGTACTTCTTGATGTTGTCGCCGTCGGTCTTGAACAGCACAGCGGTGCCGCGATGCTCGCGGATCTGCTTGGTCGTGCGCTTGATCATGCCGTGACGCTTGCCGGACTGCTGGAATTTCACCTTGCCGGTCGCGGTGATTTTGAAGCGCTTTTTAGCGCCTGATTTGGTCTTCAGCTTGGGCATTTTGCTCTCCAATAAGCCGCGGCTCGAAGCCACAGCCAAAATCAGCCAGAGGCGAACAAGCCCTTGGCCGGTGCTCGGGATTGAGCGGGTATCGCCGCCACGGCAGCCCTTGTCGGCCGGTCGGCGAGAGCGCGGTGTATGCCAGAGGCGGCGGGAATTATCAACAGAGGCGGCGGCCTTTGCCGGCCGCGCCGGTCGGGCGGCTCGGGACGGCCGGATTTGGCGGTACCGTCAGTAAATCCGGCCATTTTCGCCCGATTTTCAAGGATATTCATAGTCTTCGCGGGTTGCGATGGGGGTTTCGATCAGTTATATTATTCTGGTATCCAGAATATCGAGGGCTTGGTGTCCGTCGTTGGGCGGAGAGAGGAACGTATTGGCATGAATGTTTCGGTCAATTATGCTGCAATTAATCAAGCAAAAGTCGATTTTACCGACCTTTATACGTCAAAAGACCCTAGAAATTACTTCAAATATCTTGGGCAGCTCGACTATATCATTCCGCATCTGGCGCAGCCGGTGTTCGCCCAGCTGATCAAGGCCCGCCAGGAGACGCAAAGTCAGCCGGTCACCGTCCTCGACGTCGGCTGCTCCTACGCCATCAACGGCGCATTGATGAAATACGCGCTCGACTATGAGGCACTGCGCCAGCGCTACACCGCGCCGTCGCTGCAGGCTCTCGACAGCGCCGAGATGCTCGACTTCGACCGGCACTTCTACCAGTCCTGGCCGCAGCACAAGGACATCAGGGTCATCGGTCTCGACGTCTCGGAAAATGCCGTCCGTTACGCCGAGGATGCCGGCATCCTCGACCATGGCCTGGCCATCGATCTGGAAAGCCGCGACCCGACGCCGGAAGAAGCCGCCATCCTCGCCGATGTCGACATCATCGTCTCGACCGGCTGCGTCGGTTACGTGACGTCGAAGACCTTCCAACGCGTCGTCGAGGTGGCGCGCAAGGGTCGCACACCATGGGCCGCCAATTTCGTGCTGCGCATGTTTCCGTTTGACGGTATCGCCCGGACTTTGGCCGAGCAGGGCTTGGTTACCGAGCCCTATGAGGGGGCAACATTCGTGCAGCGCCGTTTTGCCAACCGCGACGAAATGGAAAAGGCGGTCACGGCGGTGGAGGCGCGCGGTCTCGACACCGACGGGCTGGAGACCGAGGGGCTCTATCACTCCAACCTGTTTGTTTCGCGCCCGCCGGAGGAAATCGAACGGCGTCCGATCCAGGAACTGGTGACTGTGATCAGCGGCGCCAACAAACTCTGGTCGGTCGGCGCCAATGTGCTCGGCAGCTACGGCCAGGCGGCACGCCAAGCGGCTCGGGCCAAGCGCGGGGCTTGAAGCCGCGCCGCGCGTTACCGCCTGGACGTCACGGTCGCGGTGTAGGGTCGATCCCGGCAGGGAGGCGAACCGCCCATGACGTCTTCGCTCAGACTGACAGGTACCGCGGTCATTGCGGCGCTAGCCTTGGCCGCCATCGCGCCGGCTGCGGCCGCCACCCATGACGGCCGCTGGAGCGTTCTGGTCATCACCGAGCAAGGCAATTGCGATCAGGCCTATCGCTACGAGGTAGCGGTGGGCGCCGGCAAGGTGACCTATGCCGGTCCCGAGAACGTCGACTTTTCCGGCACGATAGCGGCGAGCGGCGCGGTCCGCGTGACGATCCGCCTCGGCGAGCAGGGCGCGCAGGGCACCGGCAAACTGTCCACCAGCACTGGACAAGGCACCTGGCACGGCACCGGCAAGAATGGCATCTGTTCAGGACGCTGGGAGGCGGAACGGCGCTGACATTGTGAGGCACTAACATTGCGAAACGCAAAACGCGCCGGTTTCCCGGCGCGTTTCTAGCTTCAGATCAAGGACCGCCGAATTAACGCGGCGCCAGCAGCATCACCATCTGGCGGCCTTCAAAGCGCGGTTCCGACTCGACCTTGGAAATCTTGTCGGTGTCCTCCTTCACCCGCTGCAGCAGCTTGTAACCGAGTTCCTGGTGAGCCATTTCGCGGCCGCGGAAACGCAAGGTGATCTTGACCTTGTCGCCTTCCTCGAAGAACCGCTGCATGGAGCGCATCTTCACCTGGTAATCGTGATCGTCGATCATCGGGCGGAGCTTGATCTCCTTGATCTCGACGACTTTCTGCTTCTTGCGAGCTTCCGCCGCCTTCTTCTGCGCCTGGAATTTGTACTTGCCGTAATCCAGGATCTTGGCGACGGGCGGGGTGGAGTTCGGGGCGATCTCGACGAGATCAAGCCCGGCCGCCTGGGCGAGCCCGATGGCGGTCTCCGTGGCAACGACACCTTTGTTGTCGCCAGTGGCATCGATCAGCTGAACCTCGCGGGAGCGGATCTCCTCGTTGACGCGCGGGCCGTCCTTTTGGGCGGGCAGCGCTGATTTCATCGGACGACGAATGGCACTTCTCTCCTCTGCTGTTGCGACAGTAGCTTTCTATAACATCCGGCGCCGGCAAGTCCAAAGGACGTCCGCGCCTCAGCCCTACGAAAAACGGGCTGTTTTTTTAAAGATCGGTACTTAACCCCGTTCTGTCAACGCGGTTCCGGGTCACGTTTTGCATCGACAAAGTCTTAAGCGACGCCCGGCGATTTGTCTTCAAATGGCGGTATTGGGCCGGCTGGCCGGCTCGCCGGCCATGTCGCGGTACAGCGCTAGCATCCGCCGGGCGGCCGAATCGGCGTCGAAATGGTCGAGTACCCAGGCGCGGCCGCGCCGGCCCATGGCGCCGCGGGCGGTTTCCGGCATGGCGAACAGCCGCATCAGGGCGCCGGCCAGCGCCGCGTCGTCGCCGGCCGCAAACCGCAGGCCCGAGACCCGGTTTTCCGGGACCGCGGGCGCGGTCAGCACGACGTCGGGTCCGGCGGCGAGATCGGACACGATCACCGGCCGGGCCATGGCTTGGGCCTCGAGGATGGCGCGCTGGGTGCCTTCGAGCTGCACGGCTGCCGACACCACCACTGACGCGGCGGCGTAGGCGGCGGCCATGTCGCGCACCGGCGCTGCCATGCGGACGTGCTCCATGACGCCACTCGCCAGCACCAGGTCCCACAATTCGCCGGTGTAGTTGGTACGGCCGTGATCCTCGCCGACGAAGACGCAGAGGAAATCGGTGAGCCCCATGTCCCTCAGGCGTTTGATCGCCTTCACCACCACATGATGACCCTTGCGGCGGAGAATGCGACCCGTGACAAGCAGCACCTTCGTCTCCGGATCAACACCCCAGGCGTCGCGGATCGCGCTCACGCGCTGGCGAGCAACGCCGGCCGGATCGAACGAGGCGAAGTCGATGGTCAGCGGCACGACGGCGATCCGCTCCCACGGCGTGCCGTAGCGGTCGTGCACCAGTTGCGCGATGTCTTCGCTGGTCGCGACCACCCGGTCGCCGCGTGCCATGATGCCGTTATAGAGCCGCTTCAGCCCGTTCTGCTCGCGGAAGCCTTTGAACCAACTGGTGACGAAGGCGATGTTGCAGCGCCGCGCCGCCAGCGACGCGCTCCAGGCGCCGGCGCGGCCGAGCGCGTGGATGACGTCGCAATGCCGCCGCCGCGCCAGACGCACCAACGTGGCGGCGTTGCGCAGCATGACAATCGGATTCTTGCTGGCCACGTCGAGCGCGACGAACTCACCGCCCAGCGCGGTGATGTCGCCGAGCAGACGGCCGGCGCGCGATACGACGATTGCATGATGGCCTGCTGCCTTCAGGTAACGGACCAGTTCGACCGCGCCATGTTCGGCAGCGCCGGCGCCGAGCGTCGGCACGACGATGAGCACCGTGATCGGCTTGGCGGCAGCGATGTTGGAATTGGCGGCTGCGATCGTGGCCGGCTCGGCTGCGCGGCCCGGTTCGTTTGGGACTGGCGCAGGTAAACTCGACATGCCGTCAGGACCCTTCAGGCGTCACGTGCCAGAAGCGAGGTATAAACGCCGCGAATGGCCTCGGCAACGCTCGGCGGGGAAAACATGAACTCGGCGAATTGTCGCGCCCGCGCGCCGAGCGCCTCGTAAGTTGTGGCGTCGAGATTGAGCGCTGCGATGGTGGCGCGCGCGAGTTCGGTGGCATTGCCGGGACGCACGACCCAGCCGGTGCGCAACTCCTCGCGCATGCGCGGCGGCGCCAGCACGTTCTCCGGCAGGGCGCCGACGGCGGTCGTCACCACCGGGCGGCCGAGCGCCTGACCTTCGGCGGCGGCACGGCCGGTGAGCGGCGGCTCGAGCGACGGCACCACCACGACGTCGGCGGCGGCCAGCGCCGTCGGCATATCAGGACAATGGCCGACGATGCGGACGAGCGTATCGACGCCGAGATCGCGGGCGCGCTTCAAGAGAGCGTGACGATAGGCTGGATGGCCGCGGTCGTCGCCGACAAAAACGAAGGCGGTGTTGCGCTTGCCGTCCGACACCATCAGCCGCGCCGCGTCGATCATGCTCATCTGCCCGTTCCACGGCGCGACGCGGCCGGACACCAGCACGACGCGCATGTGCGGCAGCAGGCCCCACGCGCGCCGCATCGCGGCGATGCGGTCGGCACTGGTGAAGGTCGGCGAGAACGTGGTCGTATCGACGGCGCGCGGAATGACGGTGATGCGGTCAGCGGGAATCTTGTAGCGCTCGATCATCGCCCGCGAGATGTAGCTCGACGGCGCGATGACGCGATCGCCGAGCGCCAGCGGCCGTTGCAAGTAAGTGTGCAGCGATGAACTACCCTGCAGCCGGTCGGGAAACGACGTCACCAGATAGACCGGCTGGCGCGCGGTGGCGGCGAGCGCGCTGCGCGCCGCGGACGCGCAATGCGCGTGAATGATATCGATGCGCTCGCCGGCGATCAGCCGTTGCAGATGCCGGGTGTTGCCACCGATGCGCAGCGGGTTGACGCTGTCGGCGCTCATCGACAGCCACTCGCCGCCGAAGGCCCGCAATTCACCGACCAGCGGCCCGTCGCCGCCGGCGACGATGGCGCGGGCACCGGCCTTCAGCAGCGTTAGCGCGGTCTCGACGGCGGCCTGGCCGATCGAATCATCGCTCAGTGCCGGCACAAGTTGCAGGATGGTGGCACCGGACAAGGAGCGCGGCTTGCCGCGCCGTGGCTGGGCCACGGCTTGCGGCCCCTTGCGTTGCGGGGTCGGTTGCGGCGAAAAGAAATGAATGCCCAAGCGGTCTAAAGCCCTCAACCAGTCCTGTCGTCTGCACGGTCACCCGAAAGGTCACGCATGAGCGAAGTCCCAGTTACGAATCTGGCGCTCGAATCACCTGCCAGGACCATCGCCGTGCGCGCGCGAGAGAGCAAGAGCCAAGGCAAAAACAGGCCGGGCCTGATCTGGCTCGGCGGTTTCAAATCCGACATGAAGGGTACCAAGGCGGTAGCATTGGATGCCTGGGCCGAGGCCGAGGGCCGCGCCTGCCTGCGCTTCGACTATTCCGGCCACGGCGAATCCGGCGGCGACTTCGCCGATGGAACCATCGGTTCATGGCTCGAGGACAGTCTCGCCGTGGTGACCAGATTCGCCAAGGGGCCGCAGATCCTGATCGGCTCCTCGATGGGCGGCTGGATCGCTCTATTGCTGGCGGCGCAATTGCGAAAACTGAAGGGGCTTGCACCGTATCTGGCCGGCATGGTGCTGATCGCGCCAGCGCCGGACTTCACCGAAGAACTGATGTGGAAGGCGTTCTCCGACGACATCAAACGCGAGATCGAGACTAAAGGGTTCTGGACCCGACCGTCGGAGTACGATCCGGTCGGCTATCCGATCACGCGCAAGCTGATCGAGGACGGCCGCAAACATTTGATCATGGGCGGCATGATCGAGCCGGGCTGCCCGGTGCATATCCTGCAGGGCGTTCAGGATCCCGACGTGCCATGGCGCCACGCTGTCGAACTCGTCTCGCGCATCGCGCGTGACGACGTCGTGTTGACGTTGATCAAGGATGGTGACCATCGCCTGTCGCGGCCGGAGGATCTCGAACGGCTGATCGCGGCAGTGAAGGAGTTTTGAGGCTTCGTGCCCCGGACGCGATGCAGCACGCAGTTCTGCTTCGCAGGTCGGGGGCCTAATTGTCGGTCTCGGTTCTGCAACGCACCGTTCGCTTTCTCTCACGCTGCATTGCGCCCGGGACACGAGTCAGCGCAGCGCCGCTAACCACTCATCCTTCACGCCCGCATCCTCATCGTCGCGGCGCATCGCTTCAAACTCTTCCCGCGTCTTCAACCGCGACAGCGCCCATACCGCGGCGCCGCGCACCAGGGGCGAGGCATCGTCGAGCAAGCGTTCGACTTCCGGCACGAGCGAGGCGTCGCCCGAATTGCCGATGGCATAGAGCACGTTGCGGATGAAGCGATCGCGGCCCGTGCGCTTGATCGAGGTCTTGGAAAACAGTGCACGGAATTGCGCGTCGTCGAGCCGCGCCAGTTCGGCGAGCCGCGGCGCGCGCAGCACGTCGCGCGCGGCGAGCTTGGCCTCGCGACCGGCCTGCGCGAACTTGTTCCACGGGCAGGTGGCAAGACAATCGTCGCAGCCGTAAACGCGATTGCCCATCGCGGCGCGCAGATCGCGCGGGATCGGGCCCTTGTGCTCGATGGTCAGATAGGAAATGCAGCGCCGCGCATCGAGGCGATAGGGCTCTGGAAATGCCGCGGTCGGGCAGGCATCGAGACAGGCGCGGCAACTGCCGCAACTGTCGCCGACGTCATCGTCCGCCGGCAGATCGAGCGTGGTGAAAATCGAACCGAGAAACAGCCACGAACCATATTGGCGCGATACGAGATTGGTGTGCTTGCCCTGCCAGCCGAGCCCGGCTTTGGCGGCGAGCGGCTTTTCCATCACCGCGGCGGTGTCGACGAACACCTTCACGTCGCCGCCGGCATTCGCCACCAGCCAGCGCGCAATTTCTTTGAGCCGCGCCTTGATCAGTTCGTGATAGTCGTCGCCCTTGGCGTAGACCGAAATCGCGGCGCGGTCGCGCTGCTTCAGAATATCGAGCGGATTCTCGTCCGGACCGTAATTCATGCCAAGCATGATGACGGATTTGACATCCGGCCACAGCGCCAGCGGCGAGCCGCGACGCTCGGCCGTGGTCTCCAGCCACACCATGTCGCCATGCGCGCCATCGGCGAGAAAGCGCTCAAGCCGCGCCTTGGCTTCGGGCACGGCATCGGGCCGCGTGACGCCGGCGATGTCGAAGCCGCGCTCTTTCGCCTTCGCGACGAGGGCGGTCCTGATCGCGGTCGGGTCTGTCAGAAGTCCAGATCGGCGTAGTGTTTTGCCGGCGGAATGCCCGCCAACGTTTCCGCCAGCAGCGCGCGGAACGACGGACGCGACTTCACCCGCGCGTACCAGTGTCTCGCTGCTTCGTCTTCGTTCCACGGTACGTCGCCCAGATAGTCCACGGCGGAAAAATGCGCGGCCGCCGCGAGATCGGCGAGGCTCAAGCGGTCACCGGCGAGCCAATTGCGGGTCCGCGACAGCCAGCCGATGTAAGCCAGATGATAGCGGATATTGTGGCGGGCGGCACGCAAGGCGGCGGTGTCGGGCGGCCCGCCGCCCTGCTCCAGCGTCATGTGGCGCTTGAACACCCGCTCGGTGACCAGCGGACCCGAGACCTCGGCATGGAATTTGTCGTTGAACCAGCTTGTCAGCCGGCGGACCTCGACGCGATCCCGCGGCTCGGACGGCATCAGCCGGTCCATGCCCTCGTCGGTCCGGTGGGTTTCCTCGATATACTCGGCGATGATGGCCGCGCCGGGAATGGGCGGAGTGCCGTCGGCGATCAGCACCGGAATGGTGCCGGCCGGATTGATTACCAGGAATTCCTCACGCCGCTCCCAGAATCGCTCCTCGACCAGGCGCGCGTCGATGTCGTACTCGGCCAGCATGAGGCGGACGAAGCGCGACAGGGGGCATAGCGGTTGGTGCAGAAGCGTCAGCATTCAGGCGAATGTCACTAATGAAGTCTGGTTAAGGAAGTCTGGTCGGACAGGGTCGGCCACAGTGGCCGGGGCCGGCACTCAGGGGATCGAGCGGGGCCTATAGGCGCCCAGGTTCGTTGGCGCAAATTGCGTGTAAAGAATGGCGGTCTGCCGAGTAATTCCAATTGCCAGCCCCAAGCCTTTTGCGCAAAAAGCGCGCATCGATTCCCGCCCCCGGAGCCTCCCCACATGACCCTCGACGCCGCGAGCGGCCTTTTGACGGGCCCATTCGCCGATCTGATCAAGGCCGCCATTCTTGGCGTCGTCGAAGGCTTCACCGAATTTCTGCCCGTATCATCCACCGGCCACCTGCTGCTGATGGAACATTTCCTCGGCTGGGGCGATGACTCGTTCGGCAAGTCGTTCGCCATTCTCATCCAGCTCGGCGCGATCCTGGCGCTGCTGACGATTTATTTCGGCCGCATCTGGTCACTGGCAATGAACATGTTCAGCCGCTGGGAAGCGACGCGCTTCGTCATCGGCATCCTGCTCGCCTTCCTGCCGGCGGCGGTGATCGGGGCGATGGCCGGTAGCTATATCAAGACCTATCTGTTCGATGTGCGTATCGTCTGCGTCACGCTGATCATCGGCGGCTTCGTGCTGCTCTGGGTCGATCGCCTGGATCTCAAGCCGCGCTATTTCGAATCGACCGGATTCTCGTTGCCGATGTATTTCGTGATCGGCGTCTGCCAGTGCTTCGCCATGATCCCCGGCGTGTCGCGCTCCGGCGCGACCATCGTCGGCGCCATGCTGTTCGGCGCCGACCGCCGCTCGGCCGCGGAGTTCTCGTTCTGGCTGGCGATGCCCACCATGGTCGGCGCCTTCGCCTATGAAGCGTTCAAGAGCCGGCACGAACTCGCCCACGGCAATATGCTCGCCATCGCCGTCGGCTTCGTCTTCTCGTTCATCTTCGGCTGGATCGTCGTCAAGACGTTCCTGCGCTACGTGCAGCGGCATTCTTTCGCGGTATTTGCCTGGTGGCGCATCGTGCTCGGCACCCTCGGCATCTTCTCGCTATATTTCCTGTAATCGCTCAGACGTTGCGCCGCGCGTCGTCGTAATTATCGTAAAGAATGTCGCGACTGATCTCGCCGATATTCTTGACGCCGGTCAGCGACATCGACACGCGCAATTCATCGCGCAGGATGCTGAGTACCTTGGCGACGCCGGCTTCGCCCATTGCGGCAAGGCCATACAGATAAGCGCGACCGATGAAGCAGCCTTTGGCGCCGAGCGCCAGCGCCTTCAGAACATCCTGGCCACCACGAATGCCGCTGTCGAGGAACACGTCGAGCCGGTCGCCGACGGCGTCGGCGATGTGCGGCAGCACCGTGATGGTGCCTGGCGTGCCGTCGAGCTGACGGCCGCCATGGTTGGAGACGACGATGGCTTCGGCGCCTTCATTGGCGGCGAGCTTGGCGTCTTCCGGATCGAGAATTCCCTTGATGACCAGCTTACCGGGCCAGCGCTTGCGCAGCCAGGCGATGTCCTTCCACGACAGAGTGGCGTCCATGTTGTCGCCGCCCCAGCGCCCGGCGGCCCAGATGCCGCCCTTCTTCTTCAGGTAGTGATCGATATTGCCGAAGGATTTGCGCTTTCCCATCAGCACGCTGGAGAGCCAGGCCGGCTTGGTCATGACGTCGAACATATTGCGCGGTGTCAGCCGCGGCGGCACGGTCAGGCCGTTCTTGATGTCGCAATGGCGCTGGCCGCGCATCGGCAGATCGACGGTGACGAACAAGGCCGTGCAGCCCGCCGCCTTGGCGCGCTCGATCACTTCCTCGCTGAAGCCCCGATCCTTGAAGACATAGAGCTGGAACCAGAACGGTCCCTTGACCGCCGAGCGCACGTCTTCGATCGAGCAGATCGACATGGTCGACAGCGTGAAGCGGATGCCGGCGGCTTCGGCGGCGCGTGCGGCAAGCATCTCGCCGTCGCCGTGCATCAGGCCGGTCAAGCCGGTCGGCGCGATGGCGATCGGCATGGCGACGTCTTCGCCCAGCATTTTGGTCTTGAGATCGCGCGTCTCGGCGTCGATCAGTACGCGCTGGCGAAAACGGATGGCGTTGATGTCGTTGCGGTTGGCGGTCAGCGAAAGCTGATCGTAGGAGCCGTGGTCGATATATTCGAAGATCGCCTTCGGCACCTTGCGCCGGGCCAGTTGGCGCAAGTCTTCAACATTCGTGATGACCGGCATTTCACTCCCCATGTCGTCCGCGCGATTGTTATCGCGCGGTATTCCGGCGCCGGTTCCCTGCCGGATATGTTTCCGGCTTGAACGGGAACTGACACAAATTTCTATGTCCTAGTGCCGCATGATCTGATCCGAAAACCGGTCTCCACTTTTCGGGATCATGCGGGCCGGCTCTTGAACTGGCCGGTCTTGCGGAAGCGCCACAGATAAGACGGCACAATCGCCTCGATCGGCTCCGGCACGATGCCGATGCCCGGTAGGGTGCGCTTCTCGGCGATCGCCTTGTCCGACACCACGTTGTCGACGCGCAGCATGTCGACCTGCCCGGGCGTCAGCGTCAACGGCGACGGCGCGAACTGCAGGAACAGCGCCTTGATGTGCGCGGCGAAGAACGGCACCGGTACCAGGAGGCGCTTGCGCTCGATGGTCGCCAGCATGAACTGCATCAGCTCCTTGAAGCTCTTCACGCTCGGGCCGCCGAGTTCATAGGTTGCGCCGCCCTGCAACCGGCCGTCGACCGCGTCGGCGATCGCGGCGGCGACGTCCCCGACGAAGACCGGCTGGAATTTCGTGTGGCCGCCGCCGATCAGCGGCAGCATCGGCGACATGCGCGCCAGCGCAGCGAAGCGATTGAAGAAGTCGTCTTCCGGGCCGAACAGGATCGACGGCCGCATGATCACGGCCTGCGGCTGCGCGGCGAGCACCAGGCGCTCGGCCGCGCCTTTGGACTGGGCGTAGCCGACTCGCGAATTCTCGTCGGCGCCGATCGCCGAGACGTGGACCATGCGGGCGCCGTGGGCGTTGGCGGCCAGCGCCACCTGTTCGGCGCCATAGGCGTGGACGGTGTTGAAGCGCTGGCGGCCACCCTCCTGCAGAATGCCGACCAGGTTAATCAGCACCAATGCATCGCGCGCCGCCGCCTCGACCGAACGGGCGTCGCGGATATTGGCCTGGACGGCGTGGATCTGGCCGACCCGGCCGAGCGGCTGCAGATGGAAGGCCAGTTCCGGTCGTCGCACCGCCACCCGGATGCGGTAGTCGCGCTTGGCGAGCGCCCGGACCAGATGGCGGCCGAGGAAGCCGGAGCCGCCATAAACCGTAACGAGAGTGTCGGAATTGGACTTGGCGCTCATATCCGCGGCTCGCATTGGTGGGAAAATTGGCCTTAGCCAAGCCTTTATAGGCCGCCAGCGGCCGGCTTCAAGCCTGCCGCCATGCAGCCCCCAAATGCTTCAATTGACAAGCGGATAACTGATCCGTACTAGACCCCGGCCTGTGCCCAGGTGGCGGAATTGGTAGACGCACTAGTTTCAGGTACTAGCGGTTAACACCGTGGAGGTTCGAGTCCTCTCCTGGGCACCATCCTTTGAATTTTCAGGGCCTTCGGCGCGGTGCGGCGCTTGCCAAGACGCCCTTTTCGTCGTTTCCAAGGCGTAAGATAGCGATTCGGCGGCGGCCTTTCGGGCACGCTCCGCGCCTGACCAACTGGATTTGCGAATGACCATCCGACTGCACCGAGGCGACCTGCCCAATCTCGATGCCTACAAGGGCTCGGTCGCGATCGATACCGAGACGCTCGGGCTCGCCGTCAACCGCGACCGGCTCTGTGTGGTGCAACTTTCGCCCGGCGACGGTTCCGCCGACGTCGTGCAGATCGCCGCCGGCCAGACCTCGGCCCCGAACATCCAGAAGCTGCTGGCCGATCCGTCAGTGCTGAAGATATTCCATTATGGCCGCTTCGACATGGGCGTGATGTTCAAGGCTTTCGGCGTCATGGCGCAGCCGGTCTACTGCACCAAGATCGCCTCGCGGCTGGTGCGGACCTATACCGATCGTCATGGGTTGAAGGATTTGACGCGCGAACTGCTCGGCGTTGACGTGTCGAAACAGCAGCAGTCGTCAGACTGGGGCGCGACCGAGCTGAGCGAGGCGCAGGTCGCTTACGCCGCCTCCGACGTGTTGTATCTGCATGCCCTGCGCGACAAGCTCAACGTCATGCTGGCGCGCGAAGACCGTACGGCACTCGCGGCAGCCTGCTTCGGTTTTCTGCCCGAACGGGTGAAGCTCGATCTTGCCGGCTGGGCCGACGAGGACATCTTCTCGCATTCGGTCAAGGCCGGTTGACGGTCGCGAGGCGCTTTACGCTGTCGGGCGGGCTATTTTCCGCCGCGCAGGGGCCATATTCTGCCGGCAGTCTATGTCCGCGTGGGGCATAGCCGGGTTCTTGAAAATCCGATCCAATGGAGCGCGGGTCTGTTCGGAGCATGAACAGGGTGGCCACAGCGAAAATCGATCCGGAGCTGGCACGGTCGCATTGGACCATGAACCGCGCCCAGAGCGAGCGCGCGTTTCGCGCCGCGCGCCAGCACAGCCGTCTGGTGCGGTGGCTGCGTATCACGATTCCGATCGGTGTGGTTCTCGGTCTCGTCGCGACCGTATTGATCACCTATTTCAATCCCGCGCGCATGCTGCAGGCACTGCCGGTCAACCTGGACAAACTGGTCGTTTCCGGAACCAAGATCACCATGGAAAAGCCGCGTCTCAGCGGTTTTACCAAGGACCAGCGGCCTTACGAATTCACGGCCGAGGCGGCGGCGCAGGACTTGAAGAAGCCTGACGTGGTCGAGTTGCAGAACATCAAGGCCAAAGTTGAGATGGAAGACAAGGGCATGATGCATATGACCGCCCTCAGTGGCGTCTATGACACCAAGAAAGAATCGCTGAAGCTCGAGCAGCAAATCAACTTGTCTTCGGATAATGGCTATAAGGGCCGCCTAACCGAGGCCGTGATCGACGTCCGCAGCGGAGACGTGGTGTCGGAAAAGCCGGTGGAACTCGAAATGCTGCAAGGGATTCTCAACGCCAATCGGATGAACATCACGAATTCAGGAGACGTCATCCGCTTCGAGAACGGCGTGAACATGACGGTGATGCTCAACGGCCAGCCGTTGCCCAAAGACAAGTTGCCGGCGCGATGAAGTTATTTGTTAGATCCATTGCCGCACTCAGCGTCCTCACTTTGCTGTTCGGAGGTTCTGCGCTGGCCCAGCCAAAAAATCAGCAGAACGGCAAGGGCCCGCCCAATGCGTTACAGGGCTTCTCGCAGAACCGCGACGAGCCGGTGAACATCGAATCCAATACGCTCGAGGTTCGTGACAAGGACAAGGTCGCGGTCTTCTCCGGTGATGTGCGGGTCAAGCAGGGCGATACCGCCATGCGCAGCCAGAAGCTGGTCGTGTTCTATGAGCAGACTGGCGAGGGCGCCGCCGGCAAAGGCGCCGCCGGCAAGCCGATGCAGGCCGCGACGCCGGGTCCGAACGGTTCACAAAAAATCAAGCGCCTCGAGGCGCGCGGCGACGTCGTCGTGACGCAGAAGGATCAGACCGCGACTGGCGAGACCGGCATCTTCGACATGCCGACGAATACCGTCACGCTGACCGGCAACGTCGTCATGACGCAGGGCAAGAATGTACTGCGCGGCGACAAGCTGATCGTCGATCTGACCACAGGCGTCTCGCGCGTCGAATCCGGCAAGAACGGCCGAGGCCGGGTTCAGGGGCTATTCCTGCCGAGCAGCGGCGGCCCCGAAGCACCGGCGGCCGCGCCGCACAACGCTCCGCAAAGCGCGCCCCGGGGGCCTCTGAAATTGGGGCCGCGCAATTGACCGGGTCAAGTTCTGGCTATCGTTCGCCGGGCAAGCCCGCTAAGCCTGCCGGAGCCGGGAATCAGCTAGGGTTTCCGCGGCGAGTCGGTCTCGCGACCGGGGCCATTCGGCTCGGCCACGTCACGCACCGCGGGGTTTCCGGGTGAATATCATCTCGCTGTTTCGACGCCGGCAGCCGTCCAAGCCTCGCGCGCCGCAACGTGCACCTGCGGCGCCGGTGGTGCGTCCGGCCGGGCAGCCGGTGCCGCAGCAGCAGCGCCAGCCGGGGCAACAACCGCAGCAACAGCGGCCGCCCGTTCAGCAGCCGCAGCAGCAACGCGATCCGCAGCGCCAGGCGGCGCGGCACTATCTCGCCGCGCACAGCGTCGAGAAAAGCTTCGGCAGCCGCATGGTGGTCAAGGGCGTGACGCTCTACGTACGCCGCGGCGAAGCCGTCGGTCTGCTCGGTCCGAACGGCGCCGGTAAGACGACGGTGTTCTACATGATCACCGGCCTGATCAAGGCCGATCGCGGCCGCATCGAGCTCGACGGCTACGACGTCACCGGCCTGCCGATGTATCAGCGCGCCCGCCTCGGCATTGGTTATCTGCCGCAGGAGGCCTCGATTTTCCGCGGCTTGAACGTCGAGGAAAACATCCGCGCCGTACTCGAAGTGGTCGAACCCGATCGCCGCCGCCGCGACGCGGATCTCAACGCGCTGCTCGAAGAGTTCAACATCACGCGTCTGCGCAAGACGCCGACCATCGCATTGTCGGGCGGCGAGCGCCGCCGCGTCGAGATCGCGCGCGCCCTGGCGACGCGGCCGAGCTACATGCTGCTCGACGAGCCGTTCGCGGGCATCGATCCGATCGCCGTCGGCGACATCCAGCAACTGGTGCGCCACCTCACCAACCGCGGCATTGGCGTGCTGATCACCGACCATAACGTCCGCGAGACGCTCGGGCTCACCGATCGCGCCTACATCATCTATTCCGGCGAGGTCCTGATGGAGGGCCGGCCTGAGGATATCGTGAACAACCCGGACGTCCGCCGGCTTTATCTGGGCGAAGAGTTCAGGATGTAGCGGCCCCGGGCCGCGACAAGCCGCCCCAGCAGCCCAAAGTTTGGGCAATACCGCAGTGCGGAATCCCGGCTTCCCCCGGGCGATAAACTCGTATACGCTGAGAAGCAAGAATCGGACCAGTTTCCGCCGGGAAACCCCATCAATGGCGCTGTCTCAACGTTTAGAGTTTCGCCAGACCCAAGCCCTGGTGATGACGCCGCAGCTGATGCAAGCCATCAAGCTGCTGCAGCTCTCCAGCCTTGACCTCGCGGCTTATGTCGAGACCGAGCTCGAGAAGAACCCGTTACTCGAGCGCGGCGCCGACGACGATGGGCCGCTGCCCGGCACCGAATCCGAGGCCGCCGGCGAGGCGAGCTTCGATAGCGCCGCAGAGACGCCCCAGGACTGGATCAGCGCCGACCTGGAGACCAGCCGCTCGTCGATCGAGCAGGGCCTCGGCACCGAACTCGAAAACGTATTTCCCGACGACGGCGGTGAGAAATCGGCGCCCGCCGAGACACCGCCGCCGGCCTATTCAGAATGGTCGGGCGCCGGCAGCGGCGGCACCGACGGCGACTACAATCTCGAAGCCTTTGTCTCGGCCGAGGCCACGCTGGCCGAACATCTGTCCGAGCAGATGGCACTCGCGATCAGTAATCCGCAGCGGCGGATGATCGCGCAGTACCTGATCGATATGGTGGACGAGACCGGTTATCTCATCGGCGAACTCGAGGCGGTAGCCGAGAAACTCGGTTGCACCCAGGCCGATGTCGAAGCCGTCCTCGCGGTTCTGCAGACGCTCGATCCGCCCGGTGTCTTTGCCCGCAACCTTACCGAATGCCTGTCGCTGCAATTGAAGGAGCGCGATCGCTTCGATCCGGCCATGCGGTCGCTGGTCGAAAACCTGCCGCTGCTGGCCAAGCGCGATCTCGCCGCGCTACGCCGCATCTGCGGTGTCGACGACGAGGATCTCGCCGACATGATCGCCGAGATCCGCAATCTCAACCCCAAGCCCGGCCTGGCCTTCGGTTCGACATTGGTGCAGCCGATCGTTCCCGATGTCTTTGTGCGGGCCGCGCCCGATGGCACCTGGCAGGTCGAACTGAATTCCGACACGCTGCCGAAAGTGCTGATCAGCCAAAAATATCACGCTCAGGTGTCGAAGACGGCGCGCAGCGACAAGGACAAGACTTATCTCGCCGACTGCCTGCAGACCGCGACCTGGCTGGTGCGCGCGCTCGATCAGCGCGCCAAGACGATCCTCAAAGTGTCGAGCGAGATCGTCCGTCAGCAGGACGGCTTCTTCGTCAAGGGCGTCCAGCATCTGCGACCGCTCAATCTGAAGACTGTCGCCGATGCGATCGGCATGCACGAGTCGACCGTTTCGCGCGTCACCGCCAACAAATACATGGCGACGCCGCGCGGCATCTTCGAATTGAAATACTTTTTCACCTCGTCGATCGCGTCCGCCGATGGCGGCGAAGCGCATTCGGCCGAAGCGGTGCGTCACCGCATCCGTTCGCTGATCGACGCAGAATGTGCCAGCGACGTTTTGTCCGACGACACCATTGTCGATAAATTGCGCGGTGCGGGAATCGATATCGCACGACGCACGGTCGCCAAGTACCGAGAAGCCATGCGGATTCCGTCATCGGTGCAGCGGCGGCGCGAAAAACAGGCGGCAAATGCATGATTGTGGCGGCGTTGCAGCGTGCTTACCGAATGGTCAAGCCCGATCACACATTCGGGATAACAGGATCAGGCATTGACCTCTGGAACGATTTCCACATGATATGATTAGTTGCCGGGAATGAACGGCGTCGCCAGGCGCCGGCCGATAGACTGACAAGGAGGCCGCCAAATGCCTTTACGCGTCTCGGGGAAAAACATCAGCATCGGCGCTTCGCTGCAACAACGCATCACGGACCGGGTCGAAGAGGCGACGTCGAAATATTTTCGCGGCGGCTATTCGGGCCACGCTACCATCGGCCGGGACGGCTTTGGATTTCGCACCGAATGTGTGCTGCATCTGGACTCGGGTGCCTCGCTGGAGGCTGAGGGGTCATCAACCGACGCGTACGAAAGCGCCGATCAAGCGGCCACCAATATCGAGAAACGGTTGCGTCGCTACAAGCGCCGGCGAAAGGATAATCAGGCCCGGCGTGGCGGTTGAAATGGCAAAGGCTGCAATAAATTGCAGCAATTACGGCCACTTAGGACCCATTGACGGCGCCTTGGACCATCCCTATGGTCCGCGGCCTTCACCCCTCAAACAACAGCTCGCCGCCATTTCCGTTATCCGGACATGCCCATGACGCTTACCGATCTCATCGCGCCGGCCGCGATCATTCCGGCGCTGAAGGTCAACGGCAAGAAGCAGGCACTTCAGGAACTTGCCGCGCGTGCTGCCGAACTGACCGGGCAGAGCGAGCGCGCGATTCTCGAGATCCTGCTTCAGCGCGAAAAGCTCGGCTCGACTGCTGTTGGCAATGGCATCGCCATTCCGCACGGCAAGTTGCCGAAAATCGGTCGGCTGTTTGGATTGTTCGCGCGGCTCGAGCGGCCGATCGACTTTGATGCGCTGGATTCGCAACCGGTCGATTTGATCTTCCTGTTGCTCGCGCCGGAAGCGGCGGGCGCCGATCATCTCAAGGCGCTGGCGCGCGTGGCGCGCATGCTGCGCGATCCGGAGGTCGCGCGCAAACTGCGTGAATCGAGCGACACCGACGCGCTCTACGCCGTACTGGCGATGCCGCAGAGCAGCGCGGCATAAACGAACGGCGTCGTCCCCGCGCAGGCGTGCATGCCGTGACATCCAGGTTAAAATACGCAAGGCGCGGCTATTAGGCCGCGCCTCATTGATTCAGCCAATATGGGTCCCCGCGTTCGCGGGGACGACAATGCATGACGCCTTGTCGTCAATGCACGCTGACGGCTTCGAGCTCGTTGCTCCAGGCGCTGGCGATCGCGGACTCCCGGGTGTCGGTGAGCATAATCGGCGTCCCGTCGGCGGCGTGCAGCGCGAACAACGTCAATCCCGGCGCGATCTGCGGTGCCTGCGGAAACATGCTTGCCACATCCTCCGAGCGGACTTGCTTGACGTAAGCCAGCCGTCCATCGCCGAGATGCGCAAGCGCATCCTGCGTGATCACCGGATTGGTCGCGGTATTCGTGCCAGTCTGCTTGTTCTCAGTCATGGCCCTCGATCCTTTCTCTAGAACGCTTAACGCGGTCGAGTCCTTGTTCGTTGCTTCAAAGTTCCGTCATTCCAGCCGCCGTGTTTCGCGGCAATCTATTCCAGGTCGTTGATGGCGATCGACCGGATGACCCGTTCCGGCTGCGGCCGAACCAGATCAACCGACAGCAAGCCGTGCTTCAGATCGGCTCCCATCACCTCCATGCCGTCGGCCAGCACGAAGGTGCGCTGGAACTGGCGCGCGGCGATGCCGCGGTGAAGATAATGGCGGCTCTTGTCGTCCTGCTGCCGCCCGCGGATCGCGAGCTGGTTCTCCTCGACGGACACGTCGAGTTGATCGCGCGTGAACCCGGCAACCGCTAACGTGATGCGCAAGCGCTCCGGCTTGTCGTCATCGCGAGGCAGCCGCTCGATATTGTAGGGCGGGTAGCCATCGGACCCCTTGGCGACACGGTCGAGCACGCGCTCGATTTCGTCGAACCCAAGCAGGAACGGGCTGGATAGTGACGGCACTCGTGACATAGTCCCAAAGTCCTCGCTGTGAAGCGACTTTGTCGAGGCCCCTTGCGGGCACCCCTCCCGGACCTCAGGAACGCCCCGGATCCGGCTTCGAAGTCGGTCGGCAACCGCCGCCCGGCATGGCATTAATATGGGCAGGGCCGGTTAAAGGTTCAAGAACAGCCGATTTTGGCTCTCGGCGGTCACCCGGCGCCGGCAATCGAGGAAACGTATGCCAAACCCATCCGAAGGACCGGCTTTAACCATCCGCGCCGTCAAGGCGACCCCGGTCGAGGTGCCGCTCAATTTCGTCCTCGGCACCAGCCAGCAGGCCATGCGCCAAGTTCAGCTCCTGCTGGTCGACGTCGAGACCGAGGAGGGCATTACCGGCCGCGCCTACCTGTTCGGCTATCTCCGGGCCGTGCCGCCGGCGATCATGAGTATCCTCGGCGAGATCGAGGCCCTGACCAAAGGGGAGCGCGCCAACCCGACGGCGCTGTTTGCGCGGCTCAACAAGCGCTTCACCCTGATCGGCGTCCAGGGCATCGTGCGCATGGCGATCGCCGGTTTCGATACGGCGCTGTGGGATGCGGTCGCCATCGCCATGGGCAAGCCGCTGGCGACCCTGCTGGGCGCCGATCTCAAGCCGGTGCTGGCCTACAACAGTTGCGGCCTCGGCATCAAAGACGATCTCGGCGAACTGGCGGCCGAGGCCGAGACACTGCTGGCGATGGGCGGTTTCCGCGCCGTCAAATTGCGGCTCGGCTATCCGACCTTGCAGGGCGACATCGCCGCGGTGCGGGCGGTGAAAAAGCGCATCGGCGACGATGTTGCGTTGATGGTCGACTACAACCAGGCGCTATCGCTTCAGGATGCGCTGGCGCGTGGTCGCGCATTGGATGAGGAAGGCATCACCTGGCTGGAAGAGCCGATCCGTCATGACGATTATGCCGGCGAAGCCCGGCTCGCCCGCGAACTCAAGGTGCCGGTGCAGATCGGCGAGAATTTCTCGCTGCCGGCCAACATGCAATTCGCCATCGCGCAGGGCGCGGCCGACTACGTAATGCCCGATCTCGAACGCATCGGCGGCGTCACCGGCTGGCTGCAAGCCGCGGCCATCGCCGCCGAGGCCAAGGTGCCGATGTCGTCGCACCTGTTTCCCGAGGTCAGCGCGCATCTCCTGGCCGCGACGCCGACGCGGCATTATCTAGAATATGTCGACTGGGCCAACGTGCTGTTGCAGGACACGCTTCAAATCGAGAATGGGCACGCCATCATTCCGCAGCGGCCCGGCAACGGCATGACGTGGAATCCGGAGGCCGTCGAGCGTTACCGGCTGCGTTGAACGAGGCGGTTGGCCGATCTTCTTTGCTTAATGCTCAGGTTGTTTGTTTCGCGTGGACGTGTTTGTAATTCGTCCGCGGTCGACGGCTGCCGTTAAACATCCGATTTAACGAATTTCCGTTAAAAACACGCCGCGCGGCCGACGAAATTAATCATGCCTGTTTGCCTTCTTTGGCTAAAATTTTCCTAACATCCGCGCGGTTCCGTTTTCCAAAGCTATGATCGCTCCGTTCGACCGAACCAGTCAGCGGAGCGTCCCGTGTTAACGCGCAGCATCGACCCCGAAGCTTTCGGCCCGACTTTCGAAGAAAAGATCTTCGTCATCGGCAAGCGGATCTGCATCGTGTCCGCCGTCGCCGCGCTTTCCATCAGTGCGCTCGATCTCGTCAATGCGAGTGCGGTGACGACAATTGCGGCCGCGTTGCATGAGGGCCGCCTGCACTACAACGAAGTGCCGAACCGTCTGCTCGCGGGCATCCACGAAATCTCGGTTTATCCCGATCGCACCTCGGTCGTCGTCGCCATTCCGCGCGATGGCATCGCCAACCTGCCGAAGGTTGCGGCGTTGTCGCGTCCGGCCGCGAAACTCTACGACGCCGCACAACCGGCGCCGGCAAAGCCCGCGTCGCGCGCGCCGGTCCAGGCGGCGGCTCCGGTCGTCAAGAACAGTCCCGTTGTCGCCAAGCTGGCGGATAGTCTCCACGACGATGCGGTCGAGCTCGCGATGCTGCCGCCGGCCGACAGTCAGCGGCCGGCTCACTACGCGCTGGCGTCATTGCCGGCGTCGATGCAGATCACGCCGATGCCGGCAGTTGCGACAAGCGGTGACGCCAAGGCCGAAGCGGGCGTTGCCGCCAAGCCGGCGCTGCTGCAGGCGACCGACGCCAATGCTGCGCCGGTACAGCTCGCCAGCCTTGATACCGGCTCATTGCCATCCGTCGTCGCCGCGCCGGCGACTCAGATCACATTGCCGCCGCTGAACATGGTGCCGATGCCGATCGCGGCGCCGGGCGTGCCGCCGCCGTCGCCGGCGCAGCGCCTCAAGCTCGAGGGCAAGGAATACGCCAAGGCCGAACGCTGCCTCGCCAACGCGATTTACTGGGAAGCGCGTAGCGAACCGATCCGCGGCCAGATGGCAGTGGCGCAAGTGGTGATGAACCGCGTGTTTTCCGGATTCTATCCGAACGATGTCTGCTCCGTCGTCTATCAGAACGCGAGCCGCCATCTCGCCTGCCAGTTCACCTTTGCCTGCGACGGCAAGCGTAAAGTGATCACCGAACGTGGCCATTGGGCGCGGGCCAACCGTATCGCCAAGCAGACGCTCGACGGCCTGATCTACGTTCCGGAAGTCGCCAAATCGACGCACTATCACGCGGCGTACGTACATCCGATCTGGACGCGGGAAATGCGGAAGATGGTCCGCTTCGGTCTGCACAGCTTCTATCGGCCCTATGCGTGGGGCAACGGCGCCGACGAGCCGGTGTGGGGCAAGACGGCGCTGGCCAAGACCGCACTGGCCAAGACCGCGCTGGCCAAGGCCGAGATAAAGAAGAAATAAGCGCGGCCTAGATCTTCAGCTTCAACAGCTTGATCGCGTTTTCGCGGGCGATCTTGGCGCGTCGCGCGTCGTCAAGCGGCGCGCCTTCGAGCCATCGGCACGCCTGGCCGATGTCCTCGAACGGCCAGTCGATCGAAAACAGCAGGTGATCGTCGCCGACTTCGGCCAGACAATTGTCCAGTGCCGGTGTGTGGAAGTTGCCGGCGGTGGTCAGATAGAAATTGCGATGGAAATACGGCGCCACGCTGTGCTTGGCGGTGTAGCGGTGCGGCAGCTTCATCCAGCCGTTGCGGTTGTCGATGCGCCAGAGCAGCGCCGGAATGCCTTCGCCGAGGTGACCGAGAATGATCTTGAGCCGCGGATGGGCGTCGAACAGGCCCGAGCCGATCAGGCGCAGGGCGTGGACGGCGGTCTCGGCGGCAAAGGCCCAGTTCGGCCCCAACATCCAGGCGTGGTCCTGATATTGCGGGGCGTGCCCCGGCAGCGGATTGCGCGGGTGCAGGTAGAACGGCACGTCCAGGCGCTCGACGGTCGCCCAGAACGCCCGGTAGGCCGGCCCGTCGTAATAGGTGGCATTATCGACGTTGCCGATCTGTGAGAAGCCGTTGACCAGCGCGCCGACGAAACCGAGCTCCTTGACGCAGCGCGTCAGTTCGAGCGCGGCAGCATCCGGATCCTGCATCGGCAGTGCGGCAAAGCCGGCGAAACGGTCCGACCGCATGACGATGGCGTCAGCCAGCGCGTCATTGGCGCGGCGGGCCACCGCGATGGCGGTCGCGGCGTCGGGGATCGCCTGCACCGCCGGCGCATTCAGCGACATCACCATCATCGCGACGCCGTGTTCGTCCATGTCGGCGAGGCTGGCGTCGATATTGAGCAGGCGGCGCGACAATTCCGGCCACACCGGCGCAAAGGCGTTCGGCTCGCCGAGCGTAGCGTCGATGGCGAAGTGCTCTTCGAGCGCGACCTTGCCGTCCATGTCCGTCCGTCAGGCGTTGAGGAACTTCTCGGCATAGTGACAGGCGACGAGCCGCTGCGCCACCGGCCGCAGCGGCGGCCGCTCGGCTCTGCACAGATCGGTAACGTAGGGACAGCGCGCCGCGAAGACGCAGCCTTTCGGCATATCCAGTGGCGAGGGCACCTCGCCCTTCACGATCTTGCGCTCAGGCCGCTTGCCGCCGAGTGACGGCGTCGCCGCCAGCAGCGCGCGCGTATAGGGATGCAACGGTTTGTCGAAGATCGCGTCTTTCGGCCCGTGCTCGACGGCGATGCCGAGATACATCACCAGCACGTCATGGGCGATGAACTGTACCACGGCGAGATCGTGTGAAATGAACATGTAGGCGAGGCCGAACTGCTTCTGCAGGTCGAGCAGCAGATTGAGCACCTGCGCCTGCACCGAGACGTCGAGTGCAGAGACCGGCTCGTCGGCGACGACGATCTTCGGGTTGAGCATCAGAGCGCGGGCGATGGCGATGCGCTGGCGCTGGCCGCCGGAGAACATGTGCGGATAGCGCCGTGCGTGGTCGGCGCCGAGGCCGACGCGCGCCAACATGGCCAGCACCTGCTCGTATCGCTCTTGCTTGCCGAGCTTGGTGTTGATGATCAGCGGCTCTTCGAGAATGGTGCCGATCTTGCGCCGCGGGTTGAGCGAGCCGTAGGGATTCTGAAATACGAGTTGCACGGCACGGCGCAACGCGTGCCGGGTTTCGCCCGACGGATTGAGCGCGTCGTGGCCGTCGATCTCGAGCGTTCCCGAGGTCGGTCGTTCGATCAGCGTCACCATGCGCGCCAGCGTCGACTTGCCGCAGCCGGATTCGCCGACTACGGCCAACGTCTTGCCGGATTGAATGGTGAACGATACGCCGCCGACGGCGCGCAGTTCGCGCACCGGCTCGAAGGCGCCGGTCTTGGTCTTGTAGACCTGGACAAGATCGCGGGCGACGACCAGCGCGCTCATGCCGGCACCTTCGCCTGCGTCTTGTCGGCGACCATCGCGGCGTCGCGTCCGCTATCGCCCAGCGGGTAATGGCAGCGCACGCCGCCGCCGCTCCAGTCGCGCAGCGCCGGACGGTCGGCAAAACAGTGTGGCGTCGCGTAGACACAGCGCGGCGCGAACAGGCAGCCGGAAGGCCGCTCATAGAGACTCGGCACGCTGCCGGGAATGGTGGCGAGCTTGTCGCCGATCCGGCTCTCCGGCCGCGCCGCGAGCAAGGCCGCGGTGTAGGGATGCTGCGGATCGGCGAAAAGGCGAGACGTATCGTTCGTCTCCATCACCTGGCCGGAATACATCACGGCGACGCGCTGCGCGGTCTCTGACACCACGGCCATGTTGTGCGTGATCAGCACCAGCGCCATGCCGCGCTCGCGCTGCAACGACATCAGCAGATCGAGGATCTGCGCCTGTATGGTGACGTCGAGCGCGGTGGTCGGCTCGTCGGCGATCAGCAGTTTCGGATTGCAGGCGATCGCCATGGCGATCATGACGCGCTGGTTCATGCCGCCGGACAATTGATGCGGGAAAGCGCTGAGCCGGCTTTCCGGCGCCGGGATGCCGACCTGCTCGAGCAGCTCGATGGCGCGGCGCTGGGCCGCCTTGCGGTCCATCTTCTCGTGCAGCCGCAAGGTTTCCGTGATCTGGAAGCCGACCGTGTAGCAAGGATTGAGGCTGGTCGCCGGCTCCTGGAAGATCATGGCCATGTCCTTGCCGACGATCTTGCGACGTTCACGATCGCTCAAGATCAGCAGGTCCTGGCCGCCGAACATCAGGCGGTCGGCGCTGACGCGGCCCGGATAAGGCACCAGGCCCATGGCGGCGAGCATGGCAACGCTCTTGCCCGAGCCGGACTCGCCGACAATTCCGAGCACTTCGCCCTCGTCGACCTTGAACGATACGCCATCGACGGCGCGCAGCGGGCCCTGCGACGAGGGAAATTCGACGACCAGATTGTCGATCTCGATCACGGCCATCACGTCACCGCTTCAGCTTGGGATCGAGCGCGTCGCGCAGGCCGTCGCCGAGCAGGTTGAAGGCCAGCACGGTGACCAGGATCATGATGCCGGGGAAGGTGACGACCCACCAGGCGCGCAGCACGAATTCGCGCGCGTCGGCCAGCATGGTGCCCCATTCCGGAGTCGGCGGTTGAGCGCCAAGGCCGATGAAGCCGAGCGCGGCGGCGTCAAGAATGGCGGTCGAGATGCCGAGCGTTGCCTGCACGATCAAGGGCGCGGCGCAATTCGGCAGGATCTCCTTGACGATCAGGCGCAGATTGGAGGCGCCGGACAGCCTGGCCGCGGTGACATAATCCTTGGCGGTTTCGGCGATCACGGTGGCGCGCACGATGCGCACGTAGTGCGGCAGCAGGACGGTGGCGACCGCGATCAGCGCGTTGACGATGCCGGGGCCGAGAATGGCGACGATGATGATGGCGAGCAGCAGCGTCGGCAGCGTCAGCAGGATGTCCATCAGCCGCATGATGGCGATTTCGATGATGCCGCGGAAAAATCCGGCGATCAGGCCGAGGACGGTTCCGACGGTGACGGAAAGGGCGACGACGGCGAGGCCGATCAGCAGCGACAGCCGCGCGCCGTAGATCAGCCGTGAGAGCATGTCGCGGCCGATGGCGTCGGTGCCGAGCCAGTGACCGGCGACGCCGCCCGCCTGCCAGACCGGCGGCTTGAGGAAGGCCTGCGTATTGGTGTCGATCGGCGAGAACGGCGCGATGACATTGGCGAAGATGCCGAGCAGCACCAGCACGACGATGGTGCCGAACCCGATCATCGCGCCGCGATTGGCGGCGAAATAGGACACGAACTCGGCAAAGGGGTGCGGCGGGCCCGGAGGCGCCTTGGTCGTAGGGGAGGCGTGGGTGGCTTCGATCGTCATCGCTGGTGCCTGATGCGCGGGTTGATCAGGCCGTAGGTCATGTCGACCGCGAGATTGATCGCCATGATGATGGAGCCGATCAGCAGCGTGCCGCCTTGCAGCACCGGATAGTCGCGGCGGGCGATGCCGTCGATCAGCCATTTGCCGACGCCCGGCCAGGAGAAGATGGTCTCGGTCAGGATCGCGCCGGTGAACAGCACGCCGATCTGCAAGCCGATGACGGTGACGACCGGGATCAACGCGTTGCGGAAGGCGTGCACGGTGACGACGCGGAAGCCGGACAGGCCCTTGGCGCGCGCGGTGCGGATGTAATCTTCACCCAGCACTTCGAGCATCGCCGAGCGCGTCATCCGGGCGATCACGGCGAGCGGCACGGTGCCGAGGACGATCGCCGGCAGGATGAGATGCGATACGGCCGACCAGAAGGCGTCGATGTCGCCGGCCAGGAGCGTGTCGATCAGCAGGAAGCCGGTCTTGGCCTCGACGAAATACAAAACGGCGATGCGGCCGGACACCGGCGTCCAACCGAGTTGCACCGAGAACAACAGGATCAGCAACAGCCCCCACCAGAAGATTGGCATCGAATAGCCGGTCAACGACAGGCCCATGATGCCCTGATCGAAGATCGAGTTGCGCCGTACCGCGGCGATGATGCCGACCGGAATGCCGATCAGCAGCGCGAAGGCGAGCGCACACAGCGACAATTCGACTGTCGCCGGAAACAGGCTGGTGAATTCCTCGATCACCGTCTTGTGGGTGACGATGGAGCGGCCGAGATCGCCGTGTATGAGACGCGCCAGATAGAGGCCGTATTGCACGATGACCGGCTTGTCGAAACCGTATTCGTGCACCAGGCGCGCGTGCTCGGCTGGATCGATGCCGCGTTCGCCGGCCATGGTCTCGATCGGGTCGCCGGGAATGAGCCGGACCAGGACAAAGACTAGCAATGTGATTCCGATGAAGGTCGGAATCACTAAGCTCACTCGGGTTAGCAGGAAGCGGAACATGACAGGTGAAACGGGACGGCCCGTCGAGGGCCGCCCCGCTCCGTGCCGTCTACTTGAGGTCGACGCCGTAGAAGGTATGGCGGCCGAACGGCGACAGCTTGAAGCCGATCACCTCCTTGCGCACCGGCTTGAGCTGCACCGAATGCGCGATGGTGAACCACGGCGCCTGCTGCTTGAAGATCACCTGTGCCTCTTCATAGAGCTTGGTGCGCTCGGCCTGGTCGCTGGTGGTCTTCGCCTTCTGCACCAGATCCTCGAACGGCTGGTAGCAGAACTTAGCGATGTTGGAGCCGTTCGACTTGGCCGCGGCGCAGCCGAGCAGCGTGTTGAGGAAGTTGTCCGGATCGCCGTTGTCGCCGGTCCAGCCGAGTTGCGCCATCTGGTGCTCGCCGGCCTGGGCGCGCTTGCGGTATTCGCCCCATTCGTACGACACGATCTTGGCCTTGACGCCGACCTTGGCGAGGTCGGCCTGCATCAGTTCGGCGATGCGCTTGGCGTTCGGGTTGTACGGACGCTGCACCGGCATGGCCCATAGATCGGTCTCGAAGCCGTTCGGATAGCCGGCTTCGGCGAGCAGCTTCTTGGCCGCTTCCGGATCATACGGATCGTCCTTGATCGACTTGTTGTACGACCACATGGTCGGCGGGATCGGATTGGTCGCCGGAACGCCGGTCGACAGGAACACGGCCTCGACGATCGCCTTCTTGTTCATCGCCATGTTGAGCGCCTTGCGGACGCGCACGTCGTCGAACGGCTTCTTGGTCGTGTTGTAGGCGAGATAGCCGATGTTCAGGCCGGGCTGCTCGAGCACGGTGACATTCGGATCCTTGCGCATGGCGTCGAGATCAGCCGGGTTCGGATAGGGCATCACATGGCATTCGCCCTTCTGCAGCTTGGCCCAGCGAACCGATGCATCCGGCGTGATCGAGAAGATCAGATCGTCGATCTTGGCCTTGCCGCCCCAGAACTGCGGGAACGCCTTGTAACGGATGATGGCGTCCTTCTGGTACTGGACCAGATAGAACGGACCCGAACCGATCGGCTCCTGGTCGATCTTCTCCGGCGTGCCGGCCTTGAGCATGGCGTCGGCATATTCCTTCGACTGAACGCCGGCATATTCCATGGCGAGGTCGGAGAGGAACGGCGCTTCCGGCGCATTCAGCGTAACTTTGACCGTGTACGCGTCGACCTTCTCCACCGACTTGAGCAGCTTCGGCATGCCCATGTCGTTGAAATAAGAGTGGTTTGAGCTGGTCACCTTGAAGTACGGGTTGTCCGGCTTCCACTGCCGTTCGAACATGAACATGATGTCGTCGGCGTTGAGGTCGCGCGTCGGCTTGAAGTTGGCGTTGGAGTGCCACTTCACGCCCTTGCGCAAATGGAAGGTGTAGACGGTGCCGTCCTTGGAGATGTCCCATTTCTCGGCGAGGCCGGGGACGACATTGGTGGTGCCGCGCTCGAAGTCGACGATGCGGCTGTAGATCTGGCTGTTGGCGTCGAACGACGTGCCGGTGGTGTTGATGCCGGGATAGAAGTTTTCCGGGCTGCCTTCCGAGCAGTAGACCAGCGTCTTGGCGGAAACAGGCGTGGCAAACAGCGCGGCCAGGATGGCGAGCGCGGACAGCGAACGAGTATGTGACATAGGCCCCTCACTTGGGACCGGTGAACGCCCCTCAGCGTTGAAGCCGGTCCACTGGAAGGGAAATGCTAGCGCAAGGTTGTGAGGCCGTCACGGAGAGACCGTGGTTTCACCGCCTCGTGAATTAGGCGGAGACGCTGCTGCAGCGCGATGGGATCGGCGCAGCATGGCGACCGGACACCAGGTCGCGATTTGGGCGGGCCGATAACGTGGGGGGAAGTTGGTGGAGCCAGGCGGGATCGAACCGCCGACCTCCTGCATGCCATGCAGGCGCTCTCCCAGCTGAGCTATGGCCCCGTAACGGGTGGAGATGACTAGTCGGAAACGCGGGAAAAAGCAAAGGTTCCGATAGCCGGCCGATAAGCCTTTTTTACCGGCCTATTGTTCCTCTTCCTTTTCGATGCCGTCGCCGATGATGTCGGTGACGTCGTCATCGCCTTCTTCCTCTTCCTGGATGAAAGCGTCATCGTCAAGGCTCTCGTCGTCGGCCTCGATCTCGTCTTCCTCGGCGACAACCTCGCCCTTCTTCTTGGTCTTGCCCTGCTGCTCGTTGTCGGCATCCTCGAGCGACACGAATTCGGCGTCTGCGGTCTCCGGAACGATCGATTCCGCCTCCGTGACCGGGGCGGCGCGGGCGGCTTCCGGTCGGCTGCGCGACTGCGGCGGCGCGACGATGGGAACGACCTTGCCCGTGTAGGGCGAAATCACCGGCGACTTGCCCATGTCGTAGAATTTGCGGCCGGTATCCGGGCAGATGCGCTTGGTGCCGAGTTCGGGTTTAGCCACGATCTGTGTGTCCTGAAAAGAAATGCCGTCGAATAGGATTGGCGCTTCACTTGGCTAGTTGTGCCGCGCCTGTCAATAGCGGGAAACAGGCGGGAATTGGGCGGGCGCGCCGGGATGACGGGTCGCGGCCCCGCATGGTAGACGGCCGCACCATTCGAACCGCCCGGCCTTCGCGCCGGCGGCCGCCGCCAGAGGATACCGACAGCGTGAGCGACGCCACCCGCACCCCCCTTTCCGCCCGCGCCGGCGGGGCCCTGACCGGCCGCATCCGGGTCCCCGGGGACAAGTCGATCTCGCACCGGGCGCTCATCCTGGGCGCCCTGACGGTGGGCGAAACCACGATTTCCGGGCTGCTGGAGGGCGAGGACGTCCTCAACACCGCCGGCGCCATGCGGGCGCTGGGCGCCAAGGTCGAGAACCAGGGCGGCGGCAACTGGCGGGTCCATGGCGTCGGCGTCGCCGGCTTCGCCGAACCGGCGACCCCCCTCGATTTCGGCAATTCCGGCACCGGCTGCCGGCTGGTGATGGGCGCCGTGGCCGGCTGCCCGATCACCGCGACCTTCGACGGCGACGCTTCGCTGCGCAAGCGGCCGATGCGGCGGATTCTCGATCCGCTCGCCAAAATGGGCGCCCGGGTCGTCGACCAGGCCGAAGGCGGTCGCCTGCCGCTGACGCTGAAGGGCGCCACCGATCCGCTGCCGATCGAATACGAGACGCCGGTCGCCTCGGCGCAGATCAAGTCGGCGGTGCTGCTCGCCGGGCTCGCCGCGCCGGGCGAAACGATTGTCATCGAGACGGAAGCCTCACGCGATCACACCGAGAAGATGCTCAAACACTTCGGCGCCAAGGTCGTGTCGAAGCCGCATGGCGACCATGGCCGCCGCATCGTGCTACAGGGCCAGCCCGAGCTCGAGCCGTGTCACGTCGCGGTGCCGGCCGATCCGTCGTCGGCCGCGTTTCCGATGGTCGGCGCGCTGATCGTGCCGGGCTCCGAGATCATTCTCGACGGCGTCATGCTCAATCCGCTGCGCACCGGTTTGTTTACCACGTTGCGCGAAATGGGCGCCAAGATCGCCGAAGAGAACAAGCGCGACGACGGCGGCGAGGATGTCGCCGACCTGCGCGTCACGTTCTCCGCGCTCAAGGGCATCGAGGTGCCGGCCGCGCGCGCGCCGTCGATGATCGACGAATATCTCATCCTCGCGGTGGCCGCGGCCTTCGCCGAGGGCAAGACGCACATGCGCGGTCTGAAAGAGCTGCGCGTCAAGGAAAGCGACCGTCTCGAAGCGACGGCGGCGATGTTGCGCGTCAACGGCGTCACCGTCGATATCGAAGGCGACGACATGATCGTGCATGGCATGGGGGCCGGCGGCGTGCCCGGCGGCGGCGAGGTCGCGACTCACATGGATCACCGCATCGCCATGTCGGCGCTGATGATGGGGTTGGCGTCGCAGCAGCCGGTGCGCATCGACGATTCCGCCTTCATCGCCACCAGCTTCCCGGGCTTCGTCGATCTGATGAAGGGCCTGGGGGCGGATCTGGAGGCGTAGCCGCGCGCAGTTGGCAGTGGCAAAATAGGACAAATTGTCCTATATTAGAGCCGTAATTCGTTCCAAGGATTGCGCCATGAGCGATATCTCCGTCGTCGATCTGAGGCGGACTCCTAAAAAGTCCTCGTCCGTACGGCATAAGACCATGCGTACGATGGACGGAAAATATGTGCGCGTCGTATCACTGGACGCCAATAGCAAAACTTTCGTCGACGATTTGACGGCGGTCTTCAAGATCAACGTGCGCAAAGCCCGTGAAGAAAACAAGAAGCGCCTGGGCTCGGCGGATGGCTCTGCGCGGAAGCCAAAACCCAAAAGAAAATAGCGACGGATGGCCACTGAGCGGCCGAGTTTCTGGATCGTCGCGGGTCCGAACGGCTCCGGCAAGAGCAGCCTTTACGGAAACACCGATATTGAAGCATTCGATCAGTCGATCTGGATCATAAATCCAGATTTGCTGACGCGGCGCCTTCAGGAAGTCGAGCATCTGCCGATGCGGGAGGCTAACGTTCAGGCGGTCACGCGAATTGAGACGTGGCTCGATGCCTCTATTGCGGTTCATCAGACCATTGGCGTCGAAACTGTTCTTTCCACCGACAAGTATCGACGTCTCGTCACGGAGGCGAAGGGGCGTGGCTTCGTTTTCCGCCTCATCTTCGTCATGCTTGAGTCAGTGGAGCTCAATGTCCAGCGAGTCCGAATTCGCGTCGAAAAAGGTGGACATGACGTGCCGGAAGACCGCATTAGGGCGCGATGGGGTCGCTCCCTCGCGCAACTCCCGTGGTTCTTAGAAGAGGCTGACGACGCCGCCTTGTTCGACAACTCTGGAGCCGCGCCGCGGCTGATCGGGCGCAAGGTCGCGGGCCAGATTGAAATCGATCAGAAGGCGCCGGCCGCGTTGCTTCAGGCGCTTGGCCTCGTGAAGCCCGGAGAAGTGCAGAAATGATCATCGCCATCGATGGGCCGGCGGCGTCCGGCAAGGGCACCATCGCCAAGCGGCTGGCCGCGCATTATCGCCTGCGCCATCTCGACACCGGGTTGCTCTATCGCGCGGTCGGCAAGACCGTACTCGATGCCGGCAAGAAGCCCGACGACCGCCTGGCCGCGATTGCCGCGGCGCTGGCGCTCGATCCGTCGCGTTTCGACGAGGCGGCGCTGAAAAGCGCCGAAGTCGGCGAAGCCGCGTCCTATGTCTCGGCGGTGCCGGAAGTGCGCGCGGCGCTGGTCGACTTCCAGCGCAATTTTGCGGTGACGCCGCCCGGCGCCGTGCTCGACGGCCGCGACATCGGCACTGTGATCTGCCCCGACGCCGACGCGAAGATATTCGTCACCGCGACGCCGGAAGTGCGCGCGGCGCGGCGCGCCGCCGAATATCGCGCCGGCGGCAAGACCACCGACGATGCCACCGTGCTTGCCGACATCCGCAAGCGCGATGAGCGCGACTCATCGCGCTCCGCCGCACCGCTGAAGCAGGCGGACGACGCCGTGCTGCTCGACACCACGACGATGGGTGTCGAGGAAGCGGTGAAAGCGGCGATTGGGATCGTGGAGAGCAAGCGATTGCGTTGAGCGGAACCTCATTCTCCGTTCATTCCCGCGAAAGCGGGAATCCAGAACAGCTTGAGGCCTTGGCCCCTGGGTCCCCGCCATAGGCGTTCTGAAAGAACGCCGTCCTTTGGGCGGCTATGTGCGGGGACGAACGGCGTTGTTCTATCGCCGTCCCCACGGCACCAGCGCCCAGACGCGCTCGTGGCCGTAATAGAGCGCGATCTTGGTGACGATCTCGGTGAGCGCGATCGAGCCAGCGACCTTGGAATTGCCAGTGATCAGCCAGCCGATGATGAAGGTGTCGAAGCTGCCGGTGAAACGCCAGCTCAGCGCCTTGGCGATCGAGCGGCTGTGCGACTCCCTTGCGCCGATCAGCCGGGCAATGCGCACGAAGGCATGACCGATGAGGCTGGTGCGGACCGGCGCTGCCTGCGCGTCCGCGCCCTCGATCAGGCCCATCGCCACGGTGTCGTGGGTTTCGGCGTCGATCAGGATGAAGCTGCCGGTCTCGCGGTTGTCGTCATAGGCGTCGGCCGCGAGTGCGCGGTCGAGCTCCAAAGTGCAGTGACCGAATTCATTGCCGAGCAGGCTGTCGGCGGGTTTCACCGCGGCGTCGTCGGCGAGATCGATCAGCTTGATCGGGCCGGCGATGCGCGCCGCGGCCTTGGCGGTGCCGAGCTTGATGTGAAAGCGGCCGCCGGGCGCGAGCGCGCCCTGACCCATCCAGAAGATGCGGGCATTGAAGCGATCCGACACCGTCGCCGGCGCCGAAGCGTCGGCGAGGATGTCGCCGCGCGACACGTCGACGTCGTCGGTCAGCGTCAGCGTTACCGATTGACCGATCGTGGCGCGCGCCAGTTCGCCGCCGGCGGTGATGATTTCCTTGATGCGGGTGCGCTGGCCAGACGGCTGCACCACGATCTCCTGCCCGGGTGCCACGCTGCCGCCGGCGATCAGGCCGCAATAGCCGCGGAAATCAGCGGTCGGCCGGCTCACCCATTGCACCGCCATGCGGAACGCGGCCTTGGCGGCGCGCGGCGTCGCATCGACGGTCTCGAGCTTCTCCAGCAAAGTCGGGCCGCGATACCAGGCCATGGCGCGCGAGCGGTGCACGACATTGTCGCCCTTCTTCGCCGACACCGGGATGAAGGTCAGTTCGACATCGCCGAGCCGGCTGGCAAAGCTGCGGAAATCGCGTTCGATGGTGGCGAACACATCCTGCGCATAGCCAACGATGTCCATCTTGTTGATGGCGATGACCAGATGGCGCACGCCGAGCGTCGCCGCGATCAGCGCGTGACGCCGGGTCTGCTGCGTCAGACCGGATTGCGCGTTGACGAGGATGAGCGCCAGCTCGGCGGTCGAAGCGCCGGTCGCCATGTTGCGGGTGTACTGCTCGTGGCCCGGCGCGTCGGCAACGATGAACTTGCGCTTCGCCGTGGCGAAGAAGCGATAGGCGAGATCGATGGTTATCTTCTGCTCGCGCTCGGCGGCCAGTCCGTCGAACAGCAGCGAGAAATCGAGTTCGTCGTCCGGGCCGGTCAGTTGTCCGGTGTCCTTGCGCAAGGTCTCGATCTGATCATCCGGCACCAGCTTCGCGTCGAACAGCAGGCGGCCGAGCAGGCTCGACTTGCCGTGATCGACCGAACCACAGGCGATGAAGCGCAGCAGGCTCTTGTTCTCGTGAGTGTAGAGGACGGCGTCGCGGGCGAGCGCGATCGGATCGGCGAGAATGTTCATCAGAAATAGCCTTCCTGCTTCTTGCGTTCCATTGAGGCAGCGCCGTCTTTGTCGATGACGCGGCCGGCGCGTTCGGAGAAACGGCTGTCGAGCGTCTCGCGGATGATGTCGTCGAGGCTGGTGGCGGTTGATTCGACGGCGCCGGTCAGCGGATAGCAGCCGAGCGTGCGGAAGCGCACATTGCGCAATTCCGGCTGTTCGCCGGGCTCGAGCGGCAGGCGGTCGTCATCGACCATGATCAGCGTGCCGCCACGCGCCACGACGGGGCGCGGCTTGGCGAAATAGAGCGGCACCACCGGGATGTTTTCGCGCAGGATGTAGAGCCAGACGTCGAGCTCGGTCCAGTTCGACAGCGGAAAGACGCGGATGCTTTCGCCCTTGCGCTTTTCGGCGTTGAACAGCCGCCACGGTTCGGGGCGCTGGCGCTTCGGGTCCCAGCGGTGATGCGCGTTGCGGAACGAGAAGATGCGTTCCTTGGCGCGCGACTTGTCCTCGTCGCGGCGCGCACCGCCGATCGCGGCATCGAAGCCGTGGAGATCGAGCGCCTGACGCAGGCCTTGCGTCTTCATCACGTCGGTGTGCAGCTCGGAGCCGTGGGTGAACGGTCCGATGCCGCGCTTCACGCCGTCCTGGTTGATGTGGACGATAAGATCGAGGCCGAGTTCTTTGGCGCGCGCGTCGCGAAATTCGATCATCTCGCGGAACTTCCACGTCGTGTCGACGTGCAGCACCGGGAACGGCAGCTTGCCCGGATAGAACGCCTTCTGCGCCAGATGCAGCAAGACCGAAGAGTCCTTGCCGATCGAATACAGCATGACCGGCTTGTCGGTCTCGGCGACCGTTTCGCGCATGATGTGGATCGCTTCGGCCTCGAGCTGGTCGAGATAGCTCGAACGCGCCTGCGCGGTGGTGAAGGTGATGTCGTTCATGAATGCTGGGCTTCTTTGAGTTTGGCGCGGGCGGCGAGGTGCAGCGGATTGGCGTGCAGACCGCATTCGGTCTTGCCTTCGTCTTCCCACCACCAGCGGCCGGCGCGTTCCGGCTCGCCGGGGGCAATGGCGCGGGTGCAGGGCGCGCAGCCGATGGAGAGGAAGCCGCGCGCGTGCAGTTCGTTGACCGGCACGTCGTGTGCGCGCGCGAAAGCGACCGCGTCGTCGCGCGTCCAATCGTAAAGCGGGTTGATCTTGACGAGACCGCGTTCGGCGTCGACCGCGGCGAATTCAACGGCGGCGCGATGCGCCGACTGGTCGGCGCGCAGCCCGGTGATCCAACCCTGCGCGCCGTCGAGCGCGGCCTTCAGCGGCAGCACCTTGCGCACATGGCAGCAGGCCTGCCGCGCGGCGACCGAATTGCGAAAGCCATTGGCGCCCTGGTCGGCGAGGAGCTTGGCGAGGTCGCGCGCCTCGGGCACGACGGCGCGGATGCGCACGCCATAGCGCTGCTCGGTCGCGGCCCAGACGTCATGGGTTTCCGGGAACAGTCGGCCGGTGTCGAGGGTGACGAGATCGATATCGAGATTCTGCGACAGGATGGCGTGGGCGATCGCCTGGTCCTCGAGGCCGAAACTGGTGGTGAAAGTGAGCCGGCCGGAAAGTGCGGCGCGGGCCTCTTTCAGGCGGCCGAACAGGTCGAGCTTGCCGGCGATCGTATTGAGGCGGGCGATGAAGGCATCCCGGACGGCGTCGGGCGCCGGGCTGGCCTTGAGGGCGGAAACGGGGGGCGACATGGGGTCAAACTCGGTGAATTCACCCCGAGATAGAATAATTTATTCGTTTTGCGCAAGAATACCGGCGCAATTTGTGATATTTTGCTCCAAAGCGGCCATATAGAACGAAAACGTTCCGTGACGGTGTCGCGGCGCGGAATGCCGTGACCTGGCCTGACCCATCCTGGACCGGCCTCGCGTTGGAATCCGGCGGCCTCTTGCCGACAGCCGTCGCACTTGCCGCCTCAGCGGTCCTTCGCTATATCGCGGCCATTCGGGCCGCTTCTTTTCTCGTCGAGGCATCCCGAGCGGGCCGAGGGCGCGACACAACCGCCCCTCGCTGTTGGAGGACAAAAGCCCCGCTCGTGTTTCGGCGTTCAAGCGCCCGTTCATCGATCCATCGTTCCGACCGTACGGTATGAGCGCCGGCTGTCTGTCTTCTTGACGGATAGTCGCCGAACGTCGTGCCAGACATTCGGCCCGTCCGGGCGGAACGCCATTTTCAAACACCGGCGCAGGCAAACAGGAGACTACATGGCTACAGCTGCAGCACCCTCGCGTGAAGATTTCGCCGCGATGCTCGAAGAGTCGTTCAACCACGGCAGCCCGCAGGAAGGCACCGTCGTTACGGGCAAGATCGTCGGCATCGAAAAGGACATGGCCGTCATCGACGTCGGCGCCAAGACCGAAGGCCGCGTCGCGCTGCGCGAATTCGCCGCGCCGGGCCGCCAGGCCGATCTGAAGGTCGGCGACGAGGTCGAGGTTTATCTCGAGCGCGTCGAGAACGCGCTGGGTGAAGCCGTGCTGTCGCGCGACAAGGCGCGCCGCGAGGAAAGCTGGGGCAAGCTCGAGAAGAGCTTCAACAACAACGAGAAGGTGTCGGGCGTCATCTTCAATCAGGTCAAGGGTGGTTTCACCGTCGACCTCGACGGCGCCGTCGCCTTCCTGCCGCGTTCGCAGGTCGACATCCGTCCGATCCGCGACGTCACGCCGCTGATGAACAATTCGCAGCAGTTCCAGATCCTCAAGATGGATCGCCGCCGCGGCAACATCGTCGTGTCGCGTCGTACCGTGCTCGAAGAGACCCGCGCCGAACAGCGCCAGGAACTGGTGCAGAACCTCGAAGAGGGTCAGGTCATCGACGGCGTGGTCAAGAACATCACCGATTACGGTGCGTTCGTTGATCTCGGCGGCATCGACGGCCTGCTGCACGTCACCGATATCGCGTGGCGCCGCGTCAATCACCCGACCGAAGTGCTCAATATCGGCCAGCAGGTGAAGGTCAAGATCATCAAGATCAACCACGAGACGCACCGCATCTCGCTCGGCATGAAGCAGCTGCTCGACGATCCGTGGCAGGGCATCGAGGCCAAGTACCCGGTGAACGCCAAGTTCAAGGGTCGCGTCACCAACATCACCGACTACGGCGCGTTCGTCGAACTGGAGCCGGGCATCGAAGGCCTGATCCACGTCTCGGAAATGTCGTGGACCAAGAAGAACGTGCACCCCGGCAAGATCGTCTCGACCTCGCAGGAAGTCGAAGTGCAGATCCTCGAAGTCGATCCGGTCAAGCGCCGCATTTCGCTCGGTCTCAAGCAGACCATGCGCAATCCGTGGGAACTGTTCGTCGAGGCGCACCCGCCGGGTTCGATCGTCGAAGGCGAAGTCAAGAACAAGACCGAATTCGGCCTGTTCCTCGGCCTCGACGGCGACGTCGACGGCATGGTCCACCTCTCGGATCTGGACTGGAAGCGTCCGGGCGAGCAGGTGATCGACGAGTACAACAAGGGCGACATGGTCAAGGCCCAGGTGCTCGACGTCGATGTCGAGAAGGAGCGCATCTCGCTCGGCATCAAGCAGCTGGCCGGCGATCCGATGGCCTCGGGCGCTGCCGGCGAGCTCAAGAAGGGCTCGGTGGTGACCTGCGAAGTGATCGAGGTGAAGGACGGCGGCATCGACGTGAAGATCGTCGATACCGATCTTGTCGCCTTCATCCGCCGTGCCGATCTCGCGCGCGAGCGCGGCGATCAGCGGCCGGAGCGCTTCTCGGTCGGTCAGAAGGTTGACGCCCGCGTCACCCAGTTCGACCGCAAGACCCACAAGGTCGGCGTCTCGATCAAGGCGCTCGAAGTCGCCGAAGAGAAGGAAGCCATGGCGCAGTACGGCTCGGCCGATTCGGGCGCGTCGCTCGGCGACATCCTCGGCGCCGCGCTCAAGCAGCGCGAAACCGAAAAGTCGGAAGACTAAGTCCGGCTTGGCCGGTTACCGGCTCGAAACCATGACCCCCGGGGCTCGTTCCCCGGGGGTTTTTCTTTGCGCCATGATCGTGCCAAAAGCGCGCGGGAAAGCTAAGTTCTCCGTCGTTCCGGACTGACGGCAAAGCAGGAGACCGCTGAAATGTCGCTCGATGCCGATGCCATCGTCGATCGCCGCCGGTTGCGGCGCAAGCTCACCTTCTGGCGCGTCGCCGCGCTGATCATCGTGCTCATCGCCGTCGGTATCGGCGTTGCCATGTTGACGCCGGGCTCGGGCATCAAGCCGGGCGACGAGGCGATCGCCCGCGTCCGCATCCAGGGCCTGATCCGCGGCAATCAGGATCGCGTCGAGGCGCTCGAGCGGCTCGGCCGGTCCCATGCCAGGGCCGTCATCGTTCATCTCGATAGTCCGGGCGGCACCACTGCCGGCTCCGAGCAGCTTTATGATGCGCTGCGCGCATTGCAGGCCAAGAAGCCGATGGTCGTGGTGGTCGATGGCCTGGCCGCGTCCGGCGCTTACATCGCCGCGCTCGCCTCCGACCACATCATCGCCCACGACACCTCTTTGGTCGGCTCGATCGGCGTGCTGTTCCAGTTTCCCAATTTTACCGAGGTCTTGAAGACCATCGGCATCAAGGTCGAGGAGATCAAATCCTCGCCGCTGAAGGCCGCGCCCAATGGCTTCGAGCCGACCAGCCCGGAGGCTAGGGCGGCGATCGATGCCATCGTCCAGGACTCCTACGCCTGGTTCAAAAACCTCGTGAAGACGCGGCGCAAGCTCGACGATGCCGCCCTCGCCAAGGTCTCCGACGGCCGCGTTTTCACCGGCCGCCAGGGCGTGCCGCTCAAGCTGGTCGACGAACTCGGCAACGAGAAGACGGCGCTGGCCTGGTTGGAGAAGGAAAAGAAGGTGCCGGCGGGCACCCGGGTGCGCGATTACTCGCTCGAACCGCGCTTCAAGGACCTGTCGTTCCTCCATGTCGCGGCCTGGGGCTTCGATGCCGCCGGCTGGCCGGCGCTGGCGCGCCGCGTCGACGCCTGGGCCGGCGCCGAGGCGGTCGAAAGACTCAATCTTGACGGGCTGTTAGCGCTTTGGCACCCTTCGGCCTCCAATTGATCGGGTCTGGGTAGAGGCGAACGTCCAATGATAAAATCCGAGCTGGTGCAACGCATCGCGGCTCAGAATCCGCACCTCTACCAGCGCGATGTCGAGAACATCGTCAACGCGATCCTCAACGAGATCACCGGCGCCATGGCGCAGGGCGATCGCGTCGAATTGCGCGGTTTCGGTGCCTTCTCGGTCAAGCACCGGCCGGCGCGCACCGGGCGCAATCCGCGCACCGGCGCCCATGTGTCGGTCGAGCAGAAGTCGGTGCCGTTCTTCAAGACCGGCAAGGAAATGCGCGAGCGCCTCAATAAGGGCGACGGCGCGGCCATGCCGGATACCGGCGACGACGACGACGCGGATTGAGTCATCAGCCGTCATCGCCCGCGAAAGCGGGCGATCCAGCCCTATTGCGTCAAATTGAAGTTGCAAGAGCTGGATACCCCGCTTTCGCGGGGTATGACGGGAAGCGTTGCTCCGGGATATGACAGTGCCGGTGCTTCTGCGTTATAAGACCATCATGCTCCGCAAGATCGTCACGCTCGTTATTCTGCTGCCGCTGGCGGCGATCATCATCGGTTTTGCCGTCGCCAACCGCCATGCGGTGACGGTGTCGTTCGACCCGTTCTCGGCGGCGAGCCCGGCCTATGCGGCGACGGTGCCGCTATTCGTCCTGATCTTCATCCTGGTCATTCTCGGCGTCGTCGTTGGCGGCGTCGCCGCCTGGCTGCGGCAGGCGAGCTGGCGACGCGCGGCGCGCAAGCTCGACGGCGACAACCGCCGCCTGCTCCAGGAACTCTCGGCGGTGCGCGAGCGCCTGGTGACCGAGACGCAGCGTGCCTCGGCGGCCGAAGCCGCGGCCCGTGAGGTCGCCGCTGGCCGCGACCGGCCGGCCTCTACCCCGGCGATCGCCCCGCCCTCTGTCTGAAGCCCTCCAGGACCGCGCCCAAAGGCTGCCTGAGGCTCCTTTGGCCGCCTTGTTTGGTGCTTGGCGGCAGCATGGATAAGGCGCTAGAAGGCGCTGGACCATGGCACTGACCGTCAAAATCTGCGGCCTGCGCACCCCCGAAACTCTTGATGTGGCGATTGAATCCGGCGCCGATCAGGTTGGCTTCGTGTTTTTTCCGCCGAGCCCGCGCAATCTCGGCCTCGAGGCCGCCCGCCTGCTCGGTGAGCGGGCGCAGGGTCGCGCCGCCAAGGTCGCGCTCTCGGTCAATGCCAACAACGACATGCTGGCGGCGATCATCGCCGCGCTCAAGCCGGACATGCTGCAGCTGCACGGCGACGAAACGCCCGAGCGCGTCGCCGTCGTGCGCTCACGGTTCGGCCTGCCGGTGATGAAGGCATTGCCGATCGCAACGCGCGCCGACCTATCGCCGATCCGCGAATACGACAAAGTCGCTGACCGCCTGCTGTTCGACGCGCGCGCGCCGCAGGACGCGACGCGGCCCGGCGGCCTCGGCGTGCCGTTCGACTGGACATTGCTTGCCGGCGTCAGGCCGGCGGTGCCCTTCATGCTGTCCGGCGGTCTCGACGCCGGCAATGTCGCCGAAGCGCTGCGCATCACGCGCGCGCCCGGCGTCGATGTTTCTTCCGGCGTCGAACGCGCGCCGGGGGAGAAAGACCCCGATAAGATTCGCGCCTTCATCCGCGCCGCACGCGCCGCCGATGCTGCGCTTGGGCAATCCAAGGTGAGCGCATGATCGTACAAATCAGGGCCCCTTTCGGCGCCGACAGAGAGTTCGCATGACCGTACAGCAGCAACCCAACTCCTTCCGCACTGGGCCCGACGAGCGCGGCCATTTCGGCATCTATGGCGGCCGCTTCGTCGCCGAGACCTTGATGCCGCTGATCCTCGATCTGGAGAAGGCCTATAACGAGGCCAAGGCCGATCCGGCGTTCCAGAAGGAGATGAACTCCTATCTGACGCATTATGTCGGCCGGCCGTCGCCTTTGTATTTCGCCGAGCGGCTGACGAAAAAGTTCGGCGGCGCGAAGATTTATTTCAAGCGCGAGGACCTCAACCATACCGGCGCGCACAAGGTGAACAACGTCACCGGCCAGATCATGCTGGCGCAGCGCATGGGCAAGAAGCGCATCATCGCCGAGACCGGCGCCGGCATGCACGGCGTCGCCACCGCGACCTTGTGCGCCAAGTTCGGCCTGCCCTGCATCGTCTATATGGGCGCGGTGGACGTCGAGCGGCAGCAGCCCAACGTGTTGCGCATGAAGATGCTGGGCGCCGAAGTGCGACCGGTCACGTCAGGATCGAGCACGCTTAAGGACGCCATGAACGAGGCGCTGCGCGACTGGGTCACCAATGTCGCCGACACGTTCTACTGCATCGGCACCGTGGCCGGGCCGCATCCCTATCCGGCGATGGTGCGCGACTTCCAGTGCATCATCGGCAACGAGACGCGCGCGCAAATGCAGGAGCTCGAGGGCCGCCTGCCGGATTCGCTGGTCGCCTGCATCGGCGGCGGCTCCAACGCCATGGGGCTTTTCCACCCGTTCCTCGACGACCGCTCGGTCGAGATTTACGGCGTCGAGGCGGCCGGCCACGGCATTCCGTCGGGCCAGCACGCGGCGTCCGTCGCCGGTGGCCGCCCCGGCGTATTGCACGGCAACCGCACCTATCTCTTGATGGACGACGACGGCCAGATCATCGAGGCGCATTCGATTTCCGCCGGTCTCGATTATCCCGGCATCGGCCCCGAACATGCCTGGCTCAACGACATGGGCCGCGTGAAATTCCTGTCGGCGACCGACACTGAAGCGGTGGCGGCATTCCAGTTGTGCAGCCAGCTCGAGGGCATCATTCCGGCGCTGGAGCCGGCGCACGCGCTGGCGCGCGTGTTCGATCTGGCGCCGAAATTGCCGAAGGATCACCTGATGGTGGTCAATCTGTCCGGCCGTGGCGACAAGGATCTTGCCAGCGTGCAGGCCTGGCTGGAGGCAAATAAGAAATGACCACCCGCATCGAAAAGCGTTTTGCCGCTCTCAAGGACGAAGGCCGCGCCGCGCTCGTCACCTTTGTGATGTCCGGCGATCCGGACTACGAGACATCGATGGCCATCATCAAGGCGTTGCCGCAGGCGGGCGCCGACGTCATCGAGCTCGGCATGCCATTCACCGATCCGATGGCCGATGGCCCGGCGATCCAGGCCGCCGGCGTGCGCGCGCTCAAAGCCGGCCAGACGCTGAAGAAGACGCTGCAGATGGTGCGCGAGTTCCGCAAGGGCGAGGCAGAGACGCCGATCGTGCTGATGGGCTACTACAACCCGATCTACATCTACGGCGTCGACAAGTTCCTGGTCGATGCCAAGGAAGCCGGCGTCGACGGCCTCATTGTTGTGGACTTGCCACCCGAGGAAGACGATGAGCTGTGCCTGCCGGCGTTGAAAGCCGGGCTCAACTTCATCCGCCTGGCGACGCCGACCACCGACGACAAGCGCCTGCCGGCCGTGCTGAACAATACCTCCGGCTTTGTTTATTACGTGTCGATCACCGGCATCACCGGCTCGGCTGCGCCGGATGCCGCCAAGGTGTCGGCGGCGGTCGGCCGCATCAAGAAGCATACGAAGCTGCCGGTCGCGGTCGGCTTCGGCGTCAAGAACGCCGAGAGCGCCCGCGCCATTGCCGCCGGAGCCGACGGCGTCGTGGTCGGGTCGGCGCTGATCGATGCCTTGAAGAAAACCCTCGATGCCAATGGCAAAGGCGGACCCGCGACGGTAGAGGCCGTCGCCGATCTTGTTACCGACATCGCCAAGGGCGTACGCGCGGCGGGGACAGTGGCGGCGGAGTAGCGTCGTAAACGGCATGTCTTTGCCCGCGAAGGCGGGCAATCCAGTAACCACAGAAAGTTCATAGTGGCGCTGTAGAAGACGATTTCTTATCTCTTGGGATACTGGATTTCTTATCTCTTGGGATACTGGATGCCCGCTTTCGCGGGCATGACGGCGAGAGACAAACGAGAACAAATCGATGAACTGGATCAACAACGTCGTACGGCCGAAGATCCGCAGCATCCTGCGTCGCGACACGCCGGAGAATCTCTGGATCAAGTGCCCCGAGACCGGCCAACTCGTGTTCTACAAGGACGTCGAACAGAACCAGTTCGTCATTCCGTCGTCCGGCTATCACATGCGCATCTCGGCGCCGAAGCGGCTGTCGAGCATGTTCGACGGCGGCGAGTACGAAGACATCGCGCTGCCGGAAGTGCAGATCGATCCGCTGAAATTCCGCGACGAGCGCCGCTATGCCGACCGTCTCAAGGATGCGCGCACCAAGACCGGCTACCAGGACGCCGTGAAGCTCGGCATCGGCCGCCTCGAAGGCCAGATGGTGACGATCGGCGTGCAGGATTTCGATTTCATGGGCGGCTCGCTCGGCATGGCGGCCGGCGAGGCGATCATCGCTGGACTCGAGACCGCGGTGAAGCGCGAGACGCCGTTCATCATGTTTGCCGCATCGGGCGGCGCGCGCATGCAGGAAGGCATCCTGTCGCTGATGCAGTTGCCGCGTACCACCGTCGGCGTGCAGATGCTGCGCGAGGCGAAGAAGCCCTACATCGTCGTGCTGACGAACCCGACCACCGGCGGCGTCACCGCGTCCTACGCGATGTTGGGCGACGTCCACGTCGCCGAGCCCGGTGCGCTGATCGGCTTCGCCGGTCCGCGCGTTATCGAACAGACTATCCGCGAGAAGTTGCCGGCCGGCTTCCAGCGCGCCGAATATCTCGCCGACCACGGCATGGTCGACATGGTCGTGCACCGTCATCAATTGCGTTCGACGCTCGGCCAGTTGTGCCGCCTGCTCACCAAGACGCCGGCCGCCGTGCCCGGCAAGCAATTGCCGGCGGCGTAGGCCTTTAATTTTACATCGAACGCCGCCACATACGCTGTTCATTCCCGCGAAAGCGGGGATCCAGTTTATGTTGCAAAGTCTGTGCTATATCGCTCTGGATCCCCGCCACAGGCGTTCTGGAAGAACGCCGTCCTTCGGACGGCTATGCGCGGGGGCGAGCGGAGATAAAATGCGCGTTCGCGCGCGACAACGATCAACATGAACCCCGTCGACCTCATTCTCGCGCGGCTGACCGCGCTGCATCCCAAGCGCATCGATCTGTCGCTCGATCGCATCGAGCGGCTGCTCGCCGCGCTCGATCATCCCGAGCGCAAGCTGCCGCCGGTCATTCACGTCGCCGGCACCAACGGCAAGGGTTCGACGGTGGCGTTCCTGCGCGCCATTCTCGAAGCCGCCGGGCTCGCCGTGCACGTCTATACCTCGCCACATCTGGTGCATTTCAACGAGCGTTTCCGCCTCGGCAAAAAGGGCGGCGAGGGCGCGCTGGTCGACGACGTCGAATTATCCGCGGCGCTGGAGGAGTGCGAGCGCGCCAATGGCGATGCGCCGATCACCGTGTTCGAGATCACCACCGCCGCCGGCATGCTGTTGTTCTCGCGCCATCCGGCCGACGTACTGCTGCTCGAAGTGGGCTTGGGCGGGCGGCTCGACGCCACCAATGTCATCGACAAGCCGCTGGCCTCGATCATCACGCCTGTATCGCTCGACCATCTGGAATTCCTCGGCGACACGCTGGAAAAGATCGCCTTCGAGAAGGCCGGCATCATCAAGCCCGGCGCGCCGGTCATCGTCGCGGCGCAGCCGCGCGATGCGCTCGCCGTGATCGAGCGGCAGGCGGCGCGCATGAAGGCGCCGATCCGCATTGCCGGCGAGAACTGGACCGCGACCGAAGAGCGTGGCCGCCTCGTCTACCAGGACGACAACGGTTTGCTCGATCTGCCGGCGCCGAGACTGTTCGGCCGTCACCAGTTCGAGAATGCGGGGCTTGCCATCGCGGCGTTGCGCGCCATCCCAAGCCTGAAGCTATCACCGGCGGCGTTCGAGGCTGGCATGACCAAGGCCGATTGGCCGGCACGGCTGCAACGTCTCGCCAGCGGACGTCTGGTCGATCTCGTTCCGCCGGGCGCCGAACTGTGGCTCGACGGCGGCCACAATCCCGATGGCGGCCGTGCCGCCGCCGCGGCGCTTGCCGATCTCGAAGAGCGCGTGTCGCGGCCGCTCATCATGATTGTCGGCATGCTGGCGACCAAGGATGCCGCGGGCTTCCTGGGCAATTTCACCGGACTGGCCCGGCGCATGATCGCCATCCCGGTGCCGGGCGCCGACAAGGGCCTGAGCGCCGAAGACGCCGCCGCCGCCGCGACGGCCGTCGGCGTCTCGGCCGTGGCGCGCGGCAATATCGACGAGGCGCTCGATGCCGTGCGCAAACTCGATCTCGAGCCGCCGCCGCGCATTCTCATCACCGGTTCGCTCTATCTCGCCGGCGAGATCCTGCGCGAGAACGGCACGGAGCCGGTTTGATGCGTGTGTGCGGCATACTCGCTTCCCCTCTCCCACAAGGGGAGAGGGGAAAAGAAAGCAAGAAAAACAAAAACGGCCGGGGATGACCCGGCCGTTTGGTAGCTTGGAGATTTGGCGCGACGATCAGACCGCGGCGCTGATCCACTGCTGCAGCTTCTGCTTCGGCGCGGCGCCGACCTGGCGATCCTTGATCTCGCCGCCCTTGAACAGCAGCAGCGTCGGGATCGACATGATGCCGTACTTGGCGGCGATGTTGGGGTTCTCGTCGACGTTCAGCTTGACAATCTTCACTTTGTCGCCGAGCGAGCCGGAAATTTCTTCGAGCGCCGGGGCGATCATGCGGCACGGACCGCACCATTCGGCCCAGAAGTCCACCACAACCGGCTCGGACGACTTCAGAACGTCCGTGTCGAAGCTTGCATCCGTAGTCTTTCCGACGGCCATGATGAGCCCCTTTACTGTGACAGGCGGCGCTAGAGAATCGCGCCGGAAAATTGCGAGGCCCGGAACCTATGAACGGTGCCTCGCACCGTCAAGGCGCTATCGCGCGGACGTGACCGTCGCCCTGGCATGGGCGATCGCTTCGTCGGAAAGTTCCATGAGATCAGGGACTTCGGTCCAGATCAGGGCGCAGCGGATACCGCGGCCGGGATACAATTTTGCCAGCACGGCGCGATACAGGGACAACTGGCGAATATATTGCGGGTAGGTGCTTTCGGCGGCGGCCAGGCTCGCCGGCGCCGGGCGATTCGTCTTGTAGTCGGCGATCAGCACCCAGTCCGGCGTGACCACGAGGCGGTCGACCTGGCCGTTGACGCGCCGCGTTTCGCCGTCGACCTCGACGAGGCCGACGATCGGCACCTCGGCGCGACTGCCGGGGCCGAACAGCGCGCCGAAGCGGGCATCGTCAAGCACGCGCAGCACGTCGGCGATCAGCTTGGCGTGATCGGCCCCGGACAGGTCGCTGGCCGCGCGGGCAAGATAATCTCCGGCGGCCTTCACGCGCCGCTCCGGCGGAATGCCGGGCAGCGATTGCAACAGCCGATGCGTCAGCGAGCCGCGCAGCATGGCCTTGTTCTGGCCCGGTGGCGGCAACGGCCGGGGCGCGCTTTCATCGAAGCCGGACGGCGTAATGGCGCGGACGGTCGTATCGCGCGGCGCGTCGTACCTCAGCCAGTCCGGGACGACGGCCGGCGGCGGTGCGGCGTTTCGAGTGGTCGCGTTTGATTGTTCCGTCTGCGACACCGATGACGCGAAAGGATCGGTTTTGCGGAAGCGGCGCACGGTGCCTTCGCCGTCGCCGACGCCGTCGTCGGCGTTCTCGCGCACGGTGAGATCGGCGAGCGCATTGTCGACGAGCTGATACCAGCAGCCGTCCGGAATTTTCTTGTCGCCCTTGAGGCCGCAGACGACGAGGCGCTCGGCGGCGCGCGTCATCGCCACATAGAGCAGGCGACGATATTCGTCGGTCGCGTCACGCAGCACGGCATCGCGCGCGGTTGTCATGGCCGCATTGTCGCTGGCCTTGCGCCCGGCCCAGACCATCGGCGCCGGCGCACCGGACGGCGCCTCAACCGGCGTCAGCGTCAGCAACTTTGGCGGAATGGCGCCCTCCGGTCGCGTCGTGGTGTCGGCGAGGATGACGAAGGGCGCTTCGAGGCCCTTAGCGCCGTGCACGGTCATGACCCGCACCTCGTCGCGCTCCATTTCCATATCGCGCTTCACTTCGGCCTCGGCGACGCGCAGCCAGGCGACGAAGCCCTGCAGGGTCGGCGTCTCGCGCGTCTCGTAGTCCAGCGCGAGATTGAGGAATTCGTCGAGCGCATCGGCGGCCTCGTGACCGAGGCGGGACAGGAACTGGCGACGGCCGTCATGGGCGCCGAGCAGCCAGGCATAGAAGGCAAAGGGCGACAGGTCGCGCGCCCGGGCCTGCATGGTATCGAAGCGCGCGGCGAGCTGCGGCTCGTTTGTGCGCAGCGACGCATAGAGGCTGGCGCGCCCGCGATTCCAGGCGAGCTTTTCGAGCGCGGCATCGCTCAGGCCGAACAGCGGGCTCTTGAGAATGGTGGCGAGCGCGAGATCGTCCTCCGGCAGCAGCAGCGCGTCGGCCAACACCATCAGGTCCATCACGGCGATGTGCTGCGTCAGCACCAGCCGGTCGGCACCGGCCACCGGAACGCCGGCCTGCTTCAGCGCGCGGATGATGGCCTCGAACAACGGCCCGCGCTGGCGTACCAGAATGAGGACATCCTTCGGCGCACGGCCTTGGCCGCGCCAGGCTGCGACGGTGCCGGCGATGCGGTCCGCGAGCTTGGCCGGTGCGCTGCGCGCCGTCTGCAGGTCGAACGGCGCGTCCCAGCCCGGTTTCTTGTCGATGAGATCCGCCTCGGTGAGATCCCACAGTTCGACCAGACCCGGCGCCTTGTCGGGCAGCGATTGATGGACCGGTCCGACATTGTCGGCGCTCAGACCGGCATGTGCAGTCTCGCTCTTGAACACGACATCGACCGCGCCAAGCACGTTGGCGCCGGAGCGAAACGACGTCTTGAACTCGATGCCTTCAAAAGCCAGGTCGGCGCGCTCATGCAGCATCTTGAAATGCAGGCGATTGCTGGCGAACTCTTTCGGATCGGCGCCCTGAAACGAGAAGATCGATTGCTTTTCGTCGCCGACGGCGAAGATGGTGCGGGCGCGTTCGTGCGCGCCCTTGCCGGCGAAGAACTCGCTGACCAGCCGCTCGACGATCGCCCATTGCTTCGGACTGGTATCCTGCGCCTCGTCGATCAGGACGTGATGGATGCCGCTGTCGAGCTTATAATGCACCCAGGCGGCGCTTGCTTCGGTCAGCAGTTCAAGCGTCTTGTCGATCAGGTCGTCGTAGTCGAGGAGGCCGCGGCGATCCTTCTCCTTGCGAAAGCGGACGATCACCGCGTGGGCGATAGTGAACAAGGCCATGCTGCGATCGCGCGCCTCGATGGCGCGCTTCCTGGTCAGCAGGTCCCAGACGCGGTCGCGTTCGCGCGTCAGGCGCTCGCACAGTTCCGGATGCGCCTTTCCGAGCTTTCCCGTCATCACGTTATCGCGCGTCTTGTCACGGTCACTATTGCAGAAGATATCGAGATAGCGATCGACGCGCTTTGGCATATCCAACCCGGACAGCGCGCGTATTCGCGCCGCCTGCTTGTGGTCGTTCGCCGATCCGGTATCGAAGACGCCAGCGATGCCCGCCCATTCGTTTTCAGCGAATAGGCTCGCGCCGAACATCGCCGCGTCCGCCGCTTCGACCGTGTCGTCCGGCGCGATGCCGAGCACCCGCGACAACTGCGCGCGGGCGCCCTCGACGCCGCCGGCGGCCTCGATCCAGCGCGTCAGCGGGTCGCGCTCGCCGATCGCGTTTCGGATCATGTCCTGGAAGGTCTGGTCGGCGGCGGCGAGCACGGCCTGCGCCAGTGCGCGTCCGAGCGCCGTGTCCGGCTTCTCCGCGGCCTCGAGCAGCACGTCCATGGTGAGATCGTGCAGCAACTGATGCTCGGTCGCTTCGTCCAGCACCTCGAAGCGCGCCGGCACATTGGCCTCGAATGGGAACAGGTGCAGCAACTGGGTGCAGAAGGCGTGGATGGTCTGCACCTTCAGCCCGCCAGGCGTATCGAGCGCCAGCGCGAACAATTGCCGCGCGCGCAAGCGCAAGGCTGGGGTGATGGATTTGACGCCAGTCCTGAGGATCGCCGCGTCGAGCGCGGTGTCGTCGAGCACGGTCCAGCCGCGCAGCACGTCGAACACGCGGTTTGCCATGTTGGCGGCGGCGGCCTTGGTGAAGGTGATGCAGAGAATGCGCGCCGGGTCGGTACCGTTGAGCAACAGGCGGATGACGCGCTGCGCCAGCACATGGGTCTTGCCTGACCCGGCATTGGCCGACACCCAGGCCGATTGTGCGGGATCGGACGCCGAGGTCTGTAGCGCGATGACGTCGGGTGGAATGGTGAGCGGCTTGCTCATTCGCCGGCCTCCTCATCGAGACCGCCGGTGAGTGACCATTCCTTGATGCGGGCAAGGTGGTCGTAAGTGCCGTAGTGGTTCTTCCACATCGGGTGGCGTAGCGAGAGATATGGATTCGCCGGATCGGCGAATTGTGCCAACACCCTGGTCAGTTCGGCGAGCGCCCTGTCCGCTTCGGTGTCGGGCGAGCCGCCATCCTTGAACGCGACCATCTGCTCTTTGCCCGCTTCGGCACCGCCGCGCAGCCGGACATAGAGCAATTCGCTTACCGAGCCGCCGGCCGGAATGTCCTTGAAGCCGCCGGCGCGCAGAATGGCGGTCTCCAGCGTGAGCTGCGGCGACAGCCCGGCCTGCACCTGCGGATTGGTCGGCGGCGCGCCGGTCTTGTAGTCGATGACGGCGTAGCGGCCGTCGGCGCGGCATTCGATGCGGTCGGCGCGCACGCTGAGGGTGAACGTGTCGTTGCCGAACGCGATCGGTATGCTGCCGCCGATTTCAATCGAGAGCGCTCGCGCACCCGCGCGACGCTGTCGGTCGAAATCGACGAACCACGCGGCGATGCGTTCGAAGCGCGGCCACCAGAAGGCGCGCGCTTCGGGAAAATTCTGCAGCGGCTCGAAGCGGCGCCGGCCGATGGCGAGCAGCGTTTCGAGCGCATCGTCGGGCAGCGGCCCCTTATTCGCCAGATCGAATTCGGCGAGAGAATCGTGAATCGCAGTGCCGCGCATGGCGGCATCGGCCGGCGCATCGATTTCTTCGAGCGGTGCCAGCTTCAGCACATGCTTGGCGTAGATCGTGTAGGGATCGCGCAGCAGGTCTTCGATCTCGGTGACGCTGAGGCGGCGGGGCCGTGCCTCGAAGGGTGGAGTCGGCGCCGGGCGCTGCGCCGGTGTCACCGCTTCGGCTTCGTCGAGCTTGCGTGCGAGCGCCACATAATGCGCGCCGCGTCCGAGTGCCTGCTTCCAGCGCGCCTCGCCCAGCACCGCGGCCAGCCGTTGCACGAAGCGCGACGCCACCGTCGGCTCGCCGCCGAGCTTGGCTGGCCGCGTCAGGATCACTTCGCGCGCGCCCAACGCTTGCGCGAAGTCGTGCGCCGACAGACCGATGCGTCGCTCCGGCAGATCGAGTCCAAGCTGGCGCCGCATCGGCCGCGACAGCCAGGCATCGGCCTGTGCTTCCGGCGGCCACACGCTTTCGACCAGTCCGCCGAGCACCAGGCGATCGACGTGCTGCAAACGCGCCTCGAGCAGGCCGACGATGCGGATGCGCGCGTCGGCCGGCGCGCGGTGGATGGTGCGATCGGCGATCGCCAGGTGAAACAGTTCGGCGTAGTCTGAAACCGAGACGTCGAGCGCTTCGGCTTCGACGATCTCGTCAAACGCCGCCTTGAGGTCGCGTGTCATGCCGCCGAGTGCGGCCAGCACCTCGGCATGTTTCGCGGCCAGCGTCTTCATCGGCTGCGCACCGCGCAGGTTTTCCAGCGGCGCCATCGTGCTCCGCAACTGTCCGATCAGCGCGGCGGCGGCTTCGAGCTCGGCATCGGTCAGCGTGAGCCGTGCGTCGGAATGATGCAGGCCGGAGTCCTCCTTGGCGCGGTGGAGGCGGATCTGGTCGCGAATGGCGTCGAGCGCTGCGGCCAGTCCTTCGCTGCCTGCCGCGGGACGCGGGCCGCGCAGGATGGCGCGCTCCAATGCGCTGACGGCAGCGCCATCGAATGCACCGGAAGGATGCTTGAGCAATGCCAGCAGCGGGATCGGTGCGAAATCGTGGCGCGCCACGTCGGCGACGAGCCGCGCGAACACGCCTTCGGGCAGGTCGGCGAGCGATTGGCCGCGCGAATCGTCAACCGCCACATGCCAACGCTCGAGCAGCGCCGCGACGCGGCGGCCGAGCGCGGCATCAGGCGTCACCAGGGCCGCGGTCTTGCCCGCGGTCTCCGCCGCCTCGCGCAAGGTCACGGCGATGGCCAGCGCTTCCTCTTCGGCATTGGCGGCCTCGATCGCCACGATGTCTTTGACGGCGGCATCGGCACTTACGGCGAAGTCGGCATCGCCCGGCAGCACCTGCCAGAGCTGGCTGGCCAGCGCCGGACGCAAGGCTTCCGAGGTGAGGCGTTCGCGCCCGTGCGGCGAAGGCTCGGCGAGCGCGGCGATATCCGAGCGCACGATGCCGATGCGCTTGATCAGCGAGGCCAGTGCGAATTGAGGATGACCATGCGCGGCGTCGCTCTCGCTGAGGATCGCCTCCCAGCTCTTGTCGTCGAGATCGGTGTCGAGACCCGGCAGCACCACGGCGCCGTGCGGCAGCTTGGCGATCGTAGCGAGCAAGGTGGCGGTGGCCGGGATCGAGCCGGTGGAGCCGGCGGCGATGATCGGATCACCAGAACTGGCGAGCCGCTCGGTCTCGGCCTTGATCAGCAGATCGCGGCGCTCGGCCGGTTCGATCATGTTGCCGCTCGTAAGGATCTTCGGCCATTCGGCACGGATGAACTTGAGAAAACCGAGCGTCAGGTCCCAGTAGCGGTCGTGCTCGTCCGGCACCAGATCGTCGAGCGCATCCCACGGCACCTGCCGCGTCGTCATGTCGTCCATCAGCCGCGCCAGGTCCTGCGCCAGACGGAAAGCGGTGACGGGATTATTGGCGACCAGCGGCACATAGCCGGGATCCTGTTGGCCGCGCTGCTTCGGCGCGATGGTGCGCGCCCATGTCAAGATCAACGCTGACAGCGGCATCAGCCGCGACAGTCCGCCCATGGCTTCGGGAATGGCGAGCGCCTGTTCCGGCAGTTCGGCCCGTGCCGCCTCGGCGAAGGCGATGTCATCCTCGTCGATGCCGCCGAGCGGCACGATGCGCGGCAGGATCGCGGCGCCGCTGCCGAGCTCCTCGAGGAAGACGTCGCGCGCGACGCGGCAGGCGCGCTGCGTCGGCAGATAAAGCGTGGCGCGGGCGAGTTCCAGTGGATCGCGCGAGGCCGGATAACTCTTGACCAGCCGGCCATCGAGCAGCGCGTCGATCAGCGCCTTGAGGAACGGCGCGGACGCGGGAATGGTGAAGACGTTGGGCTTCATGCGGCTAGTCTACACCTTGTCGTCCCGGCGCAAGGGGGCGACAAATCTTCTAGCCGGCACTCGCCGCGATGGCGGCTTCGGCCTGGCCGATCGCCTCGGGCGTGCCGACATGCATCCACCGGCCGTCGAGGCGCAGGCCGTAGAGGCGGCCCCGCTCGATGGCGCGGTTGAACAGTCTGGTGAGAGAAAACGCGCCCTGCGGCGCGCCGTCGAGCAGCCGCGGCGACAGGATCGCGGCGCCGGCATAGACGAACGGCGCGATATCGCGCTCGGCGCGCAGGCCGAGGCGGCCGTCGGCCGCCATCAGGAAATCGCCGCGTCCGGCATAGCCGATGCTTTCGGCGGTGGGCGCCAGCAGGAGCAGGGCATCCATCGCCGCGGCATCGAAGGTCTCGGCGAGCCGCGTCAGGTTCGGCGTCACGCCGTCGATCCAGATCGTGTCGGAATTGATGTGGTAGAACGGCTTGTCGCCGATCAACGGCAGGGCCTTGACCACGCCGCCGCCGGTGTCGAGCAGCGCGTCGCGCTCGTCGGAGATGATGATGGTGGGCCGCTGCCGTTTGGCGACATGGGCGATGATCTGGTCGCCGAGATAATGCACGTTGACGATCGCCATCTCGACGCCGGCATTGGCGAGACGGTCGAGCACGTGATCGAGCAGCGCCTTGCCGGCGACTTTGACCAGTGGTTTCGGCATCGTGTCGGTAAGCGGCCGCATGCGTTGGCCGAAGCCGGCGGCGAGCACCATCGCGCGGCGCGGCGTGTCGATGCTCATGGATCGATGCTCATGGCTTTTTCAGGTCCGGTGCGGGGATGTGGTCGCGATACCAGGCCGCGAGCGGCGCCAAAGCGGGGTGCGCCAGCGCGCGCTGCAGGTAGGTCCATACGCGCGGCAGATGACGCAAATATTGCGGCTTGCCGTCGCGCTTGTCGAGGCGGGCGAAGATGCCGAGGATCTTGGAGGCGCGCTGCGCCGCCATCAGTGCGTAGAGATGCGTGAACCTCTTGGCGTCGAAATCCGGTTCGCTCAACCGGGCGCGGGTGTAACGGGTGAGCAGCGCGATCTCGAGCGACTCGGGCACGTCGACGCGGGCGTCCTGCAACAGCGAGGCGACGTCGTAGGCCGCCGGACCCATCACCGCGTCCTGGAAATCGAGGACGCCGACACGCTTGATGCCGTCGCGATGCGGCAGCCAGATCAGGTTCGGCGAATGGTAGTCGCGCAATACCCAGGTCGGCGGCGCGGTGAGCGCCGGCTGCAGCGCGTCGCGCCAGCGCATGCGGTAGTCGGCGCGCAAGGCGTCGGCCGGCGTGACATTGCGGAAGGGCAGATACCAGTCGATCAGCAGCGATACCTCGATCAGCATGGCGCCGATGTCGTAGCGCGGCACGCGGTACATGGCGCCGGCGTCGACGCGCAGCACGTCGGGCTTCGGCACGCTGTGCAGCGCCGCGAGCAGGTCGACCGCGGCGGCGTAGCGTTCCTCGATCGGCGCCGGCGGATCGCCGGCCACCACCGTCTCGCTGCCGAGGTCTTCGAGAATGATCAAGCCGTCGGCGCGATCGGCGGCGATGATCGCGGGCGCCGAGCAGCCGGCATCGCGCAGCGCGTTGGCCATGGCGATGAACGGCGTTACGTCCTCGGCGAGATGGGCGATGGCGCTGTAGGGTTTGCCGTCTTCGACCGGCGGGCCGTCCGGCCGGCGTGGTGAATTCATCAGGATGTAGCTGGCGCCGTCGCGGTCGAGCCGCTCATACATGCGGCTCGACGCGTCGCCCTGCATGCGCGTGCGACGCGCGGCGCCGAAGCTCATGTCGTTGAGGAAAAGGCGAATCGTCTGGATGCGCTCGACGCGGCCGGCGAGCTTGCCGAGACCGGTGACGTCGCAGCGGCGATAGCTGTCGCCCTGCGCCGGATCGAGCGCGAGCGCGACATCGATGCGGTCGGCCGGCAGATGGCCGGCGGCGCGATCCGGCCATTCGATCAGCATCACCGTCGAAGCCGTTTCGTCGTCGAAGCCGAGTTCGGCGAGTTCGTCCGGTCCCGACAGCCGGTAGAGATCGGCATGGACCAACGGAAAGCGCGGCAGATCGTAAGTCTGCATCAGCGTGAATGTCGGGCTCGGCACTTCGAGCGCGTCGTCGCCGGCAAGATGGCGGATGAAAGCGCGGGCGAAGGCCGACTTGCCGGCGCCCAGATCGCCCGACAGCGTGATGACGTCGCCAGGCTCGATCAAATTGGCGATGTCGGCGCCGAGCCGGCGCGTTGCCGCTTCGTCGCCGAGCGCGATCGTAAAACTGAAAGCGCTGGAACCGGAAGGCGACATCGAATCATCCGCAATGGGGCGGCTCTTTATAAGCAAAGCACGGCGTGCGCCGCTAGGGAGGAGCGGCTACCGCCTTGCCCCGTTCGCGCCTTGTTTTGACCTCGCTTCATCACCGCATCGCCTTGGTTGAGGAAACATCGCGATTTTCCACCGTTTCCGGAACGCAACTCCGAGCCGATACGTTGATCGCCACATGAGGGGTTTGACGAACGAAGACAACGAAGACAATGGAGAATTCTCATGCGCAATCTCATGACCGGTCTGACCGTGGCTGCCGTGACGGCCGCCGCCATCGCGATGCCGACCTTGGCCAGCGCCGAGCCGGCTTACGGTCGCAGCGAAGGTCCCGCGATCTCTAGCTACGCCGCGCCGGTCGCCGGTGCCGCCGTCGGTACGGCTGTCGGCGTCGGTCTCGCCAATGGCTGGTATGGCGCCGCGCCGACCATCGGTGGCGCCGCGCTTCCGACCGGCGCCGCGGGTGCGGCCGCTATCGGCGGCGTTGCGGGCATCGGCACCATCGCGCTGATCGACGGCGTGGTTCAGCCGTGCCGCGGCTTCCATGCGCTGTTCGGCGCCAATCGCGACGCGTGCGTGGACGGCCAGTATGTCGGCTACGCCCCGCGCCCGCGCCACTACTATCGCTAAGCCTCTCCCGGGGTAAGCGTAGCGTTCGCGTCCGCGTGAATGCGTGGAAAGCCCTCGCGGTCCGCCGCGGGGGTTTTTCTGTGCCGGCCGTTATGCCGCGCTGCGCCTCGGCGCTGCGATCCTGGCCGGCGCGGTTTCCGTCGGGTGGCTCGCCTGTTTGGCCGGGAATACGCAAGTGAAGGTGCTGCCGCGGCCGACCGCGGATTCGACCGACACCGAGCCGCCATGCAGTTCGACGAAGGAGCGCACCAGCGACAGCCCGAGCCCGGTGCCGCGATGCTGCGAACCTTGCGCATCGGTCTCGAACATCTCGAACACCTTCTGCTGCCGCGCCGCTTCGATGCCGGGGCCGCGATCGGTCACGGAGAAGATCACAGTGCCGTCGCGACGCTCGGCGGCCAGCGTCACGGTCGAGTTGGCGGGCGAGAAGCCGATAGCGTTCGACAGAAGGTTGAACAGGATCTGCTTCAGCCGCTTGGCGTCGGCTTCAAAAGAGCCGACGTTGGCCGTGGCGAGGATATCGAGCCGCAGGTTGTTCTTGATCAGCCGGTCCTGCACGCCTTCGGCGGCTTCCGCCATCGTGGCGCGGATATCGACCTGCGTCAGGTTCAACGTCATCGCGCCGGCATCGATGGTGGCGAGGTCGAGGATGTTGTTGATGATCGCCAGGAGCGCGTTGGTCGAGGTGGTGATGTAGCCGAGATATTCGTGCTGCTTCGGCGTCAACGGGCCGAACACCGGGTCGGCCAGCAGGTTGGCGAAGCCGATGATGTTGGTCAGCGGTGAGCGCAGCTCGTAGCTGACATGGTGCACGAACTCGATCTTGATGGAATCGGCGGCGACCAGCGCTTCGTTGCGCTCGCGCAGCGCGCGCTCGACATTCACCGTGTCGGAAACGTCCTGGAAGGTCACCAGGGTCGCGCCGTCCGGCAGCGGCATGGTCGCCATGTCGATCATCATGCCGTCGCGGCGCTCGATGCGCGCGGTGAGCGGCGCGCGATCGTCGATACTGGTCACGGCTGCGCGCAGCCCGCGCCACAGCGCGCTGTCGTCGTGCAGCGCCTGCGACCATGCGGTGACCGCCTCGACATGCGGATGCGTGTTGAGCGCCTCGGGCGTCAGCTTCCACATGCGCTGGAACGCCGGATTGTGCAGCCGGACGCGGCCGTCTGAGCCGAACACGGCGACGGCCTCGGCGAGATTGTCCAGCGTCTCGCTCTGCACCTTGTTGAGCGCTTCGTAGTTGCGGCGCATGGCGAGCCGCTCGGTGACGTCGTCGTAGAGATAAGTGACGCCGCCTTCGGGATTGGGCGTGGTGACGACGCGCAAGGTGCGGCCGTCCGGGAGGTGCCACATGTGTTCCTTCGGCTCGACCGCGCGGTAGGCTTCGTAGAGCTGCTGCTTCCACTGCCGGAAGTCCTGCTCTTCGGGCAGCTTGCGCGCGCTGCGCAGCGTGTCGAGCACGCTGGTGTCGGTCGGGGTCTGGTCGAGCATCGCCGGGTCGAGGTCGAACAGCGCGCGGAACGCGGTGTTGTAGAAGGTGAGCTTGCGATCGGCGTTGAAGATGGCGACGCCGGTGGCGAGCTGGTCGAGCAGGCGGCGATGCGCCTCGGTCATGCGCCGCAACTCGGTGCGTATGGTTTCCGCTTCGGTGCGGTCGATGGCGATGCCGGCCGCACCGAACACGGTGGGGGCATCGAGCACGTCGAAGATTCGCCGCTCTCCCGCCGCGATCGCCGGCAGGCGCTTGGTGAATGACGCGCCGCTCGCGCGCATCCTGGCGATCTCGGCGCGCGCCGTGCCGTCGAGCAGATCGAGATTGCGTTCGACGGCGTCGGCGGCGTCGTTGGCTTCGACGGCACGGGCATAAGCCGAATTGACGAAGATCAGGCCGCCGGCGGCGTCGCGCGCCCATACCGGCGCCGGCAGCGTTTCCAGCATCGACTTCAGGGTTTCGAGATCGCCGGCGAGCCGGTCATGCCGCGTCGAGACTTCCACCAACTCGCGTTCGATGCCGCTGACGTCGCGCAGGCGCAGCACCGCGCGCCCGCCCAGCGCCCGGCCCTCCGCTTCGAGCGGGCGCCCGCTCTGTGTGGTCAAGGTCATGACGAAGCCGCGGCCTTCGCCGCGCAGCCGGGTCACCGCGTCTTCCATGCGCTGCGCCGCCGCCGCTTCGAGCCAGGCGCCGAAAGCGAGCACGCGCTGCGGCGTGCCACCGGGTGCGATGAGCGCGGTATCGCCGAGAATCTCCGGCTCGTCCGTCGCCGCCGGCCAGGTGATGATGACTTGTGGCTGCGACAGCAGCAATTGCCGCAGCCGATCGATATCCGCCTGCATCGCCATGGCGTCGTCGCGCGAGACCCGGTCGTGGCGGCTGCCGCGGCTGCGAATCAGGACGACGGTTGCAAGCACGGCAAAGCCGATGAGGCCGGCGATGAGCGTGAAGGTCGCGATTTCCTGGCGGCCGAGCGAGCTCACCGCCTGATCGAGCGTCGATCCGTCGGCCGCCGCCGCATCATGCGCGACGGTCAAAGCTGTCAGGATGACGGCGGCGAAGAATCCGCCTCGTTTCGGACGAGAACGCAATGCCTCGTTCGCCGTCCGGAGTCCTTCCGGCATTCAGATTGCCCCACAGGACGCGTCAGGGAATGCGGACGCTCAACGCCGTACCGCTCGCGAATCATTGGACTTTACCCCTCGGGTGAGTCCTGCCGAAAGAGTCCATAAAGGGAACGGAGCAAGGCACGGCGATCATTCCGCCAGTCGCTCGCCGCACGACGCGCGTCAGCTCTGGCTCAGGGCCTGCTTGGTCATGTCTTCGATATTGATCGCCGCCAGCGCGCTCGAGAACGTGCGCTCCGCTTCGGCCAGGGCCGGCCGCACGATATTGCTGACGAGGCCGGATGGCGGCATCGGCGAATCGTCCGTCTCTTCGGTGCTGGACGCGGCACGCAGGATGTCTTCGGCTGTGATCTTGTGGTGCTCGCGTGCCAGCTCGTAGCCGCCATGCGGGCCGCGAATGCCGCGGAGAATGCCGTCGCGCACCAACGCCTGCAGCACCGGCTCGAGATGGCGGGGCGGCAGCTTGTGGCGTGCCGCCAGCGCCTTGGCCGATACCGGCCGATGGCTGGCGTTGACGGCGACGTCGATCACGGCGGCAATGGCGAGGACGCCTTTGCGAGAAACGAGCGGCATAATAGGCACCAAATGTAACTAATCTGAAAGGTAATATATTACAGTTGGTGAAACGTCTAGTGCAAAACGCCGCATTTCTATTCAACTTCCGGTAGAGCCAAAACCTCCGGCGCCACGCATCGTCTGATCTAGGGTTTCAACCTCGGTCAAAATCGCGCGCGTGACGGTTGCAATGACGCATTGCGCAATTCGCATACCGCGACTGATAATAATGGGCTCGGTACCAAGATTGACCAGCAGCACCTGGATCTCGCCGCGGTAGTCGGCATCGATGGTGCCGGGCGCGTTGAGCACGGTAAGGCCGTGCTTCATCGCTAGCCCCGAACGCGGCCGCACCTGGGCTTCGAAGCCTTCGGGCAGCGCCATGGCCAGGCCGGTCGGCACCAGGGCCCGCGCGCCCGGCACGATGGTGAGCGGCGCGTCGGCCGGAACCGCGGCGGTGAAATCGAAGCCAGCGGCAAGCTTGCTCTGATAGGCCGGGAGCGGCAAATCCCGCGCGTGCTCAAGACGCGTGATGCGAACGTCGGTCGTGGTCAATTCCTGTCTCCGTCAAGCGCCGCAGCGATCCTGCCGATCAGCATCGCCGCCGCCTCGTCCTTGCTCTGTGGCGGCCAGTCGTCGACGCCAGTCGCCGTCACCAGATGAATCGTATTGCGGTCGCCGCCCATGATGCCGGTCGACGGTGACACGTCGTTGGCGAGAATCCAGTCGCAGCCTTTCTTGGCGAGCTTGGCCTTGGCATTGGCGATGACGTTCTCGGTCTCGGCGGCAAAGCCGATGACCAGCGATGGGCGGTCGACGGCGCGATGCGCGATGGTCGAGAGAATATCGGGATTTTCGGTGAGCGAAAGCTGTGGCACCGGCGAGCCCGCCTGCTTCTTGATCTTCTGGCCGCCGGCATTGGCGACGCGCCAGTCGGCCACGGCCGCGGCGAAGATCGCGACATCGGCCGGCAGAGCACGCTCGACGGCAACGAGCATGTCGCGGGCGCTTTCGACATCGATGACATCGACGTTTTCCGGCTTCGGCAGATTGACCGGGCCACTGACGAGAACGACCTCGGCGCCGGCATCGGCGGCGGCGGCGGCGATGGCGTAGCCCTGCTTGCCGGATGAGCGGTTGGCGATATAGCGCACCGGATCGATCGGTTCATGCGTCGGCCCGGCGGTGATCAATATACGTTTACCCTTGAGCGGCCGCGGCGTGCTGTCGGCTTTCAAGAGTCGTTCGACGGCGCCGGCGATCTCCAAAGGCTCGGCCATGCGGCCGAGCCCGCGTTCGCCGCGCTCGGCCATCTCGCCGGCATTGGGTCCGATCAGCGCAACGCCGTCGGCCTTGAGCTGCGCAAGATTGCGCTGCGTCGCCTTGTGCGCCCACATCGCCGGGTTCATCGCCGGCGCCAGCAGGATCTTCGCTGTGGTCGCCAACAAGACGGCGGTGGCGAGATCGTTGGCGTGACCTTGCGCCATCTTCGCCATCAGGTCGGCGGTGGCCGGTGCGACGACGATGAGGTCGGCCTCACGCGCCAGGCGGATATGGCCGACATCGAATTCGTGTTCGGGGTTGAACAGATCGGTGTAAACGCGGCCGCCGGTGAGCGCGCCGGCGGCGAGCGGCGTGACGAATTGCGTCGCCGCTTGCGTCAGAATGCAGCGTACGGCGCAGCCGCGCTCCTTGAGGCGGCGGATGAGGTCGAGCGACTTGTAGGCGGCGATGCCGCCGCCGATGATCAGCAGCACGCGCGGTTGCGCGGTGGCGGCCGCGCCGGAAGGTGCAACCGGCGCCGCCGGTTGAGCCGGCGCCTCGGTTTCGCCGGCGGCCTCGCGCAGGATGCTGCGCACTTCGTCCTCGACCGAGCGGCCATTTCGGGCGGCGCGCAGCCGCAACTGCTGCTTCAGCGCCTCGTCGAGCTGCCGCACGGTCAGGGAGGCCATTGGAAATCTCCGTTATTTCAATGGCTTGGAAAATTTGATTGCATTGATACCATTGCAATCAAACGCGAACTATAGCCCGACCCTTTGGGGAGGGAAAGTCGGCTGCGGACTGCGCGAGGCGGGCTTACAGCAGCGCGCCGAGCATGCGGCGCAAATCGTCGGCGCTGCCGTTCGAGATCTTGAACTCGAGCGCGGTGTGCGCGTCACGCCAGATCGGATAGGCCTTGGCGAGCAACGCGCGTCCGGCCGCGGTGATGACGAGCCGGCGGCTGCGCTTGTCCTCCTTGTCGACAGCGATCTCGATCAGGCCGCGTCGCTCCAGCGGCTTGAGATTGGCGGTCAGCGTGGTGCGGTCCATCGCCAGCAATTCGGCAACGCTGCCGATGGTCGGCGGCGCCGGACGGTTGAGCGAGGTCAGCAGCGAGAACTGGCCGCTCGTGAGGTCGAGCGGCCGCAGCACCACGTCGAAGCGCCGCGCCAGAGCCCGCGCCGCGCGCTGCACGTGCAGGCACAGACAGGCGTCGCGCACCTCGATCGTCTTGTCGAAGGGCAGGGCATCGCCCGCGGGTTCCGTCTGCTCCACGGCAGATTCTGCGATCTGGCGTATTGACATACCGAATAATATGTTGATATCAACGTAATTGTCAAGGACGCCTCGGTCTTGAGGCCGCCAATACACAGCGAATTGGCCAATCCGGCCGCGAATGGGAGCACGACATGCAAGTTCAGCCTTATCTGAGTTTTGAAGGCCGCTGCGAGGAGGCGATCGAATTCTACAAGAAGGCCGTCGGCGCCCAGGTCGAGATGCTGATGCGCTTCAGCGACGCGCCGGCCGATGCCGGCATGTCCAAAGAGGGCTGCGCCGGTCCGATGCCGCCGGCCAACAAGATCATGCATTCCAGTCTCCGCATTGGCGACTCCGTCGTCATGGCGACCGACGGCATGACCAGCGGCAAGACGGAATTCAAAGGCATCTCACTGACTCTCTCCGTCAAGGACGACGCCGAGGCACAGGCCAAATTCAAGGCGCTCGGCGACGGCGGCGCCGTGTTGCAGCCGCTGATGAAGACCTTTTTCGCGTCGAGCTTCGGCATGGTCGCCGACAAATTCGGCGTCACCTGGATGGTGATCGCGGCGCCGTAACGCGCCGCGCGGTCGGTGCGCCGCCCGGGGCGACAAGGAGGAAACGCGATGCTCGATACCAACAAGCCTTTGCCTTCGGCCCGCACGCTGGCCGACAACTGCAAGGTTCGGATTCCCGGCGAGAGCGCCGGCTATCGCACAGCGCGCACGGCGCTGCTTGCCGAGGAGATCGAGCTTCGCCGTCAGATCGAGCGCGTGGCACAAATGCGCCGGGCGTTGCCGCCCGGCGCCATCGTCAAGAATTACAACTTCGTCGGCGAAGACGGGCCGACCGATCTTGCCGCCATGTTCGGCGACAAGCAAACGCTGGTCGTCTACACCTACATGTACGGCCCGCAGCGCGAGAAGCCGTGCCCGATGTGCACGTCGCTGCTGTCGTCGTGGGACGGCGAGGCGAACGACATCATGCAGAACGTGGCGCTGGCGGTGACGGCGCGTTCGCCGATCGAACGTCTCGTCGCCTTCAAGAAACAGCGCGGCTGGCGTGCGCTCAAGCTCTATTCGGATCCGAGCGAGGAGTTCAGCCGCGATTTCCACGCTATCTCGGAAAACGGCGGCGACGACGCCGGCCTGCATGTCTTTACCCGCCGTGACGGGACGCTGCGTCATTTCTGGAGCGGCGAGATGGACTTTTCGACCGCCGATCCGGGTCAGGATCCGCGCGGCGCGCCGGATCTCATGCCGCTCTGGACCGTGCTCGATTGCACGCCGGAAGGCCGCAGGCCGGACTGGTATCCGAAGCTCGATTACGGCCGCTGACCGACCACGCCGACTTAACGCACGACGAACAGGCCGCAGTCAGCGGCCGGTCACTGGAGGAACACGCCCATGATCACGATTTCTGCCTTTCGCTGGGTCCCCGATTTCGCCCGCGGCCAGGTCCGCGACCTGCGCGTCCGTTGGGCGCTTGAAGAAGCCGGGCTGCCCTATCGCACGCAGCTGCTCGAGCAGGGCGACCAGGACAAGGACGAGTATCGTGCGCTGCAGCCGTTCGGTCAGGTGCCGATCTTCGAAGAGGATGGCCTCACTCTTTTCGAGACCGGCGCCATCGTGCTGCACATCGGCGAGCGCAGCCCTGCGCTGCTGCCGCAGGACAAGGCGGCCAAGGCCCGCGCGACGCAGTGGCTGGTCGCGGCGCTGAACTCGATCGAGCCGTTCGTCATGAACGTCGCTCTGATCGACTCCTTCTACAAGGACGAGGAATGGGCGAAGTTGCGCCGGCCGGGCGCGGTGGCGTTCCTCGAGCGCCGGCTCGTGGCGCTGTCCACAGCGCTCGGCAACAAACCATATCTCGACGGCGACAATTTTACCGCCGGCGATCTGATGATGGCCGCGGTGCTGCGCATCCTGGATCGCACCGACCACGTCACGCGCGATGCGCGGCTCGCAACCTATCTCGAGCGCTGCCTTGCCCGCCCCGCGTTCAAACGCGCGCTCGATGCCCAACTCGGCGACTTCCGCGCCGCCGCCTGATTGATCCGGCAACCCGTCAATAAACTGGAGAATGGAATGACTCTCACCAAACCGAAGCTGGCGACCTGCCTTTGGTTCGAAAATCAGGCCGACGAAGCCGCGGAGTTCTATTGCTCGGTGTTCAAGACCTCCAGGATCGGCCGCACCGCCTATTACCCGGATGCCGGACAGGACGTCCATGGCAAGCCGGAGAAATCGGTGCTCACCGTCGAGTTCGAACTCGAAGGCATGCCGTTCACGGCGCTCAATGCCGGGCCGCTATTCAAGTTCAACGAAGCGATCTCGCTTCAGGTCCGCTGCCAGACGCAGGAGGAAATCGACGGCTACCGGCGGGCGCTGACCGCGGGCGGGCAGGACGGTCGCGGCGGCTGGCTCAAGGACAAGTATGGGCTGTCATGGCAAATCGTGCGTGCCCCGACGTCTCTTGGCGCACGTCGGATCGTGCCCTGCCTCTGGTTTGACACCCAGGGCGAAGACGCGGCCCGCTTCTACTGCTCGGTATTCAAAAACTCCAAGCTCGGCGGCATCAGTCGCTATTCCGACGCCGGCAAGGAAGTCCATGGCAAGGAAGCGGGCTCGGTGATGGTCGTTGAGTTCGAACTCGAAGGCAACCCCTTCATTACGCTTAACGGTGGCCCGCAATTCAAGTTCAACGAAGCGATCTCGATTCAGGTGCCTTGCAAGACGCAGGAAGAGATCGACTATTACTGGACCGCTCTCACCGCCGACGGCGGCCAGGAAAGCCAGTGCGGCTGGCTCAAGGACAAGTTCGGCCTGTCCTGGCAGGTCTTTCCTGACTTCATGGGCGACATCCTGGCCGGCCCGGATCGTGCCGCGGCGGCACGCGTTATGGGCGCCTTCATGAAAATGAAGAAGTTCGACATGGCGGCGATCGAGAAGGCGCGCGCGAGTCATTAAGGGAGGAGTGCCATGACATATGTCGATGGGTTTGTCGTTCCGGTACCTAAGAAGAATCTCGCCGCCTATAAAAAGATGGCGACCGTCGTCGGCAAAATCTGGATGGAGTACGGCGCATTGTCTTACGTCGAATGTGTCGCCGATGACGTCAAGCCGGGCAAATGGACGTCGTTTCCGCAAAGCGTGAAGTTGAAAAAGAACGAGGTCGTGGTGTTTGCCTGGGTGACCTACAAGTCGCGCAAGGCGCGCGACACCGTCATGGCAAAGTCGATCAAGGACAAGCGGTTCGCGACGTTCATGAAGTCGAGGAAATTGCCTTTCGACGGCAAGCGCATGATCTTCGGTGGCTTCAAGCAGATGATCGGGATGCGACCATGAAACGTATCTTGCTGACCGCGGCTGCGGTGTTGGCCGGGGCCGTCGCCGTTGTGCTCGTCCTTGCCCTGCGCAAACCGGATACTTTCGTGGTGCAACGGTCGATCGCGATCAACGCGCCGGCCGACCGGATCTTTCCGCTGATCGACGATTTTCATCGGTGGACGCAGTGGTCGCCCTACGAAGCCAAGGATCCGGACATGAAGCGGACCTTCGGCGCCACGACCAAAGGGCGCGGCGCCACCTATGCGTGGGACGGCAACGGCAATGTCGGCGCCGGCGACATGACCATCACCGACAGCGCGCCGTCGTCGCATGTCGCCATCAAGCTGAACATGGTGAAGCCGATCTCGGCGAGCAACGACGTGACTTTCACGCTGGTGCCGCAGGGCGCCGCCACGCAAGTGACCTGGGCGATGCGGGGGACGGCGCCCTTCATCAGCAAGGTGATGCAGGTCGTCTTCAACATGGACAAGATGATCGGCGGCGATTTCGAGGCCGGCCTCGTGAAACTCAAGGCCGCCGCCGAGAAGTAGCCTACCGCACCAGCAACCAGGTCATCGCCGCCAGCAGCGCGACGATGGTCCACAGCGCTCCGGCAGTCCAACGATTGCGCCGTGCTTCCGCCTTGCCGATGGCCTCGACCGTCTCCGGCGAAAGCACCAGGCCGTTGCGCGTGATGTCGTCGACCTGATCGAGCAGCGTGCCGGCGCGCAGCAGCAGCGACGGCACCTGCGCGACGAACTTGCCGAGCTCGCCGGCGCCCTGCGCCGCGCCTTCGAGCTTGCCGATCGGTCCGAGATTGCGCGCGATCCATTCGCGCACCACCGGGTCGGCGGTCTTCCACATGTCGAGTTTCGGATCGAAGCCGCGCGCCACGCCTTCGACCACCACCATGGTCTTCTGCAGCAGGATCAGCTCGGGCCGCGTCTGCATCTCGAAGATGCCCGTGACCTCGAACAGCAAGGTGAGCAGCTTGGCCATCGAGATGTCTTCGGCGGTACGGTTGTGGATCGGCTCGCCGATGGCGCGGATCGCCTGGGCGAAGGCTTCCACCGCGTGATGCCGCGGCACATAGCCGGCGTCGAAATGCACCTGCGCGACGCGCATGTAATCGCGGGTGATGAAGCCGAACAGGATCTCGGCGAGGAAGCGCCGTTCCTTGGGCCCAAGCCGGCCCATGATGCCGAAATCGACGGCGACCAGGTGGCCGTCATTGTCGACGAACAAGTTGCCGGGATGCATGTCGGCGTGAAAGAAGCCGTCGCGCAGCGCGTGGCGCAAGAAGCTCTGGATGACGATGCGACCGAGCGCCGGCAGGTCGTAGCCTTTGGCTTCCAGCGTGGCGCGGTCGTTGAGCGGCGTGCCGTCGATCCACTCCATTGTCAGCACTTCGCGCGCGGTGCGGTCCCAGTCGATGCCCGGCACGCGGAAGTCGGGATCGTCCTTGGTGTTCTCCGCCATCTCCGACAAGGCCGCGGCCTCGAGGCGGAAATCCATTTCCAGCTTCACCGAGCGGTCGAGCGTATGCACGACCTCGACGAAGCGCAGGCGCCGCGCTTCCGGCGACAGCGCCTCGGCGCGGCGTGCCGCGAAATAGAAGGCGTCGAGATCGACGCGGAAGCGCCGCTCGATGCCGGGGCGAATGATCTTGACGGCGACCGGCCTGCGTTCGCCGTCGACATCGACTTCGGCCTTGTGCACCTGGGCGATCGAGGCTGCCGCCATCGACGGGCCGAAACTGGCATAAGCCTCGTCGACAGCACGCTCGAGCGCCTCCGCGACCACGGCCTCGGCTTCCTTTTGCGCGAAGGCCGGCATCTTGTCTTGCAGTGATTCGAGATCGCGCGCGATCGCCGTGCCGACGACGTCCGGGCGCGTTGCGAGGAACTGGCCGAGCTTGACGTAAGTCGGACCCAACCGGGTTAGCGCTGCCGCGAGTCGGCTTTTGCCGCCGCGCGCGCTCGGCCGCTCGATCAGCCGCGCGATCGCGACGACGGCGCGCGCCGGCGCCGGCAGCGGCCGGGTATCGACCAGCGCGAACACGCCCTCGCGGGCAAACACATAGCCGGCGCGGGACAGGCGAATGAAGTGAGAAAGGGTCGAGATCACAATTTCCAGCCCGAATGCATCGCCACGACGCCGCCGGTCATTTGCGTGAAGGAAACACGGCGGAAGCCGGCGGCCTCGATCATCGCCGCGAAGGCCTTCGGCTTCGGGAACTTGCGGATTGACTCCACCAGATACTGATAGGCCTCGCGGTCGCCGGTGACGCGTTCGCCGACGCGCGGGATCACCTTGAACGAGTACAGTTCATAGAGCTTGTCGAGGCCGGGCACGTCGACCGCGGAGAATTCCAGGCACAGGAAGCGGCCGCCGAACTTCAACACGCGGTGCGCCTCCTTGAGCGCCTTGTCGATGCGCGGCACGTTGCGAATGCCGAAGGCGATGGTGACGCAGTCGAAGCTGCGGTCGGCGTAGGGCAGTTCCTCGGCGTTGCCCTGCTCGAAAGTCACTTGGGCGTCGAGACCGCGCTTTTCGGCGCGTTCATGACCGACGGCGAGCATTTCCGCATTGATGTCGCAGACGGTCGCGTGGGTGCCAAAGCCGCCGGCTTCCGCCACGCGGAAGGCCACGTCGCCGGTGCCGCCGGCCAGATCGAGTAGCGCGAAGGGGTGATCGTTCTTCGGCGGGTTGACGGCGGTGACCAGCGCATCCTTCCACGGCCGGTGCAGACCGCCGGACATCAGGTCGTTCATCAGGTCGTAGCGCTTGGCCACGGAGTGGAACACGTCGTCGACCAGCCCCTGCTTGTCCTCGAGGGGCACGTCCCGGTATCCAAAATGGGTCTCTTGCGAGCGGTTCATCGGCCAATAATCCTTTGCGGGCAGGACCATAGCGCGCCGGCCCGCGGGACGCTATCTATCACGCCCGGAGCGGTAAACCATGCCCGAGCTACCCGAAGTCGAGACGGTCCGGCGCGGCCTCGCGCCCGCCATGGAAGGAGCGCGGATTTCCCGCGTCGAAGTGCGCCACCGCGGCCTGCGCTGGCCGATCGCCAAGGATTTCGAGAAGCGGCTCGACGGCCAGACCATCGATGGCCTCGGCCGCCGCGCCAAATACATCCTGGCCGACCTGTCCTCCGGCGACGTGCTGATCATGCACCTCGGCATGTCCGGCTCGTTCCGCATCGATAAGGACACTCCCGGCGACTTTCACCACGATCGGTCGAAAGACGTCGCGCACGATCATGTCGTCTTTCACATGGCGAATGGTCGTACCGTGACCTTCAACGATCCGCGCCGCTTCGGCTCGATGAAGATCGTGGCGCGGGCCAAGCTCGATGATGAAAAGCTCCTGAAATCGATCGGCCCCGAGCCGCTCGGCAACGCATTCGACGCGGCCATGCTGGCCGCGGCCTGCGCCGGCAAGAAGACCTCGCTGAAGGCGGCGCTGCTCGACCAGCGCGTCGTCGCCGGTATCGGCAACATCTATGCTTGCGAGGCGCTATTCCGCGCGCGGCTGTCGCCGAAGAGGCTCGCCTCCACCATCGCCGACCGCAAGGGTGGGCCCAATGAGCGCGCCAAGGCACTGGTCGATGCCATCAAGGCGGTCCTCAACGACGCCATCAAGGCCGGCGGCTCATCCTTGCGCGATCACCGTCAGGCCGATGGCTCGCTCGGCTATTTCCAGCACAATTTCCAGGTTTACGACCGCGAGGGGCAGAAGTGTCCGGGCTGCAAGAGTGTGGTGAAACGTATCGTGCAGAACGGCCGCTCGACGTTCTACTGTCCGGCTTGTCAAAAGTGAGAAATATTTGCCAGAAGTAGGGCAACAGGAAAACACGCCGGGAGAGAGTAATGGCTTACGAAAACATCATCGTCGATACCAAAGGCCGCGTCGGCGTCATCACGCTCAACCGGCCGAACGCGCTCAATGCGCTCAACCGCGCCTTGGTCGGCGAGCTCAGCCAGGCCGTCGTCGACTTCCAGAACAACGATGCCATTGGCTGCCTGCTCATCACCGGCAGCGACAAGGCGTTCGCCGCGGGCGCCGACATCAAGGAGATGGCAGACAAGACCTTCATCGAAGCCTATCTCGGCAACTTCACCGCCGACTGGGCGGCGCCTGCCAAGACACGCAAACCCGTCGTCGCCGCGGTCGCCGGCTTCGCGCTCGGCGGCGGCTGCGAGCTCGCCATGCAGTGCGACATCATCATCGCCGCCGACACCGCGAAATTCGGCCAGCCCGAAATCAAGCTCGGCGTCATCCCGGGTCTGGGCGGCACGCAGCGCCTGACGCGCGCCATCGGCAAGGCCAAGGCGATGGACCTCGTCCTCACCGGCCGCATGATGGATGCGGCGGAAGCCGAGCGGTCGAGCCTCGTCGCCCGCGTCGTGCCGGCGGCGCAATTGATGGACGAGGCGATGAAGGTCGCCGAGACCATTGCCGCCATGTCGCTGCCGTCGGTGCTGGCCGCCAAGGAAGCGGTAGACACCGCGTTTGAATCCTCGCTGGCCGAAGGCTTGCGTTTCGAGCGCCGCATCTTCCACGCGCTGTTCGCCACCGAGGATCAGAAGGAAGGCATGAAAGCCTTCGTCGAGAAGCGCAAGCCGCAGTGGAAGAATAAGTAGTATTGAAGCGGCGCGTCCTCCTCACTTCCCCTCTCCCCTTGTGGGAGAGGGTGGCGAGCATCGAGTGTAGCGAGATGCGAGCCGGGTGAGGGGTCAGACTCTCGTCAAGCGCCGCCCCCTCACCCGCCCTCGCTTCGCTCGGGCACCCTCTCCCTCAAGGGGAGAGGGGAAGAAGCATCTACTTCCTTACGCAAATAATCCGCACCACGGCGTCGCGCGGGTTGGCCGCCGCAGCCGCCGCCGGTTGCACGTGATGCGCCTCGAGGAAGACGCGGATGCTGTCGGCCCGCACCAGCCGGATCGGCAGGCCGGTCGGGCGAATACTTGCCAGCACCGCCGGGCCCATCGTCGTCATGCCGACGAAATGGCCGTCGCCGTCAATCGCCGCGGCGCCGGTAAAGCCGGCCATCGGCACCGGCTCGCGCAATTCGATGGCGTTGCCGCCAGCGAGCCGAGCCTTGATGTCGGCGGTATGGGCGTGGCCGTTGCTGTCCTTGGGATCCGGTACGCCGGAAAGCGTAATGTCGCCGCCCCTAGCCGCCGCGCGCGAGAGCGACAGTGGTGTCAGTTTGCGCGGTCCGTAGACGCGCAGCAGCGCCAGGCCCTTGTCCTCGTCCTGCGCGATGCGTTCGGCATCGCCGAGGCCCGGCGCCACCAAGACCTGGCAGCCGCGCGTCAGCCGTGCATCGGTGACGATGTAGCCTTTGCCGCTGACGACAAGTCCGTTGCCATACTCGACCGATTTCGACAGCGCCGCGAACGGCGCGGCGCGCGACGGAAAGGGCGAAAAGGCCGACGCCATCGCCACCATTACCGGCGCGACGATGCCTTCCATCATCTGATCGAAGGTCATGGTGAAGCCGCGGATCTCGCCGTTGCGCATCGAAGCGCGCACCGCGAACTTGCGCAGGCCCTGCATGCCACTAACGAAGAAACTGTCGTCGCGCAGCACGCTATATTCGACCCGCCGCGTCGACGGCTCCTGCTTTTCCCGCTCGAACAACGCGGCAAGCTTCAGGTTCGGATCGGCATAGCGGAAGGTTTCGACCTGAACGTCGCCGTGCCGCGACGACCAGCGCGTGCCGCGCGGCGCGTCATGCACGACCGGCACCATCTTGGTCGGCAGGCCGATGCGAATGCCGGTCGCCGGATCGACCACGACGTTCCAGCCGAACTCGTTCTGATAATTGCGCGCGGCGGTGAGCAGTTCCTGGCGTTCGCTGTCGGACAGCGTGCCGGTGACCTTGTAGTTCTTGCGTTTCTGGAAATTCTTCACCGCGGTGGCGAGCGGATCGTCGCCGTTCTCGGCGGCGCCGGTGTAATCGCCGGCCCATAGCAGCGCGGCCTGCAGCAGCAGGCGCTCGTCGGCCGCATTGCCGTACAAAGTGTCGCCTTGCTTGGTCGTGGTCGTCGGCGTCGAGAGCGGATCGGGTTTTGCCGCTTCCTTGGCAGCTTCCTTGGCCGCTTCCTTGGCGGCTTCCTTCGCCGGCTCTTTCGCAGCGTCCTTGGCCGGCGCCGTCGGCTTCACGGTCGCTTTGGCCGCTGCGGTGTCGAGCGTCTTCAGTGCCGCGGGTCGCCCCTGAGGCAACGGGTGAGGCTTTACTTCGCCAGCCTTGGCCTCGCCATGCGGTTCCCCCGGTTTCGCAGCCGGACGGTGGGCCGGTCTCTCGGCCTTGTGGGCTGCGGCGTGCGGCGCCTCGGTCTGGATCGGATAGGGCGCGGCATCGGCTGCACCGGGCTGTGCCCGCACGGGCGTCGCGACGCTGGCCAAAGCCAGCGCCAGAAAAGCCGCCGATACCGCCGGAATACAGCCGAAACGCATCGCCGTTCACTCAACGCTAACCATGGTCGGCACCTTAGCCGAAGGAAAAGGTCGCGCAACCGGCCTTGCGAAATTGCATTAACCGGCTCGTTTTGCCGCATCCGGGTGCTAGATTGCCTGCAATGCTGACTCCAGATGAACTCGAACGCTATGCCCGCCACATCGTCATGCGCGAAGTGGGCGGCCCGGGCCAGGGTAAGCTCAAGGCTGCCCGCGTTCTGGTCGTTGGCGCCGGCGGCCTCGGCGCGCCGTTGATCCTTTATCTAGCTGCGGTCGGCGTCGGCACCATTGGCATCGTTGACGACGATCAGGTGGCGCTGTCCAACCTGCAGCGTCAGGTGATTTTCGGCACTGATGACGTCGGCGCCGCCAAGGCCGAACGCGCCGCGCAGGCGATCGCGCGGCTCAACCCGCATGTGAAGGTCGAGGTGCATAACCAACGCCTCAACCCCGGCAACGCGATGCCATTGATCGAAAGCTACGACATCGTCGCCGACGGCTCCGACAACTTCGCCACGCGTTACCTCGTGGCAGATGCCTGCTATTTTGCGAAGAAGCCGCTGATCACCGCGGCGCTCGGCGTGTTCGATGGTTCGCTGACGACGATTCGCGCCCACGAGAAACGCGAAGACGGGGTGCCAAACCCGACCTACCGTTGTCTATTCCCGGAGCCGCCACCGCCCGGCACGGTACCGGCATGCTCCGAGGCCGGCATTCTCGGCGCGCTGCCCGGCATTCTCGGCTCGATGATGGCGATGGAAGTGATCCGCGAGATCGTCGGCTTCGGCGAAGGGCTGGTCGGCCGGCTGTTGATGATCGATGCGCGTGCGATGCGTTTTGAGACGCTCGATTACGCCTGGGACCGCGACAATCCGCTGAGTGGCGACTGCGCGACTATCGTCGATCTCTCCGGAAAATATTGACGCGATTTAACGCGGCCTGCTGTCATCGGCTCGATAAAATTTATGGCTAATGAGCATTTACGCCTTGCTTGCGATCCACTTAACAGCGCCACAGCTTTTTTAGGTCAAAATGGACTCAAAGTCGGAGAGACCTTGAGTTTGGAATGATCGCCATGTCGGCAGCACAGTATAGCCAGAGCGGTGGACGCGAAGAGCGCGGCGTCGTCGAATGCCAGAAATGTCATTCGCCGATCTTTATCGACAAGCCGGGCAATGTCGCCGTTGAGTTTTCGGTGCCGTGCCCGAAGTGCGGCCATCGCGGCATGTATTTCAAGCGCATGATGCACTCGGAATTCGATTCGCCCGACCGCCGCCGCGCGCCGCGGTGACGCTTCAGTAATTCCGGGACGCGGCCGAGGCGCGCGGGCCCGGAACCCATATTCACAAACCGGGTTATGGATTCCGCGTTCGCGTTCTTCGGACGCGCCCGGAGCGACACGAAAAATTACAACATACTCGGCAAGACCCGGTCCGGCGGCCGGTGGCCGTCCATGAAGGTCTTGATGTTGATGATGACCTTCTCGCCCATATCGATGCGGCCTTCGAGCGTGGCCGAGCCCATGTGCGGCAGCAGCGTTACCTTGCCGGCCTTGGCGAGCTTGACGAGTTTCGGATTGACCGCGGGCTCATGTTCGAACACGTCGAGGCCGGCGCCGGCGATCTCGCCGGCTTCCAGCATGCGCGCCAGCGCGTTCTCGTCGATGACTTCGCCGCGCGCGGTGTTGACGATATAGGCCTCGGGCCGCAGCATCTTCAGCCGTCGCGCCGACAGCAGATGGAACGTCGCCGGCGTGTGCGGGCAGTTCACCGATACGATGTCCATGCGGTTGAGCATCTGATCGAGGCTCTCCCAATAGGTGGCATCGAGCTCTTCCTCGATCTTCGGCGCCACCTTGCGGCGATTGTGATAGTGGATTTGCAGGCCGAAAGCGCGGGCGCGCCGCGCCACCGCCTGGCCGATGCGGCCCATGCCGATAATGCCGAGTCGCTTGCCCCAGATGCGGTGACCGAGCATCCAGGTTGGCGACCAGCCGTTCCAGTCCTGATCCGAGATCAGCACATTGGCGCCTTCGGCGAGCCGGCGCGGCACGGCGAGGATCAGCGCCATGGTCATGTCGGCCGTGTCTTCGGTGAGCACGCCCGGCGTGTTGGTCACGGTGATGCCGCGCTGAACCGCGGTGGCGACGTCGATATTGTCGACGCCGTTGCCGAAATTGGCGATCAGCCGCAGTTGCTCGCCCGACTTCGACAGCAGCGCCGCATCGATGCGGTCGGTCACGGTCGGCACCAGCACGTCGGCGCTTTTCATGGCCTCCGCGAGTTCGGCCGCGGACATCGGCTTGTCGTTGGCGTTGAGGCGGACATCGAAGAGTTCCTGCATACGCTGCTGGATCGCGTCCGGCAGCCTGCGGGTCACGACGACGACGGGCTTCTTCTGTTTGACCATAACGACTTCAACTCGCAACGGACCGGGTGTTCAGGTCTCTTTAACCGCACTCGCACAAACTGCCGTTTCGCGGCTGCGGGGTTCCAAAATTCCTGACTTTTCCTATCAGATGGCTGGGGCAAGACAAAGTGTCCGCACGCTTGAGGTTGCGCTCAGCGGCGTCCGCCGCTGGGGCCGCGTGCTTTTGGCCGCGATCTGGCTTGTCGGCATGGGTAACAGTGCGCGGGCCGCGGCCGATCTCGCGACCGGCCCGGTCAGCGGCCTGCCGATACCGCGCTTCGTTAGCCTGAAGTCCGACCGGACCAACGTCCGGGCCGGTCCCAACAAGGATCAGGAGGTCCGCTGGGTCTATACCCGGGCCGGTATGCCGGTTGAGGTCACCGCCGAGTTCGAGAACTGGCGCCGCATCCGTGACTGGGAGGGTGCCGAGGGCTGGGTCTACCACTCCCTGCTATCCGGCCGGCGGAGTGCCGTCGTGGTGCCATCGAAGAAGGGCGGGCTGGTGCCGCTGTATCAGAGCGCTGATTCTGCCTCCGCCGTCATGGCAGAATTGCAGGCCGGCGTTCTCGCACAGATCAAGAACTGCGACGGCCATTGGTGCGAGATCAATGGCAAGGGCTTCTCCGGCTACATCGTGCAGGAGCGCCTCTGGGGCGCCTATCCAAACGAAAAGATCGACTAGCCCGCGTCGATACCGAACAGATCGCGGAATGCGCCACGGCCTTTGGTCGTGACGCGGACCGCCCGTGTGCCATCGACGCGCCTGACCCAGCCTGATGTCAGACAATGTGCGCACAAGGCGGCGCCCAGCGCGCCGGCCAGATGCGGCCGCCGCTCACTCCAGTCGAGACAGGGCCGGCACATCATGCGCGCATGCTGGCCCGGCTTGCGCGTGGCGACATCGATACCGAGCCTGTCGAACAAAGTGATGCCGCGCGCAGTAATGACGCCGGCATCCGCCGTCAGCTCGATCTGCTGATTGGCGATCAGCGCATCCGTAAGCGCGACGCCGAGGTGGCCAGCGAGGTGATCGTAACAGGTGCGCGCATTGCGCAACGCCTTGTCGCGCGGCCCGGTGACGATCGGCTTGCGGCGCGCCGGCTGATCGGCGGCGACCTGCATGATGCTTTCCAGCATGCGCGCCACCGCGGCCGAGGCAAGCCGGTGATAGCGATGGCGGCCTTGCTTTTCGACGGCCAGCAGACCGCCCGCGGCGAGCTTACTCAAATGGCCGGAGGCGGTTTGCGGCGTGATACCGGCCGCGCTGGCGAGCTCGCTCGCCGTGAGCGCGCGGCCGTCCATCAGCGCGTGCAGCATGCCGGCGCGCGCCGGATCGCCTGCCAGCGTGGCTATTTCCGCGAATGCGGCGTTGGTCGCCATCGCAGTCTCCGTGCTCGTTTGTCCGGAATATAGCGGCTTTCCGCGGGCCACGCTTCGGTCCCGGCCGTAACGTCGCGGGCCGCAACGGGCGCAGGCTTTGCGCCATGAAACTGCGCTCAATCCTCACAACGCTGAGGCTCTGGCATCGGCGTTACCGAACCAGGCGACAAATGCTCGATCTGTCGCCTCATCTGCTGCACGATATCGGCATCGATGACGCCGCGCGGACGCGCGAATGCGTCAAGTGGCTGTGGCAAGGTATCCCTGACGACGAGGCTGGCGCCGCGGCAAACAAAAACGCGCGCGGGATAGCCGCGCGCGTTCCTCAATTCGAAAACTGAAAGCTGTCAGACCTTGCGACGCAGCCGCACGACGACGTCGATCCGGGCGATCTCGTAGCCTTCAGGCGCTTCCGGTGCCTTGCCGACGATGACGTCGCTCGATGGAATGTCGAGCAGCTCATCCTCACCTTCGACGAAGAAGTGGTGATGTGACGAGGCGTTGGTGTCGAAATAGGCCTTGGTGCCGTCCACCGGAACCTGGCGCAGCAGGCCGACTTCGGTGAACTGATGCAGCGTATTGTAAACCGTGGCGAGCGACACCGGCACCTTAGCGCGGGTCGCTTCTTCGTACAGCGCTTCGGCGGTCAGATGGCGGTCGCCCTTGCCGAACAGGATCCAGCCGAGCGCCATGCGCTGGCGCGTCGGACGCAGGCCAACATCACGCAGCATGGATTTGACGTCGTGCCACGGGCAGCCGGTAAAGGCCGACCGGTCCGGCGCCGCAGCGGTGTCCGCTTTGGCCACGGGCAATGTCATGGTGCGCGTTTCGGTCATTCGTCGGTCAATGCTCATCTGTACGCAAAATTACACGCAAAACTCCGAACGCTTCTGCCAGTCATTCGCAGGAACGTCCATACGGGCTATACCGTATTCGCGGGGTTTAAGCCACGAGAACGATAGTTCGCGCCGAAATCGTGACCCGGATGCTAACCGGTTTCATTTGCAACATATCGGCCTACCGGGCTTGGCGCAACCCCGGTCGCCCAGCCGAGGGCATGTGCCGGAAGGCCAATTTGTCGCGCCATAACGGCGCTTCGGAGGCCTGCAGAGCCATTGGGGCGACCTTTGCCGCCCCCGGCCCGGTGTGTTAGGCATTTGCGAATTCAGGCGACGGCTCAAGGACGTCGACCGGGACCGCTCAATCGGGAACTTTGGATGATGACGGAACGCCGCAGCAGTTTTGGCTATGAGGATTTGCTGGCTTGTGGTCGGGGCGAGCTGTTCGGCCCGGGCAACGCCCAGCTGCCGCTGCCGCCAATGCTGATGTTCGACCGTATCACCGAGATTTCGGAAACCGGCGGCGAATTTGGCAAGGGCCTGGTGCGCGCGGAGCTCGACGTGAAGCCGGACCTCTGGTTTTTCCTCTGTCATTTCAAGGGTGACCCGGTGATGCCGGGCTGCCTCGGCCTCGACGCTCTGTGGCAGATGGTCGGCTTCTTCCTCGGCTGGCTGGGCTCCCCGGGACGGGGACGAGCGCTCGGTACTGGTGAAATCAAATTCAGCGACCAGGTCCTGCCGACCGTGAAAAAGGTCGTCTACGGCGTCGATTTCAAGCGCGTGATGCGCTCCAAGCTGGTGCTCGGCATTGCAGATGGCTGGTTGGCGGCCGACGGCAAGGTGATCTACAAGGCCAGCGACCTCAAGGTCGGCCTGTTCCAGCAGGCCGATGCCTTGCAGCCGAGCGGCACCTGAGCGGCCCGGTCGGTCGCGACGGTGCAGATCGTCCGGCTTTGACAATCCGCGACCTTGCGGATTGTGGTGGGCCGGCCAATCTGTGTCCCAATCGCCCAAATTTTTTTGAAGGGAAGCGACGATGCGACGGGTAGTCGTCACTGGGATGGGGATCGTCTCATCCATCGGCAACAATACGCAGGAGGTTCTCGCCAGCCTGCGCGAAGCCAAATCCGGCATCTCCCGCGCCGACAAATATGCCGAGCTCGGTTTCCGCTGCCAGGTGCATGGCATGCCGCAGATCGACGCCGAGACGATGATCGACCGCCGCGCCATGCGCTTCCTCGGCCGCGGCGCCGCCTGGAACCACATCGCGATGGAGCAGGCGATCCGCGACAGCGGTGTCGAGGACAAGGACATCTCCAATCCGAAGACCGGCATCATCATGGGCTCGGGTGGTCCGACCACCTCGACGATCGTCGATGCTGCCGACCTGACCCGCAAGAACAATTCGCCCAAGCGCATCGGCCCGTTCGCCGTGCCGAAGGCGATGTCGTCAACCGCATCGGCGACGCTCGCCACCTGGTTCAAGATCAAGGGCGTCAACTATTCGATCGCGTCGGCCTGCGCGACGTCGAACCACTGCATCGGCAATGCCGCCGAGATGATCCAGTGGGGCAAGCAGGACATGATGTTCGCCGGCGGCTGCGAGGACGTCGACTGGACCATGTCCAACCTGTTCGACGCCATGGGCGCGATGTCGTCGAAATACAACGACACGCCGCAGACCGCATCGCGCGCCTACGACAAGGACCGCGACGGCTTCGTCATCGCCGGCGGCGCCGGCGTGCTCGTACTCGAGGAACTCGAACACGCCAAGGCGCGCGGCGCCAAGATCTATGCCGAGCTCGCCGGCTACGGCGCGACCTCGGACGGCTATGACATGGTGGCACCTTCGGGCGAGGGCGCGCAGCGCTGCATGAAGCTCGCGCTCGAAACCTGCAAGGTGCCGATCGATTATATCAATCCGCACGCCACCGCGACGCCGGTCGGCGATGCCAAGGAGATCGAGGCGATCCGCGCCGTGTTCGGCGACAAATGCCCGCCAATCTCGGCGACTAAGTCGCTGTCCGGCCACTCGCTCGGCGCCGCCGGCGTGCAGGAGGCGATCTACACGCTGTTGATGATGAACAACGGCTTCCTGTGCGAAAGCGCCAACATCCAGAATCTCGATTCGGAATTCGCCGACATGCCGATCCTGCGCGCGCGCAAGGACAATGTCGAAATCGGCGCCGCGATGTCGAACTCGTTCGGCTTCGGCGGCACCAACGGGACGCTGGTGTTCAAGCACGTTGATGCGTGATCTGAGATTTTTCAGACGTCATGGCCGGGCATAGCCGTTTGAAAGACGGCGTTCTAAAGAACGCCACTGTCCCGGCCATCCACGTCTTAAGGACAGAAGGCAGGAAAGTCGTGGATGCCCGGCACGAGGCCGGGCATGACGGCAGAGGAGGCTGGGAACCATGCCGGGTTTGATGGAAGGTAAGCGCGGGCTGATCATGGGGGTCGCTAACGATCACTCGATCGCCTGGGGCATCGCCAAGACGCTGCATCAGCATGGCGCGCAGATCGCCTATACCTATCAGGGCGAAGCACTCCTGAAGCGCGTCAAGCCTCTGGCCGAACAGACCCAATCCGACCTCGTCCTGCCTTGCGATGTCGAGGACATCGCCTCGGTGGACAAGGTGTGGGCGACTCTCAAGGAGAAGTGGGGCACGATCGACTTCTTCGTTCACGCCGTCGGCTTCTCGGACAAGAACGAACTTAAGGGCCGCTTCGCCGACAACACGCGCGAGAATTTCGTGCGCACCATGGTGATCTCCTGCTTCTCCTTCGCCGAGAGCGCCAAGCGCGCGGCGGAGCTGATGCCCAATGGCGGGGCGATGGTCACGCTTACTTACAATGGCGGCGATCGCGCCATGCCGAATTACAACGTCATGGGACTGGCCAAGGCGGCGCTCGAATCCTCGGTGCGCTATCTCGCCGTCGACTTCGGTCACCAGAAAATCCGCGTCAACGCCATCTCGGCCGGTCCGATCCGCACCTTGGCCGGCGCCGGCATCGGCGATGCGCGCTACATGTTCGCCTTCCAGCAGAAGTATTCGCCGCTTGGCCGCGGCGTGACCCTGGAAGACCTCGGCGGTTCGGGTCTTTATCTGTGCTCGGATTTGTCAACCGGCGTCACCGGCGAAATCCATTTCGTTGACTCAGGCTACAACGTCATCGCCATGCCGCAGCCGGCGGCGCTGCGCGAAGCCGGCGGCTCGGTCGAGAACGGCAACTGAGCCGCGGATTGTAAGCGCTCGGCACGCCCGATAGGCTTCCGGCCAGGCCGGAACCTTCGCCATGGTCATCGACAAGATCGTCTGCCATCACATCCGCATTCCGTTCGATGCGGGCTCTGCCACGTTCGCGCAAGCCGGCAAGGGCACCAATGCGCTCGACATGGTATTGGTCGAGGTCGTCACCGACACCGGTCTCATCGGTTGGGGCGATGCCTTCGCCTATGCCTGTTCTGATGCGGTGATCGCCGCGATCCGGCAGATGGTGGTGCCGCGCGTC
>JAFECJ010000060.1 GCA_018242205.1 Pseudomonadota bacterium
GGCGCCGAGCCGCGCCGTCGTCGTTGTAATGCCCGATACGTATAGCGCGGCAGCCCGGTCGTACCGGCCGGCCACCTTCCTCGCCCATCTCATCGCCACCCGGGATCAGGCGCCGCAGACCCGCGAACGCCGCCGGGCCACGCCCCGCGACGCGGCGGCGGCCTATCGTGCCGTGGCCAGGCTCACCGGTGGCTGAGACAGCCGACGATTTCTCCCATTCTTTCTCCCACTCCTGCACGCCATGGTCTAACCTGCGGCCCGACTCAACGGTTCACGGAGCGGGCTTCATGACCGACATCATCGATCCCTTGGTGCGCGATCTGGTCGAATGGATCGCCCGCGAGCCGCGCGCCCAGCGCGACGTGCTCGACGCCTGGCGCACCTCATGTCCGCGGCTGATGGTTTGGGAAACCGCGCTCGAACGCGGCTTCGTCGAACGCAAATTGCTCGAGGGTCAGGGCGCCTTTGTTTTTGCCACCGACGCGGGCCGGCGCTTCGTACGAGATTACGGCAAGCGGCCGGTGCGCGCGGCACGCGCCGCGGACATCATGACGCGCGCCGCCGCGTGACCCGAGCTCAGTAGCCGAGCGCCAGGCCGTCCTTGCGAGGTTCGGAGCCGCCGATCAGCACGCCGCGCTGCCAGTCGATCTTGATCGTCTGGCCGCCGCCCCAGGGATTGAGCGGCTCGTCGACGACGTGACCGCGCGCCTTGAGGCCGTCGAGTGTCTTCTGCGGCGTGCCGCGCTCGGCGAGCACCTTGCCATCCTCGAACATGAAGCGCGGAAAATCGATCGCCTGCTGCGCGTCCATGCCGTAGTCGAGCATGTTCATGACGATCTGCGCGTGGCCCATCGGCTGATAGGCGCCGCCCATGACGCCGAAGCTCATGTCGCAGCGGCCGTCCTTCATGGTCATGCCGGGGATGATGGTGTGCATCGGCCGCTTGTTCGGGCCGAAGGTGTTGACGTGGTCTGGCGCCAGCGTGAAGCAGGCGCCACGATTGGTCAGCATGATGCCGGACTTCTCGGTGCAGACGCCCAGGCCGAATGCCGAATAGAGCGAATTGATGAAGGACACCGCGGTGCGGTCCCTGTCGACCACCGTCAAATAGATCGTGTCGCTGCCCGGCGTCGGCGAGTCGGGGAAATCGGTCCGCTTGTTGATGTCGATCCGGGCGGCGAGCTGACGCGCGAATCTCTTGTCGATCAGATCGGCGACGCTGTGCTTCATGTGCGCGATGTCGGCGATATGAGCGTCGCGGATGGCGTAACCGATGCGTGCGGCCTCGATTTGCAGATGGAAGCGTTCGGGACCCCACGGATCGAGCGACTTGATGTCGAAGGTCTCGAGGATGTTGAGCATGATCAACGCGACGATGCCCTGCCCGTTCGGCGGGATCTCGATAAGATCGAGGCCGCGATAATTGGTCGAGACCGGCTCGACCGCGTTGCCGCGATGCGCGTTGAAATCCTCGACCGTGAGGAAAGAGCCCTTGGCGACCAGCGTTTTCGCCATGTCTTCGGCGAGTTCGCCTTCGTAGAAGGCGCGCGCGCCTTTCTGGCCGAGCGTGCGTAGCGTCTGGCCGAGCGCCGGCGACGTGATCACGTCGCCTTCCTTCGGCGCCTGGCCGTTGAACAGGTAATGTTTGGTCGCGCCGGAGTCCTTCGACAGCTTGGCGACGTAACGGTTCCAGTCCCAGGCGACCTTCGAGGCCACCGGCCAGCCGTTCTCGGCGTAATGGATCGCGCGTTGCAGCACGCGGTCGAGGTCGAAGCGGCCATGCGCTTTCAGCGTCGCATCCCAGGCGTCGAGCGCGCCCGGCACGGTGACGGCGTGGATCGAGTCGCCGATTTCCTTGAGGCCCTGCGCGCGCAACGTTTCGTCAGACGCCTTGGCGCCGGCGCGGCCGGAACCGTTATAGCCCCACACCGGCTTGCCGGGCTTCGACACCAGCGCGTAGCAGTCGCCGCCGATGCCGGTCATGTGTGGCTCGACCACACACAAAGTGGCACAGGCCGCGACCGCGGCATCGGCGGCGGTGCCGCCGTCGCGCAGCATGTCGATCGCGGCGAGGCTCGCCAGCGGATGAGAGGTGGCCGCCATGCCGTCGCAGGCGATGACCGGCGAGCGGCCAGGCAGTTGGAAATCGCGGTTCATGACCGAGGTTCAGGTGTTGGGGAGATTTTCGACGGTGAGGTCGCGCTGCGCCGTGCGTAGCGTGACGGCAAAGCCGGCCAGCACATCGACAAAGCTGATCGCCATCAGGAGGAAGAAGGTCGACGTGGCGGCCTGCGGCACCAATAGAAACTCGACCAGCATCGCCAGGAACAGCAGCAGCGACAGCGCATGATCAAGCACCGCGCGGGTACCGATGCGCGTCGCCTTCACGATCTCGGCGAACAGGAACAACAGCGATGCCGCGATCAGGACGTCGCCGGCGGACATGGCCCATTGCCCGCCCGAGACCAGATGCACGGACGACACCGTTCCCGACCAGCTCACGCCGGCCCAGAGGAACGCAATGATGTTGTAGATCGCGAAGGGCACCAACAGCAGGGGAAAGCCGAGCATATACATGAGCCAGCCTTCCTCCGCCGGGTCAGGCGATTACGCCTCGGTCTTCGCCTTGAGGACCTGACGGCCGCGATACATGCCGGTCTTCAGATCGATGTGGTGCGGACGGCGCAGCTCGCCGGAATCCTTGTCTTCGACATAGGTCGGCTGCTTCAAAGCATCGGCCGAACGACGCATGCCGCGGCGCGACGGCGACGTTTTTCTTTTCGGCACAGCCATGGGGTTGAACTCCTGATAGGCGCGAATTGTCGGTTTGGAGCCGGGCTTATAGAGGATGAAAGCCCCCAAAGCCAGCCCTAAAGCCCGGATTTAGCGTCCCCGCCGCAGGCAGGCTGCAGCCTCCGGCGAGCGGGCCGCCCGGCGCTCGTAAAGCCCTGCCAGACGGCGCAAACCCGGTCCCGGACGCTTGGTGTCCCGGGTCACCGGATTGGGCAGCGAGGCGGCCAGAAGGGCCGCCTGGTAGCGCCCGAGGCTGGCCGCCGAGCGGCCGAAGGACCGCTTTGCCGCTGCTTCAGCTCCGAATTCGCCGTCCGGGCCCAGTTCGGCGATATTGAGATAGATCTCAAGGATACGCCGCTTGGACAGGACCAGGTCGAACCAGAGCGCCAGTGGCAGCTCCAGCGCCTTTCGGACGTAGCTGCGGCCCTGCCAGAGGAACAGGTTCTTGACCACCTGCTGGGTGATGGTCGAGCCGCCACGAACGTCGTCGAGGCTGTCGGCATCTTCGATGGCGTCGCGGATTTCGGCGAAATCGACGCCGAAATGACTGCAAAACCGGCCATCCTCGGCAATGATCACCGACAGCGCGAGGTCCGGATCGATCTTCGACAGCGGCACCCAGGTCCGGACCACCCGCTGGCCGGTCGCCTCTCGCCAGAGCATCAGGGTCGAGACCGGGTTAACCACGGCATAAAGCGGCGTCAGCAGGTAAGGCAGCGCGAGCAGCACCAAGGCGGCATAGAGCAGCCCACGCAGCAGCCCGCCGCGGCGCGGCAGCCGCAGGATGTCGTTGGCCAAGCTTAGCCGCCGGGGCGGACGGAAATCGGGGCGATAGATCACGGCCCAAGTCTAACCCATCGCTGCGGCGATTGCGGCCCGTCTCGCCGTGATGTTGCACGCCATGTTGCGGTTGTCGCGATACCGGGGCTAACAAGGCGTCATGAGTTCCCCGACCTTCGCCGATCGCCTCAATGCCGTCGCTACCGAGACCGAAACGCTGCTCGCGCGGCTGCTCGGCGACGCGCCGCTGCAGGGCGAAACCGCGCGGCCGGACCGCCTCACCGCTGCGATGCGCCATGCCGCGCTCGGCGGCGGCAAAAGGCTGCGGCCTTTTCTCGTCGTCGAGAGCGCCGCTTTGTTCGGCGCCAGGCGTGACGGCGCCCTGCTCGCCGGCTCAGCGCTCGAACTGCTGCACTGCTATTCGCTGGTCCACGACGACCTGCCGGCGATGGACAATGACGACCTGCGCCGCGGCCGGCCGACCGTGCACAAGGCCTTCGACGAGGCCACTGCCATTCTCGCTGGCGACGCACTGCTCACGCTCGCCTTCGACATCCTTGCCCGCGACGACGTCCACGCCGACGCCCAGGTGCGCATCGCACTGGTGAGGGAACTCGCCCGCGCCGCCGGTCTCGGCGGCATGGCCGGCGGACAGATGCTCGACCTCGCCGCCGAGGGCCGTTTCGCCGACAAGCGCGCGCTGAGCGAGACCGAGATCGTCACCTTGCAGGCGATGAAGACCGGCGCGCTGATCCGCTTTGCCTGCCGCGCCGGCGCGATCCTCGGCCAAGCCGATTCCACGGCGAGCACCGCCGTCGCCCGTTATGGCGCCGCCATCGGCGAAGCCTTCCAGATCGCCGACGACCTGCTCGACGTCGAAGGCGACGCCGCCACTTTGGGCAAGGCCGCCGGCAAGGATGCCGACGCCGGCAAGGCGACCTTGGTCGCGGCGCTCGGCGTGAGCGGCGCCCGGCGGAAACTCGACCGGCTGATCGCCGAGGCCGACAGCGCACTGGCGCCTTTCGGAGCGAAGGCCGATACTCTGCGCGCCGCCGCGCGCTTCATCGTCGAACGGCGGAACTGAGTTTCACGCCTTCCGAACCGTTGCAATGGCCGACAAGAAATTATCGTATCAATCGCAATCGGCGCTCCGCCGATTTGTGACGTTGCACCTGCGGCTGCTGATCGCCGTCGCTGTCGGCCTAGCCTTCATGCTGGGGCTGCTTGCCGTTCCGATGGGCGCGATCGCGCGCCTGCTCGCCGGCTGGGATCTCGGCATCGCCATCTACATGACGCTGATCCTGCGGCTGATGTGGCACGCCGACGTCGCGCGCATCCGCGCCCGCGCCGCCTATGTGGACGAGGGTGCCTCGGCGATTCTCATCCTGTCCGTCATCGCCACCTTCGCCAGCCTCATCGCCATCGGTCTGGCGCTGATCGACGCCAAGCACGGCAACGGTCCGCTCGCCGTCGGCCTGGCGATCGCCACCATCGTCCTGTCATGGGCCTTCGTGCACACGATCTTTTCGTTTCACTACGCCCATGAATATTACGGCAGCGGCCGCGACGGCCGACGCGGCGGCCTGGAGTTTCCCGGCGACAAGGCGCCGGACTATCGCGACTTCCTGTACTTCTCGCTGGTCATCGGCATGACCTCACAGGTTTCCGACGTACAGATCTCGTCGAAAGTGATCCGCCGCCTGGCCGCGGCACACGGCGTCTTGTCATTCTTCTTCAATCTCGTCGTGCTGGCCTTGACCATCAACGTCGTTGCCAACCTGATATGACCGCGATTTTCCAGACCATACTGTTCATGATCGCGGTGCTCGCCGCAGTCGCGGTCGCGGCGAAGCGATTGAACGTCGCGCCGTCGATCCTGCTGGTGGCCGCCGGCGTCGGCATGGCGCTCATCCCAGGCCTGCCCAAGATCGCGCTGGCGCCGGAACTGGTGCTGCTCGTGTTCCTGCCGCCGCTGATCTATTCGGCCGGCGTCGCCATGAGCTGGCGCGAGTTCAAGTTCAACCTGCGACCGATCGCACTGCTCGCCTTCGGCTGCGTCATCTTCACCACCTGCGCCGTGGCAGCCGCCGCGCATTATCTGCTCGGCTTCGATTGGCCGGTCGGATTCCTGCTCGGCGCCATCATCGCCCCGCCCGACACCGTCGCACCCTTGACCATCGCCCGCAGCCTCGGCCTGCCGCGCCGACTGGTCGTCGTCCTCGAAGGCGAAGGCCTCGCCAACGACGCCACGGCGCTCATCCTCTATCGCTTCGCCGTAGTCGCGGTGACGACCGGCGCATTCTCGCCAGGCGAGGCGGCCGGCACGTTCGCGCTGATCGTCGTCGGCGAAGTGCTTTACGGTCTCGCTGTCGGCTGGCTGTCGCTGCGTCTGCGCCGATGGGCGCAGGAGCCGCGCGTCGAGATCACGTTGTCGCTGATGACGCCTTACCTCGCCTTCTGGGTGCCGGAACATCTCGGCGGCTCGGGCGTGCTCGCCACCGTCGCCTGCGGTCTCTATGTGAGCTGGAACGGGCCGCTGCTGATCCCGTCGGGCACGCGGCTGCAGGGCATCTTCTTCTGGGACCTCATCGTCTATCTGATCGAAGGCATGGTCTTCCTGCTCACCGGCCTGCAGGCGCGCACGCTGATCGAACAGGCCCACGGCTTCTCGATTCGCGAACTGGCGATCGCCACGCTCTGGACCGCGCTGATCGTCATCCTTGCGCGCTTCGTCTGGGTGTTCCCCGCGACTTATCTGCCGCGCTGGCTGATCCCGGCCGTTCGCCGACACGATCCGTCGCCGCCCTGGCAAGGTCCGTTTCTGTTGTCCTTCACCGGCATTCGCGGCGTCGTGTCGCTCGCCGCGGCGCTGGCGCTGCCGTACTTCATCGCCAGCGGCGCGGCCTTTCCGCACCGTGACATGATCCTGTTCATCGTCTTCGGCGTCATCATCATCACCTTGGTCGGACAGGGCTTGCTGCTGCCGACCGTGGTCCGCGCGCTCGGCTTAACCAAACGCGGCAAGGAAGAGCACGCCGAGGAACTCAGGCGCGAGCTCGAGGCGCGGCGCGAGGCGCTCCAGGCGGTGACCGCGCGACTCGACAAGGCGATTGCGAACAGGGAATTCCCCGAGGCGTTGGTCGATCACCTCAACGTTCGCAACGAAGGCCGCCGCCAGGTGCTGCCCGACAATTTGTCCGACGATCTCGGCCGGATGCGGCAGACCGCCGCGCTGAAGCGCGAACTGATCCATGCCGAGCGCACGTTCATCTATCACTTGCTGCGCGACGGCAAGATTACCGACGAAGCGCGCCGCCGCATCGAATACGAACTCGACCTGGAAGAAGCGAGCCTCGCCAACCGTTACAAGGACGGCGGCGGCTGGGTGTGAAACGGCGCGCGCCGTCCTCCCTGTTATTTGTGAAGGCCCGGGCGGGCCCATCCCTTTTTCCTTTTCTCGAAGGAGAAAATGGAGCGCCGGGAGGCGCCAGGGCGCTGCGCTACGGCGCCCTTTGGCCGTCCCTTGCGATCGGGACAGCCGCGCGCCGACGAGGAGCGGGTTTGCGAGACCCGTCCCGAGGCGCGCGCGCCGGATCGCTTCGGGTTTGCGAGGCCCGAAGCGGCGGCGCTGCGCCTCCCGGCGCTCCACCCGCGGCGCCATTGTCGGGCGCCGCGCCGGCGGTTTGCCGCCCTCGCCTCTAGATGACGAAGACCGCGCCGCGCCGGCCGCTTAACGGATCACGGTCCTACGGCAACGTCAAGGACTTTTTTCATTGACTGGGACGGAAAACAGCAAGGCCCCCATCCGCTCTGGGCAGGGTGAAGCAGGCTAGTCCGCTTTCACCCCGGTAATATCGACGAACAGCGAGGCGTCTTTCGCCTTCAGCCGCGGCGGCTTGGCCGGATCGGAGACCGCGTAAGTGATGCGCAGCGAATTGTTGCCGGTCCATTCGATCTTCGGCAGGGCATCGCGCTTGCCGGCGGGCGGGCAAACGCCGCCATAGACTTCGTAATTGCGCTCGGAGGCAGCGAAGCTGTCGGGATAGACCGACAGATACACCGCGATGCTGTCGACGCAGTAAGGCTCCGGCCTGGTGCCGGATACGCGCAGGCGAACCGCCTTGTATTTTCCGTCCGGCGCCGGCACCGACACGATCGATTTCTGCGCCCGCTCGGTGGTCAACGCGAGATAGACCGAGCCGGCGGTCATCGCCACCAGCAAGCCGAGAAAGATCAGAATGACCGTCTTGGTTTTCACGCGCTCGCCTTCAGTTTGATGGGTCGCATCATTCGGCCGCGGTGCGCGAGCCGGTGCCCCAACGGCGCTCGATATAGTCGATCACCATCTGCTTGAAGTCCGCGCTCAGTGTCGCACCACGCAGGGTCGCGACCTTCTTGCCGTCGACGAACACCGGCGCGGTCGGCTGCTCGCCGGTGCCGGGCAACGAGATGCCGATGTCGGCGTGTTTCGACTCGCCCGGGCCGTTGACGATGCAGCCCATCACCGCGACGTTGAGCGTCTCAACGCCGGGATAGCGCGTCTTCCATTCCGGCATGGAGTCACGAATGAAGCTCTGGATGTCGGAGGCGAGTTCTTGGAACGTCGTCGACGTCGTGCGCCCGCAACCCGGGCAGGCCGCGACCAGCGGCACGAAGGTGCGCAACCCCATGGTCTGCAGCAGCTCCTGCGCCACCTGCACCTCGCGGGTGCGGTCGCCGCCCGGCTCGGGCGTGAGCGAAATGCGGATGGTATCGCCAATGCCCTGTTGCAGCAGCACGCCCATCGAGGCGGCCGAAGCGACGATGCCCTTGGTGCCCATGCCGGCTTCGGTCAAACCGAGATGCAGCGCATAGTCGGAACGGCGCGCCAGTTCGGTGTAAACGGCGATGAGGTCCTGCACCGCCGAGACCTTGGCCGACAGGATGATGCGGTTCTTAGGCAGGCCGATCTTCTCGGCGCGCGCCGCCGACAGCAGCGCCGACTGCACCATGGCTTCGTGCGTCACGGCGCGGGCGTCGATCGGATCGGGCGAGCGCGAGTTCTCGTCCATCAGCTTGGTCAAAAGCTCCTGGTCGAGCGAACCCCAGTTGACGCCGATGCGCACCGGCTTGCCGTGCTTGATCGCCATTTCGACGATCTGCGTGAACTGCGGATCGCGCTTGTTCTTGAAGCCGACATTGCCCGGATTGATGCGGTACTTGTCGAGCGCCTCGGCGCAACCCGGATAGTCATTGAGCAGCGTATGACCGTTGTAATGGAAGTCGCCGACAATAGGCACGCGCACGCCGAGCTGCGCGACGCGCTCCTTGATCTTCGGCACCGCCGCCGCCGCTTCGTCGCGGTCGACGGTGATGCGCACCAGCTCGGAACCGGCGCGGGCGAGCGCCGTGATCTGCCGCGCGGTGCCCTCGACATCCGCGGTGTCGGTGTTGGTCATCGACTGCACCACGATCGGCGCGGCGCCGCCGACGACGACGCCGGCGACATCGACGGCAACGGTTTTATGACGGGCGGATGGGCTCATCGACTAAGCTCGTCTGGGCTGTCCTGATCGGACGGGAGTGCCAGACAAATATGGCACCGTCAACGCAAGGCAACCCTCGCCCCGCTTGCGGGGAGTGGTGAAGATCACCTCGAGCGGTTGACCAGCACCAGGCCGCCGGCAACGAAGGCCACAGCGACCAGAAAAGCCGGCGTCAACGGGTCGTTCATGACGAAATGCCCGGCGGCAACGCCGAACAGGGGCGTCAGGAAGGTGAAGGCCGAAACCCGGCTCGCCGAGTAGTGCTTGATGACGGAGAACCAGAGCACGAAGGTGATGGCCACCACCCAGGCGGATTGGTAGGCGAGCCAGGCCACCGCCTGGTGGTCCGGCCAGTGCGTGATGCGCTCGCCCGCGAGCCATGCCGCAAGCCCCATCAGCGGCGCGGAGACGACGAGCTGATAGAGCATCACCTTTTCCGGTGATATGGCGTTGAGCCGGCTCGCCTTGATCGAGAGCGTCGTCGAGGCCCAGAAGACGGCGGCGGCGACCATCATCAGATCGCCGAGCGTCTGCCGCGGATCGAGCGCCGGCGTCGGCACGCCGAACGCCACGATCATGCCGGCAAAGGACAGCGCCAAGCCGAACCATTGCGAAGCGCGGAAGCGATCGGCCGGCAGGAAAATGCGCGTGCCGATGACGACGACGAACGGCGCCAGATACAGAAACACCACCGCCCGCGTCGCCGTGGTGAAGGCGAGGCCCTGATAGATCAGGATGAACTCGATAGTGAACAGAACGCCGACGATCAGACCCGCCTTCAGCGTGCCGTCGCGCTCGAACAGCGGGATGCGCCGCGCGACGCACCAGCCGGCAACCAGGACCGCGGCGATCACCGAACGCAGCGCGACTTGCATGAGCGGCGGGATGTCGTGGATCGCCAGCTTCACCGCGACCTGACTGAAGCCCCAGGACAGGCACAGCAGAACGACGATGGCCGCGGCCGTCAGATCGAGCGGTCGCACCGTGTGATGGTGCGCGGGCGGCGGCAGAGGCTCGGACGGAGCAGTCGATGACATGACGACGTGAATTCCCGGCGGCGTCCCCCGTGCTTAGCGGCTGGGATCGCGCGCGCCAACCACCCGCTCAAGCAGAGCGGCAATGCGCACAGGTTCCGGAAATCTCGATCACCGGCGTCTTCGGCACGAAGCCGGCGGCACGCGAGGCGTTACGAATCGATTCGGCGACACCGGCACCGGTCGCCTCGCCGACCGCGCCGCAGGTTTCGCAAATCAGGAACACCACCGGGTCGCCGCTTTGGTGATTGTGCACGCAGGCGATGAAGGCGTTGCGGCTCTCGATGCGATGGACGAGACCCTGGTCGCGCAGGAAATCGAGCGCGCGGTAGATCGTGATCGGCGCCGGCCGGCCGCCCTCGCCGTCGGCCAGACGATCGATCAACTCGTAAGCGCCGAGCGGGGCATGGCTGGACAGCAAGGCCTCGAGCACGCGGCGCCGGATCGGCGTCAGCCGCTCCTTGTGGGCGGCGCAGACCGCTTCGGCGTGCGCGATCGCATCCGAGGCGCAGCGATCGTGATCGTGATCGGGGGTCGGAAAAACGTTGTGCGCCGATGACTTTTTCGCCGAAACCTTTTTCACGAAATCCTTCTCCCGGACCGCCGCAGCCGGGCTGGTCGTTACCGGTGCAACGGGCTGCTACACAAGTCTAACCTGAGTGGGCCTCAAACGCTCCGGTTCCGAACATATATATTGCGATGCAATAAAAATAGGGGCAGGTTCCGGACCGCCTCCGATTGGTTCGTTTCCCGCCCTCAAGGTCCGCTCGCGGCCTCAACGATCACGAGGATTTTCTCCATGCTCAAAGGCAAAACCGCACTCGTCACCGGCTCGACCTCCGGGATCGGCCTCGCCACCGCACGAGCGCTGGCCGCCGACGGCGCCAACATCATGCTCAACGGCTTCGGCGACAAGGACGCGATCGAAAAGGAACGCGCGGGGCTGGAGAAGGAATTCGGCATCAAGGCGTCGTACTCGGCGGCCGACATGTCGAAGCCCGGCGAGATCGCCGAGATGGTCGCGGCGACGGAAAAGCAGTTCGGCGCGCTCGACGTGCTGGTGAACAATGCCGGCATCCAGTTCGTCGCGAATATCGAGGACTTTCCGGTCGAACGCTGGGACGCGATCATCGCCATCAACCTGTCGTCGTCGTTCCATACGATCCGCGCCGCCATGCCCGGCATGAAGGCGCGCAAATGGGGCCGTATCGTCAACATCGCATCGGCGCATGGTCTGGTCGCCAGCGCACAGAAGGTCGCTTACGTGGCGGCCAAGCATGGCATCGTCGGCCTCACCAAGGTGGTGGCGATCGAGGCGGCGAATGCCGGCGTCACCTGCAACGCGATCTGCCCGGGCTGGGTGCTGACGCCGCTGGTGCAGAAGCAGATCGACGACCGCGCCAAGGCCTCGGGCAAGTCGGTCCGCGAGGAAGAGATCGCGCTGTTGTCGGAGAAGCAGCCGATGCATCAGTTCACCAAGCCGGAGAACATCGGCGCGCTCACCGTGTTCCTGGCGAGCGATGCGGCGGCCTCGATCACCGGTTCGGCCTACTCGATCGACGGTGGCTGGGTCGCGCAGTGAACGACTTCCTCTCCCGTCTGTTCTGGGGCGACCAGGAAGATCAGCCGAAGAAAAGCGGCGGGGGCAAGAAGCGCATCAATCTGGCGCTGCAGGGCGGCGGCGCGCATGGCGCCTACACCTGGGGCGTGCTCGATCAACTACTCGAGGACGGCCGCCTCGCGGTCGAAGGCATATCCGGCACTTCGGCCGGCGCCGTCAACGCGGTGATGCTGGCCGACGGCCTCAACCGCGGCGGCCCGGACGAAGCGCGCAAGCGCCTTGCCGAGTTCTGGCGTGCCGCCAGCCTCGGCGGCGACCTGCCGGCGGTGCAGCGCGCCGTCACCGACAAACTGTTCGCGCTGTGGCCGCGCGAGGGCTCGCCCACCTTCGACTGGCTGTCGGCGTGGTCGCAATATCTGTCGCCTTACGACCTCAACCCGCTCAACATCAATCCGCTCAAGGAGATGATCGAGCGTTTCGTCGATTTCGAGGGCCTGCGCCAGGACGGAAGGCAGATCTTCATCGCCGCCACCAATGTGCAGACCGGCCGCCTGCACATCTTTCCGAAAGAAAAGATCTCGGCCGAAGCGGTGATGGCGTCGGCCTGTCTGCCGGCGGTGTTCCAGGCCGTCGAGATCGACGGCGTGCCTTACTGGGATGGCGGCTATCTCGGCAATCCGGTGATCTATCCGTTCTTCCGCTCGACCGACACCGAGGACGTGCTCATCGTCCAGATTAACCCGCTGGAGCGCAAGAAGGTGCCGCATTCGACGCGCGAAATCATGGCACGCGTCAACGAGATCACCTTCAATTCGGCGCTGATGGCGGAACTGCGCGCCATCGAATTCGTCAACCGATTGATCGATCAGCGCCGCCTGCCGCACGGCACCGGGGCCAACCAGTATCGCCACATCAAGGTGCACCGCATCGTCATGGAAGGTCTGGGCGAACACTTCTCCGCTTCGACCAAGCTACGCAACGATTTCGAATCGCTGGAACTGCTGCATAAGCTCGGCCAGCGCGCAGCGCGACGTTTTCTCGACGCGCATTACGACGATATCGGCCGCCGCTCCAGCGTCGACCTGAAGGCCGAAGTGGCGTCGGAGTGGGGTTGATCCTCACGAAAAATCCCCGCCTTCGCCGAGACGACAAGAATACGCTTACACCTTCGGATCGACATCCAAGCGCGCCACCCAGCCCTCGAGGCCTTGCTTGGCCGCCGGATAGATGTTCATCACTTCCGGATCGTGACCGGGCACGAAGTGATGCCGCGACGATGCGAGCTTGAGGATCTTCTTGTAGCCCTCGAGCGTATCGCCGACCGAATAGGTGATCGGGAACACGCGGCCTTCATCCATGTGCGAATAGAGGTGGCAGGCGTCCGACGACACGACAACGTAGCCGCGTTTTGTTTTCACCCGCACGCTTTGCAGACCTTTGGAGTGGCCGCCCATCTTGTGCACGGTGATGCCGGGAGCGAGTTCATCGTCGCCGTCGTGGAAGTCGCAGCGATAGTCGAACACCTTCTTGACCATCGCCTGCACGTCGTCATGGCTGAACGGCATGCGAAGCATCTGGTGACACATGCAGCGGCCTGTGGCGTAGGCCATCTCCTCGTCCTGGAGGTGATAACGCGCGTTCGGGAACAGTTCGTAATTGCCCGCGTGATCCCAGTGCATGTGCGTGGCGATGACGTGATCGACCTTGTCCGGATCGATGCCGAGCGCCTTGAGGCCCTCGCCAATCGGCCGGTCGATCGTGCGGCCGCGCTCCTTGGCGGCCTTTTCATCGAAGCCGGTGTCGACCACGAAGGCGCCGTGCGCACCCTTGATCAGCCAGACGTAATAGGCGATCGACGCCATCTCGTCGTGCGGGTCGCCGAAGATGTAGTTCTCCGCGCGTTTGCGCGTGTGGCTGCCGTAGCGGATGGCAAAGACCTCGTGAACGTCGTCGCTCATGTTTCCTCCGGATTGTCGTGGGCGCGGACAGCGTGGCGCGAACTGTGCCCGAGCGGGGATGCGCGGTCACTTGCTGCCATGCAGCATCGGTGGGGCAGCCCTGCCGACATTTACGGTGCCCAGGTATCAACTTTATAATAAGGATGCTTATTATATGAAGGCATAAGAGAGCCTTCGGAGATTCGCTTGTGCCGACCCTTAAAAAGGAAATCGCTTTTCTTCTCAACGATGTAGCGCGGTTGCTGAAGACCTATGCCGATCAGACCGCGCGCAGCTATGGCGCGACTCGGTCGCAATGGGCGGTGCTGTCGCGGCTCAATCGCAGCGAGGGGTTGAAGCAATCTGAACTTGCGGAACTTCTCGACCTGCAACCCATTTCGTTAACCCGTCTGCTTGATCGTCTCTCCGACAACGGCCTGATCGAACGCCGCCCCGATCCCAACGATCGCCGGGTCAATCGCCTCTACCTGAAGCCGGCCGCACGTCCGCTGCTCGAAGAACTCACCGCACTTGGCGAGGAACTGATGGGCCAAGTGCTCGAGGGCCTCGACGACAATTCCGTCAACCGCCTGCTTGGCGACCTCGGCGTCATGCGCGAGAACTTGCGCGTCGCCATCGGCCGCAACGCGCAGCAAATCGAATCGCAAGAACCCCAACTACAAGCCCGTAAAGTCGCCCCATGAGTGAAAACGCATTGAAAGTCGTTCCGGCTCCGGAAGCCAAAGCCAAGTCCGACCAGCAGACCGCTCCCGACACCGCGGCCGAAACTCCGTCCAAGCGCCGTAACCTACGCCGCATCTTGCTGATCGTGCTGCCGCTGGCGGTGGCGCTGATCGGCGGCACCATCTACCTGCTCGGCGGCCGCTACGTTTCGACCGACAACGCCTATGTCGGGGCGCAGAAGGTGCTGATCACCCCGGATATTTCCGGCAAGGTGGTGCATGTCGCGGTGCGCGAAGGCCAGCACGTCAAGGCCGGCGATGAATTACTGACGCTCGACAAGGTGCCGTTCGAACTGGCGCTGGCTCAGGCCAAGGCCAAACGCGATGCCGCGCGCGTCGAGTACGACAAGGCCATCACAACCCTCAAGTCGCTGACGACGCTAAGCGACCTGGCGGAGAAGAACGTCGACCTGAAGAAGCGCGATCTCGAGCGCAAGCAGAAGCTGGTGGCGTCGCAGGCAGGCTCCGCGGCCGACGTCGACACCGCGGCGGCGAATGTCGTGGCGGCGCAGTTGCAAGCGCAATACGCCGAACAGCAACGGGCGACGACGCTCGCCTCGCTGCTGGGCGATCCGAACCTGCCGCTGACGAAATTCCCGGATTATGCCCAGGCCGCAGCCGCGGTCGACAACGCTGAGCGTGATCTCGCTCACACGGTGCTGCGCGCGCCGATCGACGGCACCGCGACACAGGTCGACAACATCCAGCTCGGCCGCTTCGTCGCGGCCGGCGCGCCGATCTTCAGCATCATCGACGACGCCAATCCCTGGGTCGACGCCAACCCGAAGGAAACCGACATCACCTATCTGCGCCTCGGCCAGAAGGCGACGCTCGACGTCGACGCGTTCCCCAACCGCAGCTTCACCGGCACCGTGATCTCCGTGAGCCCCGGCACCGGCGCGCAATTTTCGATCCTGCCGCCGCAGAACGCGACCGGCAACTGGGTCAAGGTGGTGCAACGCGTGCCGGTTCGTATCGCCTTCGACAAAGGCCAGGATTTGAACCTGCTGCGCACCGGTATGAGCGTCAATGTCGACATCGACACGCATCACAGCCGCATCCCGTTCATGTCGAAGGATCCGGACGCGAAGTAATTGGCTTTTCGGCGATGCCCAAACTCCGTTCATTCCTGCGAACGCGGGAATCCAGAGCAAATCGGACAGGCATCGAATGCCCGTCCAGGGTCCCCGCTTTCGCGGTGACGAACGGGCGATGATGATGAGTTGAAGTAACAATGAGCGCCCACTCAGGCCCCTTACCCGCCGGCCCGCGCCGCACCCTGATCACGATCTGCGCCATGACGGCGACGATCATGCAGGCGCTGGATACGACGATCGCCAACGTCGCCCTGCCCTACATGCAGGGGTCGCTGTCGGCGTCGCTCGACCAGGTCAACTGGGTGCTGACGTCCTACATCGTCGCCGCCGCGATCATGACGGCGCCGGTCGGATGGCTGGCCGACCGTTTCGGCCGCAAGATCATCTTCATCATCTGCGTCGCCGGCTTCACCGTCGCTTCGTTGCTGTGCGCGCTGGCGCAGAACATCGAGCAAATGGTGCTGTTCCGCCTGATGCAAGGCATGGCCGGCGCGGCGCTGGTGCCGCTGTCGCAGGCGGTGCTGCTCGATTCCTACCCGGCACATGAACGCAGCCAGGCGATGGCGATCTGGGGCGTCGGCGTCATGCTCGGCCCGATCATGGGCCCGACGCTCGGGGCATGGCTCACCGATAATTACTCCTGGCATTGGGTGTTCCTGATCAACCTGCCGATCGGCATTCTCACCGTGGTCGGCATGTTCATCTTCATGGAAGACACCCACAAGCAGCATCACCTGCGCTTCGACTGGTTCGGCTTCGCTGCACTGGCCATCGGCATCGGCTCGCTGCAATTGCTGCTCGACCGTGGCGAGCAGGTCGGCTGGTTCGAAGCGAGGGAAATCTGGGTCGAGGCCATCATCTCGACCGCCGGCTTCTATTACTTCTTCGCGCATTCGCTGACGACGGAACAGCCTTTCGTCAACTTCGACATGTTCAAGGACCGCAATTTCGTATCCGGCTGTCTGTTCATGGTGGTGATCGGCGTGGTGCTGTTCGGCACCATGGCGCTGGTGACGCCGTTCATGCAGAGCCTGCTCGGCTACCCCATCCAGACCGCCGGCTTCCTGCTCGGCTCACGCGGCATCGGCACGCTGGTCACCATGCTGGTGGCGCCGCGGCTGATGCGGCTCACCGAGATCCGCAACCTCATCCTGCTCGGCCTCGTCATCACCGCCGCCACGCTATACGAGATGACCAGTTGGTCGCTGGATACGCAGCAGCACACCATCGTCATCACCAGCATCATTCAGGGCGTCGGCCTCGGCCTCCTGTTCGTGCCGATCACGTCGGTGGCGTTTCTGACGCTGCCTGGACAGATGCGCAACGGCGCCGCCGCCATCACGACGCTGGTGCGAAATATCGGCTCGTCGATCGGCATCTCGATGGTGATCGCCAATCTGACCAGCAAGACGACCTACATGCACGAGCGGCTCGGCGCGCAGATAACGCCGTTCAACGATGCGCTGCAGTTCCCCGACATCGCCGGCGCGCTCAATCTCACGACGCAGGCCGGCAAGGCCATGCTCGACGGCATCGTCACGCAGCAGGCCAACATGATCGCCTACCTCAACGACTTCAAGCTGCTGATGGTGCTGACCATGGCGGCCATGCCGCTGGTGCTGTTCATCGGCTCCACGCGCAAGGCGCATCAGGCCGCCGCGAAGAAGCCGGACGACGAAATCATCCACGCGATGGATTGAGGCGTCGCCTCACGCCTTCCCGCCAAACTCCTTCCGAATCTTCTCGCTGTGCGCACCGAGCGCCGGGATGTCGCCGTAGTGGCGCTCCTCGCCGACGAAACGCGCGCCGGGCGCCGGCATCGAGGCCGGACCGCTCGGCGTGCCGACCGTCACGCGGCGCAAATGCGGATGCGTCGCGAGCAGCGCGGAGTCATTGACGCGAGCGAAGGCAATGTCGGCGGCCGCGAGCTTACGCATCAGCGGTTCGACATCTTCGGCGGCGAACGCCGCGGCGACGACGGCGTCGGTCTCCGGGCGATTGGCCTGACGCTGCGGGTTGGTGGCGAAGCGTTCGTCGGTGCCGAGCGCGGCGTTGCCCAGCACCTTGTCGGCGAGCACGCGCCACTCGCGGTCGTTCTGGATCGAGATCAGGATGTCGGCGCCGTCGCGGGTCTGGAACACGCCGTAAGGCGCGATGGTCGGGTGCTTGAGGCCGACACGCTTGAACGGATTGCCCCATTCCTGATTGAGCAAGGGAAACGTCATCCA
>JAFECJ010000061.1 GCA_018242205.1 Pseudomonadota bacterium
ATGTGGCGTTGAGGCCGCCGCCCGGCACCGCGATGCCGAGACAGTTCGGCCCGACGACGCGCAACAGATGCGGCCGTGCCTCGGCAAGCAGCCGCGCGGCGCGGTCCTTGCCGCTGGAGACTTCGCCCTCGCCAAATCCGGCGGTGAGCACCACGGCGGCGCGGGTGCCGCGCCCACCCAACTCCGCGATCAGCGATGGCACGCTGTCCGGCGGCGTGGCGATGACGGCGAGATCCGGCGCCGCCGGCAGGCTGGCAACATCGGGAAACACGGCAAGGCCGTGAATGCTGCCGCCTTTCGGATTGACCGGATAAATCGGCCCCTTGAAGCCCGCCTCCATCACATTGTGCATCAAGGCGGCGCCGACGGTGTGCGGCCGATCGGTGGCGCCGACGACGGCGACGGAGGCCGGACGGAACAATTTTTCGAGATTACGGATCGTCATTCCCATTCACCTTGGCATCCCGGCAGCCCCATTCTTACGGATAGCGGGATCGGTCGCCGACCCGGTTGATTCACGTCAATGGGGTACCACCGCCACGCTCATGCGTAGCAGTGAAATAATCACGGCTGATGACATGGCCCAATCTCCGGCCCACCAACGTGCAACACGAGGCGGTCGACCCGCAGGGTGCAATGAGGGCGATGGAGAAATGTCGAGGTGGGGCCGACGGAGCGCGGCCGAAACGGCGCGACCTGAGACAAACGTCAGATCAGGATAGCGACCGATCGATTTGTCCGCTCCGCCAACCGTGCGTCTCCGGGCTCTCCGATGATAAGAGCCCGGATCTCCGGATGGCTCCGCTTAGCGGCAGCGCACGTAGTGGCGACGGCCGTAGCGGTCGCGCCAGTAGCAGCGGCCGGGCCGGGTTTCGTCGGCGATGATCGCGCCCGCCGCCGCACCGATCAGGCCGCCAGCCACCGCGGCGCCGGTCGAGCGGCCGGCAAGCCCACCGATCAGCGCACCGGTACCGGCACCAATCAATGCACCGCCGGCGACGCGATCCTGGCGCGCGGTTTCGCAGCCGGCCAAGCCGAGGCCCAGGGCAGCTACGACAGCCACAGCAAGAATTTTACGCATGTTATCGCCTCCTGTGTTGGAGCGGACAGCACGCAAATTCCAGGGAACTTCTGCCTTGCGCTACATCAAAGGCGGTGCCGTAAATGGCAAAAATAACGTGGCGCGCCGGCGCCGAAGGCATCGAGACACCGCTTCACCGTTTGCGCGCGTTACATTGACCTTTCGCAAGCCTCCGGCGCCGGGCCGGTCGATGATGTTCATATGTATCAACCGCAGGCATCGGACCTGGCGCGGGATTTGGCGCGCCTTGCGCTTATGGCGCCGGCCATGGCCGCCGCATCCTGGAGCGAGACCGCAGCGCTGGTCGCCGAGCACCTGACCAGTCTATCGATCGGCGGCACCGACCAGCGGATCGCCGACGAACCGTCATGGCAGACGCCGCATCGCATCACGCTCGAACTGAACACGGCGCGCCTGCATGACTTCAGCGTCACTGATAACGGCACCCCGACGCTGATCTGCACGCCGCTGTCGCTGCACAACGCCGCCGTCGTCGACCTTCTTCCGGGACAAAGCCTGATCGCGGCGCTGCGTGAAGCCGGCCTGACCCGGCTGTTCGCCGTCGAATGGCGTTCCGCCACCGATGACATGCGTTTCCTGTGCATCGACGATTACCTGGCAAGCCTCAACGTGCTGGTCGACGAGTTGGGCGGCGCCGTCAATCTGATCGGTCTGTGCCAGGGCGGCTGGCTGTCGCTGCTCTATGCCGGGCGTTTTCCCGCCAAGGTCAAGAAACTGGTACTCACCGGCGCGCCCATCGATCTGTCGGCGGCGGAGTCGGCGATCTCCACGCTCGTCAGGACGACGCCGCCGATGTTCTTCGACGACATGGTCAAACTCGGCAAAGGCCGCATGATCGGCAGCCGCTTTCTCAAGCTGTGGGCGCCGGCGGCGATATCTTCCGACGAGATCGCCATGGCACTTGAGATCGACGGCGACGACCCATGGGTTGAGCGGCAGGAAACCGAAGATATCTTCCGCAACTGGTTTGCCTGGACGCTCGACCTACCCGGTGTTTATTACCTCGAAGCCGTCGATCGGCTGTTCCGGCGTAACGAGCTCGCCACCGGCGCGATGACGGCGCTCGGCAAGACCGTGGACCTCGCCGCCATCAAGACGCCGCTTTACCTGCTCGGCGCCCGTCACGACGAACTTGTCGCGCCAGAGCAACTTTTTTCGGTGGCCGGACTGGTCGGAACAGATCCGGCCCATATCCACCAACACATGACTTCCGGCCGTCATCTCGGTTTGTTTCTCGGCCGGCGCACGCTGCGCACGGTCTGGCCGAGGATTGCCGCGTGGCTGAATACGCCCCGCGACGCGGCGCCAGCGATCGTCAGCGGTTGATCTGGCGCAAGGTGCCGTGGGTGAAGCGCGGCCAGCATATTACCATGAACAGGGAGGCCCCCGATGGCCAGCGCAGCACCTGAAAATGCCGAACCGATCGGCGACAGCGACATGGTCGAGCTTACCATCTCGCCAGAGAAGGTGTTCTTCATCATCGTCAAGGCGCGCGAGTTCGATGTCAAAGACGTCGTCACCGAACCCGACCCCGGCTCCAACCCGTCAGACGATATGGATGCGGCGGTGCTGGAGGATCACAAAGACGATCCCACCGTCGAGGAGGTCACGTCCTTCATCAATGCGCTGTCGCAGGACGAACAGATCGATCTGGTCGCGCTGACGTGGCTAGGCCGCGACGATTACACCGCCGCCGACTGGGCCGAGATCAGGGCTGAGGCGGCGCAGGCATGGAACAAGCGCACTGCTCGCTACCTGCTCGGCATGCCGATGCTCGGCGATCATCTCGAGGAAGGCCTCGCGCAGCTCGGCTATTCCCTCGAAGAGTATGAAATGAACCGGCTGTAGTCTTGCTCTGCCGGCCGGGCTTCGGGCGTCCGCCCCCATTGTGAGGTTCCGGCGGGACCGCCGGATGGACGCCGAAGTTCCCGGTGAATTGGAACCGCTGCTCCCGATCACGACAAAATATGGCCGCGTTGGTGCGTATTAATTCGCGCCCTTGTCGCCGCGCGCCACCGGATTACGATCAAGGCGCCGGATTTCAGAACCACGATATTGCCCGGATCTTTTTGATGCTTCGCCAGGTTCCCAAAAATGCCATGCAAGCGAACACCGATCTGTCGGTTCTCGAACCGGCGTTTCGTCAGGCCATCGAGCGGAAGCTGATCTACGATCTCGGCAAGACGTTCGAAGCCGCGACCGACAACGATTGGTATCATGCCACGGCACTGGCGATCCGCGACCGCATCGTCGATGTGTGGATGGCGTCGCAGCAGAAGACCAGAGAACAGCGCAAGAAGCGCGTCTATTATTTGTCCATCGAATTCCTCATTGGCCGACTCCTGCTTGACGCCCTGACGAACCTGCGCATGGTCGAGCCGGCGCGGCGCGCACTCGCCGGCATGGGTGTCGACCTCGAACGCCTGCGAACCGGTGAACCGGACGCCGCGCTGGGCAATGGCGGCCTCGGAAGGCTCGCCGCGTGTTTCATGGACAGCCTCTCGGCGCTGCAAATTCCCGCCTTCGGCTATGGCATTCGTTACGAGAATGGACTGTTCGAACAGCGCATCGTCGACGGCCAGCAGCACGAAGTGCCCGAGGATTGGCTGGCGACCGGCAATCCGTGGGAGTTCATTCGCCCCGATACGCGCGTCCCAGTCGGATTTGGCGGCAGCGTCGAGGATGCGGGCGACGCCGGACCGACTGGACGGGCACTCTGGTATCCCGACGAGGTGATCTTCGCCGTGCCCTATGACACTCCGATCGTCGGCTGGCGCGGCCGTCACGCCAATACGTTACGGCTTTGGTCCGCGCGCGCCTCGGCTCCCCTCCACCTCGACAAGTTCAACCGCGGCGACCTGGTCGGCGCCACCGCCACCCGCGCCCGCGCCGAAGCGATCTCGCGCGTACTCTATCCCAACGACGGCACGGCCGTCGGCCAGGAACTGCGGCTGCGGCAGGAATTCTTCTTCACTTCGGCGACGCTGCAGGATCTGGTCCGCCGTCACATCGACGAAATCGGTTCGATCGATACCTTGCCGGACCATGCCGCGGTTCAGCTCAACGATACGCATCCGGCCATCGCGGTTGCCGAACTCATGCGCATCCTCGTCGACGAGCATGAACTCGAATGGAACAAGGCCTGGGGGATTACCCGCGCGACATTGAGCTACACCAACCACACGCTGCTGCCGGAGGCACTGGAAAGCTGGCCGGTCGAACTGCTCGGGCGCCTGCTGCCACGCCATCTGCAGATCATCTACACCATCAACTGGCGGCACCTGCGCGAGCAGGACCGGCGCGGCCTCGCCGATCCCACCTTCATCAAGAACGTGTCGCTGATCCACGAAGACGGCGAGCGGAGCGTGCGCATGGCACATCTGGCCTTCATCGGCACCCACGCCGTCAACGGCGTCTCGGCGCTGCACACCAATCTGTTGCGCACGAACGTCTTCGCCGATCTCGCGCACGCGACGAATACGCGCATCGTCAACAAGACCAACGGCATCGCCTTCCGGCGCTGGCTATTTGAATCCAATCCCGAACTGACGTCGCTGCTCACCGAGACGCTTGGCGAACGGGTACTCGACGACCCGATGGCACTCCGGGAGGTCGAGCGACACATCGGCGAGCGGAGTTTCAGCATGCGCTATGCGCATGCGCGGATGGCAAACAAGGCCCGATTGGCGACGCTTTTGCGGTCGAAGACCGGCATAAGAGTCGACCCGCAGTCGCTGTTCGACGTTCACATTAAGCGCATCCATGAGTACAAGCGCCAGCTTCTCAATCTCATCGAGACCGTCGCGCTCTATCAGGAGCTGCGCGCCGGCGTCGACCATGTGTCCCGCGTCAAGATTTTCGCCGGCAAGGCGGCGGCCAGCTACGACCGCGCCAAACTCTTCATTCGGCTTGCCAACGACATCGGCCATGTCGTCAACAACGATCCGGCGATCGACGACCGGTTGAAGGTCGTGTTCGTACCGAATTACAGCGCCAGCCTCGCAGAAGCCATCATCCCGGCCGCCGACCTGTCGGAGCAGATCTCGACGGCCGGCATGGAAGCTTCCGGCACGGGCAACATGAAGCTGGCGCTCAATGGCGCCCTTACCATCGGCACACTCGACGGCGCCAATATCGAAATCCGCGAGAATGTCGGCGCCGACAATGTCATCATCTTCGGTCTTACCGCCGAAGAAGTCGCGCAGCGCCAACAAGACCTTTATCGAGGCTCCGACGCCATCGCTGCTTCGCCGCGGCTCGCCGCGGCCATCGACGCGATCGCGAACGGCACGTTCTCGGACGGCGACACCGACCGCTACGCGCCGATCGTCGCCGCCTTGCGCGACTACGACCGCTTCATGGTCGCCGCCGATTTCGACGACTACTGGAAGGCGCAGCGCTCGGTCGACCGGCTGTGGCGCTCGCCACAAGACTGGTGGCGCATGAGCATTCTCAATACGGCGCGCATGGGCTGGTTCTCGTCAGACCGCACCATCGGCGAATACGCCGCCGATATCTGGAATGTGCCGGTGAGCTAGGCGGCGGCGCGGCCGGCGGCCTTGAACGCCGCCGCCACTGCTTGCCATCCGGCCGCATGCGCGAGCTCCTCAAGCGGTATCGTGGCCTTGTGCCGCCAGTTCGGACGCTCATCGACCGTGCCCGGAACGTTGACCTGCTCGGTGAAGCCCAGAACGTCTTCGAGTGAGACCATGACCAATCGCGACGGCGCCTGGCCGAGGACATAAGCGACTGCGGCAAAGTCGCCGTTCGAGGCGCCGCGCTCCGCGAGCAGGCTCCGCAGCATGTACTGCGAATGCCGGCGCGCGTCGTCGCCCTCGCCCGGATCGATGCCGAGTAAGCGCTTGAGCGCGAGATCGGACGACTGCATCCAGCCCCCGAAGGTGGCGAGGTCGTGCGTATTGAAGGTCGCCAGCGCTTCCACGGGATAATGGGCGGGCGGCCGGAAGCGCCCGTCATGCTCGCGCTCGAACAACATGACGCGGTAGCTCCACAGACCCCAGTGCGACAATGTCTCGCGAAAACCTTCGGGCACGGTGCCGAGGTCTTCACCGATCACGATGCATTGAGCGCGAACGCTTTCCTCGGCGATGACGCGCAGCGTCGCCTCGAACGGATAGCGTACATAGGCGCCCGCGCCGGCGCCGCCGCCATCCGGAATCAGGAACATTCGCTTCAACCCCAGCACATGATCGAGCCGCACCGCGCCGGCGCGGCGCATCGTCGCCCGCATCAGACGGCGCAATGGCGCGAAATCGTCGTTGGCGAGGGTCCGCGGATTGAACGGCGCCAGACCCCAGATCTGGCCGGCGCGGTTGAATTCATCCGGCGGCGCGCCAATCGACACGCCCGGCACAACGACGTCCTGATCGGCCCAGGCGTCGGCGCCGTGCGGATTGATGCCGACGGCGAGATCGGTATAGAGCCCGATCGACATGCCGAGACGGCGCGCTTCGGCCTGACAGGAACGCAACTGTCGATCCGCCGTCCACTGCATGAACTCCTGGAATTCACAGGCGTCCCGGTTGGCGGCACGGAATTCGTCGAGCGCCGCCCGCGACGGCCTGCGCCACGGCATCGGCCATTGCGGCCACGGCTGTGGCGCGCGCAACGCGCGCAGCACCTCGAAGATGGCGAAGCGGCGCAGAGAATCACCGCCCTCGCGGCGATAAGTGTCGAGATCGGCGCGACGCTCGGCGTTGGCCGTACGCTTGAAGTTCTCCCAGGTTGCCCACAAAACTTCGAGCTTTAGTCGGCCAACGGCGCGATAATCGATGAGATCCGGCTGGCGCGCCGCGACGATGTCATCATCCCATTCCGACAGATCGGGGCACTCCGGAATCGCCGCGACATCGATGTAGAGCGGGTTGAGAAACAGCCGGCTGTTCGGGCGATAGGGGCTTGCTTCCTCGGCCCGCTCGGGAAACAGCGCGTGCAGCGGATTGAGGCCGATGGCGCCGGCGCCGGCCCGCGCCGCGATGCCGATCAGCGTGGCGAGGTCGGTGAAGTCGCCATGGCCCCAATTGCGCGCCGAGCGCAGCGCATAAAGTTGCACCGCGAGGCCCCAGACCCGCGCGCCATCGCCCTGCCAGGTGCGCAGATGCGCTTCGGACGACGATCGATGCATCGTCGCCGGACGCCCGTGCAAAACCGACAGCGCTTCGATCAAGCGCCGCTGCGTCTCCGGATCGACGCCATGCCAATGACCGAAAATGTCGTGATATCCGCGCTCGATCCCGCAGGCATCCGCGGCAGCGTCCCTATCATGCATCGCCAGTTTCTCGTTCCTCACCCGATGGAACTTTCTGAGCGTCCAGTGGTTTTGCAATCAAGCGCAAAAACGCGAATAATTTCGTATGCGGGAATATTGGCGGCAAAAGCGGCATTTTTCGCGGCGACAGTTGGAATATCCGCGAGGAGGTCTGAATTTCAGCGACGAACTGAACGGGAGTATTCGGGGTGAAGGCCGAGCGTTTGTTTTCAAACAAGACATTTGAGAGTTCCCCTTCCGATCCGACGGGCCCTCGGTTCCGATTCGAGGACATCTTCCCCTGCGTCGATGGCGGCCGCTACGCCGTAAAGCGCATAGCCGGCGAAACAGTCGATGTTTGGGCCGACATTTTTCGCGATGGCCACGACGTTCTCGGCGCCGCGCTGTTGTGGCGGCGGCAGGACGCCAGCGACTGGCAGCGCGAGGACATGGCCTTCGTTGACAATGACCGCTGGCACGGCCACTTCACGCCGCCGGAGCCTGGCTTCTACATTTTCGAGATAGAAGCCTGGACCGACCAGTACGGCACCTGGCGCAAGGAATTCCTGGCCAAGCAGAAGGCCGGGCAGGATGTCGCGCTGGAGGCTCGCGAAGGTCTCGACCTTCTGCGGCAATTGATGCCGGCCGAGGACGGCCCGCGCGCCATCGTCGAAGCCGCAGTCCGTAAATTCACAGAGACCGACGACGCCGCCGTTCTGCTCGATGAATGGCTGGCGACCGCCATGCGCCAAAGCGGCGCGCGACCCGATCTCAACCGCAGCATGCCGGTGCCGCTGGTCGCCGATCGCGAACGCGCGCGCGCCGGTGCCTGGTACGAGATGGTGCCGCGCAGCCAGAGCACGGTTCCGGGACAGCACGGCACGTTCCAAGACTGCATCGCCCGCATCCCGGAGATCGCGGCGCTCGGCTTCGACGTTCTCTATCTAACGCCGATCCATCCGGTCGGCCGCACCAATCGCAAGGGCAAGAACAACGCGGTGAAGTCCGCGCCCGACGATGTCGGCAGCTTCTACGCCGTCGGCAACGAACATGGTGGCCACGACGCGATCGAGCCGGCGCTCGGCACGCTCGATGATTTTCGCGCGCTGGTCGCGGCCTGCCACCAGCACGGCATGGAAGTCGCCTTGGATATCGCCGTGCAATGTTCGCCGGACCATCCGTGGCTCAAGCAGCATCCGCATTGGTTCAAACGGCGGCCCGACGGCACGATCAAATACGCCGAGAACCCGCCGAAGAAATACGAGGATATCGTCAACCCCGATTTCTCGTGCGACGACAGCATCGGCCTGTGGATCGCGCTGCGCGACGTGCTGCTGTTCTGGATCAAGCAGGGTGTGCGTATCTTCCGCATCGACAATCCGCACACCAAGCCCTTTCCGTTCTGGGAGTGGACGATCCGCGAGGTGCAGACGCGCGATCCAGGCGTGATTTTCCTTGCCGAAGCGTTCACGCGGCCCAAGGTGATGAAGGCGCTGGCCAAGCTCGGTTTCACGCAATCTTATACATATTTCACCTGGCGCACGAGCAAGGCGGAATTGCAGGAGTATTTGAGCGAACTCACTGACTATCCGGAGCGCGAATATTACCGCCCCAACTTCTTCGTCACGACGCCGGATATCCTGCCGGTGCAGCTACAGACCGGCGAGACCTGGCTGTTCAAGGCGCGCGCGGCGCTGGCGGCGACCTTATCGTCGAATTACGGCATTTATAACGGCTTCGAGCTGATCGAGTACGAACCGCTGCCGGGGCGCGAAGAATACCTGCATTCGGAAAAATACGAGATCCGCACCCGCGACTGGAACAAACCCGGCAACATCAAGGACTACCTGCAACGGATCAACATGATCCGGCGCGACAATCCGGCGCTGCTGCAGACCGCCAATCTCAACTTCCTGCAGACCAATGACGCCAATGTCATTGGCTTCATCAAGCAGTCGGTCGACGGCACCAATGCCGTCGCGGTCGCCATCGCGCTGGCGAAAGAGCCGCGCGAGTTCTGGCTTCATTTCGGCGACGCGCAGATCGGACCGCCCGACCAGCGCCGCCCGGTTCGCGAACTCGAGAACCTCGTCACCGGCGAGCGGCATCTCCTCGAATGGAACGGCTTGCGCGTCCGCATCGATCCGAATGCCGATCCCGCCATCCTGTTCCGCTGCCACGTCTAGTCCGCCATGAATATCCATTCCACCATCGCCGAAGAGACGCAGGTCGGGGTCGAGGACGGTCTCTGGTACAAGGACGCCATTATCTACCAGTTGCACGTCAAGGCCTTCTTCGACAGCAACGGCGACGGTGTCGGCGACTTCGCCGGACTGACCGAAAAGCTCGATTATCTGCGCGATCTCGGCGTCACCGTGCTGTGGCTGCTGCCGTTCTATCCCAGCCCCGGCCGCGACGACGGCTACGACATCTCCGATTACGGCAATATCAATCCGCAATTCGGCACGATGAAGGATTTCCGCCGCTTCATGCATGAAGCCAAGCGGCGCGACCTGAAGGTCGTGACCGAGCTCGTCGTCAATCACACCTCCGATCAGCACGCCTGGTTCAAGCGCGCCAAACGCAGCGCCAAGGGCTCGAGCGCACGCAACTGGTACGTCTGGAGCGACACCGACCAGAAATACCAGGGCACGCGCATCATCTTCACCGACACCGAGAAATCGAACTGGACCTGGGATCCGGAAGCCGGCGCCTATTACTGGCATCGCTTCTTCTCGCACCAGCCCGATCTCAATTTCGACAATCCGCGCGTCGTCAGCGCCGTGATGCAGGTGATGAAGCGCTGGCTCGATACCGGCGTCGACGGGTTCCGCCTCGATGCCGTGCCCTATCTGTGCGAGCGCGAGGGTACCAACAACGAGAATCTGCCCGAGACGCACGCCATTCTCAAACGCATCCGCGCCGAACTCGACGCCTATGCGCCGGGCAAGGTGTTGCTGGCCGAGGCCAATCAGTGGCCCGAAGACGTGCAGGAATATTTCGGCGGCGGCGACGAGTGCCACATGGCCTACCACTTCCCGCTGATGCCGCGCATCTACATGGCGATCGCGCAGGAAGACCGCTTCCCGGTCACCGACATCATGCGGCAGACTCCGGAAATTCCGGCCAATTGCCAGTGGGCAATGTTCCTGCGCAACCACGACGAATTGACGCTGGAAATGGTGACCGACGCCGAGCGCGATTATCTGTGGTCGACCTACGCGGTCGATCCGCGCGCCCGCATCAATGTCGGCATCCGGCGGCGGCTGGCGCCGTTGATGGACAACGACCGGCGCAAGATCGAACTGATGAACTCGATCCTGATGTCGATGCCGGGCACGCCGATCATCTATTACGGCGACGAGATCGGCATGGGCGACAATATCTTTCTCGGCGACCGCAACGGCGTGCGCACGCCGATGCAGTGGTCGCCGGACCGCAACGGCGGCTTCTCGCGTTCGGATCCGGCGCAGCTCTACCTGCCCTGCATCATGGATCCGGTCTATGGCTTTTCCGCCGTCAACGTCGAAGCGCAAGGCCGCTCGGCCTCATCGCTCTTGAACTGGACCAAGCGGCTGATCAGCGTGCGCAAGTCGACCAAGGTGTTCGGCCGAGGCACGCTGACCTTCGTGCGGCCGCCCAATCGCACCGTGCTCGCCTATGTGCGCCAGCTCGACGACGAGGCCATCCTCTGCGTCGCCAACCTCTCGCGTTCGGCGCAGGCGGTCGAACTCGACCTGTCGCCGTGGGAAGGCCGCATGCCGCAGGAGATGCTCGGCCGCGTCAACTTCCCCCGCATAGGCCAGTTGCCCTATCTCGTGACGCTGCCGCCCTACGGCTTCTTCTGGTTCCAGCTCAACAAGGAACCGGGCAGCGAACAGACCCACGCTCTGCCGCGCGACGTGTCGACTTTGGTGCTCGGCGCCGGCTGGAGTTCGCTGATCAGCGGCTGGACGCGGCGGACCTTCGAGCACGACGTGCTGCCGGGCTTCATCACGCAGCAGCGGTGGTTCGCCGACAAGGACGCGCGCAACGTCTCGACCGGCGTCAGCGTCAGCATTCCGCTCGAACTCGGCGGCAGCAACCACCTGGCGACGGTCGTGACCGCCACCGGCTCGCACGGCAGCAGCCGCTACTTCCTGCAGTTGGCAACGCGATGGACGCGCTACACCACCATCGACAGCGGCCCCGGTTCGATCGTCGCCGCGGTGCGGCGCGGGCCGCGCGAAGGCACGCTGGTGGACGCCGCCGGCGAGCCGGACTTCGTGCCCGGCCTGCTCGACGCGATCCACCGCGGCGCGACCGTTAGCGATCAGGACAAGACGATCGAATTCCGCCCCACCGAGGCTTTCGCCGCCAGCCGGCTGCCGAAGACCGAGACCGTCAAGCTCATCGACCGCGAGCAGTCCAATTCCAGCGTCATCGTCGACAACCGCTTTGTCGTGAAGCTCTTGCGCCGGCTGTCGCCGGGCATTCATCCCGAAATCGAGATCGGCCGGTTCCTGACCGATAAGACCGCATTCAAGAACGCGCCGGCTTTGCTCGGCTCGGCCGAATTGATCGAGGGCGAGACACGGAGCGCGCTCGTCGTCGCGCATGAGTTTATCGAAAACCAGGGCGACGCCTGGTCGCTAACGCTGTCGGCGCTGGAGCGACTGATCGACCAGCAGCGGCTCAATCTCGCCGAACCGCTGACCGAGACCGCCGATACGCTGGTGCTGATGCAGCGCATGAGCCAGATCGGCCGGCGCACGGCGGAACTGCATTTGGCGCTGACGAGCCACGACGACATCGCCGACTTCGCACCGGAACCGATCACGCGCGACGACATGGCGCGGTGGACCGACGACCTCATGGCGCGCATCGACGCGCGGCTCGCCATGATCCAGGCGAGCGCGCTGCCGGAGGCCAGCGCGGCCATGGGACGTGTTCTGGTGCAAAACCGTGACGCCATCCGAAGCTATGTCGCCGGCGGCGCCGACGCGCCGTTCGAAGGCCTGAAGATCCGCCATCACGGCGACTATCATCTCGGTCAGATCCTGATCGCCAAGGACGACGCCTATATCCTCGACTTCGAAGGCGAGCCGCGCCGCAGCCTCGACGATCGCCGGCTGAAGGCACCGCCGGCGCGCGACGTCGCCGGCTTCATCCGCTCGGTCGATTACGCCATCAGCGCCGCCATCGCTCACGCCCACGACCTGAGCGCGGAGGATCTCGCCGTGCTCGTACCGCTGATGCGCGACTGGGGCGACCGGCTGACGGCCGCGTTCTGGGACAGCTATCGCGAAATCATCGCGGGTTCGAAGCTATGGCCCAGCGATGCCGATCAGGCACGACGGCTGCTCGACTGGTTCCTGCTCGACAAGGCGCTGTACGAAATCGAATACGAACTGAGCAACCGCCCGACCTGGGCTCACATCCCGCTGGAAGCGACCATGCGCATCCTGTGGCAGCGCGGAGTGATCGAGCCATGACCCAAGACGTGACCGCTACGCCCGTTCTGTCCGACTACGATCTCTATCTGCTCGGCGAGGGCAACCAGCTTCGCTTGTACGACAAGCTCGGCGCCCACCCGATGCGGCTCGACGGCGTCAACGGCGTCGCCTTTGCTGTTCTGGCGCCGAATGCGCAGCGCGTCAGCGTCGTCGGCGACTTCAATTCGTGGGACGGCCGGGCACACCCGATGCGGGTACACGGCAACGGCTATTGGGAGATCTTCGTCCCCGGCGCCAAACCCGGCGCCAAGTACAAGTTCGAGATCGTTGCCCGGTCCGGCGAGTTGCTACCCTTGAAATCGGACCCGATCGCCTTCGCCGCCGAATTGCGGCCGGCGACCGCCTCGATCGTCGTCGATGCCACGCAGCTGCCGCAGCCGGCCCGCGCGCGCGACGGCATCAACGCGCTCGACCAGCCCATGTCGATCTACGAGGTGCATCTCGGTTCATGGCGGCGCAGCGTCGAACGCGACAATGGCTGGTTGACCTATCGCGAACTCGCCGAACAACTGCCGCGCTATGCCGCCGACATGGGCTTCACCCATGTCGAATTACTGCCGATCTCGGAACATCCGTTCGACGGTTCGTGGGGCTATCAACCGACCGGATTGTTTGCACCGACCAGCCGCTTCGGCACGCCTGCCGATTTCATCGCCCTGGTCGATGCCCTGCACCAGGCCGGGCTCGGCGTCATCCTCGATTGGGTGCCCGGGCATTTCCCGGACGATCCGCATGGCCTCGCCCGCTTCGACGGCACCGGACTCTATGAACACGAAGACCCGCGTCAGGGCCGCCACCTCGACTGGGGCACGCTGATCTACAATTACGGCCGGGTCGAAGTCTCGAACTTCCTGTTGTCGAACGCGCTGTTCTGGTTGGAGCGCTACGGCGTCGACGGCCTGCGCGTCGATGCGGTCGCCTCGATGCTCTATCTCGACTACAGCCGGCCGTCGAACGCCTGGATCCCGAACAAGCATGGCGGTCGCGAGAACCTCGAAGCCATCGAATTCCTGCGCCGCACCAACACCGAAGTGTTCCGGCATTTCCCCAATGCGACGACGGCGGCCGAGGAATCGACCGCTTGGCCGAAAGTGTCGCACCCGGTCGACTGGGGCGGGCTTGGCTTCGGCTATAAATGGAACATGGGGTGGATGAACGACACCCTCGATTACATTTCCAAGGATCCGATCCATCGCCGCTATCACCACGGCAAGATCCTGTTCGGCCTGCATTACGCCTTCTCGGAAAATTTCATCCTGCCGCTGTCGCACGACGAAGTCGTGCACGGCAAACGTTCGATTTTCGGCCGCATGCCGGGCGACGAATGGCAGCGCTTCGCCAATCTGCGCGCCTACTACGCGTTCATGTTCGGTCATCCGGGCAAGAAGCTGATGTTCATGGGCTCGGAGTTCGCTCAAGACACCGAGTGGAACCACGACATCAGCCTGCCGTGGCATCTCACGGAGCGCCCCAAACATGCCGGCATCCAGCGCTTCGTCCGCGACCTCAACCGGCTGTACCGCGACACGCCGGCGCTGCACGCGCTCGATTGCGACGCCGACGGTTTCGAATGGCTGGTGACCGACGACGCCGACAACTCGACCTTCGCCTGGCTGCGCAAGGGCAAGGAGCCAGCCGACCGTTGCGTGGTCATCGTCAACTTCACGCCGCAGGTCCTGCACGATTACCGGTTGCGCGTTCCCTTTGCCGGACGGTGGCGCGAGGCGCTGAACTCCGACGCCGAGGTCTACGGCGGCAGCAATGTCGGGAACTCGGGCGCCGTCTCCACCGTTGCGATGCGTGACAGTCAGGAGATCCACATTGTCGTCCCACCGCTTGCTGCCGTCTTTTTCGTTCCTGAACAATGACGGCAAGATGTCTGCCGGCGCGCCCTATCCGCTGGGCGCGACGTGGGATGGGCGAGGCACCAACTTCGCATTGTTCTCGGCGAACGCCACCAAGGTCACGCTGTGCCTGTTCGACCGCAGCGGCAAGCGCGAAACTGAGCGTGTCGCGCTGCCGGAAAAGACCGACGACGTCTGGCACGCTTATCTGCCTTATGTGTCGCCAGGACAGCTCTACGGCTATCGCGTCGATGGGCCTTACGAACCCAATGCCGGCCACCGTTTCAATCCACATAAATTATTGATCGACCCTTACAGCAAGCAACTCGCTGGGCCCTTCGTTTGGAACGACGGCCACTTCGGTTACCGGACCGGCGCCAAACAACAGGACCTCGCCATCGATCGGCGCGACAACGCCCGCTACATGGTCAAGTCCGTGGTCGTCGATCCCGCGCATACATGGCAGCACGCGCCGCGGCCGCAGAAGCACTGGGAAGACACCATCATCTACGAAGCCCACGTCAAAGGCCTGACGCAGCAGCATCCCGACGTGCCGCCCGACCTGCGCGGAACGTACCGCGGCCTGTCATCACCCGGCATGATCGCGCACCTGCGCAAGCTTGGCGTCACCGCGATCGAGCTGGTGCCGATCCACGCCTTCCTCGACGACAGGTATCTGGTCGAAAAAGGCCTTCGTAATTATTGGGGCTACAGCACGCTGAGCTATTTTGCGCCAGAGGCGCGCTATGCCCATGGCGACGAGATTCCGGCCATGCGCGCCACGGTCGCGGCGCTACATGACGCCGGCATCGAGGTCATACTCGACGTTGTCTACAACCACACCTGCGAAGGCAACCATCTCGGCCCGACGCTGTGCTATCGCGGCATCGACAACGCCTCATACTACTGGCTGATGCCGGACCAGCCGCGCTACTACGACGACTTCACCGGCACCGGCAATTCGCTCAAGCTCGCGCATCCGCGCGTCTTGCAGATGGTGATGGATTCGCTGCGGCACTGGGTCGAGGCCTATCACGTCGACGGCTTCCGTTTCGATCTCGCATCGACGCTGGGGCGCGGCCCGGCCTTCGACCGCAACGCGCCGTTCTTTGCCGCCGTAAGACAGGATCCGGTGCTCGCCAACGTCAAGATGATCGCCGAGCCTTGGGACATCGGCGCCGGCGGCTATCAGGTTGGCGGCTTCCCGAACGGCTGGTCGGAATGGAATGACGTCTATCGCCACGCTCTGCGCCGGTTCTGGCGCGGCGACGGCGGCACCATCGGCGATCTGGCGCACGCGCTGACCGCTTCCGCCGCGCAGTTCCAGCACGACGGCCGCGGCCCGCGCGCCAGCATCAACCATGTCACCGTGCATGACGGCTTCACGCTCGCCGATCTCTACAGCTACGACCACAAACACAACGAGGCCAATGGCGAGGACAACCGCGACGGCGCCGACGATAATGTCAGCACCAATTGCGGCGTCGAAGGACCGACTGACGACGCGGGCATCCTGGGCCGCCGGCGTCAGCTCCGCAAAAACCAGATTGCCTGTCTTTTTCTGGCGCAAGGCATTCCGCTGCTGCTCGCCGGCGACGAGGTCGGCAATTCGCAGAACGGCAACAACAACGCCTATTGCCAGGACGACGAGATAGGCTGGACGGACTGGTCGAAGCTCGGCAGCGATGATGATCTGAGCGAATTCGTTGGCGCCATGGCCAAACTGCGCGCGCGCTTCCCGCAGATCGCAGCCGACCATTGGCTGCAAGGCAAGAAGGCGGACGGCACCCATGACATCAAATGGCTGCGGCCGTCCAGTGAAGAGATGACTGAGGAGGATTGGCATTTCCCGGATGGCCGCTTCCTCGCCTATGTGCTCGGCGCCCGCGACGACAAAACCAAGCCGATGTTCGTCGTCATCAACGGCGCTGCGGAGGATGTCGAATTCACGTTTCCCAAATGGCCGGGCGCTACCAAGTGGCAGAACCTGCTCGACACCGGCAACGGTGAGCCGCAAAGCGTGCTCGGCGACACCGGATCGCCCTGGACCATCAAGCCGAATTCGCTTCTCGTCTTTGCCGGCCAGACATGACGACGTCCACGCGATTCGGGGCGCTTTTGACCGGCGGTGGACCACGTTCCGTCTGTGGGCCCCTGCCGCCAAGTCGGTCGATTTGTTGTTGGAAGAGCCAGACTTTAGGCGGGATGTATGACCGTTTCTCGCGCTTGAATGAAGTATTGGCCCAACGATCGCTCCACAGAATTAACCTGTTGTTTCTGCGGGCTTTTTTATATTAATGCCCCTCAAGGAATAACAACGCTGGCGGCCCGTGCCTGGGAATGGAAGCCGCCCCCGCGGTCAGCGTGGCAGCCAAGCCGGGGGAAACGTGGTAGAGGCGGCGACACGCAAGGCCGTCATTCCGGAGCGTGCTGCGGAGTGACAGAGAAAGAAACGATGACCGCTTCAGACTTCTCCCGCGACGAGATCGAAATCGGCCGCAAGCTGTTCAAGGCCGATTGGCAGTTTACCGCCGCCGCATCCTCGATTGAATCGCTGCCGAAGATGCGCGGCACCGAGATCGCCTTTGCCGGCCGCTCCAATGTCGGCAAGTCGAGCCTGATCAACGCACTCACCGGCCGCAAGGCGCTGGCGCGCACCTCGCGCACACCGGGCCGCACTCAGGAACTGATCTTCTTCAACGGCGGCAGCGACCTCACCTTGGTGGACATGCCGGGCTACGGCTACGCTGCGGCGGCGAAGTCCAAGATCGCGCAGTGGACCGACCTGATCGAGAAATACCTCCTGGGCC
>JAFECJ010000062.1 GCA_018242205.1 Pseudomonadota bacterium
GCGGCAAATCGACGACGTCGATGATGCTGATGCGGCTGATCGACAAGACCTCGGGCACCATCACCTTCGACGGCGAGGACATCGGATCGATCCCGGCCAAAACCTTCGCCACGCTGCCGCAGCGCAAGCGCATCCAGATGGTGTTCCAGGATCCGACGGACAGCCTCAATCCGCGCTTTACCGCGGCGCGCGCCATCGCCGATCCGCTGCTGCGCCTGAGCGACATTTCGCGCAAGGAACTACGGACGCGGATCGAGGAATTGGCGACCCAGGTCGGCCTGCCGCTCAATCTGCTTGACCGTTTTCCACACCAATTGTCCGGCGGTCAGAAGGCCCGCGTCGGCATTGCCCGGGCCATCGCGCTCAAGCCCGACCTGGTCGTACTCGACGAACCGACCGCCGCGCTCGACGTCTCGGTCCAGGCCGTGGTGCTTAACCTGTTGCAGAGTCTCAAAGATAGGCTCGGGATGAGCTATCTGTTCGTGTCGCACGATCTGAATGTGGTACGCTTGTTGTGCGACCGCGTGATCGTGATGAAGAGCGGGCAGATCGTCGAGCAAGGTCTGACTGCCCGCGTCATGGATGCGCCACAAGCCGAGTATACGCGCGATCTGTTGGCGGCGATTCCGCATCCGCCGATCTGAAGACGCAGAACGAGCAGGCCGGATGAGTTTGACAGAGACGGGCGCCGAGGCACCGCAAACGGCAAAAGAGGAATCGTGGCCGCGCCGCACCCGCGCCGAGGAATTGCGCCTGCAACTCGCCGACGAGATCGTGCGCGGCGTCTACGCGCCGGGCGCAGCGCTCGATGAAACGCGCATCGCCAACCGTTTCAACGTGTCGCGCACGCCGGTGCGCGAGGCGATTCGCCTGCTCGCCGCGAGCGGCCTCGTCGAGGTACGGCCGCACCGCGCTGCGGTGGTGGCGCGGCCCGACGCCGATCAGCTCGCCAACATGTTCGAGGCCATGGCCGAACTGGAAGGCCTGTGCGCCGGCTTTGCCGCCGAGCGCATGACCATCTCCGAGCGCCGGGCGCTCGAGGACATTCACGAGGGGTTGCGCGTGCTCATTCAGAGCGGCGACCCGCAGCGCTATCACGAGATGAACGAGGCGTTTCACAACGCCATCTATGACGGCGCGCACAACGGCTATCTCGCCGAACTCGCTTTATCGACACGCGCCCGCGTGCAGCCGTTCCGCCGCGCGCAGTTCCGCAATCTCGGGCGTCTGGCCAAATCGCATGTCGAGCATGATCGCGTGGTCGAGGCGATCCTGCGCGGCGAGAAAGCCGCTGCGGCGGCCGCGATGAACCAGCACATCATCCTCGTGCGCGAGGAGTATGAACATTACTCAGAGACGGTGTGACGGCTATTCCGCCACCTTTGCTTGCGCCAAATAAGCGCGCCAGCCGCCATTTTTCGTGATGTCGCGCGCGCCGCTGATGCCGGCGGCCTCGCAGAGAAAACCTTTGACACCATGGCCATCGGCCAAGGTCACGGTGCCGATCGACAATGGCGTCCCGATGCGGTCAATGAACGTGCCGAAGGCCGCGCGCGGCAGCGCCCAGACTTCGACTTCGATGGCGGCGCCCTCGCCGGCGCTAACGCGCAGCAGGCCGGGCTTGGCCGGCGCGGTGCCGTTAAGCGCATAGAGCCGGTAATCCGGCGCGGTCTCTGTCGCCTCCAGCAGGCGGCCGCCGAGAGAGGTCAGTTCATGGTTGAGCGGCAGGCCCGACAGATGCGCGCCGACCACGGCGACGGCGATTTCGTCCTCGGCCGCGACCGCAGGCAGCGCCTGCAATGTCGGCTGCGCCTCCTTCAGCGCGCCGAGTGGCAAGCGTGTATCGGCATGGAAGACGCGGCCGATTGACGCGAGCCGCGCATCTTGGCCGCCGGGCGCCAGCAACGTAATGCCGAACGGCAGACTCTTGCTCGTGAGCGAGGCCGGCAAGGCCAGACCACAGAGATCGAGAAGATTGACAAAGTTTGTGTAGGTGCCGAGCCGGCTGTTGAGCGTGATCGGATCGGCCAGCACCTGCTTCACCGAATAATGCGTCGGCGCGGTCGGCAGCGCCAGCGCGCCGACCTGATGCGCAAAAATATAATCGGAGACGCGGCGCAGCCGCTCCAGTTTATAGAACGCGGCGAAGGCATCCATCGCCGTCGGCCGCAAGCCGCCGACGGTGATCTCGCGCGTCACCGGATGGATGGCGTCGGGATCGGACGCGAGCAGCTTCTGCGCGGCAATGGCCCGTTCGGCGACCCATGGCCCTTCGTAGAGCAGCCGCGCCGTCTCATAGAACGGCTCGACGTCGATCTCGACGATATCGCAACCGAGCTTGGCGAGGCGCGCGAGCGCCGCCTCGTAACCGGCCTCATAGTCCTTGTCGCCAAAGAACAGGCGCTGGCCGGGGATCGGCACGCCGAGTTTGACGTGCGGCGGCATTGCGCCGGGATGGCCGAGCGGCCGGGTGCGCGAATAGCTGTCGGCGGCGTCATAGCCAGAGGCAACGCCGAGCGCCGCCCAGGCATCGTCGACGGTCAGCGCGAAAATCGAAATGCAGTCGAGCGTGCGGCAGGCCGGCACGAGGCCATGCGTCGAGATCAGGCCGAGGCTTGGCTTGAGGCCGACGATGTTATTGAAGCCGGCCGGCACGCGGCCCGAGCCCGCGGTGTCGGTGCCTAGCGAAAACGGCACGATGCCGGCGGCCACCGATGTCGCCGAACCGGACGACGAGCCGCCCGGCACCAGCTCAGGATCGAAGGTGTTGCGCGGCACGCCATAGGGCGAGCGCACGCCGACAAGGCCGGTGGCAAACTGATCGAGATTGGTCTTGCCGATGACGATGGCGCCGGCGGCGCGCAGGCGCGCCACTGCGGTCGCGTCATGCGCCGGCTTGAAGCCGAAGGCCGGACAGGCCGCCGTGGTCGGCAGGCCGGCAACGTCGATGTTGTCCTTGACCGCGAAGGGCACGCCGTAGAGCGGCAGATCCTTGTTTCCGGATTTTTCCAGGGTCCGCGCTTCGGCGATCGCTTCGGCCTCGTCGCGCAACGTGATGAAAAGTGCCGGATCGGCATGGGCCCGGATGCGGGCGTAGGTTCGGGCCACCGTTTCGGACGGCGTCAGCGTCCCGGCACGGTGCGCGGCGAGGATGTCGAGGACGGTTTCAGCCATGGCGGGCGCCGCCCGAGCGCGGCAGGCATGGAGAACAAAAACGAGGCAGAGAATCCATTGGGCACAAGATGTTAGCGGCTAAGCTGCTATTGCATACAATAGAGCCTTTTCGCGGCGCACACAAACGTCCCGTTGCCGAGACACTGGAATTGCGCTCAACTTGGCGGACTATAACGTGATGGCGGCCCGGCCGCCGGAGGCCCCATCGCCAGCGACCTGCCCGGACGCCGCTCCCGCGGCGCGGCCGTCAAGGTCAGCCACCGCTTTCCAGACGACCTAGCCACCAAGGCTGCGCTGAAAAGCAGCCAACAGAGCAATGACGCGCCGCCCCGGCGCCAGGGAGTGACATTCATGAAAAAGCCGAAGCGAGCGCACCAGTCGTCGGAAAAGAAGCCCAAGGGTAAAACCCTGCGTTCGCAGCTCTGGTTCGACAATCCGGAAAATCCGGGCATGACCGCGCTCTATCTCGAGCGCTACCTGAACTGGGGCCTGACCCGCGAAGAGCTCACCTCCGGCAAGCCGATCATCGGCATCGCGCAGACAGGCTCCGACCTGTCACCGTGCAACCGCCATCACCTCGAACTGGCCTCGCGCGTGCGCGAAGGCATCCGCGCCGCCGGCGGCATCGCCTTCGAATTTCCGGTGCATCCGATCCAGGAAACCGGCAAGCGTCCCGGCGCCGCGCTGGACCGCAACCTCGCTTATCTCGGCCTGGTCGAAATCCTCTACGGCTATCCGCTCGATGGCGTCGTACTGATGACCGGCTGCGACAAGACCACGCCGGCCTGCCTCATGGCCGCGGCAACCGTGAACATTCCATCGATCGTGCTGTCCGGCGGACCGATGCTCAATGGTTGGGACGGCGAGCGCCGCATCGGCTCGGGCATGGTGGTGTGGCAGGCACGCGAGGATCACGCCGCCGGCAAGATCAGCTATCAACAGTTCATCGATCTGGTCGCCAATTCGGCGCCGTCGGTCGGCCACTGCAACACCATGGGCACGGCCTCAACCATGAACGCGCTGGCCGAGGCGCTCGGCATGTCGCTGCCGGGCTGCGCCGCCATTCCGGCGCCGTACCGCGAGCGCGGCCAGATCGCCTATGACACCGGCGTGCGCGCGGTCGAGATCGTGCATGAGGACCTCAAGCCCTCCGACATTCTCACTCGCAAGGCGTTCGAAAACACCATCATGGCCAACTCGGCGATCGGCGGCTCGACCAACGCGCCGATCCACATCAACGCCATCGCCAAACATATCGGCGTCAAGCTCGACATCACCGACTGGGAAAAGGTCGGCCTCGACATCCCGCTGCTGGTCAACATGCAGCCGGCCGGCTTCTATCTTGGCGAAGAATATTATCGCGCCGGCGGCCTGCCCGCGGTGATGAACGAACTGCTGAAAGCCAAGCGCATCCACGGTGACGCCATCACCGTCAATGGCAAGACCATGGGCGAGAACGTCAAGCGCGCCAAGATCGTCAATGACGACGTCATCCGCCCCTACAAGAAACCGATGAAGGAAAAGGCCGGCTTCAAGGTGCTACATGGCAATCTGTTCGATTCCGCGGTGATGAAACTGTCCGTCATCTCCGACGAATTCCGCCAGCGCTATCTCAGCAACCCGAAGGACCCAAACGCCTTCGAAGGCCGCGCCGTGGTGTTCGAGGGACCGGAGGACTATCACCACCGCATCGACGATCCGAAGCTGAAGATCGACGAGAACACCATGCTGTTCATCCGCGGCGCCGGACCGATCGGCTATCCGGGCGCGGCGGAAGTGGTGAACATGCAGCCGCCGGATTATCTCATCAAGAAAGGGGTGCTGTCGCTGCCGTGCATCGGCGATGGCCGCCAGTCCGGCACGTCGGCGTCGCCGTCGATCCTCAATGCTTCGCCGGAAGCGGCCGCCGGCGGCGGCCTCGCCATTCTCAAGAGCGGCGACCGCGTCCGCATCGACCTCAACAAAGGCACTGCCGACATCCTCATCTCGAAAGCGGAGTTCGCCGAGCGCAAGGCGACTCTGGAGAAGCAAGGCGGCTTCAAATATCCGGCCAGCCAGACGCCATGGCAGGAAATCCAGCGTGGCATGGTCGATCAGCTCGGCGAAGGCATGGTACTCAAGCCGGCGGTCAAGTATCAGCGCGTCGCGCAGAAATACATCCCGCGGGATAATCACTAATCTCTTTCTTCACCTCTCCCATTGGGAGAGGTCGACCGCACGAAGTGCGGTCGGGTGAGGGGTTACCAACTGTCTGGCTCACTTGCCCCCTCAGCCCAACCCTCTCCCCCAAGGGGAAAGGGGGCGGGCCGAGATCGCCGCACAATCAGGATGCAGACAAGAGGAAGGAATCACAGTGGCTGGACGTTTAAAAGGCAAGGTCGCGTTCGTGACGGCGGCCGGACAGGGCATCGGCCGCGCCATCGCCGAGGCATTCATCGCCGAGGGTGCCAAGGTCATCGCCACCGATCTCGATGCGGCCAAGCTCAAGGGCCTCAAGAAAGCCAAGGTCTACGCGCTCGACGTCACCTCGACCGAAGCGGTGAACGCGCTGGCGCAGAAGGTGATCAAGGAATTCGGCGCGCCCGACATCCTCGCCAACTGCGCCGGTTTCGTGCACCAGGGCAGCATCCTCGACTGCAGCGAGGCCGATTGGGACCGCTCTTTCGACATCAATGTGAAGTCGATGCATCGCACTTTGCGCGCCTTCGTGCCGGCGATGCTGAAACATGGCGGCGGCTCGGTCATCAACATCGCTTCGGTGGCGTCGTCACTGCGCGGTCTGCCGAAGCGCTACGCCTACGGCTCCACCAAGGCAGCGGTCATCGGCCTGACCAAGGCGATGGCGGCCGACTTCATCCGTCAGGGCCTGCGCGTCAACGCCATTTGTCCCGGCACGATTCAGTCGCCATCGCTCGACGAACGGATCGCCGCCAATGCCAAGGCGTTCTCGAAATCGACCAAGGAAGTGCGCCAGGATTTTGTCGACCGCCAGCCGATCGGCCGACTCGGAACGCCGGAGGAGATCGCGGCCGGTGCGGTATGGCTCGCCTCCGACGATTCGAGCTACTACACCGGGCAAACCATGCAAATCGATGGCGGCATGACGATGTAGCCGGCGCGCCGGTTTTACGGGTGGAGCGAATGACGCTCGATGGTCGACCGGTTCGTGCTCTGCCGCGCGCGAATTTCGAAGCCGAGATCGACGACGGCATTGGTCCTGTCGGCTTTCTCGTCCAGCGCGCCCACGAGCATATTGATCGCACGCCGGCCCATTTCGTAACGGAATGTCCGGACGCTTGTGATCGGCGGCTCGGCGACGGCCATCATCTCCAGATCGTTGAAGCCGCAGAGGCCCATCTGATCGGGAATCGACACGTTGTGGCGACGCGCCTCGAACATGGCGCCAAGCGCCACGTCATCGTTGTTGCAGAAGATGGCATCGACGTCGGGCGCCCGGTCGATCAACTCGGCAAAGAGTTGCGCGCCCAATGTCACCGACGAAGGCGAAGTGGAGGTGACAACGCGCGATTCCGAGAACGCGCCGGCAGCCGACGCCGCTTCGCGGAATCCGTTGAAGCGCCGTTGCGACCGCGGATCCATGCGGGCGCCCAGAAATGCGAGTTTCCGATAGCCGCGCTTGAGAAGATGTTCGGCGGTGGCACGCGCGGCTTCGTGGTGTGAGAAACCAACCATCAGATCGACGGGATCGTCTCCGATTTCCATGATCTGGACCACCGGGCACGGCGCGGCCTCCAGCAAGGCGCGCGCGGTTTCCGACTGGTCGATGCCGGTCACGACAAGCCCGGCCGGATTCTGGCCGAGAAAGACCCGCAGCAGATTTTCTTCCATTCGTGGGGAATATCGCGTGTTCGCCAACTGAATCTTGAACGGGGTACTGTCGACTTCCGCGTAGATGCCACGCATGACGTCGGCGAAGACGCTATTCGTGATCGACGGAATGATGACGCCGATTACGTCGGTCCGTTTGGACGCCAGCGCTCGCGCCGCCGCGTGCGGGACGTATCCCAGGTAATCAACGGCACGGGCGATCTCGGCGCGAAGTTCCGGAGTCACCTTTTCCGGCGTGCGCAGGGCGCGCGACACCGTGATTGCGCTAACACCAGCTCGCGCGGCAACATCGGACATCGTTACTCGTTTGAGACTATTCATAAAACCGCACAGTCTCGATAAAACGCGTCTTGCGAATGATAATATCGCGCGCGGGTACCTTGACAAGGACCGCCATGTCCCAGCTAAGATAGCGCTAACAATGCAGGAATAACAGAGCTATAACGGCATCCGCCGCAAAGGCTCAGGAGCCGCGAAGACGGGATAGTCCCGCGCGCGACGACGCATTCAAGTCTTCTTGAAAATGCGTCGACAGGGAGGGGTGACGATGGCTTCGGTCGCGATCCGCGACGTGCGGAAAGCATTCGGCACGACCGCCGTAATTCACGGCGTCGACATTTCCATTCTCGACGGCGAATTCGTGGTGCTGGTCGGCCCTTCGGGCTGCGGCAAATCCACGTTGCTGCGCATGATCGCGGGGCTGGAGAACATCACCGGCGGCGAGATCGCCATCGGCGAGCGCGTGGTCAACAATGTGCCGCCGAAAGAGCGCGACATCGCCATGGTGTTCCAGAACTACGCGCTGTATCCGCACATGACGGTCGCCGATAACATGGCGTTCTCGATGAAGCTGCGCGGCGCTCCGAAGGAAGAGATCGAAACGCGCGTCAAGCGCGCGGCCGGTATTCTCGGTCTCGAGAATTTGCTCGAGCGTTATCCGCGCCAGCTCTCCGGCGGCCAGCGTCAGCGCGTCGCCATGGGCCGCGCCATCGTTCGCGATCCGCAGGTGTTCCTGTTCGACGAGCCCTTGTCCAATCTCGATGCCAAGCTGCGCGTGCAGATGCGCACCGAGATCAAGGAGCTGCATCAACGCCTCAAGACCACGACAGTGTACGTCACGCACGACCAGATCGAGGCTATGACGATGGCCGACAAGATCGTCGTGATGCATGACGGCATCGTCGAGCAGATCGGCGCGCCGCTCGATCTCTACGACAAGCCGGCCAATGTGTTCGTTGCCGGCTTCATTGGCTCGCCGGCGATGAATTTCCTCAAGGGCAAGGTGCATGTGAACGGCACGGGCATGTTCGAGGGCCCGAACGGCGTCAAGCTGCCGCTCGCCGATACACCGGCGAGCGCCAATGGAACCGCCGCGGTTTATGGCATTCGTCCCGAGAACTTTACGCTCGCCGACGACGGCGCCGAAGCCGAGATCATCGTCGTCGAGCCGACCGGCTCGGAAACGCAGGTTTTCGCCAATCTGGGAGGCGAAGAGGTCGTCGCGGTGTTCCGCGAACGTCATCAGTTCAAGCCGGGCGAGAAGATCCGGCTGAAACCCGACCCGAAGCTCGTACATCTGTTCGACGCTTCGACAGGCAAGCGCCTGAATTCCTGAAGTCCCGATTTAACAAAACAGAACTTATGGGAGAGAAACGATGACTGACTTAACACGCCGTAGTCTGGTCAAGGCCGGCACCGCGCTCGGCGCGGCGGCGGCCCTGAGCGGGCCTGCTCTGCTCGATTGGGCCAAGGCCTGGGCCGCGGACGCCCCGTGGAAGCCCGAGAAGGGCGCCAAGCTGTCGATGCTGCGCTGGAAGTACTTCGTGAAGGAAGAAGACGACGCCTTCGTCAAGCTGATCGACGCATATACCAAGGCTACCGGCGTGCCGGTCGAAATCTCCCGCGAGTCGTACGAGGACGTGCAGCCGAAAGCCTCGGTTGCCGCCAACACCGGCACCGGCCCGGACCTGTTCTGGGGCCTGTACTCGCTGCCGCACCTGTTCCCGCAGAAGTGCATGGACGTCACCGACGTCGCCGAATATCTCGGCAAGGCGCATGGCGGCTGGGTCGACAGCGCCGTGAAGTATGGCAAGAGCGGCAACAAGTGGATCGCGATCCCGATCTGCTATTCGGGTGCGCTCATCAATTACCGGCTCGAGGCATCGAAGAAAGCCGGCTGGTCGCAGTTCCCGACCAAGACCGACGAGTTCCTCGAATACGCCAAGGCGATGAAGGCCCAGGGTACGCCGGGCGGCTTTGCCCTCGGCCACGCCTCGGGCGACGGCAACACCTGGATCCACTGGTGCCTGTGGGCGCAGGGCGGCAATGTCGTCGACAAGAACGACAAGGTGATCATCAACTCGCCGGAGACCGTCAAGGCGCTGGAATACGCCAAGAAGCTATACGGCTACATGATCCCGGGCGTGGTGGCCTGGAACGACGCCTCCAACAACAAGGCGTTCCTCGCCAAGGAAATCTTCTGGACCAACAACGGCATCTCGATCTACGTCGCGGCCAAGAACAACGCGAAGGATATCGCGGAAGATATGAACCACGCGTATTTCCCGATCGGCCCGGTCGGCAAGCCGACCGAACTGCATCTGATGTATCCGATGCTGGCGATGAAATACACGAAGTATCCGCAGGCCTGTAAGTCGCTGATGGCGTTCATGCTCGACGCCAAGAACTTCAACCCGTGGATCGAATCGGCCAAGGGTTACCTCACTCACTGCCTCAACGAGTACGACAACAACCCGATCTGGACGGCGGATCCGAAGAACACGCCGTATCGCGACGTCGCCAAGCGCTCGCTCACGGCAGGTGGCCTCGGCTCGGTCGGCGAGAAGGCGGCGACGGCCATCTCCGACTTCGTCGTGCTCGACATGTTCGCCAACTTCTGCACCGGTCGCGAAGACGCCAAGGGCGCGATCGCGACCGCCGAGCGCCAGCTCAAGCGCATCTACCGCTCGTAACCAATGCCGGCGGCGGCCCATGCGGGCCGCCGCCGGATTGCTTCGTCGTTGGGAGTCCGCCGCTCGTGACCATTGCAGTACAATCGGCCAAGCCGCCCCGGGAAATCCGCGAGATCACCGCCTGGGATCGGCTCAAGGTCAACAAGAACTGGCTCGGCGCGTGGTTCATGTTGCCGGCGGCGGCGTTCCTGATCCTGTTTCTCGCCTATCCGCTCGGTCTCGGCGTCTGGCTGTCCTTCACCGACGCGCGCCTCGGCCGCGACGGCGTTTTCGTCGGCTTTGAGAATTACGTATTCCTCAGCGACGACCCGATCTTCTGGCTCTCGGTGTTCAACACCATTCTCTATACGAGTGTCGCCAGCATCATCAAATTCGCCATCGGCCTGTATCTGGCGCTGCTGCTCAACGAAAATCTGCCGTTCAAGGCGCTGATCCGGGCCATCGTCCTGATCCCCTTCATCGTGCCGACGGTTCTGTCGGCGATCGCCTTCTGGTGGCTGTTCGACCCGCAATTCTCGATCATTTCCTGGACCTTGAAGCACTGGGGCCTGATCGACCAGAATATCAACTTCCTCGGCGACGTCTGGAACGCGCGTTGGTCGGTGATCTTCGCCAATATCTGGCGCGGCGTGCCCTTTGTCGCCATTACGCTGCTGGCCGGCCTGCAGACCGTGTCGCCATCGCTCTACGAGGCCGCCACCATTGACGGCGCCTCGACCTGGCAACGCTTCCGTTTCATCACGTATCCGCTGCTGACGCCGATCATCGCGGTGGTCATGACTTTCTCGGTGCTGTTCACCTTCACCGACTTCCAGCTCATCTGGGTAATGACGCGCGGCGGCCCGGTCAATGCCACGCATCTGATGGCGACGTTCTCCTACCAGCGCGCGATCATGAGCGGTTATCTCGGTGAAGGCGCGGCAATCTCCACCGCGATGATCCCGTTCCTGCTCGGCGCCATCATGGTTTCGTGGTTCGGCCTGCAGCGCCGCAAATGGCAGCAAGGTGGCGACAATGACTGAGCAAAGCGCTGCCATTTCCATTTTGCGCGAATGGCGCAAGCACCACGCGCGCAGCCGCAAGCGGCAACAAGGTGGCGACAATGACTGACGTATTGGCCGAGAAAGCCGCCCGCCCGCAGCGCGTCATCGCGCAAGACGCCGTCGCCGACCACAGCGAGGGGATGAGCTATCTGCACAGCCTGCCGCGCCGTCTGGTGACGCTCTATCTGCCGCTCGGCATCATTCTGTTCGTGCTGCTGTTTCCGTTCTACTGGATGGCGCTGACCTCGGTGAAGCCGGACGAGCAATTGCTCGATATGGACACCTACAGCCCGTTCTGGACCTGGTCGCCGACGCTCAAGCACATCACCAAGCTGCTGTTCGACACGCAGTATCCGACCTGGCTGTGGAACACGATGCTGGTCGCGACCTGCGCCACCGCGCTGTCGATCTTCGCCAGCGTGCTCGCCGCCTATGCCATCGTCCGCCTGCGCTTCAGAGGCGCGACTGTCACCGGCGGGCTTATCTTTCTCGCCTATCTGGTGCCACCGTCGATCCTGTTCATTCCGTTGTCGACCGTCGTCTTCCAGTACGGCCTGTTCGACACGCCGTTCGCGCTGATCCTGACCTATCCGACCATCCTCATCCCGTTCTCGACCTGGCTCTTGATGGGCTATTTCAAGACCATTCCCTTCGAGCTCGAGGAATGCGCGCTGATGGACGGCGCCAGCCGCTGGCAGATCCTGATCAAGATCGTGCTGCCGCTGGCGGTGCCCGGCCTGATCTCGGCCTTCATCTTCTGCTTCACGTTGTGCTGGAACGAGTTCATTTACGCGCTGACCTTCATCTCGACCTCCAGCTACAAGACCGTGCCAGTCGCCATCGTCACGGCGCTGGTCGACGGCGACGTCTATCGCTGGGGTTCGCTGATGGCGGGCGCGCTGATCGGCTCGCTGCCGCTGGTCATCCTCTACGCGTTCTTCGTCGAGCATTATGTGTCGGCGATGACCGGCGCCGTGAAGGAGTGAGCCCGTGACGACGACGCGTTACGCCGGACCGCTGACGCTGGCCGACGCGAAGACGAAGCTGAAGATCTCCAAGCCGCTCGAGGATGCCTCGTTCGATCGCGACGGGCCGCGCGCCTTCGTCGAATATCGCGATCTCGGCCTGTCGGATGCGAGCGGCGGCAAGATCGGAGCCAAGCACATCCGTGCCATCCGTCCGTTCGACAAGGAAACCGGCTGGCACTGGCATGACATGTCCGGCCACTTCATCTACATCCTGAAGGGCTGGATCCGGTTTCGCTTCGAGGGTGTCGAGGACGAAGTGACGGTGAAGGCCGGCACCTGCCTCAGCCAACCGGCCGGCGTGCCGCACAACGTGGTCGGGCAATCCGACGATCTCGAGCTGATCGAGATCAACCTGCCGGCCGATTACGCCACGATCGACGTCGCGCGCTGACTATTCGCCGAAGTCGGCGAGCGAAAATTCCAGCCGGTACAGACCCTTTT
>JAFECJ010000063.1 GCA_018242205.1 Pseudomonadota bacterium
GGTGCCGACGGTGTTCATGGGCATCGTCGGCATCAACAACGTGACCGTCAGCGGCTCGTCGACCGCGGCCTGGGGCACGACGCGCCTGCGCGTGGCGCTGGTGCTCGACAACACCGGATCGATGGCCGATGCCGGCAAGATGACGGCGTTGAAGTCGGCGACCAAGGATCTGCTGGCCCAGTTGAAGGGCGCGGCGTCGGTCAATGGCGACGTCTATGTCTCGATCGTTCCCTTCGCCAAGGACGTCAATATCGGCGCCACCAACTACAACGCCAGCTATCTCGACTGGACCGACTGGAACGCCAACAACAGGACCTGCAGTGGCTGGCAGTGGAACGGCAACTGCTGGGGCAGCTGGGTGACCGCCAATCACAACACCTGGAACGGCTGCATCACCGACCGCGGCCCGTCGGGTAGCGGCCCGGGCTCCTCAACCTGGGACCAGGTCGTCACCGCGCCGGACGGCACGACCAACTCGAAATGGCCGACCGAGCAATACGGCGCCTGTCCGGCGGCGATGCTGGGCCTGACCTATGATTGGACCGCGCTCAACAGCCTGGTCGACCAGATGCAGCCGAACGGCTCGACCAACCAGCCGATCGGCCTGGTGTGGGGCTGGCAGTCGCTGGTCGGCGGCGGGCCGCTCACCGCGCCGGCCAAGGATTCGAACTACAACTACTCCGACATCATCATCCTGATGTCGGACGGCCTGAACACGCAGGACCGCTGGTACGGCAACGGCTCGAGCATCTCGACCTCCGTCGACGGCCGCATGTATGTGTCGAGCACCGGCGCCGGCACCTGTGCCAACATCAAGAGCTCCGGCGTCACCATCTACACCATCCAGGTCAACACCAGCGGCGACCCGACATCGACACTGCTGCAGAACTGCGCCGGCTCGAAGGACAAGATGTCCGACACCTCGAAGTTCTTCATTGTCACCTCGGCGAGCGGCATCGGCACCGTGTTCAAGCAGATCGGCACCGGGCTGACGCAGCTGCGCGTGGCGAAGTAGGGCGGGCGCGGCGCTGCCGCTACTTCCAGCCGGCCTGGCGATTGCAGGCGCGGTGCAGCGGCGGAAACATGTGCTCCATTTCGGTCTGCGTTACCGGCCGGTTGTCGTCGAACTGCTCGTGCATGCAGGCGCAATAGCGCTGCTTGACGTCTTGGCTCGGCGCCGGCTCGCCGGCCAGTTGCGCGACGCAGGCCGCGATCCAGGTGCGATCCGCGGCGCTCAGGCCGGCGGCAATGGCAGGGGCGGCGCAGGCGGCGACGACCAGGATGAGCGCGGCGCGGCGCATGGGCTAGTACCAGTTCGGCTGCGTGATTACGATGAGCGCGATGAACAGTCCGTAGGCGAGCGCCGGCACCGCCAGGATCAGGAGCACCGCGGCGGCGAAGCCGCGATGGCCCTTGGCCTGCAGCGCCCAGCCGCCGCCGACGATCGCGGCAAGGCCGGCGAGCAGGCCGAACCACAGCCCGCCATTGAACGACGACACCGAGCCGTCGGCGAGGCCGACGAAGAAGAAATAGACGGCCACCAGCGCGGCCAGCACGTCGATGCCGAGCAGGATGCGCACGAAGACAGTCAATATTGCCCCCGAGGTGATACGGCCTGACAAGCCGGACGTGTTGCGCCGCGCTATCCGCTAGAATCGCGCGCCGCGGTTATAGGCCTCGACCAGTTGATTGTAGTCGCGCATCAGCCGCGGCGGCGAACCTTCGACCATCCAGCCGGCGCCCTGCTGGCTCAGCATCATGCGGTCGCCGCTCGAATACGGCACGTGGTCGCGGATGCGGCGCATCAGCTGCTTGGCGGTGGTCAGATACGACTTGGCGTTGCTGACGAACATCGAGCCGATCTTGTCGGGCCCCGAGCCTGACGCGAACGGCGCGGCGGCGTTGACCGCGGCCTCGTAATCGCTGAGCGCGGCGGTGATGGCGGCGAGATCCGGCTTGTCCGCGGTTTCCGCGCGCACCAGGCGTTTGGCCTGGATCATCGTCGCCTCGACGTAATAACGCGCCTTGCGGCCCTCGCTCTGCTCGATCGCGGCGAGCTTCTCCAGCGCGCGCCTGTCGTTGATGGCCTCGACCTCGCCGCGCAGCTTCTGGTCGGCGCCGGCGAAGGCGTCCCAGGCCGCGACCAGCTTCGGGTGCAGCGCCTTGCCCTTGGCCATCTTGTCATCCTTGTAATTCTCCTGCGTGTAATAATCGTCGGCTTCCTTGAGCAGCGGCTCGAGCGCGCCGACGGCGGCGGCGTAAGCCGTGGCCGCGGCCTCGAGGCCGGCATCGTGCGGCTCCAGCGCGTTGGCCTTGGCGACGTTCTTCCGGCAGTCGGATGTATCGTAGATGGTGTAGAGGCCGTAGATGATGCGCTCTTTGCCGGTCGGGCCGGTTTTGGCCTTGACCCAACTGAAATAGCGCGCGCGCGAACTATAGGCGCGCTCCGACAGCCGGTTGATGCAGCCGACATAGGCGTTCATCTTCTCGATGCTGGCTTTGTCGGCATGGGCTGCGCTCTGGGCCGAAGCGGGTGCGGCGAGCGCCGGCGCGAGGAGCGCGCCCATGGCGAGGACCAGCGCGGCGAAAGGTTTCATCGAACGTCTCCCCGGAATGCGGCCATGACGGTGACCGACCCTAGCGGGATGGCGCGGCGCGGCGTGTGACCTGGGTCACACCGGCTTCGGCGTCGTCACCCGCCCTTGGCGGGGGTCAGAGAGGCAGGCCCCCCGAACCCCGCACCCTGTGCTATCCTCCACCCATGGCACGCACACCCTTCCGCGATTCCCGCAGCGAAGCCGAGAAGGCTTTCAAGAAGGCGACCACCAAGCCAGCGGAGCTGCCGCCGGCGGCGCCGTCCATTCCCGGCGCCAAGGAGCAGGTGACCTTGCGTCTCGACCGCGACGTCCTGGATTTCTTCCAAGCCGACGGCCCGGGCTGGCAGGAGCGGATCAATGCGGCGCTGAGGAAGGTGGCGGGGAAGTAGGGGCTTCTTGACCCCGCCTAATTATTGGGGGTACAATAATTAAATGGAGATCACCTTCGATCCGTCGAAGCGCGATCTTGTGCTGAAGCATCGCGGGCTCGATTTCGCCCGAGCCGGCGACGTGTTCGCCGGCCTGACGGCGACCATTGCCGACGAGCGTTTCGATTACGGCGAGGCGCGGTTCATCAGCGCAGGCCGCCTCGACGGGCGTCTGGTGGTGATCGTCTGGACGCCGCGCAACGAGGCGCGCCACATCATCTCGATGAGACATTGTCATGCCAAAGAGGAAAAAGTCTGGAAAAGCCGCATGGGTCGATCCTGACGACGCGCCGCTTTTGACCGAAGAGTTTTTCGACCGGGCGGAAATCCGCGAGGGCGACAGGATCATCCGGCGCGGACGGCCGCCTTTGCCGAGCCCCAAGCAGGCGGTGAAGCTGCGGCTCGATGCCGATGTGCTCGCCGCCTATCGCAAGACGGGCGAGGGCTGGCAGACGCGCATCAACGCGGATTTGCGGAAGGCGCGGAAGCTGAAGGCGGGGTGAGGGTGTAGCCGTATGAGTGAAGCGAAATGCGGAGTTAAGCACGGCTTGATCAGCCCCGGATTTCGCTACGCCGCGTCCAGGCTACTTGCTTACTAAATAATAAGACCGTCCAAAGAGGGCTCAAGGTGAGAGCGCCTAGTCATCTTATCCGGGGGGACCGCGTCCAGAAACGGTTATCCCGGAAAAGGCCCTCCACGTTGGAGGGCTCGCTTGGGGCCTAATTAAATAGACCTACGGGCCTATCCTGCGTCTCCACCACGAGACCACGACGGGAATCACAATGAACGCAGAGCCTGTCCACGTTGACATTGATTACGATATTCGCTTTCGCGAACACTATAATCAGCACAACAATCAAAATCACTCGCCAATCAATCGACGATGATCTTGCCGATTTCCTCAAGCCGTTGGCGAATCCAGATAGGAATTCTCCCGCAGCTCTTGGGTACCGTGTCCAGTCAATCAGCCTCCGTTTCCGCCTGAGTCGAGTCTTTCGACCTTTTGCGGGCGTCATTGCTGCTTGCTTGGAGTGGCCATGTCACTCTCCCTCCGGACCTGATCCGGACTCGAATGACTTGGCGCCCTCACTTTCAGCTTAAGATTGCATTTCCTTAGTAGTCAACTATTTTCTGAGGTGGTGAACGGGCGGACTAGGCAAAGGCAGAACCCGCCTTTGGGACGCGACGATTGGCAAAATGAAGACTGACGGATTACGCTTCGCCAATCGGCCCTACGGGTCAAGTTTCGGCGATAGGGGCCGAGCCTGTGTAGAAAAGACAGACGGCCACGGGCACCATTTGGCCGGCGGCTTTAACGTCAATCTTCGTCGCATTGTCTACGCCGATAGCCTCCCCCGGATTTAGGATCGTAGGACCCGCGTTGCTGAGGGTTACGGTGACATTCAATCCGTGAAGAATTTGCTGCGGGAAGGGAAAGGGACAAGCAATAATGTATCCGGAAACTGGTACCTTCCCGTCGTACACCGTCACGCTCGTACCGTCGTTAACTAGGCGTACTAACGCCATACAAAGTGGCAGATTTACTCCCATAGGATTTTCCCCCTCATTAAATCGTTCCTACAGCGCCCTTTTGATCTGCTTCACCAGCCCCACGTTTTTCGTCTGGCGCTCGGCTTCAGACTGCAGCGCGGTGGTGCACGGCGCCTGGACCTTGCCCCGGTCCAATCTATTTGTTGCCGTTCGGATCGTGCTTCTGCTTCGTAAGCGGGTAAAAGGCCTTATGGGCGCGAAAGCGAACTTCCTATTCCTTTTTAGTAGCGGGATCATTGCTGCCTGAATTCCTGCTCGTCGATGTTTTTGCCGTTATTTGCTTAGTTGCCGTGTCGGCCAAAACCAAGTCGGCGTTGGTCAACAGCAAAGCGACGGCGCTCGCGACAGCCAGCGTCATTCCTATGATCGTAGATTCCTCCTGGCGGCAATATCGCATCGATATGGCAAAAAAATTATAGCTACAACATTGCCGTGTAACAAGTAGGCATCGCGATTGGCCCGGCACGGATCGAGCGTGAACGGCGAAGGATTTTGCCGGCTTCGCACAAGCAAGACCCGGCCTTCAGGTCCAGGCAAAGAACTGGGTCCCCGCTTTCGCGGGGACGAACGGAGAGAGCGTTGAGCGCCGTCTTACGATAGCGCTCTATTACTCTCCTTCATCCGCCTTCGCTCCCGCCTTCGCTCGCAAGCGAGCTACGGCGGGCAAGTCGCGCTTCGGCGGACAAGCCAGCCTAGAACGCCTTGTTGCTTTCCTTGACGAGCTTGGCATTCTTCGCTTGGTGCTCCGCTTCCGACTGCAGCGCGGTGGTGTGCGGCGCCTTGACCTTGTCCGCATCCACATAAACCTGCTGCCCCATCGCGTTGAACTTGTCCGACATCTCCTTCATGCCGGCCTGAGCCGCGTCCAAACCAAGGGCGGACTTCTCGTTATCGCCCAAGCTCGCCGCATACTCGCGCACGTCGGCCGTGATCTTCATCGAGCAGAACTTCGGGCCGCACATCGAGCAGAAATGCGCCACCTTGTGCGCTTCCTTGGGCAGCGTCTCGTCGTGATAGGCGCGCGCGGTGTCGGGATCGAGCCCGAGATTGAACTGGTCCTCCCAGCGGAAGTCGAAGCGCGCCCTTGAAAGAGCATCGTCGCGCAGTTGCGCGGCCGGGTGGCCCTTGGCCAAGTCGGCCGCGTGCGCCGCGATCCTGTAGGTGATGACGCCTTCCTTGACGTCGTCGCGGTCGGGCAGGCCGAGATGCTCCTTCGGCGTCACGTAGCAGAGCATGGCGCAGCCGAACCAGCCGATCATGGCGGCGCCGATGCCGGAGGTGATGTGGTCGTAGCCCGGCGCGATGTCGGTCGTGAGCGGCCCGAGCGTGTAGAACGGCGCCTCGCCGCACTCCTTGAGCTGCTTGTCCATGTTGATCTTGATCTTGTGCATCGGCACATGGCCGGGGCCTTCGATCATGACCTGGCAGCCTTTCTTCCAGGCGATCTGCGTCAGCTCGCCCAGCGTTTCCAGTTCGGCGAACTGGGCGCGGTCATTGGCGTCGGCCTGCGAGCCGGGGCGCAAGCCGTCGCCGAGCGAGAACGAGACATCGTACTTGCGCATGATGTCGCAGATTTCCTCGAAGCGCTCGTAGAGGAAGCTCTCCTTGTGCCGCGACAGGCACCACTTGGCCATGATCGAGCCGCCGCGCGAGACGATGCCGGTGACGCGATAGGCGGTCAGCGGTACGTAAGCGAGGCGCACGCCGGCGTGGATGGTGAAATAGTCGACACCCTGTTCGCACTGCTCGATCAGCGTGTCCTTGTAGACCTCCCAGTCGAGCTTGACCGGATCGCCGTCGACCTTCTCCAGCGCCTGGTAGATCGGCACGGTGCCGATCGGAACCGGCGAGTTGCGCAGGATCCATTCGCGGGTGTTGTGGATGTTGCGGCCGGTCGACAGGTCCATCACTGTGTCGGCGCCCCAGCGGATCGCCCACACCATCTTCTCGACTTCCTCTTCGACCGAGGAGGTGACGGCCGAGTTGCCGATATTGGCGTTGATCTTCACCAGGAAGTTGCGGCCGATGATCATCGGCTCGAGTTCGGCGTGGTTGATGTTGGACGGAATGATGGCGCGGCCGCGCGCGATTTCGTCGCGCACGAATTCCGGGGTGATGAAGGCCGGGACATTGGCGCCGAAGCTCTCACCGTCGGCGATCGCCGCCTTGGCGCGGTCGAGCATCTGCTTGCGGCCGAGATTTTCGCGCTCGGCGACGTAGATCATCTCCTTGGTGATGATGCCGGCCTTGGCGAATTCATATTGCGTGACCGGGGCGCCATCGACGGCGCGCCACGGCTTCGGCGTGTTGGGGAAGTTGCGGGCGAGGTGTTTGCCGGAGACGTTGCCGTTGTCGACCGGCTTGATCGGGCGGCCTTCGTACTCTTCGACGCCGCCGCGTTCCTTCACCCATTCGATGCGGGTGCGCTTGAGGCCTTTCTCGACGTCGATGGCGACGTCGTTGTCGGTGTAAGGACCGGTGGTGTCGTAGACCGGAAGCGGCGCTTCGCCGGATTCCTTCGACAGCGCGATCTCTCGGATCGGCACGCGCAGATCGGGCGCGGCGGCGGGCTGTGAATAGACCTTGCGCGAGGCGGGGAGCGGCCCGGTGGTGACTTTCGGCGTGGCGAGGTCGGCCGGGGCGATGGGCTTGTTCATATCAAGTCTCCTTGCGCGGGCGCTGCGGCTCGGCCGCATAGCCCTGATAGGTGAGGATGCCGCCCGACACGAGCAGCAGAATGGCGGCGATGGTGATCGCGGTGAAGTTGGCCGGAACGTTGAGATAGCGCACCAGGTCGGGCGCGAAGATGCGGAACACGCCGACCGTGCACAGCAGCCAGCCGAGGAAGGTGATCAGGCTGCGCCAGTCGGGCGTCCAGCGCGGGTGGGCGTTGAGGATGGCGAGCCCGCCGGTGAGCGCCAGGATGCCGGACAGCGACACCAGCGCGCCATTGCCGAGCGCCTGCCGCGCTACTTCGCGATAGACGTCGCGATTGGCCAGCACGCCGATGGCCAGCACGGCCTGCACCGGTCCAATCAGACGCGCGAGAAAATAGGATGTGTGCATCAAGGCGTCCTGTCCCTTCGCCGGCATGACCCGGATCAGGTTCAAAGGGACTCTCTCAGCCCGGACGCGCCGGGCACCCCTCGGAATGGGGCTAATCTAGGCCGGCGGCCTGCCAAGTCAATCCGAGCCGTCGACATCTGAACAAGCCGAATCCGGCACGTTTTCGGGGCGTTCCACCGGCCATTTACCCTCGGTTATCGCTTGGCGGCTTTAATGGCCCGATCCGGCTCGACCGGTTCCGGAGACATTGCCGTGGTCTATCCCGCCGCCGACGCTCACCGTGCCGCGCCCCTGGGCGCGCGCGTGCCCGCACAGATCGCGTGGCCGGTCGCGGTGACGGTGCTGCTCTATGTCCTGCTGCTCACGCTCGGCACGCAGCTCCTCAACGATGCCGACACCTATTGGCAGATCGCGGTCGGCGACTGGATGATCGCGCATCGCGCGGTGCCGCATGTCGATGTCTATTCCTGGACCTTCGCCGGCGAACCCTGGATCTCGAGCCAGTGGCTGGCGCAGATCGTTTTCGCCGCGCTGTATCACGCCGCCGGTTGGAGCGGTGTCGTCGCCGCGAGCGCCTTGGCCATTGCGAGCGCCTTCGGGCTGCTGACCTATTACCTGATGCGGCAGCTTGCGCCGTTGCCGGCACTCACTCTGGTGATGGCGGGCTTCGTGCTGGCGGCGCCGCATATGCTGGCGCGGCCGCATGCGCTGGCCTTGCCGGTGATGGTACTGTGGGCGGCCGGGCTGGTGCGCGCCGCCGATGAGAAGCGCATACCGTCGTGGTGGCTGCTGCCGCCGATCGCGCTGTGGGCCAACCTGCATGGCGGCTTCACCTTCGGCATCTTCCTCATCGCGCCGGTCGCGCTTGAAGCGTTGATCCATGCGCCGGCGCCGGAGCGCGTGCGCGTCATGATGCGCTGGGCGCTGTTCGGTGTCGCTGCGCTCGCCGCGGCCTGCGTCACGCCCTACGGCCCGGAATCGATTTTGGTGACGCGGCGCATTCTCGGCCTCGGCCCGGCGCTGGCGCTGATCGGCGAATGGCGGCCGGAGAACTTCGCCAAGCTCGGCGGCTTCGAACTGGTGCTGCTCGGTGCCATCGGCTTCGTGCTTTATCGGCGCATCACGCTGCCGCCGGTGCGCATCCTGGTCGTGCTCGGGCTCCTGCACATGGCGCTGAGTCAGTCGCGCAACGGCGAGATGCTCGGACTGATCGCGCCGTTGTTCGCTGCCGCGCCGCTGGCGGCGCAACTCGGCGCGCGCGACGATGAGGCGAGAGGCATTAAGGCGAGGGGCATTGAGGCAAGGGGCTTGGCCCTGCCGCTGATGGCCGGGCTCGGCGCGCTGGCGCTGCTGGCGACCTTGCTGCTGCCGCCGGTGTTGCACTACATGCCGCGTGCGATCGTGACGCCGGCCGCCGCGACCGAGGCGGTCAAGGCGTCGGGCCGGACACATCTTTTGAACTCATACGACTTCGGCGGTTATCTGATCGCCCAAGGCGTGCGGCCGTATATCGACGGCCGCACCGAACTTTATGGCGCCGACTTCTTCCTGCGCTATGACGCGGCGGTGAACCTCAAGGATGTCGCCGCCTTCGATCATCTGCTCGCCGGCCGCAAGATCGACGTCACCATGCTGGCGACCGGCACGCCGGCGATCGGCTTGCTCGACCGCATGCCGGAGTGGAAGCGTGTCTATGCCGACGACGTCGCCGTCGTGCATGTCCGCACGGAAGCGGCGCGCTAACGCGCCAGCTTCAGCTCAGTAGCAGTAATCCCGCGACACGCGGTGATAGCTGCCATCGCGATGTTTGCGCCAGCAGCGGCCCTCGTACCAGTAGTAGCGGCCGCGCGGCTCCATCTGCGAACCGATCGCGGCGCCGGCAGCGGCGCCGATGATGCCGCCGGCGACAGCGCCGCCGGCCTTGCCGGTTGCCGCGCCGCCGACGATCGCGCCGATACCGCCGCCGATGATCGCGCCGCCGAGGGTATTGTTCTGCGCCGCCGCCTGCGGCACCGGCAACAAAGCGAGCAACGCCACGACGGCTGGAACGACAGCCAAAGCGCCAAACTTGCGAATCATGGATCTAGCCCTCCGTAACCTCATCCGCCGAGGTTTGTAGAGCAAAGTCGGGCTGCCGATCAAATAAACAAGATGAGCCCGCCCCGGCGAGGCCGGCTCCGCGACGCGGTCGAACTGCAACTGCCGCGCGTGCGCTCTCACAGCCGCGGCAACTCCGTCACCGCCACCTTGGCCTTGCCTTCGGCCTCGGCGATGACGCGCAGCACATTGCTGTCGAAGGCGATGCCGTCGAGCCGCAGACTGTCGATCGAGGTATCGACCGTGACGCCGTTGCCGGCGTGGCGGAAGTCGGCCAGTGCGGCGCCAATCTTCTTCTTGGCGTCGTCGAGGAAAGGCGTCAGGTCGATCACCGCGTTGTCGGCGATCGCCTGCGTCAGATAGGGCATCGCCGCGCGCGCCGCGGTGCCGAGCAGGCCATACGCCGCCTCCGATTCGACCGCGAGCGACACGTCGGTCAGCCGCAGGATCTGCGTCTTGGGATCGAGCTTCGGCCGGCCCCAGATCGCGACATCGGCCTGCGCGCCGAAGCCGAACCAGCTCTTGCGCTCGTGCGCCTTGACGTGCAGCGAGATCAGCAGGCGGTCGTCGGAGGCGGCGAGACTTGCTTTCAGCACCTCGACCTCGACCGGCGCATTCTTGTCGTCGGGAAAGCGACGGCCCTTGAGCTGGGCGTTCATTAGCTTGTTGAGCTCGGTGAAGGGCACGTCGATCGGCAGGCCGACCACGAGCTTGCCGTTCTCCATCGGCGGCACCAGTTCGAGCTGTTGCGGGAACGGGCAGGCGGGCTTGGTCGCCTGCGGCGTGATGCGCGTCTGCGCCATCACGCCGATCGCGAGCGTCATGTTTCTGGCGTCGATCTGCGGCTGCGCCGCGGCGGCGCGTACCGGCTTCATCTCCAGCCACAACTCGGGCAATCCGGTGTTGCCGCCGCCGAGCGGAATCGAGCGGCACATCTTGGCCCACTGCTCGCGCGCCGCCTGCTCGATCATCGGATCGTTACGGATGCGGCCTTCGAAATTGGCGACCTGCTGGTTGACCTGTTGCTCGATCAGGGGCTTCGCCTCGCCGGCCATGTTGATCTTGATGCCGGCGATCTGCACCGCGGTGTCGGCAAGCGTCACCTGCGCCGACAGGTTCGGCTGTAGCCGCCAGTTGGCGGCGAAGGTCGGGCGCGAGTGCACCACCACTTGGCTGCGCAGTTCGATGTTCTGGTCGAGCGTCTTGCCGGCGAGGCCGCCGATCGCCTTGTTGAGATCGTTGCCGAGGTTCGAGCCGCCGAGCAGGCCGCCCAGCGCCCCGGCGATACCGCCGGCGGTGCCGCCGATGACGTTGCCGGCCACGGCGCCGAGCTGGCCGGCGACATGCAGCGTGCCGGTGAGCGGCGTGGCGACCGTAAGTTCACCGGCGCGGCCGTTCACCGCGATGTTGCCGCGATTGATGTTGAGGCCGAGGTCGGCCTTTTGCAGCACGCCGGAGATGCTCTGGTTGGAGCGTTGGCTGAAACTGCGCGGCGCCGACGCCTCGATGGCGCGCTGGATGGCGTCGATCGAGATCGCCACCGGGGCGATGACGTAGGACTGCCGCGACAAGGGCGGCAACGGCGGCAGCGGCTTCAGTTGGGCGGCGATGCGGTTCGTTTCACTGGCGGGAAAGAAACGGTCGAGCGCCCACAAGGTGGCGGCAAAGAACAGCGCGATGACGACGACCGCGCCGACGATCACGCGGACGAGGCGGGAACGGCCGAACAGCCGCAGCGGTGCGGTGATCACGTAAAAGATGGCGTCGAACAACGCTCCCATCGGCCGGCTCCTTCACGATTCGGAACTCGGGCGATGGTAAGCCGCGGCGGCGCGCTTCGCCAGCGCCGCGACCGTTCGCGCGCCGGCGTGACCGGCGCGCGCTTTTCGTCAGGGCTCGGCCGGCGCGGTCTTGTCGATCTCGGCCTCGATCGCCCTTTCCTCCGCGATCATCTTCGGCTGACGCAGCCGCAGATAGATTTGCATCACGATCAGCCCGACCGCGATCAAGATGAAGGTCAGGCTGATCGGATGCTTGAGGAAGACGAGTATGTCGCCGCGCGAGATCAGCATGGCGCGGCGGAAGTTCTCCTCGAAGCGCGGGCCGAGCACGA
>JAFECJ010000064.1 GCA_018242205.1 Pseudomonadota bacterium
GTTCGACGGGGTGTTCCAGAACCTCATGGTCAACATCGAGACGTCGGCACGCGCGGCTTTGGCCGATCGACTGAAATCGGTTCCGAATGCGCCGGTCGGCGTGATCCGCGCGCTGGCAATGGATGACGACATTTCGGTGGCCGGGCCGGTTCTGGCCGAATCCGAGCGGATCGATAACGCCTCTCTTGTCGAAACCGCGCGCACCAAGAGCCAGCCGCACCTGATGGCGATCTCCAACCGCAAGGAGATCCCCGAGACCGTGACCGACGTCCTGGTCGAACGCGGCGACCGTGATGTGGCGCTCAATGTAGCGCGCAATAGCGGCGCCAGGTTCTCTGACGTGGGCTACCTGCGTCTGGTTAAGCGCTCGGAGGGCGATGAGGAACTGGCGCGGACGGTCGGTTCGCGGCCGGAGATTCCCCGTCAACACTTCCTGCGGTTGCTCTCGACGGCTTCCCAGGCCGTGCGCGTCGCGCTGCAAAGTGCGCATCCGGAGATTGCCGCCCATGTCGAGGCCGTGGTCGACCGGATCGCCATCGACATCCAGCAGCAGGCGGCGATGTCGCGCGATTACACGGCGGCCCGCGATCTGATCGAAAACATGAAGCGTTCGAACAACCTGTCGGAACGCGACATCGACGCATTCGCGCGGGCCGGCAAGTTCGAGGAAACGGCGGTGGCGCTCTCCGTACTCGGCGATCTGCCGTTCACGTTGGTCGAGCGGGCCATGGTTCTCGATCGCGTGGAGCCGATCCTGCTTGTCGCCAAGATGATGAATCTGTCATGGGCGACCGCGCGCGCCATCCTGATGCTGTGCGCGGGACGGGGCGGCCTCGCCGCCGACACTGTGGAAAGCTGTCGGACGATCTTCAACAAGATGAAGCCGGAAACAGCCGCGCAGGTGATTGCGTTCCAGCGAAGCCGCCGCCAAGGTTGACGATCAAATCCGACGTGCGAGTCTGACGCGGCGCTCCGGATGCGGCCGGCTCAGTCCTTGGATCCAGTGATTGGATTCAGTCTTTGGGCCAGGTCGGCGGCACGATGCTTGCCACTTCAACGACCCGCAACAAGCCATTGGCCAATTCCGGTACTTCTTCGGGGCGGCGGTGGCGGTATTCGTCGGTACGAGCCAAAAGGAACGCATCCATGTGGCAGTCGGTGACGTCCTTGTCGAATGGCGCGCCCGCGATATAGGCGTCGAGGATGTCGCACAAGGTCCTGGCAACGAAGGTCACCAGTGTGTAGCCCATAGTGCTGCCGACATCGCGCAGATAGGCGCATTTCTGGTGGGCGCGCTCCAGCGCGTCCTTGTCGCTGGGATCCTTCGCAATATCGGCCAGGCTGGCGCTGAGCTCGCTGTATTGCTGGTCGATCCAGCCGGTGAAATCGGTCTTCAGTTCTTCGACGGCATTCTGCGCGCGCTCAAGGGCTTCCTCGCGGCTGACGCCGCCAGGCCGCCGCGCCATCCGTTCGAAGCGGGTGTCGGCGAAGAAGATCGTGGCTTCCGAGTCGCCCTGCTTGTTCGCCATCAGTCTTGTCCTGAACGTGCATTCGAAAAGAGGCTGTCGATATCGTCCTGACCGAGAGACGGCCCGGCTTCGGCCCCGACCTCGATCACCTTGTCGCCCTTGCGCCGACCGACGCCGCCCGGATAGCCCTCGATCTTGAAGCGCCGGTCCGGTCCGAAATAAGTCGCACAGTCGACGAAGGGCCGTGGATTGAAGACGATCCACCCAAGCCTATCATAAAGCCCGCTTGGCGACATTGGTTTTGCGACGACGATATTGGCGCCAGCGTCGCGTGCATTCTTAACCGTGGATTCGCTGGTGTCGCTCGACATCAGCAGGATCGGAATGGTGCGATTCTCATTGTCGGCATTGCGCCGGATCGTGCGCGTGAGCTTCAAGCCGCCATGCGGCGGCAAGCGCATGTCGCATAACAGAATGTCGACCTTTTGACTCGAAAGCGCTTGAAACAAGCCGGTCGAGTTGTCGACCTCCATGACCTTGTTGGCACCGAAGCCGCGAAGCATGCCGTTGACGACCCGTCGCAGGTAAGGATTCGGGTCGGCGACGAGGATCAGCAGGTCGCGCAGATTAATCGTCGAGTTTTTCATTCCCGGCCTTGAGCGGTCGAACGGATGACCGCGGTTCGGCGTTCGGTTGGGAGGCCATAGATCGCGTGCGCCGAACCGTCGCCTAATCCTGCGTCATGGAATCCTGATAGCGCCCTCAATTTTGCCGATTCAGGATAACGGCTCGTTAACGCATTTCGTCGATAAGAATGACAAACTGGAATAACAAACGAGGCCGTATTTCGACCGGGTTTGAGCCGGGCTCAACCTTCGCGCGAAACGGGGCCGCCGAGGCGTCTGGGCTTTGCCGCAATAATGAAATGAGCCAAGGCCGCTCGGAAACGAGGATTCGACTGTATTTGCGGTGTGTCGGTAGCGACCAGTAATCTAGGTTATTGCATTTCTACTGTACACTATATGTAGAACACGTATGTTCACTCTTAGGTTGACAGAAGTGATTCGCTCTCAACTTCGTTGTTGCGTTGCAATGCTACGGATGTGAACGTTTAATTTGTAATTGGGACTATCCGCGGTTGTATTGTTAGCGTGTAAATGCTCGCGTTACCACCAATCGAGGGTGCCGAACCGTGACCAACCTCGCAACCAAGAACGCCGTCAATTCGTCAGCCGGCGCCCTGCAAGACACGCCAAGCTATCTCGCCGGGCAAGTTGTCGCAGACGTTTTGGCCGGTTCCCCAGGATCGCTCCGGAGCATCGAGCAAAGCACATCGACGGCCATGTGCGCGGTATCGTGTGACACCGCCTGCAGCCTGTGCCCGGTGCACAATTTGCTTTGCGGCGGCATGTCGAAAGAGGCGGATGCCGGCAATGGAGCCTTGCCGATCGCTGGCACGCTGCACACCATTCCGGCCCGCCGGCTGATCCTGCACCCGAAGGAGTGGTCCGAGTTCGTGCCGATCGTCTGCAGCGGCTGGGCGATGTCGTCGATCGCGCTGCCGGACGGGCGGCGGCAGGTCATTTCATTCTTATTGCCTGGCGATATCGTTTCGGTTGGCAGCCTGTTGGCGCCATTGTCCGGTCATACGGTCGAGGCGATCACGGAAGTGACATACCGCAAATTCAAGCGTCATGAGATCAAGGAATTGCTCTTCGGCCGCTCTGATCTGCTCGAACGGCTGTTTACGCTGTGGAGCGAAGCCAAGGCGCGTGCCGACCAACTCGCCCTCGATCTGGGCCGCCGCCGGGCGGATGAGCGCATTGCCCGCCTGATCCTGCGGCTGTCGGAAAAGGTCGCTAAACGCTCGCTGGTGCGCACCCAGACTTTCGATTTTCCGCTGCGGCAGCGCCATATTGCCGATGCGACCGGTTTGACGCCGGTCCATGTGAGCAAGATTCTTGGTGAGTTGCAGCGCGCCGGCATGATCGAGATTAGCGGGCGTTCGCTCACGATCTTGAACGCCAGTGAGTTGCATCGCGTCGCCGATTGGCGGTGATGCGCTGCTGCTGAGGAGTCGAGGCTCGTCCGCTCGCCTAGAGGGCGGCCGACGACGCCTCTGACGACTGAAGGCCTGACTGCTGCACAGCGTGTCGGCGTCTCTATTGCAGGGGCGCGATTTCTGCGCGTCAAGGCATCATCGGCCAGCGGCGCCGACATTCTTCTCGCTTCGAAATTTTGCGTTGCAGCGTTTTTTGCTGCGGTTGCACCTGTGCCGACGGGCCGATTCCGCTTGCAGGTCGCCGGAATTTGTATTGGTATAATGTATAATATACGCCAAAGCGAGAGTGGCGGCTGCAGCAACCGAGCTTGCAGGAATAACAGAGCCGACGACAAGATCGGCCGCGCACAAACGAACAGGGAGGCTTAGATGTCTGTTGCCAACAAAGTTCTGACAATAGGTACCGCCGCTATCGCTAGCGGCGCAATCGCACTGTCTGCCGCCCCGGCAAAGGCCTGGGAGCCGAGCCACCCCATCGAGATCATCGTGCCCGCGGGCACCGGCGGCGGCGCGGATCAAATGGCGCGTGCCGTCCAGGGCATCATCACCAAGCACAATCTGTCGAAGCAGTCGGTGGTGGTGATCAACAAGTCGGGCGGCGCCGGTGGCGAGGGCTTCCTCGACGTGAAGAATTCGAAGGGCAACGATCACAAGCTGATCATCACGCTGTCGAACCTTTTCACCACGCCCATGGCCACGGGCATTCCGTTCAACTGGAAGGACCTGACGCCGGTTGCCATGATGGCGCTCGACGAATTCATCCTCTGGGTGAATGCCGGCAAGCCTTACAAGACGGCCAAGGACTACGTCGACGACATCAAGTCCAAGCCCGATAACACCTTCAAGATGGGCGGCACGGGCTCGAAGCAGGAAGACCAGATCATCACGGTCGCGCTTGAAAAGGCGACCGGCAAGAAGATGACCTACATTCCTTATAAAGGCGGCGGCGCGGTGGCCGTTCAGCTCGTCGGCAACCACATCGACTCGTCGGTCAACAATCCGATCGAAGCGGTGGCCCACTGGCGCGCCGGCAAGCTTCGTCCGCTGTGCGTGTTCGACGACAAGAAGCTCGACTATCACGACAAGATCGCCGGTGATCTGGCTTGGGACTCGATCCCAACCTGCAAATCGGCGGGGCTCAACGTCGAATATCTGATGCTGCGCGGCTTCTTCGCGCCTCCGGGCATCAGCAACGATGCGGTCGCCTATTACGTCGACCTTATGAAGAAGGTCCGGGAGACGCCGGAGTGGAAGAAGCTGATGAGCGACGGTGCCTTCAACCAGTCGTTCATGACCGGCGACGAATACGTCAAGTGGGTCGCCGCCGCCGAAAAGACGCATGAAGAGCTGATGCGTTCGGCGGGCTTCCTGGCCAAGACCAACTGACACCGACGGACTGACAAAAAAGACCGGCGCCGCAACTGCGGCGTCGGTTCCTGCTCCAGCGACGTGAGGGTGAAATGACGCACAACGTAGAAGAAGCCGCCGGATCCGGCCCGTCTCATCGTGGCATGGAGATCGGGGTCGCGGTTCTGATGGCGGTCATCGCTATCATCGGCGTCATTGGCAGTCTCCAAGTTGGTATCGGCTGGGCCGCGGAAGGTCCGCGCGCCGGCTTCTTCCCCTTCTATATCAGCGTGATTGTTCTGATTTCCTGCGCCGTCAACATCGTCACGACGCTGCGCCATGCCGACGACGGTGCAACCTTTGCGACCTGGGGTCAGCTTGCCAAAGTTATGCAGGTTCTGGTGCCCACGTCGATCTACGCGGTGGTGGTTCCCTATATCGGGATCTATGTCGCCTCGGCGTTGCTGATCGCGCTCTTCATGCGCTGGTTCGGCCGATACAACTGGTTGATCGTCGCCGCCGTTGCGGTCGGCCTGCCGATCGTCACTTTCGTCACTTTCGAAATCTGGTTCCTCGTACCGTTGCCGAAAGGACCCCTGGAAGCTGCGCTGGGCTTCTAGAAGTCCACGACGAGAACCACGCAAACGAAGCGCTTCTGTGAAGGCGAAAGAACTCAATCATGCTTGAAGACATCGGCAATCTGTTTCACGGCTTTGCGGTAGTCGCCCAGCCATACAATCTGGTGCTGATGGTGGTCGGCATCGTCCTCGGCGTCATCGTCGGCGTGCTGCCCGGTCTCGGCGGCGCCAACGGCATCGCCATTCTGTTGCCGCTGACCTTCTCGATGTCGCCGACCTCGGCGATCATCATGCTGTCATGTATCTACTGGGGCGCATTGTTCGGCGGCGCCATCACGTCGATCCTGTTCAACATACCTGGCGAACCGTGGTCGGTGGCTACTACATTCGACGGCTATCCCATGGCGCAGAAGGGCAAGGCCGGCGAAGCCCTGACCGCAGCCTTCACGTCGTCATTCGTCGGCGCCCTGTTCGCCGTCATCGTCATCACTTTGGTCGCGCCGCTGGTGGCCAGCTTTGCGCTCGAATTTGGACCGCCAGAAATCTTCTCGGTCTACTTCCTGGCGTTCTGCAGCTTCGTCGGCCTGTCCAAGGAGCCGCCCTTCAAGACCATCGCCTCGATGATGCTTGGCTTCGGCCTCGGCGCGGTCGGCCTCGATCAGATGACGGGGCAGTTGCGTCTGACCTTCGGCTTTGAATCCCTGCTGAACGGCTTCGACTTCCTCATCGCCGTCATTGGTCTGTTCGGTATTGGCGAAATCCTGCTGACCATGGAGGAGGGACTGTCGTTCCGCGGCAAGACGGCCAAGCTCAACATGAAGGTGGTTCTCAACACCTGGGCCGAGCTGCCGCGCTACTGGATGCTGTCGCTGCGCTCCTGCCTGATCGGCTGCTGGATGGGCATCAGCCCGGCCGGCGCGACACCCGCCTCATTCATGAGCTACGGCATCGCCAAGCGCATCTCCAAGCGCGGCCGTTTCTTCGGCACCGGTGAAATCGAAGGCGTGGTGGCGCCGGAGACCGCGGCGCATGCTGCCGGCACCTCGGCTCTGTTGCCGATGATCTCGCTCGGTGTTCCCGGTTCGCCGACCGCGGCCGTGCTGCTCGGCGGCCTGCTGATCTGGGGCCTGCAGCCCGGACCGCTGCTGTTCACCGAACAGAAGGATTTCGTTTGGGGCCTCATCGCCTCGATGTACATGGGCAACATCGTCGGCCTCATCATCGTCTTGACTTGCGTACCGATGTTCGCCGCGATCCTGCGCATTCCGTTCAGCGTCATCGCGCCAGTCATTCTGGTGTTCTGCGCCATCGGCGCCTACACGGTGCACAACAACACGTTCGACGTCGTCATGATGGTGGTGTTCGGCATCGCCGGCTACCTGATGAAGAAGACGAACTATCCGTTGGCGCCGATGGTGCTTGCCATCGTGCTCGGCGACAAGGCGGAGGAATCGTTCCGCCAGTCGCTGCTCGGCTCGCAAGGTTCGTTCAGCGTGTTCTGGTCGACCGGTCTCGTCTCGGCGATCATGACGCTCGGCTTGATCGCGTTGTTCTGGCCCATCATTCAGAACACCTGGGTCAAGATTTTCGGTTCGGCCGGAGAGCCGCGCCCGGCGGAGTGATTGGAGTTCTCTTCTACCAGCGTTGATGCAGCCCTATGACGTATGTCCATTATTTATATGGAATTAAGGGGCGGGCCTCGCGCCGTCGCGTAATACTTTATACCAGCGGCAAGCAACAAGCCGTGCGTCGACAAGCAATTTCCGCATCGAGCGAAATTGCCCTGGTAGGGAGAACACCCAATGACTCAAGTGGCGAGCGCGCCAAGCGTGGTGCGCGTATCCGAAGGTGCGCGATGGGCTCAGCTCGTCGCCGGCATCATCTGCATGGTGATGATCGCCAACCTGCAATATGGCTGGACGTTATTCGTCAGTCCGATCGATCAGAAATATCACTGGGGCCGGGCGGCCATCCAGGTCGCCTTCACGATCTTCGTTCTGACCGAAACGTGGCTCGTTCCGATCGAAGGCTATCTCATCGACCGGTTCGGACCGAAGCTGATGGTGTGCGGCTCGGGCGTCCTGGTCGCCGTCGCCTGGTACATCAATTCGATCGCCAGTTCGCTCTTCATGCTCTATCTCGGCGCGGCGATCGGCGGCATCGGCGCCGGCGTGATCTATGGCGCCTCGGTCGGCAATGCGCTGAAGTGGTTTCCCGATCGTCGCGGTCTTGCGGCCGGCCTGACGGCCGCCGGATTCGGCGCCGGCTCGGCGCTCACCGTGATCCCGATCGCCAACATGATTGCGACCAGTGGCTATCAGGCTGCGTTTCTCTGGTTCGGTCTCGGCCAGGGCCTGATCGTCGTCATCGTTTCGCTGTATCTGCGCGCGCCGCAGGCCGGCGATACCCCGGCGGCGGCCGCGGTCGCCCAGTCGCGCCGCGATTATACGCCGCAGGAAGCCATCAAGGCGCCGGTGTTCTGGGTGATGTATCTGATGTTTGTCATGGTCGGTGCCGGCGGCCTGATGGCGACGGCGCAGCTCGCGCCGATCGCCAAGGACTTCAACGTCGCCGGCGTGCCGGTCTCGATCCTCGGCCTGACGTTGCCGGCGCTGACCTTCGCGTTGTCGATCGACCGGGTGCTCAACGGTGTCTGCCGTCCGTTCTTCGGCTGGGTCTCGGACAATATCGGTCGCGAGAACACGATGTTCGTCGCCTTTCTGCTCGAAGGCATCGGTATCTACGCGCTGTTCTATCTCGCGAACAACCCGCTGTACTTCGTGATCCTGTCCGGCCTCGTGTTCTTCGCGTGGGGCGAGATCTATTCGCTGTTCCCGGCCACGGCGACGGACATCTTCGGCCGCAAGTTCGCGACCACCAACTACGGTCTGCTGTACACGGCGAAGGGCACCGCCGCGCTGCTGGTGCCGTTCTCCAGCATCCTGACGGAGGCCACCGGCACCTGGCATGCGGTGTTCGTCGCGGCAGCGATCCTCAACGTGATCGCGGCCGTGATGGCGCTGTTCGTGCTCAAGCCGATGCGCATTCGCGCCATGGCCCGCGGCTGATCTTGATCGGGCGCATCGCCCGGACATCGAGCCGCAGAAGAAATTGGCCGCCACGCCAGGTCGGTGTGGCGGCCAGAACTGGGAATGAAACGAGGGCCGATATCGCACCGCAGCATGACAAGTTGTTGCGGCCCAATCCACCCTCTGGCATATTGTATACCAGCACGGTAAGCAGCCGGTCATGAGCACCAAAGGCGTCAGTCCCCGCAACGTTTCTCCCCGCAGCCGGGCCGGCAGCATGGCTCGCGCGACTTCCGTGTCGCCGCGGCCAAATTTGGCACCGATCGAGGAGTCGCCGAGCTTCAAGCACAAGGCCTACGCGGCGCTGAAGAATGCTATCGTGGCGATGGACGTCTATCACAGCCGCGACGATATCCGCCTCGACGAGCGCAAGCTGGCGCAGGACTTCGGCATCAGCCGCACGCCGGTGCGCGAGGCCATGGCCCAGCTCGAAAGCGAAGGCTTCGTCCGCTCGGTGCCGCGCCGCGGCATCTATGTCGTGCGCAAGACCAAGCAGGAGGTGATCGAGATGATCACCGCCTGGGCGGCGCTGGAAAGCATGGCGGCGCGGCTCATCACCATCGCGGCGACAGACGACGAAATCGAAAGCCTGCGCGACATGTTCGCCGCCTTCATCGACGGCGGATTGCGCGCGCATCTCGACGAATATTCCGACGCCAACATCGAATTTCACCAGACCATCATCCGGCTCAGCAAGAATCAGGTGTTGATTGATCTGGCGGCCAACCTGTTCACGCATATGCGCATGATCCGCCGCACAACTATCGGCGAGAAGGATCGTGCCGACCGTTCGATCAAGGATCACATGGCGATCATCGAGGCGCTCGAGGCGCGCGACACCAAGCGTGCCGAGCAACTGGTGCGCGATCACGCGCTGGGCCTTGCCGACCACGTCGCCAAATTCGCCCATTATCTCGACTGAGCTTCACGAATTGGAAAGCCCGCGTCGCGCTCGGAGTGAGCAGCGACTGACGAGCAAAAGGGAAGAAGAAGGGGAGTAGAAACGATGGCCGAAGCAGCGGTGAAAAGCGCGGCGGAAACCGAACAGGAACTGACCGACGGTTTCAATCTGATCATTGACGCGCTCAAGCTCAACGGCATTAAGACGCTCTACGCGGTTCCCGGCATCCCGATCACCGATTTCCTGCGCATGTCGCAGGCCGAAGGCCTGCGCGTCCTGTCGTTCCGTCACGAGCAGAACGCCGGCTACGCGGCCTCGATCGCCGGCTATCTGACCAAGCAGCCGGGCGTCTGCGTCACCGTCTCGGCGCCGGGCTTTCTCAACGGCCTGACCGCACTCGCGCATGCCACCACCAACTGTTTCCCGATGATACTGATTTCGGGATCTTCCGAGCGTGAGATCGTCGACCTTCAGCAGGGCGACTACGAAGAGATGGACCAGCTCGCCATCGCCAAGCCGCTGTGCAAGGCGGCCTATCGCGTGCTGCACGCCGAGGACATCGGCATCGGTCTCGCCCGCGCGATCCGCGCCGCGGTGTCGGGCCGTCCGGGCGGTGTTTATCTCGACCTGCCGGCCAAATTGTTCGGCCAGGTGATCGACGCCGAAAAGGGCCGCAAGTCGCTGGTCAAGGTCATCGATCCGGCCCCTGCGCAAATCCCGTCGCCGGACTCGATCAAGCGCGCGCTCGACGTGCTGAAGTCCGCGAAGCGTCCGCTCATTATCCTCGGCAAGGGCGCGGCCTACGCGCAGGCCGACGATGCCGTGAAGGCGCTGGTGGAAAAGAGCGGCGTGCCGTTCCTGCCGATGTCGATGGCCAAGGGCCTATTGCCCGACACTCATCCGCAGTGCGCGGGCGCTGCGCGCTCGACCGTGCTGAAGGATAGCGACGTCGTCATGCTGATCGGCGCGCGGCTCAACTGGCTGCTGTCGCATGGCAAGGGCAAGACCTGGGGCGAAGCGCCGAAGAAGTTCATTCAAGTTGACATCGAGCCTAAGGAAATGGACTCGAACGTCGAGATCGTGGCGCCGGTGGTCGGCGATATTGGTTCCTGCGTCGGCGAGTTGCTGGAGGGCATGGGCGCCAAGTGGCCGGCGCCGCCGGCCGACTGGGTTGCGGCTGTCTCCAAGAAGCGCGAGGACAACGTCGCCAAGATGGCGCCGCGTCTGATGAACAACAACGTGCCGATGGATTATCACGGCGCGCTCGGCGTGCTGCGCACCATCGTCAAGGAGCGCCCCGACGCCATGCTGGTCAACGAGGGCGCCAATACGCTCGACCTCGCCCGCGGCATCATCGACGTCTACAAACCGCGCAAGCGCATCGACGTTGGCACCTGGGGCATCATGGGCATCGGCATGGGCTACGCCATTGCCGCCGCAGTCGAGACCGGCAATCCGGTGCTCTGCGTCGAGGGCGACTCGGCCTTTGGCTTCAGCGGCATGGAGATCGAGACCATCTGCCGCTACAACCTGCCGGTCTGCATCGTCATCTTCAATAATGACGGCATCTATCGCGGCACCGACGTCAACAAGACGAGCGACGACCCGGCGACCACCGTGTTCGTCAAGGGTGCGCGCTACGACAAGATGATCGAGGCCTTCGGTGGTGTCGGCGTCAACGCGACCTCGCCCGATGAGCTCAAGCGTGCCGTCAACGCGGCGATGGATTCCCGCAAGCCAACCTTGATCAACGCCGTGCTCGATCCGGGCGCCGGCAGTGAATCGGGCC
>JAFECJ010000065.1 GCA_018242205.1 Pseudomonadota bacterium
CCAGGCTTCGTATGGCCCGATGAACCCGGCGGCGAACGAGTTCATTCCCGCCGACAAGGCGCCGCGCATGCCGACATCAAAGGAGAACGCGTCCAAGATCTTCAACCAGGACATCGCCAAGCTCGGCGCTGACCCGGCCGCCATCTCGCGCCGCTTCGAGGAATGGCTCTCGAGCTGAGCTGATAACGGGTCCGGGCGTTCGCGCCCGGGCCCACGGCCCTTTCAGGGCCGAGGGACAATCGCAACGGGGTGGTGATGCAGGCGACGATCGCAAAGCTCGCGGAAAGGCCCAATCTGTGGCCCTGGCTGCTGCTGGCGCCGCTTGCCGTCTATCTCGCCGTGTTCTTCCTGGTGCCGCTCGTGAACGTCATCGTCATGAGCTTCACCGAGCCGCGCCTGACCTTGATGAATTACGAGCGCGTGCTGACCGGCGCGCTGTATCAGCGCGTCTTCATCAACACCTTCGCGACCGCGCTGCTGGTCACCGCCGTCTGCCTGATGGTCGGCTATCCGCTGGCCTTCCTGATGACGCGGGTGTCGCCGCGCACGGCGATGCTGATCCTGACGCTGGTCACCATGAGTTTCTGGACCAGCTTCCTGGTGCGCACCTATGCCTGGATGGTGCTGCTCGGCGACAGCGGACCGATCGTCGGCTTCATCCGGGCGATCGGCATCGAACACCCGCCACGGCTTTTGTTCACGCGGTTCTCCTCGACGCTGGCGATGGTCCACATCCTGGCGCCGTACATGATCATGAACATCTACTCGGTGATGCGGAAGATCGATCCGGTGCTGATCCGCTCGGCGCAGAGCCTGGGCGCCCGCGGGGCTTCGCTGTTCCGCCACGTCTATCTGCCGCTGACCGCCCCCGGCATCGCCAACGGTTCGGTGCTGGTCTTCGTCATCTGCCTCGGCTTCTACGTCACGCCGGTGCTGCTCGGCTCACCGCGCGAGCAGATGATCGCCGGCCTGATCGGCACCGAGATCGAGGAATTCCTCGCCTTCGGCCGCGGCTCGGCTATGGCGATGATCCTGCTGCTGATCACTTTGGTGATCCTGACCGTCTATCACCGCCGCTTCGGCCTCGACAAATTGTGGGGCTGACGATGAACCGGCTCCTGATCACGCTCGGCATCGTCGCAGTCATCTTCATCGTCGCACCGCTCCTCATCGTCGTGCCGATGTCGTTCTCCGATGCGCGCTCGCTGCAGTTCCCGCCGCCGGGCTACTGGCTCGGCTACTACCACGCCTATTTCACCGACATACGCTGGCTGCGGCCGACCTTCAACAGCATCATCATCGCTTCCGGCGTGACCGTGCTGACCATGGCGCTGGTCGTCCCGGCGACCTTCGCGCTGGTGCGCCACCGCTTCGCCGGCAAGAGCATGGCCAACGTCATGCTCATGATGCCCCTCGCCGTGCCGCATATCGTCATGGCGATCGGCTATTACGCCTATCTCGGCAAGTTCGGCCTGGTGCAGACCCATCTCGGCGTCATCCTGGCGCATACCTGCCTGTCCGTGCCGATCGCCTTCCTGGTGCTGTCCGCCAATCTGAAAGGCTTCGACCGCACTTTGGAGCGTGCCGCCCAGAGCCTCGGCGCCAGCCCCATGCGCACCTTCATTCACGTCACGCTGCCGATCCTGAAACCCAGCCTGATCATCAGCGCGCTGTTCGCCTTCATCCAGTCGTTCGACGAAACCGTGGTCGCGATCTTCATTTCCGGCCGCAACGCCGAAACGCTGCCGCGCAAAATGTTCGACAGCATCCGCCAGGAAGCCGATCCGGTGATTGCCGTCGTCTCGACGCTGCTGTTCGTTCTGGTGCTCGCGGGCATCGTCGTGCCGCCGCTCGTCAAGGCGCTGCGCGGCCGCATGAAGCCCCTGTCAACCGCCGACCTTCGCCCGTGATTCGCCTATGACCAGCTATCTGCAACTCACCGACGTTTCGAAGACCTACGGCCCGGTCACCGCGCTGTCGCAGGTCTCGCTCGCCGCCGAGAAAGGCGAATTCGTCACCTTCCTCGGCCCCTCGGGCTCGGGCAAGACGACGACGTTGATGATCATCGCCGGCTTCGAGAAGGCGACGACCGGCGACGTCCAGATCGGCGGTCAGTCGATCGCGGCGATGGCGCCGCACGAGCGCAATATCGGCATCGTGTTCCAGAACTACGGCCTGTTCCCGCACAAGACCGCGCTGGAGAACGTCTATTTCCCGCTGCAGATGCGCGGTCAGGCCAAGACAAGCGGCTTGCGCAAGGCGGCCGAGATGCTCGATCTGGTCGGGCTCAAGGATCTCGGCGGCCGCTACCCCAAGGAAATGTCGGGCGGCCAGCAGCAGCGCGTGGCGCTCGCCCGCGCTTTGGTGTTCGAGCCGTCGCTCTTGCTCCTCGACGAGCCGCTCGGCGCGCTGGACAAGAATTTGCGTGAGCAGATGCAGATCGAGATCAAGCGCATCCAGCGTGCGCTCGGCGTCACTACGGTGTTCGTCACCCACGACCAGTCCGAAGCGATGTCAATGTCGGATCGCATCGTCGTCTTCGACAAGGGCCGCATCGAACAGGCGGCGACGCCGCTCGACATCTATCACCGGCCGCAGACCCGCTTCGTCGCCGGCTTCGTCGGCGAGAGCAACCTGATCGAGGCGACCGTGACCGATGCTGCCGCCGGCAAGGCCAACGCCGCCGAGCTCGGCATCTGCGATTTCACGCCGAACGCGGCGCTCGCCAACGGCCAGGCGGTCACCCTGCTCATCCGCCCGGAACACATCAAGCTATCGCGCAACCCGGTCGACGGCCGCAAGAACGTCAAGATCAAGGTCGACACCATCGTCAACTACGGCGACAACGCGATCCTCATCGGCCATACCGACAAGCGCACGCTGCGCTGCCGCGTGCTCGGCGCCGACATCGTGATCATCAAGGAAGGCGACGACTGCCACCTGAGCTGGCTGCCCGACGCGGTATTCCCGATTGCCGGCTGACCTGCCTTCTCCCCCTGACGAAAGCTTATTGCAAATGACGTCCACGCCTTCTTCCGCCGCCGCGGCGCTGATCCAGCGCTTCGGTATCGGCCAACGCGCCAGCAGCGCCGTCACCCACAACGGCACCGGCTATTTCGCCGTGACGCCGCAGACGCCCTATGACGGCTCACTCAGTGTGGCTGAGCAGACGCGGCAGTTGCTCGCCAAGGCCGAAGGGCGTCTCAAGGAGATCGACAGCGGCAAGGACCGGCTGCTGTTCGTCGCCATCATCCTCGCCGATATAGCCGACTACGCCGCGATGAACGCGGTCTGGGACGCGTGGGTCTCAGGCATCGCGCCGCCGGCACGCGCCTGCTTCAACGCCACGCTGGCGAGCCCGGCGCTCAAGGTCGAGATGATCATGATCTCGGCGGTTACAGGGTGGACTAAGCCATAAGGAGTCAACTTTTACTTGAAACATTCGACCTGCATAGGTCAGCTAAGGGCCAATAGATGACATAGAAGCACTTGACGCGAGGTGTGAAAGCTCGTGAGGAAATGCCGTAATATCCGGGCTGCAATCCTTCCGCGAGACAAGCCGGCGCCTTCACGCCCACGAGCGGGACGGCCGGCGATTGTCCGTCGTCAGATAAATTGCGACAGCTGGCGGTGTGAACTATCGGATCGACTGGTTCATCTGGTTTAAGTTTTGCGGCTTTGCTTTGATGTTGCAAGCGTCGATTTCGTATGGTGTTTCGTTTGATCCTTTCTCTTTCCAGCAGGATTGTTTGACCGCGCTCGAAGTAAACGTCGGCTGGCGTTGGATTGTTCAGGCTCTCGTGGTAGCGGTGGTGATTATAGTGATCGACGAAGCGGCCGATGCTGGCTTCAAGATCGCCGGGTAGATAATAGTTTTCCAATAGGCTGCGGTTCTTCAGCGTCTGATGCCAGCGTTCGATCTTGCCTTGCGTTTGCGGATGGTAAGGCGCACCGCGAACATGTCCCATGTTCTGGGCCTTCAGCCAGTCTGCCAGTTCAGCCGAGACGTAGCTGGAACCGTTGTCGCTGAGCAGGCGCGGCTTATGGACGACCCGTGCCTGATCACAGCCTGAGGCCGCGAGGGCAAGATCCAGCGTGTCGGTCACGTCTTGCGTCTTCATCGTCGTACACACCTTCCAGGCGATGATGTAACGCGAGAAGTCGTCCAGCACCGTGCTGAGATAGAACCAACCCCAGCCGGTCACCTTGAGATAGGTGAAGTCCGTCTGCCAGAGCTGGTTGGGCGCCGTCGTCTTGTCTTTGAAATCATCGGCCGCCTTCACGACGACGTAGGCGGGGCTAGTGATCAGATCATGCGCCTTGAGCAGGCGATAAGCGGACGCCTCCGACACATAATAGCTTGCCGTATCGGTAAAGCGCGTGGCCAACTCCCGTGGCGATAGCTCCGGCTCGTCCAGCGCCAGTTGAACGATCCGCTCGCGTATGGCGTCAGAGATGCGGTTTCAGACGCGCCTCGGCCTTGGCGCCTTGTCTTCCAGCGCTTCCGGTCCGCCGGTCTGTAGCCGGTCGTACTAGCGGTAAAATCTTGAAGGCTGGATACCCAACGTCGCAAGCGTTCGGCGCACCGGCAGGTGGGATTGCTCGACCAGGCGAATGATCTCCAGCTTCTCAGAGGCGGGGTATCTCATTCCTCGTCGCCCCGATCCGTGATTATACTTTTTTTAAGAAGGCGCAATTCGAGCGCCTGTTCGGCCACGACCGCCTTGAGCTCCTGCGCCTCACGCCGCAGGTCCTTGACCTCGCTATTGGTTGCCGCCCGCGCCGTATCGCCCGTCAGACGCCGCTTGCCGGCCTCCAGGAACTCCTTGGACCAGGCGTAATACAGGCTCTCGGCGATGCCTTCCCGCCGGCATAGCTCGGCGATACTCGACTCGCCCCGCAGGCCGTCCAGAACGACCCGGATCTTCTCTTCTGATGAATGGCGCTTGCGGGTGGCCCGACGGATATCCTTCACGATCCGCTCGGACGGGGATTCTGGCTTCACGGATTTCTGTCTCATCTCCACTCCTTAGTGGTTACGATGAGCCAGAAATCCTCCGTTCCTCAAGTCGCTAAATCTGTCTCACTAGTGCTGATGCCGGACAGACGGACTAATGCGACCTTTATTTGCCGACGGACCGGCAACCCGCGAGCCGTCCAGCTCCGACTGGGTCATCGGAAGATCGAGAGCACGGTCCGGTACCTCGGGATCCAGGTCGATGACGCACTCGCGAGTGCCGCGCAGATGGATGTCTGAAGTACCAGGGCAGAACGGAGACGCTCTGCCCTCCTCCTAACGAAAGGTTTGGGCCAGAAGAGCGCTTTGCGCCCTATCAGTTAGCCCAGCTGTATGGCGCTCCGCTCGAAGTGCAATAGCGTCAGACGTGTGGTCGATGCCCTAAGCCCGCGCAGCGACTAGAACATTGCGTCGGTCAATCGCTCGCGAAGGCGCGGGATCACAAAGTCGATGAACGCACGGAGTTTCAGCGGCAGGCGGTTTCGTGAATCGTAGACGAGATGCACAGGTCGAGGCGCTTGTTCGAAGGATTGCAGGACGACCTGCAGCCGGCCTGCACGCACGTGCTCAACTATTTGATAGGATACCGCGCGGACCAAGCCCGCCCCCTGCAGGCCCGCATCGATCGCCGCATCGACCGTGTTCACGCCGAGGCGCGAGCGAAACGATGCGGTCATTTCGGCTCCTTTGGATTCAAAGACCCAGGAACTCAACACCGACACGCTCTGAAATGATATCACACTGTGCCGCGCGAGATCATCGGGCGTCTGCGGAATTCCGTGTGCCGAGAGATAGTCGGGGCTGGCGCAGATCACATGGCGAACCGTGCCGAGACGGGTGGCGATCAGGCTGCTGTCCGGCAGTGGTCCGATCCGCAGAGCAACATCGACCTGATCGTCGATGAAATGCGCAACCCGGTCGGTCATAACGAGCCCCACCGCCACGTCGGGAAACGCGGACAGGAAACGCGTCAGCACCGGCAGGACGTGCATGCGGCCGAACATGATCGGCGCGGTGACCACCAAATCTCCTTTCGGCTCGATGTATTCGCCCGCTGCGGCACGCTCTGCTTCGGTCACTTGCTCCAAGATTGCTTTGGCGGCCGCAACGTAGGTTTGGCCAGCTGGCGTCAGCTCCAGACCTTTCGCAGATCGGATCACCAAAGTTGCCTTTAGGTGCGCCTCCAGCTCGGCGACCTTCCGGCTAACGGTCGCCAATGGCAGCCGGAGCTTGCGGCTCGCCTTCGACAAGCTGCCGCTCTCTGCCGCCGCAAGCAGCACCGACATGGCGTCTAAACGGTCCAACAGGAGCCTTCCAAAAAACGAGAGGGTTATTCCCAAATCTATCACCTATCGGCAATTTTTGGAAGGGGTACAACCACGACGACAACAGCGCCGGTGATGACGTCCGGCCCCCCAAACCGCCGAGGAAAGCAAATGACCTCCACCCGCACCTACTACCGGAACGCCGCCGTGAACGGCCGCAACATCTTCTATCGCGAGGCCGGCGACCCTTCAGCGCCGACGATCCTCTTGCTACATGGCCTGCCGACCAGCAGCCAGATGTTCCGCGACCTGATGCGGGCGCTCGCCGACCGCTTCCATCTGGTCGCTCCCGACTACGTCGGTTTCGGTCATTCGGACGCGCCACCGCGCGAAGACTTTGACTACACCTTCGACAATCTGACGGCGCATGTTGCCGGATTGATCGAGGTGCTGGGCCTCCAATCATACGTTCTCTACATGCAGGACTACGGCGGCCCAGTCGGCTTCCGTCTGTTTACCCAGCATCCTGAGCGCGTGAAAGGCTTCATTATCCAGAACGCCAATGCCTACATGGAAGGTGTAGGCGATGCGCCTAAACAGGCACTTGGACCGCTGTGGGAGAAACGCACGCCGGAGACGGAAAAGCCCGCCCGGGAATTTGTTGGACTCGAAAGCACCAAGCATCACTGGCTGGTCGGCGCCAAGGATCCCGAGGCGATCAACCCCGACAACTGGGTGCTGGATCAGGCTTTGCTCAATCGGCCGGGCACCCAGGACTATCAAGTTGACTTGCTTGAGAACTACAAGACCAACGTCGGCCTTTATCCGGAGTGGCAGGCCGCATTTCGTGCGCACAAGCCGAAGACGCTGATCGTCTGGGGCAAGCACGACCCCTTCTTCATTCCGCCCGGCGCCCGTGCCTACCTGAACGACCTGCCCGAGGCCAAGCTGGTCTGGCTCGATAGCGGTCACTTCGTTTTGGACGAAAACAATCTGCAGGTGGCCGCCGAAATCAAAGCGGCTTTCGCTCCCGCGACTGGAACCGCCCCGGTCGTGGCCTGAATTGTCCAACGACCATACGCGTCTGGACCCGACAACCGCAAGAAAGCGCGGAGCCCGCCATGTTGGCGGACCCTTTATCGCGGCCCTCAAGTCGCTTCGGCAAAACTTAAAGGAAACATAGTCATGGATAAACGCTTACTTACACTGGCCCTCGGCACATTCGCGCTAGGAACCGACAGTTTCGTCGTTGCCGGAGTGCTGCCGGAAATTTCACGCGCGTTCGGCGTGAGCATCGGCGCAGCCGGGCAAATGACGACCGTTTACGCGATCACTTATGCGCTGTTGGCTCCGACTATCGCTGCGGTCGCCGCATCGGTACCCCGGAAGCGCCTTCTCTTGTCGGGGCTTTCTCTTTTCGTTGTCGCTAATCTGGCGACAGCGTTTTCCCCGACGTTCGGCATAGCACTTCTGACACGAGCGATCGCGGGGCTCGGTGCGGCGATATTCTCTCCCACCGCTATGGGAGCGGGCGCCCTTCTTGTGCCACCCGAGCGGCGAGGATTCGCGCTGGCCGTCATTGTTGCGGGCCTGACCACCGCCACGGCTATCGGCTCGCCGGCAGGTGCGGTGATCGGCGGATTGGGCGATTGGCGCTGGACGATGGGCTTCGTTTCCGCTCTCGGCGCCGCCTCATTCTTTGGCGTTTGGGCTTTCCTCTCGGAGATGCCATTGGCGCCGGCAATTACGCTGCGCCAGCGTCTCGCGCCGCTCGCCGATACGCGCATCGCACTGACGCTGGCGACGACACTGCTCGCCATGAGCGGGATATTTATCCCTTACACCTACTTCGCAGTAGTCTTTGACCGCGCCATCGGTGGCAATGCAGCAATGATCGGGGCTCTGCTCGTGGCATGGGGTCTTGCGGGAACGCTTTCGAATCTGCTCGCCGGTCATTTTATCGACAGGATTGGCACACGCAAAGTTCTCGTCGCGATGTTAGTTACTCTAATCATCGATATCGCGCTGACTCCATGGACCGGCGCCTACGTCTGGTCCTCGATTTTGGCCATCGCCATATGGGGTGCGTGCGGTTGGGGCATCCTCGTGCCGCAACAGCATCGCTTGGTGACGCTGGCGCCGCCTATCGCACCAGTGGTAGTCGGTCTCAATACGTCGGGCACGTATCTTGGCGTGACCATGGCAGGCGTGGTCGGGGCTGCTGGCATCCGCACACTCAGCGGCCACGAACTGGGCTTCATCGCAGCAGGCATTCTCGCTGCCGCCTTCCTGCTCGCAGAACTCGCCAGCCGGCGCATCGTCGCCCGCTGTAAGTCGCAATCGTCGGGCACGCTGCGCTGCGTCGCTGCGAACTGATCCACTCTCACCCGACGTGCCGATTGGATCGACCAACGTGCGTTCGTCAGAAGACCGGAGGGCTCGATTTACTATCAAGTTGTTGCAGAGTTCATCCAGAGCCTGAAGACCGTGCAGCTATGGCTCGTGTCTAGCCCTTATGTTTCGTAGCTGCGATCTGACTCTTCACTTAGGTCGATTCGGGGACTGACGGCGCATACCGACTGACCTGACCGGGGATTTCTGAACCAGGCGGCATGATAGAACATGGTCTGGACAGGAGATTATCGATGCCAAGGAAGGGACTGACGGACGAACAGATCGTCACGAAGCTGCGGCAGATCGAGGTGATGCAGGGACAGGGCAAAAGCATTGCGGCTGCCTGCAAGGAGGCCGCGATCACCGAGCAGAGCTTCTATCGGTACCGGCGAGAATATGGCGGCCTGAACGTCGATCAGGCCAAGCGCCTGAAGCAGCTGGTGAGCGAGAACAATCGGCTGAAGAAGCTGGTGGCCGATCTGTCGCTGGAGAAGCAGGTTCTCAAGGATATCGCTTCGGGAAACTTGTAAGCCCCGAGCGGCGCCGGCAGGCGGTCGATGCAGCTCGGCAGAAGTACGGGCTGAGCGAACGGTTGGCCTGCCGGATCGTCGGGCAAGCGCGGGGAACGCAGCGTTATGTTCCCACGCTCAAGCCAGACGAAGACGAGCTGACTCGCAACATCGTCTACCTCGCCTCCGAGTACGGCCGATATGGCTATCGCCGTGTCATGGCCCTGCTGAACGACGGCGGTCTAGAGGTGGGGTAAGGACCGGGTCCAGCGCATCTGGCGCCGTGACGGGCTGAAAGTGCCGCAGAAGCAGCCGAAAAGGGCCAGGCTGTGGCTGAATGACGGTTCCTGCGTCCGGCTGCGGCCAGAGCGCCGCAACCACGTCTGGAGCTTCGACTTTGTGGAGGTCCGGACGCACGATGGCCGTCGCCTGCGACTGATGACGCTGATCGACGAGTTCACCCGCAAATGCCTTGCCATCCGCGTCGCCAGGCGGATCAACGCCATCGGCGTCATCGAAACCCTGGCCGATGCCATGCTGTTCGAGGGCGTGCCGGTTCACATTCGTCCCGACAACGGCCCGGAGATGGTCGCCAAGGCGCTTCGACAGTGGATCGCGGGGCTGGGCGCGAAGGGCCTGTACATCGAGCCTGGATCGCCCTGGGAAAACGGCTATTGCGAGTCCTTCAACGGCAAGCTCAGAGACGAATGTCTGAACGGCGAGATCTTCTACAGCTTGAAGGAAGCGAAGACGGTCATCGAAAACTGGCGCGTCCATTACAACACCCGCCGGCCGCATTCCGCGCTTGGCTACAGACCACCGGCGCCGCTAACCATCATGCCGCGAACACCACCGCTCGACGCCGTCACAAACATACAATAGGCTATCAATGCCGCCGGTACAGAATATCGGTCAGGTCAACGGGATATGTCCTTATTGATCCGGCTATAATCGAGCAGTTCACTAATCACATAATCGTATTGGTCGACCTCACGCGAGGCCGTGCCGTGCGTGGTTCTATGCTGTCGCAAATGATGATGCATTTGCTGGCCGCCTGTTGGCCGTCGAGCGTTGGCGGGACCAGGCTTCGCTGGCCGTTCATCTTTCGGCACCGGAAACGGCCGCGTTGGTGCAACAATGGCGGAGTCGAATGTCAGGCGACGTATTGCAATACCATGCCGAAATCGCTGTGAAAGAACAATTAGGGCGCAACCCTTCCTCGCCCAACCATAACGCATATAGCTCGGCGTACGGTACAACTATACAAACGAGGCCACCTCTATCGCCCAGCGGTTTTGTATGATGCTCGACCTAGGGTATACGGCGTACGAAGAAGTACTTTCGTAGAGTTTCCTCGACCTCCCAGATGTCTTTGAAGCCCGGCGTGAGCACCGCAGCCGTGCCGGGTTTCAGGACGATTTCGCCGCCATCGTCGCCGCGCACGACGCCTTTTCCCGACAGCACGTGGAAAAACTCCCAGCGGTCATAGTCGACACGCCAACGTCCCGGGGTCGACTCCCATTCGCCGCTGGTCATGTCGTTGCCTGAGAATTGCACGCGAATTTTCCACGATGGCCTGCCAGTCATCAATCGTTCAGGCAAGGGACCGCTCGTCACGGTCTCGGCGCCCGCGTTGTCAAATTTGAAATAATTCGGCATCGGTCCTCATCTGCTGGTCGGTTTACCACGCGCCGGCGGCGCATCTCATGTCACGGCTCGGCCGGCGCGGTCTTGTCGATTTCGACCTCGAGCGCTTTTTCCTCCGCCATCATCTTCGGCTGGCGCAGGCGCAGATAGATCTGCATCACGATCAGCGCGGCCGCGATCAGGATGAAGGTCAGGCTGATCGGATGCTTGAGGAACACCAGGATGTCGCCACGCGAGATCAGCATGGCGCGGCGGAAGTTTTCCTCGAAGCGCGGCCCGAGCACGA
>JAFECJ010000066.1 GCA_018242205.1 Pseudomonadota bacterium
GCAACGGCATCTCCAGCGAGTATCACGTGATGCGTCACGTCGCGAACCTGGAGACGGTCAACACCTACGAGGGCACGCACGACATCCACGCGCTGATCCTCGGCCGCGCGCAGACCGGCATCCAGGCGTTCTTCTAATCGTCTCTTCCCCTCTCCCTGCATAGGCGAGCGAACGCTCGCCGTTTGGCGAGCTATGCGGGGAGAGGATGGCGAGCAGCGTCAGCTGCGAGCCGGGTGAGGGCATCACCCGGTCAGGCGCGTGCCGCCGCCATCCGCGCCAGCTCCACCACGCGTTTCGTCATGGCGCTGTTCACATCGGTCAGCGGATCGAGCACGGTGAAGTGGTTGGCGCCGTCGATCGGCACGTAACGCGTTTGCGCGCCTCGCTGGCCCCAGTCGTCGGCGATGACTTTGCTCTGCCGCAGAAACTCGTTCGACTCGATGCCGCCGACCGCGGCGTCGAGCGTGCGGCCGGTCGGTACGTTCCACAACAGCGGCGACATGCGCTTGGCCTCGGCATCGTCGAGCTGCAGGTCCTTGTTGAACGACACCTGCGTCAGCGGCGCGAGATCGAACACGCCGGAGATGGCGTAGCCGGCCGGTACCAGATCGTCCGGCGCGTCGGCGGCAAGTTCCTTCCAGCGCTGCGCCACCATGCAGGCGGTGAGGTGGCCGCCGGCGGAATGACCGAACACCACGATGCGCTTCTTGTGCTGCCGCCACAGCGTCAGACACGCGGCGCGCATTTCCTCGGCGATGGTGGAAATCGACACCGTCGGGCACAGGTCGTAGCCGACCACGGCGACCGAGACGCCATTGGCGTTCGCCCCCTTGGCCATCTGGCTGAACGAGGCCGGCGACAGCGAACGCCACCAGCCGCCGTGGATGAACATGGCGAGCGGCGCGTCGGCCGCCTTGGCCGGAAAGTAGTCGATGGTCTGGCGCGGCGACGGGCCGTATTTTGCGCCGAGTTCGGCGCCGGTCGCGGCCTCACGGTAGGCTTTGGCGTCGCGCTCCCACTGCGCGAAAATCTGCGGGTGCTCGGGCACGCGGGCGCGGTTGTCGTATTCTTTCTCGTAATCGACGGCCATTACGCTCTCTCCGGGTTCCGCGTGGACACTGACGGATCGGGCCGCGGCGGGCAAGAGACGTGCGGAGATGCGCGCAATGCGCTAAACTTGTCTGATGTCCGCTCTCATAAAGCCTCTGGTCCTGCCGGTCGACGGCCGGCAATCGGAAACCGCGCTGGCGGTGGCGCGTGGCACCGCGCGGCTGTTGCATGCGCACGGTTTCTGCGTCGTCAGCGAACTGCCGCTGCCCTCCGGCCGCCGGGCCGATCTGGTGGCGCTGCGCGGCACCGGCGAAATCTGGATCGTCGAGATCAAATCCTCGATCGCCGACTTCCGCGCCGACCAGAAATGGCCGGACTACCGAGCCCATTGCGACCGGCTGTTCTTCGCCACGGCGCAGGACGTGCCGTGCGACATCTTCCCGCCGGACACCGGCTTGATCGTCGCCGATTCCTTCGGCGCCGAATTCCATTGCGAGGCGCCCGAGCACAAGCTCGCCGCCGCGACGCGCAAGGCGATGCTGGTGTCGATCGGTCGCGCCGCCGCGCTGCGGCTGCAGTCGCTCATCGACCCGAATGGGCCGTATGCGGAATTTGTCTAGCGCGGCGCGTGAGCGCCAAACGCCGTCATCGCCCGCGCAGGCGGGCGATCCAGTTCTGAGGTTCTGTCGAAAGAGCTGGGTCCCCGCTTTCGCGCGGACGACACAATCAGCGCGGAGCCCTTTTGGCCAGAATCCGCTGCAAGGTGCGGCGGTGCATGTTGAGCCGGCGCGCGGTTTCCGAGACGTTGCGGCCGCACAGCTCGTAGATGCGCTGGATGTGCTCCCAGCGCACGCGGTCGGCCGACATCGGATTTTCCGGCGGTTCGATCTTCGGGCTCTCATGCGCCAGCAGCGCGGCGAGCACGTCGTCGGCATCGACGGGTTTAGCGAGGTAATCAACCGCGCCGAGCTTCACCGCGGTGACCGCGGTGGCGATGTTGCCGTAGCCGGTGAGGATGATGCCGCGCGCCTCGGGCCGCTGCTTCTTCAGCGCCGAGATGACGTCGAGGCCGTTGCCGTCGCCGAGCCGCATGTCGACCACGGCAAAAGCCGGCGCCGACTTCTCGACCTGCATCAGGCCGTCGGCGACCGATTCGGCCGTCGTCACTTCGAAGCCGCGCTGTCCCAGCGCCTTGGCCAGCCGTTGCAGGAACGACTTGTCGTCCTCGACGATCAGCACGGTGCGGTCGGCAATGTTGTCGAGCGGCAGCGGCATCTCGACCGTGTCGTTCATGGCAACGTCCATATCCTGTCCTCGATCCTCGGCTGTGCGGCGCTTCCGTCGCGCCCGTAACCCAGGGACCTATGCATAGCCCGCGTCGCGCGCGAGGGTACAAAACGTCGCACAGCAGACCCCGCCGATATGGCGAAATCAAGCCCCGGCAAGGCCGGCCATTCGTTCGAAATCGCCCCGGTTCCAGCGCAATTTTACAATGGCGCCGCGTTTCGGCGGCAACTGGTTGGCGAAGGTGATGGTGGCGCCGGATCGTTCTAGCAGCGTCTTGGCGATGAAAAAGCCGAGGCCGAGGCCGGCCGGCTGGTCATCCTTGTCGTCCGGCTTGCGTCGGCGCGTCGTGACATAGGGCTCGCCGATCCGCGCCAGAATGTCGGGGGCGAAGCCGGGACCGTCGTCGGTGATGGTGATTTCGATAGTGGCGTCGTCCCACTGGGTCACCACGTCGACCCGCTCGCGGGCGAAGTCGACGGCGTTCTCCAGGAGATTGCCAAGACCATAGATGATGGCCGGGTTGCGGGCGCCGACCGGCTCGGTCTCGCGCTCGGATGGCGCGCTGACACTGATGGTCACGTCGAAGTCGCGGTGTGGCGCCACTACTTCCTCGATCAGCGAGGTGATCGGCGTGCGGTCGAACGGCGCGCCGCTCGACGACAACTCGGTGATCTTTGACAGGATATCGCGGCAGCGCGACGCCTGGCTGCGCAACAGCCGCACATCCTCGCCATGCGGCGCATCGGCGGGAATGGCGTTCTCCAGTTCCTTGGCGATGACCGAGATGGTGGACAGTGGCGTGCCGAGTTCATGCGCGGCGGCGGCGGCGAGCCCGTCGAGCTGCGACAGGTGCTGTTCGCGCAGGACCACCAGTTCGGTCGCCGCCAGCGCGTCGGCGAGCTGGCGCGATTCTTCCGTGATCTGCCACGCATAGACGCCGATGAAGCCGATGGCGAGCAGGATCGAGAGCCAGACGCCCATCATGTAGACCGGCGGCAGCACCAACGGATCGGCGTCGTCCCAGGGCAGCGGATAATGCGTGAACACCAGCAGCGTGGCGCAGGCGACGGCGAAAATGCCGAGCAGTACGGTAAAGCGCGGCGGCAACGCCGTCGCCGACAGCAGCACCGGTCCGAGGAACAGGAAGGAGAACGGGTTCTGCAGGCCGCCGGTGAGATAGAGCAGCACCGCAAGCTCGGCGATGTCGAAGGCCAGCAGCCAGGCGGCACGGTCGGGTTCCAGGCGCTGCGTCAGGTGGAAGCGCAGGCGCAGCGCGATATTGAGCCAGGCCGACAGCGCGATGGCGGCCAGACAGGTCCACAGCGGCAGCGGGAATTCGAGGCCGAAATAGACGACCAGCACGGCGGTGGTCTGGCCGACGACGGCGAGCCAGCGCAGCCGCACCAGCGTGTCGAGGCGCACATTGCGGCGCGGGTGGTGTTGGGCGAGCTCGAGGGCAGGCATGGCGTGAGTGTAGCCTATTTCCATGAGATCCATGTGCACCTCTCGGGGCTTGCGTCCGAGGTGGCGGAAGGTCACATGTGGGTAAGGCCGGGGCTTGTCCATGGACGCTGCTGCAACCGACACTGCCGCCATCGCGGTCAAGGATCTCGTCAAGCGCTACAAGGGCGTGGCCGCGGTCGACGGCATTTCCTTCGCGCTGCCGACCGGGTCGGTCACCGGCCTGCTCGGTGGCAACGGCGCCGGCAAGACCACCACCATCGCCATGATCATGGGTCTGGTGACCCCCACCGCCGGCACCGTGTCGGTGCTCGGCGCCGCGATGCCGGGCCAGCGCTATCGCGTCTTGCATCGCATGAATTTCGAGAGCCCGTATGTCGACATGCCGATGCGGCTGACCGTGCGGCAAAACCTGTCGGTGTTCGCGCAGCTCTATGGCGTGCCGCAGGCCAAGGAGCGCATCGCGGCGCTTGCCGGCGAACTCGATCTTACCGAATTCCTCGATCGGCCGACCGGCAAATTGTCGGCCGGACAAAAGACGCGGGTGTCGCTCGCCAAGTCGCTGCTCAATGAGCCCGAGATCCTGTTGCTCGACGAGCCGACCGCCTCGCTCGATCCCGACACCGCCGACTGGGTGCGGGCGCGGCTGGAGCGCTATCGCAAAGAGACCGGCGCCACCATTCTGCTCGCCTCGCACAACATGAACGAAGTCGAGCGGTTATGCGATCGCGTCATCATCATGAAGCGCGGCCGTATCGAGGACGACGATACACCCGACGGCTTGCTGGCGCGCTACGGTCGGCAGACGCTGGAAGACGTGTTCCTCGACGTCGCGCGCGGACGCGGTGAAGCGCGGGAGGTTGCGCGATGAGTACCGCGGCTTCCGATGCCAGCCTCGACTTCTCCGTGCGCCGCGTCGGCGCGATGGTGCGGCGCTACTGGTATCTGCTGATCTCGTCCTGGCCGCGCATCCTCGACCTCATCTATTGGCCGACAGTGCAGATGTTGATGTGGGGCTTCCTGCAGCTCTACGTGTCGAAGAATGCCGGCTTCGCTGCCGGCGCGGCCGGCACCTTCATCGGAGCGGTGCTGCTGTGGGACATCCTTTTTCGCGGCCAGCTCGGCTTTTCCATCTCTTTTCTCGAGGAGATGTGGGCGCGCAATCTCGGCAACCTGATGATGTCGCCGCTGCGGCCGACCGAGTTCATCGCCGCGCTGATGATCATGAGCATCGTGCGGCTCGCCATCGGCATGATTCCGGTGTCGCTGCTGGCGATCGCGTTCTTCGGCTTCAACCTGTGGGCGCTCGGCCTCGCGCTCGTCGCTTTCTTCGTCAATCTGATCCTGACGAGCTGGGCGATCGGCATCTTCGTTGCCGGCCTGTTGCTGCGCAACGGCATGGGCGCGGAGAGCATGGCGTGGACCATCATGTTCCTGTTCCTGCCGCTCACCTGCGTCTACTATCCGGTCGCGGTCTTGCCGCACTGGCTGCAATACGTGGCGTGGTGCCTGCCACCGACCTATGTGTTTGAAGGGATGCGGGCGCTGCTGATCGATCACGTGTTCCGTGGCGACCTGATGCTCGAAGCCTTCGCCTTCAACGCCGTGCTGTTTTCCCTGGCGGCATATGCCTTCGTGCGCCTTCTGGCGAGCGCCAGGGCTCACGGTGCGCTGGTCCAGGCGGGTGAATGAGAACGGTAAATATCTGATAGTTTTACCGTTTTGTCCTCGTAAACGGGTTTCGAAGGATTTGAGCCTATTGTTGACGTGGTCCAGCAAAAGCGACAGTGTGCCGCAGTGCAGCAGAAGCCGGGGTCTGAACTGATGCCAATTGGCGAATTCGACGGCGCGGCGGCAATGCCGTCCGCGAATGGCGGCGCGTTGTCGACACCGCTTTATTGGCTCTACGAGATGGGCCACGCCGCGCTCGATCCGTCGCGCGCCTGGGCCGATGCCACCAAATTGTTCTTCCGCAATCCGGCCAATCCGCTGGCGCACACCACCTATGGCAAGTCCATGGCGGCGGCGATGGAGCTGTTCGAGCGCACGACGCGCGTTTACGGCAAGCCGGACTGGGGCATCGAGGAAACCGTGGTCGGCGGCGAGCGCGTGCCGGTGAACATCCAGTCGGTCTGGGAGCGTCCGTTCTGCCGCCTGCTGCATTTCGAACGCGACATTGAACACATCCCGCGCCGGCCGCAGCCGAAGGTACTGATCGTGGCGCCGCTGTCCGGCCATTACGCGACCTTGTTGCGTGGCACGGTCGAAGCGTTCCTGCCCAATCACGAAGTCTACATCACCGAATGGCGCAACGCGCGCAATGTGCCGCTGTCGGAAGGCCGTTTCGATCTCGACGATTACATCGATTACGTCATCTCGATGCTGCACATGCTGCAGGGCGAATGCCACGTCGTCGCCGTGTGCCAGCCGGCGGTGCCGGTGCTGGCGGCGGTGTCGGTGATGGAAGGCAACGACGATCCTTACGTGCCGCATTCGATGACGCTGATGGGCGGACCGATCGACACGCGCTGCAATCCGACCGGCGTCAACAAGCTCGCCGAAGGCAAGGGTATCGACTGGTTCCAGCGCAACGTCATCACCAAGGTGCCGTTCCCGCATGCCGGCTTCATGCGCGATGTCTATCCCGGCTTCCTGCAGCTCTCCGGCTTCATGAGCATGAATCTCGATCGCCATCTCGAGGCGCATCGCAGCCTGTTCTCACATCTGGTCAAGGGCGACGGCGACTCGGCGCAGAAGCACCGCGAATTCTATGATGAGTATCTCGCCGTCATGGATCTGTCGGCCGAGTTCTATTTGCAGACGGTCGACACCGTGTTCATCAAGCACGCGCTGCCGAACGGCACGATGAAGCATCGCGGCCTGCCGGTCGATCCGGGCAGGATTCGCCGCGTCGCGCTGATGACGGTGGAAGGCGAGCTCGACGACATCTCCGGCCTCGGTCAGACCGAAGCGACGCATCGGCTGTGCCCGAACATTCCGTCCGACGACAAGGTGCACTATGTGCAGAACGGCGTCGGCCATTACGGCGTTTTCAACGGCTCGCGTTTCCGCTCGGAGATCCAGCCGCGCATCGCCGATTTCATGCTGTCGCACAACGGCGGCCACGGCGGCGGCAAGAAGCGCGGCTGATCGCCGCGCATTCTTCGCCTCTTTATGGCAGACTGACGCGGCCGATTCTTCGTCCGGATTTCAGCACCGATGTCCCTGCCGCTTCGCGCCCTGTTTTCCCGCCGCGCCAGCGAGCCGTCGGTCATCACCGTCGTCTTCCAGCAAGAAGTGATCGCGGTGCAATTGCGCCGCAACGTCAAGGCGCGGCGCTATACCTTGCGCATTCATGCGGCGCGCCGCGAAGTGGTGCTGACGCTGCCGCCGCGCGGCAGCCTCAAGCAGGCGCGCGAGTTCGCCGAGAAGCATGGCGCCTGGATCGCGGCGCGGCTGGCGCGGCTCCCGGTGCCGGTGCCATTCACCGACGGCGCGACGATCCCGCTGCGCGGCGCGCCGCATCGCATCGTGCATCGTCCGCATGCGCGCGGCACGGTATGGACCGAACCGGGCGACGACGGCGCGATGCTGCTCTGTGTCGCCGGCGATGCGCCGCATCTGGCGCGCCGCGTTCACGACTACCTCAGGAAGGAAGCCCGGCACGATCTCTCGGTCGCCAGCCGCCGCGCCGCCGATGCGCTCGGCGTAGCGCTCAAGCGCGTGTCGGTGCGCGACCAGTCGAGCCGCTGGGGCTCGTGCTCGACGACCGGGGTGCTGTCCTATTCCTGGCGGCTGATCCTGACGCCGCCTTTCGTGCTTGACTATCTTGCCGCGCACGAAGCCGCGCATCTGGTCGAGATGAATCACAGCCGGGCCTTCTGGCGGCAGGTCGAGCGCATCTGCCCGGATTTCAAGCGGGCCAAGGCCTGGCTCGATGCCCATGGCGCAGACCTGCACCGCTATGGCAATGGCGACTAGCCTCGGCTAGACCGACGTTAGGACCCCATTCGGTATCTCTTCATGCTTAAACCCGGCACCTATGCGCTGACGCTATTGCTCGCGGCGCTCAGCGCGACCGGTCCGATATCGACCGATATGTATCTGCCGTCGCTGCCGGCGATCGCGGCCGGCCTGAATTCCGACGCGTCGCACGTTCAGTTCACGATTTCGGCTTTCCTCGTCGGCTTCGCCTTCGGTCAGATCGTCTACGGCCCCTTTTCCGATCGGCACGGCCGCAAGCCGCTGCTGCTGCTGTCGATGGGCATCTTCCTGGCCGCCTCGGTCATGTGCGTGTTCGCCACCTCGATCGAGATGCTGGTCGTGGCGCGTGTGCTGCAGGCCTTCGGCGGCTCCGGCGGCGTGGTGCTGTCGCGCGCGGTCGTACGCGATCTCTACACCGGCTCGCGCGCCGGCCGGGAAATGTCGATCATCAGCTCGGTGATGGCTTTTGCCCCCGTGCTCGCCCCCATGTTCGGCGGCGTGTTGCAGACGGCATTCGGCTGGCGTGGCGTCTTCGCTACTTTGGGCCTGATCGGCGGCTGCGTCACGCTGGCGACCGTGTTCTTGCTGCCCGAGACGCTGAAGGTTCGCGCCGCCGCCAGGGTTTCCCTGGCGTCGATCTGGGAGTCGTACCGCATCGTCTTCCGGCATGGCGGCTATCGCTCTTATCTGGCGATCTGCACGGCGATCTACGCCGGTCTCCTGGCCTGGCTGACGGCGGCGGCCTTCGTTCTGCAGGACATCTACAAGCTGTCGGCTTTCGAGTTCGGCTTCGTCTTCGCCATCGGCTCCGCCGGCTTTCTGGTCGGCTCGAACATTGCCGCGCGTACCGTCACCCGGCTCGGCATAGACAAGGTGATCGGCATCGGCGCCGTGCTGGCGGCGGTGGGCGGCCTATGCGTGCTCGTGTCGGTGATGCTCGGTTTCAAATCGTCGCTGACGATCGTTCTGCCGGTTGCGGTTTATCTCAGCGGGCTGGGCATGGTTCTGCCGCAGTCCATTGCGGGCGCGATGACGCCGTTTCCGGAACGCGCTGGCGCTGCGTCGTCGCTGTTCGGTTTTATTCAGCAGACCACGGCGGCGGCGAGCGGCGCGATGGTCGGCTTGCTGCTCGGCTATGGCGCTTGGCCGCTGGCGGTCGCGATCGCATCGATGGGGTTGACGACGCTGGTGCTGTGGATCACTACGCGCGGCGTGCGCAAGCGCAACGCCGTTATCCATCGCGAGTAGGACGAGAACCTAGCGGCGGTTGCTGCCGAACAGGTTGTTGATCAGCCAGCCGTCGAGGCTGCCGCTGCCGGTGGTCTGGCGCTCGGCATTGGCCATCGGCACTGAGCCGGGCGGCGTTGGTGCCTGTGACATCGGCACGGATTGTGACGGCGGCGGCGCGGCATTGCCGCCGCCGAACAGCCCATCGAAGAAGCCGGTCGACGGCACGCTCGGCAGTGCCGCGATCGGCACGCCCTGATGCGCGTCGCGCATATAACGGCTCCAGATCTCGACCGGCAGGCTGCCGCCGGTCACCTTCCTCATCGGCGTGTTGTCGTCATTGCCGAGCCAGACGCCTGTGACCAGATGCGACGTGAAGCCGATGAACCAGGCGTCGCGGAAGTCCTGGCTGGTGCCGGTCTTGCCGGCTGCGGGCCAGCCCGGCAGTTCGGCCTTGTGCGCGGTGCCGATAGTCAGTGTCTCCTGCATCATCTGGTTCATCATGCCGATATAGCGGGCATCGACGATGCGGCCGAGTGGCTGGTTGCTGTGCGCATAGAGCACCTTGCCGGCGGTGGTGCTGATGCGTTCGATGACATGCGGCATCACCGCGTAGCCGCCATTGGCAAAAGTGGCATAGGCGCCAGTCAGTTCCAGCGGCGACACTTCGGAGGTGCCGAGCGCGATTGAAGCGTTCGGTTCGAGTTTCGACGAGATGCCGAGCCGGTGCGCGGTGCGGATCACCGCCATCGGCGTGACCTCCATGGTCAGCCGCACCGACACGGTGTTGAGCGACAAAGCGAGCGCCTTGGTCAGCGTCACCGGGCCGAGATATTTGTGCTCGTAGTTCTCGGGCTGCCAGCCCTTGATCTTGATCGGACCGTCGACCCGCACCGTATCCGGCGTCAGACCGCGCTCCAGCGCGGTTAGATAGACGAAGGGCTTGAACGCCGAGCCGGGCTGGCGCTTGGCGTCGACGGCGCGGTCGAACTGGCTCTCGGCATAATCGCGGCCGCCGATCAGCGCGCGCACCGCGCCGTCCGGCGTCATCGAGACCAGCGCGGCCTGCGATGCACCGCCCTTGGCGGTCTTGGCGAATTCGGCGGCGACTGCCCGCTCGGCGCTCGACTGCAGCGAAGCGTCGATCGTGGTCTGGACGACGACGTCTTCATCGACATGGCCGATGGCGTCGTTGACTGCGTCCATCACCCAGTCGGCGACATAATTGCCCGAACCGCTATTGGCTTGCGCCACGATACGCGGCGGCTGGGCGATGGCCTGCTTCTCGTTCGCCGGCGAGATGAAATGCAATTCGGTCATGGCCGCGAGCACGATGCGGGCGCGCTTTTCCGCAGCGTTGTAATCGCGCGACGGCGCCAGCCGCGATGGCGACTTGACCAGTCCGGCGAGCATGGCAGCTTCGCCGACGGTGAGCTGCTTCGCGGTTTTGCCGAAATAGCGCTGCGAGGCCTGCTCGATGCCATAGGCGCCGGCGCCGAA
>JAFECJ010000067.1 GCA_018242205.1 Pseudomonadota bacterium
GCCGATGCCGTGAGCGCAGCAATGCCCGCGCCTGAGCCCGCAGCAAGCGCACCCGCGGACGCCAGCGATGACCACCTGCCGCCGCCGGGGGATCCCAAGCTCGCGCCGCCGGAGCCGAAGAACTAAATTGGCTCTAAATTTTAGGGTTCAGAAATTAGCTTGGGGCTCGTGAAATGCGTACCTCAGGTCATCCTGGCGCTGCAAAATCAAGTCGATCAAAAGGAGAGATTCTCGCATTAGGCGCTCGTCGCGCGCTCGATTGGCTGCGAACATCTTGTTTCCGTGGAATAGATTATTGCGAACTTGCCGGAGATATTGAAGAAGCTCCTTTGTGTTCGTAGCGGGTTTTGGTCTCGCCCCGAACGCTACCCGACCACCTTGCGTGATAAGAGTCTTGGGTGGGTCATTTACAATTGTCGGGGCCAGTTTCTTCGCCATCAAGAAAAAGTCCTCTCCCAAAATTTCTCCCAGCTTGGTCCAATTAGGCGCAGCGCGAGGCGGCCTCCCTTGGTCTAAAACAAGGCCGCGGTCCATAAGGGCGTACTCAAATCGAAAAAATGCCGCGAAGAACGTTACGGTGTTTCTCTCTGGAAGTCCGTCGAGCAATTGCTCTAGATCGAACATCATTTGCCCTTTCGCCAATCTGCAGTGCCTCTCTAACCAATTTCTGCAAGTCGGACGTCGTTGTTAAACTTCAACTTTGGTGTGGCGTCTCCTGGATTAGGGAGTTTGTCTCCTGAGAGTTAACGCCTTCAGCGCTTATGCGCTTTAATGATGGCGTCGCGGCGCTCGGCGGCGCTTGCCCCGACATTATCGAACTGTGATTTCCTGGCTTTCATCGCGGGCGTCAGTTCAATTCCTTCGACTGCGCTGATCTTCGAAAATCGGGCGTGTCCCATGACGAAGCCGCCGCCCTTGGTGGCTTCTTTCGTTTTTGCGGCGGATGGAGCGCCCTGCTTTTTCATTTAAATATCATAGCACAAATCCGGCGGCCTTTCAGCATCTACGTCTGTTTGCTGGCGGCCTTCCCGCAAACGAAAAAAGCGCCCCGGGGCATCCGGGGCGCTTTCTCAGTCTGAGTTCTGGAGGTCAGGCGTCGCGCGGTTACGCGGCGACCTTGTTCTCGACGACCTGCGGCTGCGCCTGGACGTTGCCGATCGGAATCTGCCGCGGCTTCTTGGCCTCGGGAATCTCGCGCACCAGATCGACGTGCAGCAAGCCGTTCTCGAGGGCGGCGTTCTTGACCGTCACATAATCGGCGAGTTGGAAGACGCGCTCGAAGGCGCGCGCCGCGATGCCCTGATAGAGCACTTCGCCGTTCTGCGCAGTCTGCGCCTGCTTGGAGCCCTTAATGGTGAGGGTGTTCTCTTTCGATTCGATCGAAAGCTCGTTCTCGCCGAAGCCGGCTACCGCGACGGTGATGCGATAGGCGTTCTCGCCGGTGCGCTCGATGTTGTAGGGCGGATAGCCCGGCGCGGCTTCAAAGCCGTCGAGCATCGAGAACAGCCGGTCGAAGCCGACGGTCGAACGGTAAAGGGGAGAGAGGTCGAAAGTACGCATATCAAAGTCCTCCTGTGAGCGACTATGTGTTCCGGGTCCTCGTCCGGTCCGCCAAATGGCCGGACCCAAGACCCGCGCGCAGCCGGAAGTGGCCTGCACCGTCTTGATATGGGCTCGTTCCGTGCCCCTTCAAGAGGTCAATAACAAATTGAAAATATTGAGTTTTACGGATTTTGGCGAGTCGCCTGCGCGCCAGTATGAGGCAAAGCGTCATGCGGGACCGTCGAACCGGATTTCGCTGCGCTCATCCAGGCTACGGTCTATAACGCCCGGATGCTTCGCCAGCGGCTCGCCTGATTCCCCATGAAATTCGTCTCCATTCCCGCCAATCCGGTGCCCGAGAACGGTCTCGCCGGGGTCGTCAAGACGCCGGACGGCGTGTCCCTGCGCTTCGGCCGCTGGGAGCCGCCGCCGGGACGCAAGGGCACGGTGGTCATCCTTCAGGGCCGCGCCGAGTTCATCGAAAAGTATTTCGAGACGGTACGCGATCTGCGCGCTCGCGGCTTCGCGGTGGCGACGTTCGACTGGCGCGGGCAGGGCCTGTCCGATCGCGCGCTGTCCGACCGGCGCAAAGGCTATGTCCGCAACTTTTCGCAATATGCGATGGATCTCGACACCGTCATGGAGCAGGTGGTGCTGCCGGACTGTCCGCCGCCTTATTTCGTGCTCGGCCATTCGATGGGCGGCGCCATCGCCATCCGCGCCTGTCACGACGGACGGCGCTGGTTCGATCGCGTCGTGCTGTCGGCGCCGATGCTGGCGCTGCCGCCGACCCGCTTTTCCGGCATGGTGGCGCCGGTGGCGCGCTTCATGCGGATGATCGGCCGCGGCTCGGCTTACGTGCCGGGCAGCGAGCATGAGCCGGCCGGGCCTGAAGACTTTATCGGCAATGTGCTGACGTCCGATCCGGTGCGCTTCGCGCGGAACGCGGCGATCCTGGTCGAAGAGCCGGATCTGGCGCTCGGCGCGCCGACCATCGCCTGGGCGGACTCGGCGTTGCGGCAGATGCGGCAGTTTCGCGAGCCGTCTTATCCCGCGCATATCCGCCAGCCATTGCTGCTGGTCGCGGCGGGCTACGATCAGGTGGTGTGGACGCCGGCGATCGAGGACTTCGGCATGTATCTCCTGGCCGGCCGGCACCTCATCCTGCCGGGCGCGCGGCACGAGATCCTGCAGGAGCAGGATCAGTTCCGCGCGCAATTCTGGGCGGCCTTCGACGCCTTCGTACCGGGCACGCCGCGCTACTGAGCGGCCGTCGTGGCGGGCAAGCGCCGCCATGTCGTCGTGCGGCAGATCAGCCCGGCGACCATACAGCCTTTTGTCGTCATCGTCTCGCCTTCGGCCGACAACGTTGCGGAAAAGGTCAGCTTGCGCTGCGGATCGTAGGCCTTGCCGCTCCAGCCCTTGCCGTCCGGCTTGATGCGGAATTCGAGACGGTCGCCGACCTTTTCGCCCTGCTTTTTCGGATCGCGGATCCAGAGATTGATGGCGCAGATCGCGTAACCGCACGGAGTTACGCGTACACGCGCGTCGCCGTCGTCACGCAGCCAAGTGCCGAAGATATCGTTGTTGGTGGCCGCGGCCGGGGCGAAGCCCGCGACATACACCGCGGCCAGCGCCACGGCGATCAGCCGTTCGCGCTGAGCAAACTTCGGGCGAGGACAACGTTTCGGCGCGGCCATGCGGCAAATACGGCGCAACGACCAATTCGGATCACGCCTTGTTGAGAAGTTCCAGCGCGGCAGCGTGCACGCGTTTGTCGCCCGCAACGACGACGCGGCCGCCGCCTTGGGCGGGGGCTCCTTCCCAGGTGGTGATGATACCGCCGGCGCCATAGATGATTGGAATGAGCGCGACGATGTCGTAGGGCTTGAGTTCCGTCTCAATGATGAGATCAATCTGCCCGGCGGCGAGCATGCAGTACGCGTAACAATCGCCACCATAACGCGACAGCCTGGCCTTGTTTTCGACGTTACGGAACCGGGCGCGGTCGTCCTCGTTCATCAAAAGCGGGCTGGTGGTGAACAGCAGCGCATCGCTCACGGAATCGCACGAGCGGACCCGGAGATCGCGGTTGCCGGTCGGGCCGCGGTAGACCGCGCCGCCGTTATCGCCGGAAAAGCGCTCGCGCGTGAAGGGCTGGTGCATCATGCCGTAGACCGGCTCGCCGAAGCGCATCAGGCCGATCAGCGTGCCCCAGGCCACCATGCCTGAGATGAACGACTTGGTGCCGTCGATCGGGTCGAGCACCCAGACATATTCGGCGTCGCTGCCTTCGGTTCCATATTCCTCGCCGAGGATGCCGTGCTCCGGGAAGGTCTGGCGGATCTGGCGACGCATGGCCTCTTCGGCGGCGCGGTCGGCCGCTGTTACCGGATCGAAGCCGCCGGCCTTCTTGTTCTCTACCGTCAAGGCTGTGCGGAAGAACGGCATGATGGTCTCGCCGGACACTGTGGCCAGCCGGTCGACGAAAGAGGTGAAATCGATTGCGGTCATGAACGCCCCGATGATGATGGCCGCGGCCTGATGAATGCGCCTGATAGCGTGCTTTCGCCGCCTCGGCAGGGTGATTATCGGAAATGTCCCAGTCTGGCAGGATAGTGACATCTTGTTGCGGTGCGGCGGCGCAAGCTGCAACTTTTATGCATAGCCGAAAGAATTATCTGCGAATCGGTCATCCAGTTATGCGGTCAGTGCATGGGAAAACGCGCTGTAGACCTTGCGTTTTGTGCGCTGCGGCGTATCTTACCGCAATGCGGTAGCGATACCGTTGCCCTCCTTGGGCGTTTCCTCCCTAGACTTGGGCCGCTTGCTTTGCGAGCGGCCCTTTTTCTTTGCCTGGCAGTCGCGGCGGTTTTCGCCGGCGGCCTACTCGGCGGCCGAACGGTAAGGCTGCAGCTCCTCGAGCGGGATTTCGCCGAGCTGTAGCGCCAGCGCCTCGAGGTCGGCGGCCAGCCGGTCGAAGCCGGCGGTCTTCTGATAGCGGCGCTCGTCCATATAAAGCGCGCGGTTGATTTCGACCTGGATGGCATGCAGGCCTGCGGCCGGATTGCCGTAATGCTCGGTGATGAAGCCGCCGGCATATGGCTTGTTGCGGCTCACGGTGTAGCCCATGCCGCGCAAGGTCTGCTCCACCACCTCGCTGACGGCACCGGTGCAACTCGTCCCGTAACGATCGCCGATGACGAATTCCGGCCGGGGGCGTTCGTCGCGGTGGCCCGCGGTTGACGGCATCGAGTGGCAGTCGATCAAAATGGCAGCGCCGAAATCGCGGTGCAGCTTGGAAAACAGGCGGCGCAGCGCGCGGTGATATGGCTTGTAGAGGCTTTCGATGCGGGCCAGGGCGTCGTCCACGGGGATACGCCGGCCGTAGATCTCCTGGGCATCGCCGACTACGCGGGCGATGGTGCCCAGCCCGCCGGCGACGCGCATCGAGCGCGTATTGGCGAAGGAGGGCACGCGGCCATCGAACATGCGCGGATCGAGTTCATAGGGTTCGCGGTTGACGTCGACGAAGCAGCGCGGGAAATGCGCGTGCATCAGCGGATAGCCCTGCCTGACCACGCCGGCGAACAGTTCGTCGACGAAGCTGTCCTCCGAGCGGCGCAAGGTGCCGATTTCGAGCTGGGCCATCTGGAGGAAGTCGTGGGGGTAGGTCGAACCGGAGTGCGGCGAGTTGAACAGCACAGGTGCGCGGATGACCTCCGGCTCGACGATATCGAACGGCGGGTCGAGATCCTGGTGGTCGGCTCCGGGGCGGAAGTCACTCATGGGCGGTCGGCATTCTCAAAGGATTGGGCACTCCGCAGGCCGGCCAGCGGCGGCGCCGACTGGCTCCGATTCGGGCCGGTTTTGGCTCTTTCGTGCGGCCATTGGACCGTTACGATCTATTGTCCATGGGCAGGACCACAAAGCCAAGCAAAGCTTTAGGTTCACCCGTTATTTACCCGGGACAAGTCTTATGGAGGCTCCGGGGGCCGGCTCTGCCCTGAGCCGGCGAGTGCGAGGCGCGTGAAGGACAATGTCGAAAATTCTGCTGGCGGAAGATGACACCGATATGCGGCGCTTTCTGGTCAAGGCGCTGCAGAACGCCGGTTTCGAGGTCACGTCCTACGACAACGGTCTCTCGGCTTATCAGCGCCTGCGCGAAGAGCCGTTTGAGCTGCTGCTGACCGACATCGTAATGCCGGAAATGGACGGCATCGAACTCGCCCGCCGGGCCGCGGAACTCGACCCCGACATCAAGATCATGTTCATCACCGGCTTTGCCGCCGTGGCGCTGAACGGCGATTCGACGGCACCCAAGCAGGCCAAGGTCCTGTCCAAACCGGTGCACCTGCGCGATCTCGTTAACGAGGTCCACAAGATGCTGGCGGCCTGAACGGGACCCGAAAGAACCCATTCCGGCTGTCTTCGGCCGCCGCCTCGCCCCTTCTGGCCACTTGCCACCCCGGGGCGGAGCCGATAAGACCACACCCTCTAAAGGGCGCGTAGCTCAGCGGGAGAGCACTACCTTGACATGGTAGGGGTCACAGGTTCGATCCCTGTCGCGCCCACCATCTTTCCAAGCACTTAGCGCACGTGCTGGGATGCTGCCGGAGGCAACTTGCACGCAAGTTGCACGCAAAACACCGGTGCCGGCACAGCCGCCTACTTGTTCGTGTGGTCCTGCGCCTATCGAGCTTGTTCCCCGTCCGGAGCCACGCCTATCGTGGCGGGTTCAACCTCACAAAAACAATGCCAAAGCTCGCCGGCGCGATCTGTCCGAAATACGTCACGGATCCGAAGTCGGTACCGACGCCCGCCGGTCAAAAGGTCGATATTCCGGAAGGCGCACGTCAAGACGGCGAGCCCCCGTTACACCGTAGGCAACGTCCCGCCTTCGCGGCGGACACAGGCATCATTAACGGAACCGAATTTTATTCGGGGATGCCTTTTCTCGGCGTCCGCAGCGGCGCCGGCCGCCCGTGACCCGGCCCGACTGACGCTCGGCAGCGCCCCCACAGCCCGGCACAATGGAGGCTGTGGCCGATTCTATTCGACCGAGACCACGATCCGACACGTGGCCTATCGGATCAGCCAACATCTCCGACGGATGAGGACCGTCCCAAGAAGCGGCCACGCGCGCAACAAATCCGCAATTGGCTTGGCTTTATCCGCCCCTATGCCGACCGTTATGGAGCCTTGCCACGCGGCGAGCGCATGACGGTCATCGAAGATCTCGTCAAACAAACCGGGTCCAGTGAAAACACCATGCGGCACTTCATCGCCGCTGTACGGACTCCGCCGCATCATTGCTCCCAAGACCGGCGAGGCGGTTGTTGTGGCTGCGACCGGCGGCGCGTCATCCGACGCGCCGTGGCGTCGTTATTCGCGATTGCCGACTCCGCCATTGCCGGCAAGTGCGCGAGCAAAATTCATTGAATCTCGATTTTGGCGGCGTGGGCGATCGCCTTCCATTTCTCGACATCGGCCTTCAAAAATGCACCAAACGCATTCGGGTCGCTGCCGACCACCGTTACGCCGCGTTTGTTCAACGCTCCGATCACGGTGGGCGACTTGAGAACCTTGGCAATGGCGTTGTGGAGGCGCTGGACGATCTGCGGAGGCGTGTTTCGCGGCGCCAATACGCCCAGCGATCCTTCGAAGATGAAGTTGGAAACACCGCTTTCGGCCATCGTTGGAATGTTGGGAGCGAATGAGGATCGGGTAGGAGAAAGGGTAGCCAGGGCCTTCAGTTTTCCGGCTTCGACATGAGGCAGCACGGAGCCCACCGTGTCGAAAGCAATCTGCACCTGGCCGGACAGCAAGTCCGTGGCGGCTGCCGCGCTGCCTTTGTAAGGGACATGCACGAGCTTTGCCCCGGTTTTATGCGCGAACGCCTCACCAATCAGGTTGTTGGTCGAGCCAACGCCAAACGAAGCGTAAGTGACCTCTTTGGTTTGTGCCAGCTTGATCAACTCCTGAACCGAGTTCACTTTGAGCGAAGGATTGGCGACCAGCAGGAAGGCTACGGAGCCGACCTGGGTGATCGGCGTGAAGTCCTTCAGTGTATCGTACGGTGCCTTCGATCTAACCGCTGGCAGGACGTCAAGCTCCGACCCTGAGCCGAAAAGCAACGTGTATCCGTCCGGCTTGGCGCGTGCGACCAGCTCGGCGCCGATGGCGCCGCCCGCTCCAGGGCGATTTTCGACGATAACAGTCTGCCCCAACTCGACGGCCAGATCCTTGGCAACCATGCGCGCCGCGGTGTCCGTGCCGCCCCCTGGTGAGTAGGCAACAACGATTGTGATTGTCCGCGATGGGAAATTGGTCGGCGTCTGCGCTTGCGCCGGCATCAGCGCCAACATCGCCAACATCGTCGCGATTCCAATGATTCGCATTGTTTCCTCCACCATTGTTGCTCTGCGGCTTCTGGCTTCGTTGTGTCGTCTCGTTGCCGCCAAGCTCAGTTGTATTGACCAGATGACAAAAATTATTACAATATAAGAAAAAACGCAAACTGCTTCGATCATGTAACGGGGAGGATGAATATGGATCATCATTGGCGTGTGTCTGAAGACTGCCGACGGGGGCGAATTATCGGCGCCTTATCCGCGGCGATTATCGGCATTATGTGCCTTTTTGGCGGTCCCAGCGGCCAAGCGGCTGCCGCCGAGAATTATCCAAACCGATCGATTTCGCTGGTTGTCGCTTTCGAAGCAGGCGGCTCGACGGATATTTCTGCGCGTCTGGTCGCCCGTGAACTGAGCAAAGTGCTCGGTCAGCAGGTGATCATTGATAATCGTCCGGGTGCCGGCGGACGATTGGGAACGCGCAGGTTCTCTGAAGCGAAGCCGGACGGCTACACGCTCCTCTGGGGTAGCGGCAGTACGCTCACTGTGTCGCCGGTCCTGTACGCCGATCAGAAATACGTCAAGGAGTTGACGCCAATTAGTGTGGGCGTGACGCAGCCGTTTCTTTTCGCGGCCTCCACCGCTACAGGGGCGAAAACCCTAAAGGAATTTGTCGCGCTAGCGAAGAAGGAGCCGGGCAAGCTCAATTTCGCTTCGGCAGGTGTCGGGTCCAGTAATCATCTGCTTGGCGAGATCTTCATGGTGTCGACCGGGACTGATCTTCGGCATGTGCCTTACAAAGGCGGCGCTTCGGCGCGGGACGCCGTTGCCCGGAACGAAGCGCAACTGATGGACGAAGTCTTGTCGCCTTTAATCGGCAGCATTGAGGCCGGTCAACTCCAGCCGCTGCTCATCACCAGCGACACCCGCCATCCGCTCTTTCCCAATGTCCCAACAGCCACCGAGGCTGGCTTGCCTGATCTGGCGATCGTAGGCTTCTTCGGACTCCTGGCGCCCGCAAAGACCCCGCCCGCCATCGTGCATGTCCTGAACGCCGCGATGAAAAAGGCGCTGGCGGAACCGGATTTGCGCAAGGCCCTTGCTGCTGCGGGTTTCGACCCTGCCTATAGCTCGCCGGAAGGGTTCACGAGCCTCATCGAGAAGGGCCGTGCGCGGTACGGCGACATCGTAGCACGACGGAAAATCAAACTCGAATGAGCGTGCGCCCTTTCACCCATCAGTCATTTAGTCACGGATAGGAAGCCTTCAATGAAGCTATACCTTGCGCCGCACGCATGCTCGCTTGTGGTCGATATCGTCGCCCGCGAACTCAATATCCCGCTTACGCTCGAATGGGTGGACGTCCGCGCCAAGAAAAATGCGGACGGTAGCGACTACTTCAAGATCAATCCGAAAGGCCAGGTG
>JAFECJ010000068.1 GCA_018242205.1 Pseudomonadota bacterium
GGGAGGCGCCTGCAGCGTCTGGAAGCCGAGGGCGTGCTCACCAAGCGTGGCGCGCGCATCGGCCCCGACAAGGTCGGCCTCGGCATCACGGTGTTCGTCTCGGTGGAGACTGGCGACCACTCGCAGGACTGGCTGAAGAACTTCGCCGATGTCGTGAATGCGATGCCGGAGGTGATGGAGTTCTACCGCATGGCGGGCGACGTCGATTACGTACTGCGCGTCGTCGTCCAGGACATGGCGAGCTACGACACCTTCTACAAGAAGCTTATCGCCACCGTGCCCTTGAAGAACGTCACCTCGCGCTTTGCCATGGAGCGCATCAAATCGACCACTGCCTTGCCGCTGGCCGAACCCAAGCCCGCGCGATGAACCCTCACGCGCCGATGCGCTGAGCGTTCAGGTGCAGGCCGTGCTGTTGTAGGTCGGCGCAGTCTGACGCGGCGCCATGTACATCTTGTCCGAGAGATTGAGCGACCCGGTGATGTTGTAGCCGACGGTCGGCGCGTAAGCATAGCTCGCCTCCGCCCGGATGAGCTGGGTACTGGGTACCAGGAGCGCCGCAGGCAAACTCGGCGTGCCCGAATTCACGGTGCCGTTGCGGGTCACGCTCCATTTCACCGTCGGATTCTTGTTGGCGTCGATGCTGATACAGGTGATCGTCATCTTCAGCTTGGTGGAATCGTACGGCTGGATGATGGCGCCCGACGCGTCGAGAATATTGCTCATGTCGGTGGCGCTGATCGTCGTCACCTGCGCCGACAGGTTGGCGAGCGCTGCCGCGGTCAGGCTGACTTTGCGATCGACGGCGACGGCATCGGACACTTCGACGCAACCGAAATACAGGCAGATCATTACGGGGGCGATCAGCGCGAACTCGACAGCCGAAACGCCGCGATGATCGCGTGCGAAGCGGCCGCGCCACAGATTGGCGATAAAGGTCAGCATGCGTTGCTCCCACCGTAAGGCTCGTTGCGGAACACCGCGGTGGAGACCAGAAGCCGGTAGTTGCCGTTCAGATTCGACAGGTTGTTGCCGAGCAGCGAAACGTAGATCGGCCACTTGTAATACAGCGACACCTTGACGATGCAGCCCGGACCGCCCGGGGTGTACCCCATATTGCTGGTGTCGAGCTGACCGTTGGCAACCGGCGACGTCGTACTGACCGAGCTGAAGTTATTATAGGTTTTCACGTCGACATAGACGCCGCCCGCACAATCGAACAGGCCGGCGATGCGATTGCAGACCTGGGTCTTGAAATCGCTTGCGCTGAAGCCGCCGGTCTGCGCCTGCCCGGTCATGATCAACCGCGCCGCATCGGCATTGGCGGCTTCCAGTGTCTGTCCGGCATAGAACACCAGCGCGGACTCGATGATGGCGAAGGTCAGCGCGAGGAACGGCGTTGCCACCAGCGCGAATTCGACCGCAGCGGCACCATTCTGCTCTTTGAGAAAGCGACGCCCGGTAGCGCCGCGCAGGCGGTTGCGAATGTATTTTTTGATTTGATCGAACATCAAAGGCGTCCCAAACGCTCGCGCACTCGCCCTGCGGACACCCTGATAGCAAAGCGGCGTTGTCGATTTCTTGCGGACAAAGGCGAAATGGCCGGGGCTGCGATTTAACGTCCGCTAACCATGACGAGACGTTAACCGCCCGCCTCGGTCGTTGTCGCGCTAGCGAGCCGCCGGCGCCGCGCCGCCGCCCCCCCCGGCGCCGCCGCCGATCCGTGCGCCGGACTGCCCCAGGATGTTGCCGAAGTAAGTCGCCGAGTCGCCGAGCGTCAGACGCTTCTCGCACTCCGGCGCACAGCTATAGGACTCACGTTCAATGCCCTTGTAGACGACCACCAGGTCGGCATTGGTCGGCCCGGTGACCTGCACCGTGGTATCGAGGATAATCTTACCGCTGCGATTGAGCGCCAGCATATTAGTTGAGCCGAAGCCCTTGCCGGTCAGTACCAGGACGCCGCCGCTTTGCAGGGTGGCGTCGGCGATCAGCGGATTGCCGATGACAATGGTGGCGACATTCTCCGGCAGCTTCATGATGCGCGCCTCGTCGACAGAGACCGTCACCGTTTCGGCTTGCGCCGCTCCTGTCAGCGCGGCGGCAAGCATGACGCTCGCCACGACTGTAAGCAGCCGACTGGGACGTCCGAACGCGGCCGACATCGCACTCTCCAACGCTACGCAATACTAAATCCCGCGCGGCCATACGCGCCGGCGGGCCGAGACCACTTCAGTTGACTGCAAATTGGTGAACGAAGTGCAAAGAGCCAGGTTGCGCGCCCGGGCGCCGCGCCGCTATTGCCGGAATGGATAGAGCAATTGAGCACCGAAGCCTTCCGGAAAGTGCTCGTCGTCGACGCCATAAGCATCCGGCAGTTTACCCTCGGGCATGTACCAGGTGCCGAACAGGATGTCCCAGATAGGAAACGTGCCGGCAAAATTCATGTTGCCGCCCTGGTCCGGCATGGTGTGATGCCAGCGGTGAAACACCGGACCGGCAATCACGTATTTGAACGGACCGAGCGTCCAGTTCAGGTTGGCGTGGACGAAAGCCGACGACGCCGTGGTGATCGGCCCGACCCACAGCATCACGTTGGGCGAAATGCCGGCGAGCAGCAATGCGGCGTCGACCAATACAGTGCCGAGCAGGATATTGACCGGGTGAAAGCGCGCCGCCGAGATCCAGTCCACCTCGGTCGAGGAGTGATGGATGGCGTGGTATTTCCACATCGCGGCACCATGATAGAGCCGGTGGAACCAGTACAGTAGGAAGTCCGACACGACGAGGAATGTGATCGCCTGCGCCCATAGCGGCAATCTGGCGAGCGGACCGAAGCCATCGTCAAAAAAGGCCATCAGCGCGTCGCCGGTGTGGATGCCGTAAATATAGGCCGCGCCCGTCACCATCAGGCCGATGCGCACGAAGCGCGCCATTAGCGGGATAAGAAACCAGTACAGGACATCAGTGACGATCTCGCGCTTGCGCCACCAAACTTGCCCCCGATTGCAGGCCGACCAATGAGTCAGCACCGCGAAGACAAGACCCATCGCCAACGAGATCGGTACAATCTTGAGCACCGTTTCGCCGGCGACCACCAAGACAGAATAAAATTCGTTCAGCATGTTGCGGCCCGCACGGTGACGACTGCGCCCCTTCGATATCGGCCCCTGCCTGTTAATTACTGGTGAAAGCCGTACATCCAACGCTCGTCGGCAGAGCAGCGGACAACGCAACGCTGCCAGCCGACCAACAAACGAAAGTACTGGCGCGCGAATACTTTCCAATCGAATCGACGTATTATTCTCGGTCTACAAGATCGAACGGGTCTAACCGATCGTATTCGCTGTATGAAAAATAGAATAGTTATTGCGAATACGTTGTATACGAATCTTTAACCATAATATTCATTAGGTTACGGCTCATTAACTACGTCATAATACCGGACAATCCCCCCGTATTTCTTAGATCACATTAAGACAGCCGCAAGACCTACCGCGTAAGGTCCCGACCATCAGGACAGCGGGAGTCAATCCGGCGTTCTGCCTGCTCAGACAGCCCACGTGGATCTCAATGGAGCTACCGATGAAGAACCTGTTCACGCGTTTCCTCAAGGACAATTCGGGCGCGACCGCCATCGAATACGGCCTGATCGCCGCCGGCATCTCGGTCGCCATCATCGCCGTCGTCAACGGCATCGGCACCAAGCTGAATACCTCGTTCAACAGCATCTCGACCCAGCTGAAATAAGCCGGGAAGCTGTGACCTGACCAAGGGCTCCGGCAGAATCCGGAGCCCTTTGCCTTTGGTAAGCCGATGCGCCGGCGCCGCTAACCGAACGGCAAGCAAATCGGCACTAACCTCGCCCGCGACGCCGCGCCGGGCGGATGGAGTGAAGGGTACTGTCATGACGGCCGTCGATGCGATCAGGCTCGCACTGTTCCCGACGCTGATGGCTTTTGCCGCTTCGAGCGACCTGTTGACGATGACGATCTCCAACCGGTTATCGCTGGCGCTCACTGCCGGCTTCGCGGTGCTGGCGCTGACGACCGGCATGCCGCTTGCGGCCATCGGCATGCACGTTGCGGCCGCCGCGGCGGTACTGGTCGTTGGTTTCATCTTCTTTTCGCAAGGCTGGATCGGCGGCGGCGACGCCAAATTGTTCGCCGCCACCGCGTTGTGGTTCGGCTTCGATCATTTGCTCGACTACGCGACCTATGCGTCGATCTTCGGCGGCGTCCTCACCCTCGTTTTGCTGCAGTTCCGCAAACTGCCGCTGCCTGCGGTGCTGGCGCGGCAGCCCTGGATCATGCGGTTGCACGAAGAACGCGGCGGCATTCCCTACGGCATTGCACTCGCCGCCGCCGCGCTCATCATCTATCCGAAAACCGGGTGGATGCCGGGTGCCACGCCCTGATCCTGCCGTTTGCATCTCGATAGACGTCGTTGCGACATCTCGCAGGCCGCGCACAGGATCGAGGCCGAGCGCCGAGTTTCAGCGGCAACTGTTTATTAACTCGACTTAGTCACCGCTCCTTAACCATGCCTTGACCTTTAGCTGGTCAAATCCCTGCACGCGGCCGGTTTGGCCGCCATGTGGGTTTTGACGGCGGTTGGGCCGTCTGTTGGTGAGAGTGAGCGTATGAAAGCCGCGCGCATCGTGGTGTTGACAGTCGCCGTCGCTGCCGGTGGCGTTGCGGCGATGCTGGCTGGCCGCAGCCAAAAACCGCCGGAGACGCCGGCACCCGTCGCCACCAAGCCTGCAACGGTCGACGTCCTCGTCGCCAAAGGCAACATCGGCATGGGGCAGACCTTGGGTGCCGCCGACGTCGAGTGGCAGCCTTGGCCGATGGAAGCCGCAACCGGCAATTTCATCCGCAAGAGCGACCGTCCTGCAGCCATCGAGAATCTGTCGGGCCAGATCGCACGCTATCCGTTCGTTGCTGGCGAGCCGATCCGCGAGGCCAAGCTGGTCAACGCCAAGGGCTCCGGCTTCATGGCCGCAATCCTGCCGCCGGGAACCCGCGCAGTGTCGACGCAAATCTCGCCCGAAACTTCGGCCGGCGGCTTCATTTTGCCCAACGACCATGTTGATGTGACGCTGACGCGCCGCGACCGCGAGGCCGAGAAGGCCACCGGCGTCGAGAGCTTCACCAGCGAGGTCGTTCTCCGAAACATTCGCGTTCTCGCGATCGACCAGAATATCGAAGAGAAGAACGGACAGAAGGTCGTCGTCGGCAAGACCGCGACGCTCGAACTGACGCCGCCGCAGGTCGAAACGCTCGCTTTGTCGCAGCAGCGCGGCACTCTATCGCTGGCACTGCGCAGCATCGCTGACGCCGAGAAAAACGACGGCCCGATCGAAGGGCCGCGCAACGTCGGCGTCAATATCGTCCGCTTCGGCGTTTCAACAGTGAGTACGCCGCGATGATCGTTCGCAGGGAACTTCAGACCATGGCCAAACATCGGTCGATTCGCGCGGGCCTGCTGATGGCGCTGCTGGCGGCCACGGCACTGAACGGCTCGGCTCCGCTGCACGCGGCCGATGCCGGTTCCGGCGTGCCGGTGATCCAGGTGGCGGCGAGCGAAGCAACCTCGCGTTTCATTCCACTCGGCATCGGCAAGTCGGTGGCAATCGACCTGCCGGCCGATATCAAGGACGTGCTGGTAGCCGACCCGGCCATTGCCAACGCGGTCGTACGCACGGCACGGCGCGTCTACATGATCGGCGTCAAGGTCGGTCAAACCAACATCTTTTTCTTCGATGCCAACGGCAAGCAGATCGCCGGCTTCGATATCGCCGTGACCCGCGATCTCAACGGCGTCCGCGCGGCGCTGAAGCAGGCCATGCCGGATGCCAATATCCGCATCGAGGGCGTCGGCGACGGCATCATGCTGTCGGGCTCGGCGGCGAGCGCGGCCGAGTCGCAACAGGCCTTCGACCTCGCATCGCGCCTCGTCGGCGACGGTACCAAGGTCGTCAACGGCATCACGGTTCGCGGCCGCGACCAGGTCATGCTCAAAGTGACGGTCGCCGAGGTCCGCCGCGACGTTATCAAGCAGCTCGGCGTCGATCTGTCTGGCAGCTTCAACGTCGGCAACAGCGCGTTGAACCTCAACACGCAGAACTCGTTTTCCGCGGTCGGCCAGACGCTGAGTGAAACTGCGTTCGGCGTGTCCTGGAAGGGTCTGACGGCGACGCTGCGCGCGATGGATCGCGCCGGCGTGCTGCGAACCCTGGCCGAACCGAACCTCACCGCCATTTCTGGCGAAACCGCGAGCTTCGTGGCCGGCGGCGAGTTCCCGATTCCGAACGGCCTGTCGTGCGATACGACCAAGTCGCCGCCGGTCTGTCAGTCGCAAATCGACTTCAAGAAGTTCGGCGTCGGCTTGGTGTTCACGCCGGTCGTTCTCTCCGAGGGCCGTATCAGCCTGAAGGTGATGACGGAGGTCTCCGACCTTTCGACCGATAACGCGCTGACTTTGACGGTGCCGGGCTCGACCAAGTCGCTGACCATTCCGTCGATCTCGACGCGGCGAGCCGAAACCACCGTGGAGATACCCTCGGGCGGTTCGCTGACCATGGCCGGCATGATCCAGGAAAAGACCAAGCAGCAGATCAACGGCGTCCCCGGCCTGATGCAGTTGCCGATCCTCGGAGCGTTGTTCAAGAGCCGTGACTACATCAACAACCAGACAGAGCTCGTCGTCATCGTGACGCCCTACATCGTACATCCGGTGGCGCAGAAGCAACTGTCGAGGCCCGACGATGGCTTCGCCGATCCGAGCGATCCGTCGACGGCACTGCTCGGCCGGCTCAACCGGATCTACGGCGAGTCCGGCGGAAAGAACCCACCGCCGACGGCGGACTACCACGGCAAATACGGTTTCATCCTCGATTGAGCGGCGGAGACGGTGCAATGACAGCTTTGCGAACCCAGGCCGACAGACGCCGACAGACGGCGCTTCGGCTGCTCGCCGCCGCGGCGCTGACCAGCGTACTGGGCGGTTGCTACCAGACGCAGTCCGCCCGGAATGAATTTCCAACCGACTATCGGGACCGTCATCCGATTACGGTTCGCGAAGGCGCGCGCACGGTCAACGTCTTCGTCGGCCGCAATCGCGGCGGCCTGACCCCGTCGCAGCGCGCCGACGTTCTCGCCTTCGCGCAGAACTGGCGGCACGAAGCCAACAGCGGCATTGTCGTCGAAGTGCCGCATGGGACCGGCGCAGACCGCGCGGCGGCCGATACGATGCGCGAAATCCATTCGATCTTCGCCGCGTCCGGCGTGCCGCGAAATGCAGTCTTCGTGCGGCAATACCGGCCGGCGGCGGCGTCGCTGACCAGCATCAAGCTCAATTACTCGAAGATGATGGCCGAAGCCGGCCCCTGCGGTCAGTGGCCGACGGACATGGGCCCCAGCCTCGACCGCAATTACTTCGAGAACCGGCCCTACTGGAATTTTGGTTGCGCGACACAGCGCAATCTTGCGTCACAGGTCGATAATCCCGCCGACCTAGTGCAGCCGCGCGGCGAATCGCCGGCCTGGGCCGCACGGCGCTCGGTGGCGCTGGACAAGTATCGCAAGGGTGAGAACCCGAGCGGCACCTATCCGAGCGACTCGAATGGTTACGACAAAGGCAAGATCAGCGATCTGGGCAAATGATCAAGAACGGCAACCTTACCCCACCAACAGACGACGTGAGCCTGGCGCCGGCAGCGCTGCCGCCTGAGGAACACATCGCGCCGGCACCGCGCGTTTCGGTGCAGGCATTCTGCGAAACCGTGGAGACGGCGGCGGCGGTTCAGTCCGCCGGCGAAGACCGTCGCCTGGCTAAAGCTCACGTCAAGATCCAGATGGGCGGCGCGACCGCGGCCGTCGAGGCCTATCGCAACTCGCCGACGCCGAATGTCATCATCATCGAGGCCGAGAGTCGCGGTGACGCCATTCTTACCCGGCTCGACCAACTCGCCGAAGTCTGCGACGCCGGCACACGCGTCATCGTCGTTGGCCGCATCAACGACGTCACGCTCTACCGCGAACTGACGCGGCGCGGCGTCAGCGACTATCTGATCGCCCCGGTTTCCACGATCGACGTGGTACGCGCCGTGTGCGGCCTGTTCCACGCGCCGGAGGCCAAGCCGGTCGGCCGCATCATCGCCGTAGTCGGCGCCAAAGGCGGCGTCGGTGCCTCCACGGTGGCGCACAACATTTCCTGGGCGATCGCGCGCGACCTCAGCCTCGACACCGTGGTCACCGATCTCGACCTCGCCTTCGGCACGGCGGGACTCGATTACAACCAGGACCCGCCGCAAGGCATCGCCGACGCGGTGTTCTCGCCGGACCGCATCGATACCGCCTTCGTCGACCGTCTGCTGTCGAAATGCACCGATCACCTCAGCCTGCTGGCGGCGCCGGCGACACTCGATCGGGTCTACGATTTCGGTGCCGAGGCGTTTGACGCCATTCTCGATTCGATGCGCGCGTCGATCCCGTGCGTGATCCTCGACATGCCGCATGTCTGGTCCGGCTGGACCAAGCGACTTCTGGTCAGCGCCGACGAAATCCTCATCGTCGCCGGTCCAGATCTCGCAAACCTACGCAACGCCAAGAACATGGTCGATCTTTTGCGCATCGCGCGACCGAACGACCACCGCCCGCATTATTGCCTGAACCAGGTCGGCGTGCCGAAGCGACCGGAAATCGCGCCGGCCGACTTCGCCAAGGCACTGGAGGATCAGCCGCTGACCATCATCCCGTTCGAGCCGCAGCTATTCGGCACAGCCGCGAATAACGGGCAGATGATCGCCGAAGTGTCGTCCAGCCACAAAACGGCGGAACTGTTCCGTCAGATGGCGCAGGTGCTCACCGGTCGCGCCGAGGCCAAGCGCGGACGTCAAAGTCTGCTTGGCAAGCTGCTCAAGCGCGCCGGCTAGTGCCGCGTCTGTGATCGATTGTCTGGAGTGAGGTAACGTGTTCGGTAAGCGTGGCGTCAGTAACGATTTCCGCAGCGCGGCGCCAGCCGCGCCGGCGGCGCCTGCACAGCATACGGCGACGCCCATTCCGGCCGCGCCGGCGCCCGACGCGCAATCGGCACTATCCGCTCCGGTCGACAGCGGCCGCACGCCCTTCCCGTCAGACGGCCTGGGCGCACCGCTGGTGCCGGCGCCACCGCCGGAACGTCGCCAAGCTGCGGTCAACATGCCGGCGGTCGATTCACGGCGGTCGGAAGCCTATTACGCCACCAAGGGCACGATCTTCGGCGCGCTTAT
>JAFECJ010000069.1 GCA_018242205.1 Pseudomonadota bacterium
GTCGCGAATTTCGTCCATGATCTTGTGGGCCGGCAGCCGCTTCTGCCAGTCGGCAAACTCGTACTGAATGACGCCGATCGTGTCTTCGGTGAGTTCGCTGGAGCCACGCGGCTGCTCGCCGACGCGGGTGTAGACCGTCTTCAGGCCGTCGGTCGCCAGCACAACCTTCTCGACCTGCTTGAGGATGCCGTCCTTCTCGTCGAGCGACAGGTTGCCGCGCGCGTGGACGATCACCTGGCCGTAATCCGGCTCGACGGAGGGGAAGAACTCGACGCCATTGCCGAACTTGCCGTAGGTGAAGATCACCGCGACCAGTAGGCCGACCGCCAGGCCCAGGATCAGCCCCGGCCGATGCAGGGCGAAGCGCACCGTGCGCATGTAGAAGCCGCGGTCGGAGGCCCGCTCGTCATGTGGCACCGGCGCAGCGCGGCCGAGCAGCGCGCCGAGGGTCGGCGTGAAGAACAGCGCCACCGCCAGCGACGCCGACAAAGTCGCGATCAGCGTGATCGGCATGTATTTCATGAACTCGCCGACGATGCCCGGCCAGAACAGCAGCGGCGAGAAGGCAGCGACGCGGGTCGCGGTCGCGGCGATCACCGGACCGGCCATGCGGGTGGCGGCCTGCTTATAGGCCTCCTTCGGCGGCACGCCTTCGGCCATGCGGCGCTCGGCAAACTCGGAGACGATGATGGCGTCGTCAACCAACATACCGACGGCCAGGATCAGCGAAAACAGCACGACGATGTTGACCGTGAGGCCCGCCAATTGCAGGCCGAGCACACCGGCGAGGAACGAGGCCGGAATGGCGATGCCGATGAACAGCGAGGCGCGGAAGCCGAGCGCGAAAAGGATGATGACGGCGACCAGCAGCACCCCGGTGGCCACCGAATTCTGCAGGTCGGCGAGCATCTGCCGGATCAGCTTCGACTTGTCCTGCGTGTAGCCGACCTCGACGCCCTGCGGCCAGGTCTGCTGCATCCGGGCGACCTGGCGCTTCACGGCGTCCACGGTTTCGATCAGGTTGGCGCCGGTGCGCTTCGACACTTCGATGGTCATCGCCGGACGGCCGTTCACCCGCGTGATCGAGGTCGCGTCCTTGAAGGTCGGCCGCACGGTGGCGACGTCGCCGAGCGACACCGAGGCGCCGGCGGTCGATGCGATCGGAATGTTCAGCATGTCCTGCGGCCGTTCGATCAGGCCCGGCACCTTGACGGCAAAGCGACCGGTCGCGCTCTCCAGGGCGCCGGCGGCGATCAGGCTGTTGGACTGCTGCGTTACCTGAATGAGCTGGTCGAGCGAAATGCCATAGCTCTTCATCAGCATCGGCTCGGCGACGACCTCGACCGCCTCGTCGCGCGCGCCGCGTAGTTCAGCCTTCAGCACCCCGGGTTGCTGCTCGATCTGGTTCTTGGCCTCGCGCGCGATGTGCAGCAGCGTGCGTTCCGGCAGGTTGCCAGCGAGCGTCACCACCAGCACCGGATACAGCGACAGGTTGACTTCCTGCACCGACGGCTCGTCGGCATCCTTCGGCAAATCGTGCTTGGCCTGATCGACCTTGGCGCGGACGTCGGCGAGCGCGGCGTCGGAATTGAAGCCGGCCTCGAATTCGAGCAGCACATAGCCGCCGCCCTCGTAACCGGTGGCGCGCATTTCCTTGACGTTCGACACCGACTTCAACTGCGTCTCGACCGGACGGATCAGCAGGCGCTCGGCATCCTCGGGGCTGATGCCGCGCTGCGTGAGCTGCACGTAGATGATCGGCACCTTGACGTCGGGCTCGGCCTCCTTCGGGATGGTCCGATAGGCGACGAGACCGGCGATCAGCAGGAAGGCGAGCGTCGCCAGCGTCAGCCGCGCATGCGAGATCGCGTAGTTGATGAAGGTGGACATCGCTAGTTCCGTCGCCCTGCTAACCGCCGTTCGTCCCCGCGCAAGCGGGGACCCAGTTAAAATATCCAGCGCGCGCACCCGTCATTCTGGGTTCCCGCTTGCGCGGGAACGAACGGAGACTGTGGTACGCTTACGCCACAAACTCGCTATTTCGCCGCCGTCGCGTTCGGTTCGTCGACCGCCTCGACCGCCTGGCCTTCGCGCACGAAATCCTGACCGCGCACGATGACCCGCGCGCCCTCCTCCAGGCCCGACAGCCACATCGTGTTCTGCCGGTCCTCGACGATCTTGACTGGCACGAACTGAACATTGGACTGCGCATCGACGACGCGCACGCCGATGTCGCCGTTCGAGGCGATGGTCAGCGCCGAGCGCGGCACCCGCGCCGCCGGAATCGCCTGCAGCGACACCACCACCTCGGCGGTGATGCCGTCGGGAATCTTGCCTTCGGGATTGCTCATCACGACTTCGACGCGGTAGGTGCGCGTCGTCGCGCTCGCCGATTTCGATACATAGCGCACGCGGCCCTGCACGGTCTGGCCGGTGATCAGCTTGACCGCGGCCTGTTCACCGACCTTGACGCCGGCGAGCTTCCGCTCCGACACTTCGACCACCGCCAGCATTGGGTCGAGCGCCACCAAGGTGGCGATCTCCTTACCGGCCATCGAAAACGCGGCGCCGCCGACTTCCGCCGGCACGTCGGTGATGACGCCGGCCCACGGCGCGCGCACAATCGAGCGCTCCAGTTCGGCGCGCGCGGCGCTGAGCGCGGCCTCCGCCGCCTTGTATTGCGATTCGAGATTGACGAGATCGAGCTTCGGCAGCGCGCCGCTCTGGATCAGCGTGCGCTTGGCGTCGAGCTCGGCCTTGCGTTGTTCGACCAGCGCCTCGGCCTGCGCGACTTGCGACTTGCGTGCATCGTCGGACAGGACCGCGACGATCTCGTCCTTCTCGACATGCTGGCCGCGCTTGACGCGCAACTCGGTCAGCGTGCCGCCGGTGCGGGCGGTGATCGCCACCTTGTGATCGGCTTCGGTACGGCCGGACAGAATAAGTGTCGGCGAATGCGGCGTAATCGCCACGTTCATGACCGAGACTCTGAAATCCGGCTGCTTCTTCGCCTCACTCGCGCGCACCGCCGCCTGCCCTTCCGCACTGTCATGAGGCAGAAGATGTCCTGATGCGATCCAGACCACCGCGGCGATCACGATGCCAACGGCGGTGATACGGCTTGCCTTCATCATGATCTTGCCCCGTCGCCGCTGGCGTCCGTCCTGGGAAGGGCCAGCAGCCCATGCACCATATTGAGAATAAGCGGCAGCGACTCTTCGGCGTTAAATTTCGGATCGACCGAACGGCGCCACGACATGCCGTCGCCGATCGCCATCAGCAGACCGGCGACCGCCTGCGGATCGAGATCGGTGCGAATCTCGCCGCGCTGCGCCGCGTCCTGAAGCATCCCGGCCAGCCGGTCGCGGATGTCGTTTTCGATCGTCTGGTAGAGCTGCCGGATGTCCGGATGGCGGCGGCTCTCAGCCATGATCTCGGCGCAGATGCTGACCTCCTCATCGGTGCGGTCGACCAGGTGATAACGCGCCAGCCCAGCCAGGGCCTGGAAGAAGTCGGGCGCTTCTTGCACGTGGTTGAAGCTGTCGACGGCGTCGGCGCGGTTGCGCTCGCAAATGCCGGCGATCAGCGCTTCCTTCGACGGGAAGTAGCGGTACAGATTCCCCGGGCTCATCACCGCTTCTGTACAGATGTCCTGCATCGAGGCGCGATGGAAGCCGGCGCGGGCAAAGCAGCGCTCGGCGGCGTCCAGGATCTCGGCGCGCCGGTCGGACTGCCGTTGCAGGTTCGGATGCCGCATGACTTTCCCTGGGGCGCATCGGGGCGGACCGGGCCGGCCGCTCTCCTGCGGGCCTAAATGAGAATGAACGTTCACTCTATTATTCGGTAGTGTCACACCTGTCAAACGCCGTATGGGGTGGAGGGTGCGAAACGTAGGCAGGGGCGCTGCCGGCGTTGACCGTTCCGGGCACCGGTCATAGTTTTGAACGCGATGGGGATGGGGTCCCCCGAAACCGCCGGAATGGCTGATGACTCCTGCCACATGCAGAACGCGTGACCGCAACGGTCCCGCGGATGGCAGGACTCCAACCGTTTCAGGCGGTTTTTTGTCGCCTGAAACCTAACCACGGGTGATGGAATGCTTTACGCGATCGTCTTTATCGGCGGCGGTATCGGCGCCGCGCTGCGCCACGGGGTCAATATCGCCGCGGCCCGGCTATTTGGAACCTCGTTTCCCTATGGGACCTTGACGGTGAATGTGGTCGGCTCGCTGGTCATGGGCCTTCTGACCGCCTATTTCGCCTTCAAAATCGATATGCCCCAGCACTGGCGCCTGTTGCTGACCACCGGGGTCCTCGGCGGCTTCACCACTTTTTCGACCTTTTCGCTCGATGTCGCCGTCCTGTACGAGCGCGGCGAAATCGCCACCGCGGCATTCTACGTGCTCGTTTCGGTCATCGTCTCGATCGGGGCGCTTTTTGCCGGCCTGGCGCTGGTACGCAGCCTCACCTGAGCCTCCCGCACCGGGGCATTTGTTCAAGGATTTCATGCGATTGAGCCGCTAGCGGCCGCGTGTTAGCTTGCCTTAAACTCATCGCAAAGAGCGAGCAAAAGCCCCGCGCGAGGCGACGGCTTCTGGAAACGCCGCAGGAGACACCATCGTGATCAGGCTTTTGGTTTCAGCCTTGTTTCTGGCCGGTTTGCTGGCCCAGCAGGCTCTTGCGCAGACCGGGCGCAAGCCGTTCAGCGCGATGTCGGCCGAGGAAAAGGCGAACGCGAAGATCGCGGAATCGGTCGACGCGCAGTATCGCAACGCGATCAAGAACACCGACAACACCGCAAACGAGATCTCCGTCGATCCGTGGTCGAATATGCGCGGGACCGAAACGCCCAAGAAAAAGAAATAGCGGCGTCAGCGGCCTTTACCGGTTACCAGGGATGACGCCAGCCCCAGTAAGGGCCGAAATAGTGCCGCCGGTAGTAAGGCGTGTAGTAAACAGGCGGCGGCGGCACGTAATAAACGGGCGGCTCCTCGACGTAATAACGCCGGCGCACGGTGCGGCGCGGCGGCACCCGGCCGGAGAAGTCGATCGCGGTCTCGATGGCAAAGCCGCTCTTGTCCTGCCAGGTCACAGCGCACCAGCCGCCGGTGCAGGCGCCGACATCGATCAGGCTGCCGCTCGGGATCTTGCCGAGGACTTCCTTGTCGGTGCCTGGGCCGGCGCGCAAATTCACAGTCGAGGGCACATAGGCCGGCTTGGCGAACGCCGGCGCACTCATCGCCGTCACCATCCCGACCACCATCAGTTTCAAGACCTGCTGCCGCATCCGACCCACCAAGGCACCGATTTCCGATCCAAGTCCGATCCAAGTCCGATCTTAACCGAACCGCCATATCAGGCGTCAAAATCGGCAACTTCGCGGCACGACCGAGGCCGCGCCGGCTTGCAAAAAGCCTTATCTCTGTGAGAGAAGCGCGCCATGTCCGACCAATCGAAAAACCCGAACGACGCCGCGATCGACACGCCGCCCGACCGCCTGTCGACCGACCCGCGCAGCCCGTATTTCAACGCCGATGTGCTGGCCCGTGACGTCGGCATTCGCTTCAAGGGCGCCGAGAAGACCAATGTCGAGGAATATTGCGTGAGCGAAGGCTGGGTCCGCGTCGCGGCCGGCAAGGCGCTCGACCGTTACGGCAATCCTTTGACAATCAAACTGACCGGCACCGTCGAGCCCTATTTCCGCAACAAGCCGGCGGATTGAGCGCCGGCCGGCAATTGATGACGGCGATGTCGGCCGGGGTCGCGCATGAACGACGAACTCGCCCACGCTGAAATCGGCCGGCTGGAAGAGCGCATCGAAGAGCTGCATCAGTCGCTCGCGCGCTGCGACAAGATCACGCTCGCCGCGCAGATCGCGATCGCCGGCGGCGCGCTGTGGCTGCTGCTGGCGCTTCTCACCATCCTGCCGTTCTCGCCGACCGGGCTGTTTGGCGCCCTGGCATCGCTGCTCGGCGGCGTCGTGCTGCTCGGTTCGAACAGAACGACGCGCGAGGAGTTCGAAGCGCAGCTGCAGGCGCTCGAGGACAGACGACGCGCCCTGATCGACGCGATGCGGCTGCGCGTGATCGAAGATCCGGGCGTTACGCTGCACTGAGCGGTGGCGATTGGTCGCGCCAACCGCGGGCCCTCGACAGGGTTAACGCCGTCGCTCAAATTGCTGCCACCACTTCCGTCGATTGTTAGGGGCCGCCGAGCATGATGCGGACCGAAGGCGAGACGTGGGAGACCTGGAAGTGATCCGCATTCCGATCAAGAACGGTGACATCGACGCCGCACTCGACAAGTTGAACACCGCCAAGAAAGAACAGGACAAGGCGTTCAACGAGCGGCTTGCTGCCGTTCTCGCGGCGCCGACGACGGGGCAATCCGCAAAGCCGCAGCCGCCGCAGCAGCAACCGAAGCGCCCGCCGGCCCCCTCCTATGAATCCATCCTGGCGCGGTCCCGTCGCATGGGCTGACGCGACCGGCTCGCGTCGATGGCCTGAGGCCATTCGATGCTGCCTCGTTCGAAAAAGCCCCGCCTCGGCGGGGCTTTTTTCGCGACCAAAGCGCTTCGGCCGATAGATAAATGCTATTAATTTTGTGGATTTTGAAGATATATTCATATCATAGAGGAGTATCGGTGGCGCTAATTAACTGAAATAACAGGATTATTGCCTTGATCGACAAACTCGAATTCTTGCTGGCGCTGGCCCGCGAAAAGCACTTTGGCAGAGCCGCCGACGCCTGCGGCGTGACCCAGCCGACCTTGTCCGCCGGCGTGAAGCACCTGGAAGAACAGATGGGCGTGCTGCTGGTGAAGCGCGGGTCCCGCTTCCAGGGCTTCACTCCCGAAGGCGAACGCGTGCTCGAATGGGCGCGCCGCATTGTCGGCGACAGCCGCGCCATGCGCGAGGATATCAGCGCGTTGCGCCACGGCCTGTCCGGTCGGCTGCGCATCGCCGCCATCCCGACGGCGCTCGCCATGGTCGCCGCGATCACGACGCCTTATCGCGACCGGCACCCCAACGTGCAGTTCACCATTTACTCCCGCACGTCGCTGGAAATCCTCGAGCTGCTTGAGAACCTCGAGATCGACGCCGGCATCACCTATATCGGCAACGAGCCAATCGGCCGCGTCAGCATCGTGCCGCTCTATCAGGAGCACTACCGCCTGGTGACGTCGGCCGACGCGCCGCTGGGCGACCGCGACAGCGTCACCTGGGCCGAAGTCAGCCAAGTGCCACTCTGCCTGCTCACTCCCGACATGCAAAACCGGCGCATCATCAACCGTCTCCTGAAAAGCGCCGGCGGCGAATCGCGGCCGACGCTCGAATCGGATTCGATGATCCTGCTGTTCAGCCACGTGCGCACCGGACGCTGGGCGAGCGTGATGCCGGAAAAAATTGCACAGACTCTTGGGCTCACTGAACCGATACGAGCCATCCCGATTGTTGAGCCTGATGCAGTGCAAACCATCGGACTCGTCGTACCTCAACGTGAGCCGATGACACCAACGACCGCTGCATTGGTCGCAGAGGCTCGCAGAATCTCGTCGTCATTAGCGACTTGAAATCAATACATTCGAGGATCGATTACACCTTTAGTCGTATTACGAAGCATTTGCGGTTTAGAGCCCATCACAATGGGTTCGTCAAAGCGCATCACAAGACATGCCACGCATTTTGTACGATTCCTTCGCGAATGCAGCATGCGAACTTGCTATTGCGTGATCGAAATTCTGAATTTGATTCAGGTCAACCCGCTCCTCACTCTTCGATCAGCAGACGTGGGGGTGACGTAGCTTATCCGCGATCTGTCAAACAAGAAGAATGAACCACATCGAGGTATGGGGAGATTCGCACAATGAGCTTTCTAGACCGCAGTCACACGATTGCGAAGCCGGGCTTCAGCCGGTGGATGGTGCCGCCGGCGGCGCTATGTATTCATCTCTGCATCGGTCAGGCCTACGCCCTGAGCGTCTTCAATTTGCCGATGACGAAGCTGATCGGCATCACCCAGTCGGCGCCGGCCGATTGGAAGCTGACCCAGCTCGGCTGGATCTTCTCGATCGCGATCTTTTTCCTTGGCGCCTCGGCGGCTGTGTTCGGCCGTTGGGTCGAAGAAGGCGGTCCGCGCCGTGCGATGTTCACCGCCGGCCTGTGCTGGGCGGGCGGCTTCTTCATCTCCGCTGTGGGCGTCTATTCGCACACGCTGTGGCTGGTCTATATCGGCTACGGCTTCTTCGGCGGCATCGGCTTGGGTCTAGGCTACATCTCGCCGGTGTCGACCCTGATCAAGTGGTTCCCGGATCGCCCCGGCATGGCAACCGGCATGGCCATCATGGGCTTCGGCGGCGGCGCCTTCATCGCCTCGCCGCTTTCGGTGTGGCTGATGGCGAAGTTTTCCACGGCGACGCATGTCGGCGTGGCCGAGACCTTCATCTGCCTTGGCATCATCTATCTCTGCTTCATGTGGGTCGGCGCCGCCATCGTGCGCGTGCCGGCGCCCGACTGGAAGCCGGAGGGCTATACGCCGCCGGTGGTGGCGCAAAAGCTGATCACGAAGAACGACGTGCATGTCTATGATGCGATCAAGACGCCGCAGTTCTGGCTGATCTGGTGGGTGCTCTGCCTGAACGTGACCGCCGGCATCGGCGTGCTCGGCCAGGCTTCGGCGATGAGCCAGGAAATGTTCCCCGGCCACATCACGCCAATCGCGGCCGCCGGCTTCGTCGGGCTGCTCAGCCTGTTCAACATGCTGGGCCGCTTCTTCTGGGCCTCGACTTCCGACTTCATCGGCCGCAAGAACACCTACTTCTGCTTCTTCGTCATCGGAACCGTCCTATACGCGCTGGTGCCGTGGACCGGCTCGATCGGCAGTGTGGCACTGTTTGTGCTGTGCTTCGTGGTGATTATGTCGATGTACGGCGGCGGCTTCGCCACCGTGCCGGCCTATCTCAAGGACATGTTCGGCACCC
>JAFECJ010000006.1 GCA_018242205.1 Pseudomonadota bacterium
CGATCTCGGCCGAGGCGTTGGTGACCTCGCGGCCCGAGGCTTTGATCTCGGCGATCGTTTGGCTCATTTTCGCAGCCATGTCGTGCACGGCGCCGGCGATCTGGCCGACTTCGTCCTTGCGGCCCGTGCCGGGGATGTCGACGGTGAAGTTGCCACCGGCGATCTTCTCGAGCGGCTGCACCATATTCTTCAGCGGCCGAGCGATGGTGGCCGAGCCGAAGAATGCCGCGCCGATCAAAACAAGCGCCGCAAAAGCCCCGAACGCTATGACCATCATCTCGCCGTCGGTCATGGCCGCCACGGCCGCATGCGCGTCCTTATCGGCCAATTCTTCGGCAACATGCCGTATTTCCTCGAGCCGATCGATGGTCGGTTGCACCAGCGGATCCAGCTGCGAGTGCTGGAGCTGCTGCATGGCATGTTCGATCTCTTGCCGGCGCGCGACATCGGATGCCGGCGTATCGATGAAGGACTGTTTCAAGGGAGCAAGACGCGCCTCCGCACCGGCGAGATAGGAGTCGACCTTCTTGCCGACATCGGTCACGCGGTCCCGATTGGCGGCAACGAGCAGTCGCTTTTCAATCTCGGTTACCAGCGTTTGAATGCTCCCTTGCTTCTGCTTCAGGAATGTCAGTGCCTTTTTCAGTTCATCGGTCGTTTCGGCAAGCTGCAGGTTGCGCATCCCGATGCGGGCCTGCGAAAACTGAAATTCAAGGTCCTGCACCTTGCCGACTGTGCGCAACTGCGAAACCGCCCCGGCGCTGGCGCCGCCGGCGCGACCGTTCGAATAATGCGCGACGCCGATCATCGTACCGATCATTAGGATGCTGACCAGCGAGATCGCGGCCAACTTCCGGCCGATGCTGATATTGGACAAGCTTAGCATGTTGAAGCTCCGGTCTTTCGATTGAATATGCGATTAGTGCGACTCGTCCGCCTGGGCGGCGAGGAGATTGGGCAGATCGATCAGCGCGATCATGACGTCATCGTGCGTGACGAGACCGGCAAGGAAGTCGTTCTGCGGACCATTATCGGTACGCGGAACCTTCTGAATCGCCGCCGCCTCGACGGAAACGATGTCGAGTACGCGGTCGCCGATCAGACCGATCTGGCGGCCGCCGACCTGAACGATGATGACGATATGCAGCGGCGTCGTCTCGGTCAGGCCCTGGCCGAAGCGGCAGCGCAGATCGACGATCGGCACGATGGCGCCGCGCAAATTCAATACGCCGCGCACATAGTCGGGCTGCTTGGGCAGATGCGTGATGTCCGACCACCCCTTGATCTCGCGAACGGCCATGATGTCGACGCCGTACTGATCGTTCCCGATCGCGAAACTGATGAACTGAATCTGGTTCGCTGCCAGGCCGGCCGGTTCATCCCAGGCGCCGGCCCCGGGGATATTGGCCATGCCGGCTTTGTCGACGGCGGGTGTCGCGATCATATCACTCATGGTTGTCCATTGCCGTTTCTGGGCGCCTGGCGCGGTTTTTTACACGCGCCGCTTGGCGGCCCGTGCGATCCACAACGCCAGGTACGATTAATTTGCGTACAAATGGACTGATAGAGGAAAGGTTTTGACGACGCGTTAGCCCGCGCGGCGCAGCTAACATGCTTAAAATGCAAATTAATCGCGGTTCACGCGAGCGCGATGAATTGCGCTACTGTTTATTAGCATTGTATCGAATGGCGCCGTATCCAGGTACTACACACTGCGGCAAAGTGCGGCAAAATGCGACGCCTGCGGTCCAGATTGGGTTAGATATTCCGCTAACCGGCCGATGGTAGACTTTCGCAATGCAACGCGAATCAATTTCCTATCTCGACGCCTATCGCGCCGCCGACACTCACGACTTCGAGCGGATGCAAAGCGTCGCCGTCAACGTCTACGATGCGCGCGCTTGCGAACTCGTCGGCAAGGGAACTCCGTTTTCGGCTCGGGCCTCGTACTTCCCCTTCGCCACGTCGAGCATTTCCTACTGCAATTACGGCGCGCCGACGCGTATCGCATTCCGCGACGACGATTATCTGCGGGTCCAGTTCGGCATCGCGGGCACGGCACGAACGACCATCGGTCGCGTGGCCTATGACCTCGACAGCGAAACGCTGATCACGTCGCCGCCGGATGCCGCTCTGGAATTCAGCGCCGGCTACGAGCAACTCGTGCTGCGCGTCGACCGTCTTGCATTGGAGCAAGACGTCACCGCCCTGCTCGGTCGACGGCAAAAAGGCGGTTTCGAGTTCGAGATCAGCACGGCGGTGAATGCATCGGCGCACAGCCGCCGCTTGCGCGAACAGGTCTTTCACACTGTCAGGATGATCGACCTCGCAAACGATTCCATCCCGAGACCATTGCTTGTCGAAATGGAGCAGGTGCTGCGGCTCGCTGTTCTCTTCGGCATCCCGAACAGGTTGAGTGTGCCCCTCGTGGGCGGCGAGAAAGCCGCGGCACCTTGGCAGGTTCGCGCGGTCGAAGAGTGGATCGACACCCATTGGCGTGAGAGCGTGACGCTCGAAAAGCTCGTCGAGGTCTCGGGCGCCAGCGCCCGCAGCATCTTCATCACCTTCCGCAATGCCCGCGGCTACACGCCGATGACCTACCTGAAAAAGGTCCGCCTCAAGGCCGCCCGAACGCAGCTGCTGCGCCCCACCCCGGAGGCGACGGTTACCGGCGTGATGTTCGCCTGCGGCTTCACCAGTCAGGGCCATTTCGCCCGCGACTACCGGCAGGAATTCGGCGAACTGCCGTCGGAAACGCTCCGCAAGGCTCGCGGCGCGCAGGATTAGGTGCGCGCCGACAGTTGACCTCGGCGTCTGCGCCGGGATGTGAGCGGCCGGGCCGAAAGATTATCGTCGTCGGCGAGCGGTTGCGCCGGCCTCCGGTTCCCACTATTTCCCAGTCTCTATACTCGCGCTTCAGCCCCCGCGGCGTCTCCAGAAGCGCGGCCTCCCATACGCGCACGAAAGCCGATCAATGCCCGACGCTTTAGAACTGCTCAAAACCCGCCGTTCGGTGAAGCCGATCGAGATGACGGGGTCCGGCCCCGGTGAGGCCGACATCAAGACACTGCTGACGATCGCCTCGCGCGTGCCGGACCACGGCAAGCTGGCACCGTGGCGTTTCATCGTATTTGCCGGTGACGGTCGCCGCGCCGCCGGCGACAAGATCGCCGCCGTGTTTGGTGCCGCGCACCCGGAAGCGACCGCCGATCAGCTCGCCTTCGAGCGCCAGCGCTTCGAACGCGCACCGCTCGTCGTCGCCGTCGTCAGCCGCGCCGCACCGCATGCGAAGATCCCGGAATGGGAGCAGCAATTGTCGGCCGGTGCGGCCTGCATGAACCTGGTCACCGCCGCCCACGCCATGGGCTATGTCGCGTCTTGGCTCACCGAATGGCTCGCCTACGATCGGGCCGCAATGGCGGCCCTCGGTCTTGCCGATCACGAGCGTATCGCCGGCTTTGTCTATATCGGTACCGCGACCAAACCGCCGGAAGACCGCGAGCGGCCCAGGCTCGAGAACATCGTCACATATTATCATGGGGCTGGGCGCTGATGTTCTACGAACCGGAAAAGCGCGACCGCGCGGTCCTGCCGCACGATCCGTTCAAGGCCATCGTCGCGCCGCGTCCGATCGGCTGGATCACCTCGATGAGCGCCAAGGGCGAGGTCAACCTCGCCCCCTACTCGTTCTTCAACGGCGTCAACAGCCGGCCCAATCTGGTGATGTTCGCCAGCGAAGGTCATAAGGACTCGGTCTCCTTCATCGAAGAGACCGGCGAGTTCGTCTGCAATCTCGCGACCTGGGACCTGCGCGAACAGATGAACGACACGTCGGCGCCCGTCGCGCGCGGCATTAATGAAATGGAGCGCGCAGGTCTGGCGCCGGCGCCCTCGCGCATCGTCAAGCCGCCGCGCGTGGCCGCGAGCCCTTGCGCGTTGGAATGCAAGATGACCAAGATCGTGACCATGGACGCGCTCGACGGCACACCGCTCGACTGCCATGTCGTTTTCGGTCAGGTGGTCGGTGTCCATATTGAGGAGCGTTTCATCAAGGACGGCGTTCTCGACACGGCAGCCATGCGTCCGATCGCCCGCTGCGGCTATGACCAGTTCGCCGTCGCCGATAAGATGTTTTCGATGATCCGGCCGGCGCGGTAACCCTGATTTTCGCCGTAAAGTATTGAAACTTATGCGCCGACGACGCATTGGCCCGGGCGGTCCTTAACCTCAAGGTAATGACCGAGGCGCACGCTGAACGTGTCACAGTACGGTCACACGACTCCGATCTTCACCATGACAACGCGAATATCTTCTCCCTCTTGCGCGGCCGGCCCGACAGTGACGCCTGAGCCGAAGGAGATCTGGCTTGGTGTTTGAGGGATTTTTCGCGCGAAAGAACGGCGGCGATCGCCATGCCGACGCGACCGCCGGCCCGGAAATGCATGACAAGGTCCGGCCGAGCATTGGGCTGGCCCTTGGCGGCGGCGCGGCACGCGGTTTCGCCCACATTGGCGTCATCCGCGCCTTGGCGGCGCACGGCATCGTTCCCGACGTCATTGTCGGCACGTCGATCGGTGCCGTGGTCGGAGGCTGCTATGCAGCTGGCCAGCTCGACAATCTCGAGGAATGGGCGCGCAGCCTGTCGGTGCGCAGCATTCTCAGCTATCTCGACATCAGCCTGTCGGGCTCCGGCCTGATCGGCGGCGGCCGCCTCGCCGGCAAACTCGGCGAACAACTCAAGGACACGCGCATCGAAAATCTGCCGATGCGCTTTGCCGCCATCGCCACCGAGTTCAATACCGGGCACGAAATCTGGCTGACGCGCGGCCGTCTTGCCGATGCCTTGCGTGCCTCCTACGCCCTGCCCGGCATCTTTCCGCCGGTGAAGATCGGCGGGCGCTGGCTCGTGGACGGCGCGCTCGTCAATCCAGTGCCGGTGTCGGCGGCGCGCGCGCTCGGCGCCCGCGTCGTCATCGCCGTCAACCTGAACGCGGATCTGTTCGGCCGCGGCACGATCATCGCCGATCACGGTTCCGACCAAACCGACGAGCCGCCGCCGCCGGGCGATCAGCTCAACGGCCTGCGCGCGCTGTTCGGCCGCGAGAAGTCGCTGCGCCGCAAATTGTTCGGCGATCACGGCCGGCCCGGCATTCCGACGGTCATGGTCGAAGCCTTCAATGTCATGCAGGACCGCATCACGCGGGCGCGCCTCGCCGGCGACCCGCCGGACGTGCTCATCAGCCCGCGGCTCGGCAACATCGGCTGGTTCGACTTCCACCGCAACAAGGATGCCATTGCCGTCGGCGTCGAAGCCGCCGAGAAGGCACTGGAGACCGTGACCGAGGCGGTGGACAGTCTGGCGCAGCCCTTTGACGCGAGCGCCAACGGCGGCGGCAAATAAACCGCCGCCGCCGGCACGCCAATCTTCGCCTCGAGCGATGTGGCGTCAGGCGGTCTGGATGTAATCGCGCATCGCCGCCGCGTCGCTCTCGATTTCCTGCACCCGCATCTTGACGATGTCGCCGATCGAAATGACGCCGATCAGTTGCTCGGCTTTCAGCACGGGCAGATGGCGGAACTTGCCCGCGGTCATGCGTTCCATCAGCTCGGCGATGGAATCGTTTTCGCCGCAGGTCATCACGTTACGCGTCATCACCTGACCGACCGGAAAGTCCAGCGCCGACGCGCCGCTCTCGGCCAAGGCGCGCACGATATCGCGTTCCGACAGAATGCCGGCAAGCCGTCCGCCGGCGCCGCGGATGACCACCGCGCCGATACGATGTTTGCTGAGCAACTTTGCCGCCGCGGCCAGCGTCGCCGTCGGCTCGATGCTGATGGTGTCGCCGCCCTTAGCGGCCAGGATCGTCTTGACGTTCATGGCAGCCTCCTGAGTGTCCCGGAAGCTCAAGTGACCACGTGCGACGTTCTGAGTCCCGGGTCTCGTGCAACGATCAGGCCGGCGCGGCTGTTCCGTCAAGCACGAACTTGGAGCACGTTGCGCTGCAACAGCGCCCCGCGCTCTCAATGCAATGCAATATCTTCGCGCGGATTGAGATCGTTGCGAACGGGATCGAACCAGGAAAACAAGAGAAGCCCGGCGAGGAACCCGCCGATATGCGCCTGCCAGGCGACGAGTTCGCCTTCACCGCCGAATACCGGCGACGACCACAGACCGAACAAGATGTTGATGCCGAACCAGACACCGACAAACAGCAGCACGCGCGCATCGCTCAGCACACCGATCAGCGGCAGTGCCGGAACGCGATAGGCATCGTCGTCGCCGCGGCGCCACATTCCGCCGAGCGGACCGCCGCGCTGAAAGGCAAAGCGCATCGAGGCCGCCATCGCACCGGAGATCGATGCGGAAGCGCCGATCATCGGCGCCACCGATCCGGCATTGGTCAAAAGATGCATGCCGGCGCCGGCCGCGGCCGTCACGACCCAGAACGCGAGAAAGCGCAGGGTGCCGAAACGCCGCGCCACCGGCGTACCGAAGGCCATGAGCCACACTGCATTGACGCCGAGATGGATCCAACTTCCGTGCAGGAATGAATAAGTCACGAAACTCCAGACCGCCGCGCCCGGCCCGCCGGGCACGACGCCGCCGATGACCGGCGAGGCGTCGTAGCGCGCGGGAATGAAGGCGAAATCGATGAGGACGTGAATGTCCTGATCCTGTGTCAGCGCCCATTCGCGTACGCCGTGAATGAATGCCAGCGCACCGAGCAAGGCGACGATGACGGCGGGGAGATTGAACAGCGGTTCGCGTTGCACGGGGGAACTTTCGATGGCCATTGAGGCAGTTAAGACCTTAACCGGCGCGCCGCAAGCGAAGCTTTGGCGATTTTAACGGTAATGGCGGCGGCAACGGCGGCAACGGCTCGGGCGGCACGCAGCCTGCTGAACACACCCTGTCGCAGCGATTTGCCGCCGTCCTTGTCCCGATCGGGCACAGGAGAGCGCGGCAAGCGTCTCGCGACGGAACAGGGTGGCGCGTCATGAAACATCCGTCCTCGCAAGCGGTCTATGCGCACTGGAACGAGCGGCGCGGCACGCGGGCCGCGCCCGAACGGGCCGAGATCGATCCGGCCGCGATCCGCCGCGCGCTCGGCGACACCATCATTCTCGCCGCCGACTTCGTCGAGACCTGGCGTTTCCGCCTCGCCGGCACGCGCGTCTGCGCCCTGTTCAATCGCGAGATCAAGGGCGAGAGCCTGGCGGCGCTGTGGCGTGAGGAAGATCAGAAAACGCTCGCAACGCTGACCGAGACCATCACTGTCGAGAAGACCGGCGCCGTCATGGGTCTGGTCGGCCGCACCGACGATGGCGCCGAAGTCGATCTCGAAATGCTAATGCTGCCGTTGGCCCACACCGGCCACGCCCGCATCCGCGGGCTGGGCGTGCTGGCACCGTCGTCGCCGCCTTACTGGCTCGGCTCCAAACCCGTGACCGAATTGCGCCTCATGGCGCTGCGTCACATCGGACCGGATATCGACGGCCTCGCAGCCGGGCTGACGCTGGCACCGGCGCAGGTTCCCGAACCGGCCGAGGGTGAGACGGCCGCCTTGCACGATGGCGGCCGCCGGCGGCATGGCTTCGTCGTCTATAGCGGCGGCCGCGAGATTCCACCGGAAAAAGTCGGATAACGAACCCTTAACATTACGGCCATAGGGTCAAAGGCTCCGGATACCGGCTCACGTCGAGCTTGCCTGCCTATGGCGCTGCCGCTGAAAAAACTTCGAATTCTGCCGCTGGCCGAAGAGCGTCGGCGGCATCAGCGCGTCAAGGTGAACCTGCTCGGACGCTATATGCTGTCCGATCGCAACGAATATCCGTGTCAGGTGATCAATATGTCGCCCGGCGGCATGGCGCTGGTGGCTCCGGTCGTCGGCCAGCCTGGCGAGCGGGTGATCGCCTATGTCGATCATCTGGGGCGTCTCGAGGGCCAGATTGCGCGCCTGATCGACAATGGTTTCGCCATGACGATCGCGGCGACGTCGCGCAAGCGCGACAAGCTCGCCGCCCAGCTCACCTGGCTCGCCAACCGGCAGATGCTGAACCTGCCGGAAGACCGCCGCCACGGCCGCTTCACCCCGAAGAACCCGCGCGCCCGCCTGATCCTGCCGAACGGCCAGAATATCGGCGTCCGCGTCATCGACCTGTCGGCCTCGGGCGCTGCGGTGGCGCTGCCGCGCGACATGCTGCCGCCGGTCGGCTCCGCCGTGACCATCGGCAAGACGCCGGGCCGCGTCGTCCGCCACATCGACGACGGCTTCGCCATTGAATTTTCCCGGCTGCAGCACCCCGACTTCATCGAGGACAACGTCACCGGGGACTGAGGCCTCGCCTCCACCGCCGCATTCAAGCAACGCCGTGGCCCCGCCACGGCGTTTTTCGTTGCCCGAACCGCCGCGAAGACGTGGCCGAAAATCAACGCCGGCGCGGCGCCGGTTCGGCGACGTCGCGGCAAGGTGAATTCGCCTTCACGGTGATCGCTAAACTTGTGCGGATTTCGAACCCGCATGCAGTCCCGCTTTGTCGGGCAAAAGCGTCTCCGCGACGCCGGCGCGCCGCCGTCGCAGGGTTAAGGCGCGCCAACCAACGAAGCTTATGCGCCCGATTTATCGGGCGAAATGCGCCTAACCGTTCGACTTTTACGCAAGTTGTATTGAACACGATTTTAGTCGAATTCGATGTCAGTTTTACAAGTATTCGCATCTTGTTTTACTACACAACGATTTAAACTACACTGTTCTACTTAGCTGCGGCGAAAAACATCTTTGCGACTGTTGTCCCCGGACGGATTGGGAAGGGACAACACCATGTATACCTCGAGTAAAGGCGTCTTTCGACTCGCCAATACTTTGGCGATCGCCGCGACGGTTTTGGCATTCTCGACGTTGACGAGCGCCGCTGGGGAGCGGCTCGCTTCGCTCAACGCCGGCGTCGGCTCGCAACGGCCGGTCTATGCCGCCGTCGGCCCCACCACGCGCGCGCCGATCGGCTGGGTCGACTTCTGCCACGAATACAAGAGCGAGTGCGCCACCAAGGCATCGGCGCCGCGCGACATCGTCATGACCGCCAAGACCTGGGACGACCTCGTCAAGGTCAACAACTGGGTCAATCAGACCATCAAGCCGATGACCGACATCGACCACTGGGGCGTGGTCGAGCGCTGGAACATGGGCGAAGACGGTTACGGCGATTGCGAGGACTATGTCCTTCTCAAGCGCCACATGCTGATGCAGGCCGGCTGGCCGCGCGAGGCGCTGCTCGTCACCGTGGTGCGCGACAAGAACAACGACGGCCACGCCGTGCTCACGGTCAAGACCGACCGCGGCGAATTCATCCTCGACAATCAGGAAGCGCAGATCCTGTCGTGGACCCAGACTGGCTACAAATTCGTCAAGCGCCAGTCGCAGTCCGACCAGAACGTCTGGGTCGCGCTCGGCGAACCGCGCAACGCTCCGGCCACGGTGTCGGCGCGCTGACGACGACGGCGAAGCGGGGAGCTTCGTCGGACCTGAAACGAACTTGGTAGGGATACGCGTCCCCGGTCACGTCCCCACCCTCCCCGTCCCCAGACCGGGACGCGCGCGGCCAGCCTCCCCCAAGGCTGGCCGCACTTTTTTGGTTCGCAGCAGCTTGCGCTCACTCTACTCCACATAGAGAAATCGAAACGATCGCACTATTGTATATATATCTATTTGGCTGTATTTGTGATTTTTGCCCGCTCGCAAAAGTCGCAGATCGATGATTTTCAGCTCTCCCGCGTTTGTCTTCGGATTTCTACCTTTGGCTCTCCTGTCCTGGTTCATCTCAGGACGAAGCAAGATCGCATTGCTGATCGCAAGCCTGGTCTTTTACTGGTGGGGTGTCGCCTCGGCCGGACAACCCGGCCATTTCTGGATTTTGATTGGCGCCATCGGCTGGAATTATGCAGCGGGATTATGGATCGCGGGCGTCTCAGGCACGCGCCGCAAGGCCGCATTGTTCATCGGAGTCTTTGCGAATCTTGCCGCGCTCGCCTGGTTCAAATACAGCGGCTTCATTGCATCAAATCTGAGCCTCGGAGACTTCAAGCCGCTCCCGGTTCTCGGCATATCTTTCTTTGTGTTTCAGGGCATCGCCTATCTCGCCGATATTTATGGCGGCACCATCAGCGCTACCCATTCTCTGTTTCGCTTCGCTTTGTTCAAGGCCTTCTTCCCGCAGCTCATTGCCGGGCCCATCGTCCGCTATCAACAAGTGGCCGGTGACTTCATCGAAGACCGAGCATCGGTTCCAGCGTTCGCAAACGGCGTCGAACGCTTCATTCTTGGCCTCGCCAAGAAAGTGATCATCGCCGACAACCTCGCTATCCTCGTCGAGAGCATTTGGCAGGCGAGCAATCCGACCGCTGAATTTGCGTGGCTGGGTGCCGCTGCCTTCGGCCTCCAGATCTATTTCGATTTCTCTGGTTACTCCGACATGGCGATCGGCCTCGCCCTGATGTTTGGCGTTAGATTCCCAGAAAACTTCAATTACCCCTACGTCGCCGTGTCAGTTCAGGATTTCTGGCGGCGCTGGCATATCTCGCTGTCGACATGGTTTCGCGACTACCTCTACATTCCGCTCGGCGGATCGCGCAAAGGACCGGCGCGAACTGCGTTCAACCTGCTCTGCGTCTTTGCCCTCTGCGGTCTATGGCATGGCGCAAGCTGGACTTTCGTAATTTGGGGACTGTGGCACGGAACGTTCCTGGCGATCGAGCGCACTCCATTCGGAGAATTGCTCGTTAGAGCGCCTCAAATCCTTCGTCATGCCTATGTGATTATCGTCGTACTTATTGGCTGGACGCTCTTTCGAAGCGGCGACATCGACAAGGCATGGCACATGCTTGCTGCCATGTTCGGCGCCAACGGCTGGTATATCGGCTACATACCTCCCGGTATTAAATTCGACCTTTTCGAAGCCGGCGTCATCATTCTCGGAATTCTGTTTTCGATGCCGCTCCGTAATCTTACGGAACGATACCAAGCGACTCTTGCAACCGAGTTGGCGCTGGCCGCCACGTTCATGGTTTCGCTCGCGTGTGTCGCAGCCCAGACGCACATCGCGTTCATTTATTTCAGGTTCTGACATGGATGGTGAGATCGATTGTCAGCATCATCCGGCACGACGCGGAAACATCGCTCGCATCGCCCTGTTCCTCGGCACCATTGCAGCATTGATTGTTCTCGGTGCCGCCAAAGTACGCGGCATCGACTTTACCGAGAACAGGACGCTCTCGACGTTCCCCATAAGCCGGCTGATGGCGGGCGACCAGATCGGCTTCACGACCGGGATGGATGCATGGATTTCCGATTCCTTCGCGCTTCGACCGCTTTTCATCGCCAGTTGGAATTGGCTTCGGGTTTCGCTCGGTCATTCCACCAATCCGGACGTTCTCATCGGCTCCGACGGATGGCTCTATTCGGGCAATTCGAGCGATCTTGCCGACATCATGGGCACCCAGCCGGCCAATCTTGCGTCTGTCGCTTCGTGGCGGCGCGCCATCCTCGAGCGCAAGGAGTGGATCGAACACCGGGGATCGCGCTTTCTCTTTGTTGTCGCTCCCGTCAAAGAGACGGTCTATCCAAAGCACCTGCCCGCGCAATGGCTCAAGATGAAGCACGGCAATTCGACCAAGGCCGGGCAACTCGTCGAAGCGCTCGCATGGGACGGCGTGGAAGTCCTCGACCTCAGAAAGCCGATGATCGATGCCGCCGCCGAGTCTTCCGAACGGCTCTATTTCAAGAACGATACTCACTGGAATTCCAAAGGAGCGCTCGTGGCAACTTTGGCCGTACTCGATCGAATCCGGCAGCTCGTACCATCCACCCCGCATCATGAAGAATTCGTCGTCACGCCGACGAAGCCACAACTCCGCTATGTGGGCATTCCGCGAGGCGAAGGGCACCTCGATCTGGGCGTCCTTCTCGGCCTGCCATTCCTGCGGGAAACCGATTTCAGGATCGAACCCACGGGCGGATGGAAGGCCAAGTTCGTACTCGGCTATCGCGACGGATATTTCCTCAACACCTTCGAACGCAACGACGCTCCGAACCTGCCGACTTTGCTATTCTACGGTGACAGCTATCAATTAGCGATGATGCGCCCTCTTGCCGAGCATTTTCGCAAGGCGATCTTCATCAATGTGTACGAATCCAAGGCTGATTATTGCGCATTCTTCCCGACCGAATTCATCAAGGAAATGAAGCCCGACATCGTGGTCAGCCTGAGACTCGAGCGAGGCTTACAAGTCCCGACCGGAAATCCGCATGAATTATTCGGACCGGGCAATTGCCAGCGCTGACGGCGGCACCGCAATTTACTGCCCCCTGCGCCGCCTGCCCCCTCACCCGATCCGCTTCAGGCCTTTGGCGTATTCCTGCGAGCGTTTGACGTAATGATCGGCGCCGCCGCGGATCATGGCGATCAGCTTGTCGTCGAGCGTGCGGATGGCGCGGGCCGGCGAGCCGACGATCATCGAATTGTCGGGAAAGCTCTTGCCTTCGGTCACCAGCGCGCCGGCGCCGACCAGACAGTTGTTGCCGATCTTGGCGCCATTGAGCACGACGGCGTTCATGCCGATCAGCGAATTGTCGCCGATGGTGCAGCCGTGCAGCATGACCTGATGGCCGATGACGCAATCCTTGCCGATCGTCATCGGGAAGCCCATGTCGGTGTGCAGCGTGCAGTTATCCTGGATCTGCGAGCGCTCGCCGAGTTCGATCCATTCGTTGTCGCCGCGCAGCACCGCGCCGAACCAGACGCTCGATTGACGCTTGAGCCGGATGCGGCCGATCAGCACCGCGGTGTCGGCGACCCAGTATTCGCCGGCGGCAGGAAATTCCGGCCCCTGGCCGTTGAGTTCGTAAATCGGCATGTCGCGCTCCCTGTTCGGAGCGCGAGTTAGCCCGGCGGCGGCGGAAAATGGAAGAGCGGCGGCGATAAGATTTCGGCAGCGCGTTCGCGCTGCCGGAACAGGAGGCCGCCTAGACGATGCCGCAGGCGCGCAGGCTTAGCACCAGCACCTGGCCCGACATCAGGCTCCAGAAGCCGGCGATCAGGGTGGCGAAAAACACGAACTGAAAGCGGCGGCTTTCGTGGCGCGCGCCCATCAGCGTATTGCGCATGATCAGGAACGGCGCGGCGATGATCAGCAGCGGCACCGCGGCAAAGGCGTGAACGCTGGGACCGGTAGTCAAGAGCGAGAAGCTCGGCAGCCGGCTGGTGACGAGCTGATAGGCCGAGCTCGACAATCCGGCCACGGCGAAGCCGAATGCGACAACGATCAACATCTGCAGCGAATGCGGACTCATGAACGCCTCAACGCCTGACTGCGCCGCAAGTAACCCGTTCCGCCGCGCTCCCGCCAGCCAATCCTTAACGGATGGTTAACCCGTTTCACGAATCGTTAACCAAGGTCGTGGCACTTGAGGGGACCGAGCCCGTTCAGCCGCCGAGACCCGTCAAGGCCCCCTCAATCATGGCCACCATCGCGCATCACCCTGCTTCGCGACGCCATGGTCACCGGCGACGCGCCCATGCCGGGCCGCTGGTGGCGCCGGTCGTGGTCTTCGCCGCCGTCTGCCTCATCGCCGCGCTCTATGTTGCCTATGTGCTGTGGCCGCGCTGGCCGGACGCGCCGGTCGCGGTCGACGCGCCGTCGATGCCGATCACGGTCGGCGGCACGGTGTTCAACATCGAGCCGGCCGCCATCCGCATTCCGAGCGAGCGCCACTCCGGCTCGCAGAACCGCGTCGATACCGATTATCTATGGCCGTCGCTGATGCCGCCCGATCCGTCGCTCAAGGTCATCGACGGAAAGCCGGTCAATCCAAATGAGCGGCTGTTCGCGCTGATTCAGGTCGATGACGGCGCCCTGCCCGTCACCGAGCGCGTGCGCACGATTTATCCGCGCTATCTGGCGAAGGCGCCGGTCGCGGGACCGGAAGGTCTGGTGGTGCATCCGTTCCGCGGCGACACGCCTTATGCCGGTGAGGACCTCGTCTACGAGCGCGCCGCGCCTGATCGCTTCGTCGCGCGCTGCTCGCGCTACGGCATCGGCAATTCCGGCACCTGTCTGCTGGAGAAACGCGTCGGCTCGGCCGACGTCACGTTCCGCTTCCCGCGCGAGTGGCTCAGCGACTGGCAAGCGGTCGCCGCCGGCATCGACAAATTGCTGGCGCGCTGGCGGCCGAACGTTTGACGTCCTACTCGCCGGTGTCTTCGAGATCGAAGTCGAGGATCGGCAGTTCGAGGATGTAGGACTTGCGGCCGCGCTCGGCTTCGAGGAACAGCACGCCGAGGAAATCCTCGCCGATATACACTTCGAGCGAATCCATCTTCTTCGGCCGCGTCACGACGCGGATTTTGTCGTTGTCGAACTTCTTGCGCAGATAGGCATTCAGCGTCGGCACCGGCTGCATCGCCGGGTCGTTCGACACCTGGATGACCATGCGGAAATTATACGACTTCTCGCCCTCGTCCTCGTCGGACGTCAGTTCGCCGAGATCGTCCTCGCCGGCGAAGACTTCGGCCATATCGCCCGACTTCGGCACGACCCGAATGGTCGGGTTGCCGAAGATCTTCTTGAGATAGGCGTCGAGCTTCGAAACTTCCTGGACGTCCACCGGACCGCTCCCTGACAAATTGGGCAAAATCGGCATTATCCGATTGTCCGGGCTAGTTGCCCGATTGGACGTCGCAAAGCAACCCGTTAGCCGGGCAGATTTCAGCCGTCCAGCAGGATGCCGGACAGCATCTGGTCCATGGCCCGGGACGGTTCGGAGCAGCCGGCCTCGCCGACCACCTTGGCCGGCACGCCGGCCACCGTGACGTTGTTCGGCACCGGCTTGACCACCACCGAACCCGCCGCGATGCGCGCGCAGCGGCCGATCTCGATATTGCCGAGGATCTTGGCGCCGGCGCCGATCATCACGCCCTGGCGGATCTTCGGATGGCGATCCTCGTGCTCCTTGCCGGTCCCGCCGAGTGTGACGCCATGCAGGATGGAGACATTATCTTCGATCACCGCGGTCTCGCCGACGACGAGCCCCGTGGCGTGGTCGAGGAAGATGCCGCGACCGATCTTGGCGGCCGGATTGATGTCGCACTGGAACGCCGCCGACGAGCGGCTCTGCAGATAGAGCGCGAAGTCCTTGCGGCCCTTGCCCAGCAGCCAATGCGCCAGACGATGAGTTTGGATCGCGTGGAAACCCTTGAAATACAGCACCGGCTCGATCAGACGGTTGGCGGCCGGATCGCGATCGATAGTGGCGACGATGTCGGCGCGGAATTCTTCCCCGAGCGAGGGCTGATCCTCGATCGCGTCGCTGAAGGCCTGGCGGATCAGATCGCTCGACACGTCGGCATGTTCGAGCCGCTGGCTGACGCGGTGCGCGACCGCGGTTTCCAGCGTGTCGTGATGCAGGATGTTCTCGTAGATGAAGCTCGCGAGCTCGGGCTCGCGGCGCACGATGTCCTCGGCTTCGGTGCGGATACGAGTCCAGACGGGATCGACAGTGTTAAGGCTCTTCGCCCGGGTCTGATGCAGCGCCATAGAATATTATTCTCCGAATGCCTCTCAACCCCTCACATAAGCCTTAGCACGAATGCCGCCAGAGGACACGCGAAGAACGGCTAGGCTTTTTTGCGGGAGCGGCGTCCATAGCTTTTTCGAGCGAAGTGGACACCGGTTCGCGTAAAGAAAACGCGTCAGAATATGAGACAGACGCTGGAATCACGGCCGCTGGTTAAGAAACTCCAGAACGCCGGCTTTGTAGACCTTGTCGCCGACCGCCAGCATGTGGTCGCGGTCGGGAATATCGAGCGCCCGAGCACCCGGAATCAGCGCCGCCAGATCGTGCGCCGAACCCGCCACATCGTCCTTGGTGCCGATGGCGATCAGGATCGGCGGCTTCAGCGACGCGAACTCCTCGCGGCTCATCACCTGGCGCGAGCCACGGATGCAGGCGGCGAGCGCGCGGAGGTCTGATTTGGTCTGATCGGCGAAGGCGCGGAAGGTGCGGCCCTGCACATCAGTCACGTCGGCGAGCGACGGCGCTTCCAGCGCGTCGGCGATGGTGGTCGGCAGCCCGACGCCGTCGATCAGATGCATGCCGAGGCCGCCGAGGATCGCCGAGCGCACGCGCTCGGGATGCCTGAGCGCGAGGAACGCGGTGATGCGCGCACCCATCGAATAGCCCATGACATCGGCGCGGGCGATGCCGAGATGATCCATCAGTGCCCGCACGTCATCGGCCATCTTCTCGGTGTTGTAGTCGGCCGGATCGTAGAGCTTTTCGGACGCGCCATGGCCGCGATCGTCGAGCGCGATGACGCGGTAGCCGGCGCGCGTCAGCGTCGTGAACCACGACGGATTGACCCAGTTGATTTCCTTGGTCGAGGCAAAGCCGTGCACCAGGATGATGGGGTCGCCCTCGCCTTGATCGAGATAGGCGATGTCGACGTCACCGTTCTTGAAGCTGGGCATTCGCTGCTGATCCTCGGCCTTTTGCGACGGCGCTCCTTAGACCGGCTCGCCACATGAGGCAAATCTCACGCCGGAAACGTCGCCGCGGCCTCGCGCTCGATCCGCCGGCGCTTGCGGTAGCGGAAATAGCGCCGGGCGCCGCGCTCCGTCATGCTCTTCAACGACGCGACAAACATCAGGATCGTGAACAGCGCGCTGACGATCCAGCTCGTCAGGTTGAACGCGGCCAGCGACAGCGCGATGGCGCCACGGCCGGCGACTTTGAGGATGGCGCGGGTGCGGCTGCCGGACTTTTCGGCGAGCTTGGCGACGCGCGCCATCTCGGCCGGGCTCTCGGCTATCTTGAGGCCGTCGAGCGCGGCCTGAGTGCCGGCCTTGGCCTGCACCCGGCCGATGTCGCGGCCGAGATCGAGGAGGCCGCCGGCGCGCTCGACCTTGACCGCGTCGCGCGCGGCGCGGATGGCGACCTGCGGCTCGGTGATCGAGAAACTCGACGCCGCGCGCTTGATCGCCGACCAGTCGACCACGCCGCGCAGCATGCGCGACATGCGCGCGATCAGCCCGGCGCTCAGCCGTTCGGTCTTGCGCGCCACCTTCGCCGCCGTCAGGCCGACGCGCACCGGAGCCGCTGCGCCGAGCGTGGCGTAGGTGCCGGCGGTGATGGCGAGGCCGACGCAGGCAAGCCCGAGCACCAGTTCGTCGGCCTGCTGCCCGGTCGCCAGCCGCGAGCCCTCGCGGACCGCGTCGCGAATGTCGCCGAACACGAACAGATCGCCGAGCGCGGTGCCGGCAAAGCCCGCCATATCGGCCGGCTCGCCAGTAATGAGGCCATAGGCGAAGCTCTGCGCCGCGTGCGTCGTCGTCGCATCCTCGGCAACCGCAGCCTTGGTCTTGTCGACGAGCGCCTGATCGACCGCGACCTTCCGCTCGGCAGCGAGATCGACAAAGCTTTGCGCCAGGTCGGAGTCCTGGGCCGCCAGCGCCGCCGCGATCTCTCGATTGGCAACCGTGCTGTCGAAGCTCCTGTCCAGCGCGCGGTCGGCGATCGCCGCGGGGTCATCCTCGATGGCGAACAGATGGCCGGCCTCGAAGCCGCGCGGCACGGCGACCGCGGCGCCGACGGCCAGCAGCACGCCGAGCACCGCGACCGGCCACAGCCGATGCTGGCGCGCGATGCGCCGCTGCACCTGTTCGGGAGCGAATCCGTCCGCGTCGCGCATGGATCTGGCTGGCCTCCTCGGCGGTAACGCGCCCGCCTGGGGATAACGGCCGCGCGCTCCGGCGCCCGGCCTTCCGACAAGGGAAAAACTCAAACAAATCAACGCAGTTCCACCGACTCTGCGGCCAAGACTAACGAATGATGAGTGCTAGATATATGGCGGGGGTGTCGCTATGGTGCCCGGCAAATCGGTATCCTCAGACGAAGGCGAAAGCGGCCATGGCGGAACACGTCGTCCCCCATTTCCAGAACGATCCGGGCGTCCCGGTGATTGAAATCGGCGCCAGGGAGTTCATGTGCGTCGGCGCGACGCCGCCTTACGATCATCCGCATGTCTTCTGCGACATGGGCGACGAGAACGAGATCATCTGCCCGTACTGCTCGACGCTCTATCGCCATAATGCGTCGCTGGATCCGCACGCCGCCATTCCAGCGGATTGCGCCTATCGGCTCGCCGCGGCCTAAGGCCGGGGCCGCACCTTGGCGCCCTCGCGTCACGTCATTGTCGCAGGCGCCGGGATCGCCGGGCTGACCGCGGCCATGACTTTGTCGCGCGCCGGCTTCCGCGCCACCGTGCTCGAGCAATCGCCCAAGCTTGAAGAAACCGGCGCCGGCCTGCAGCTCTCCCCCAACGCCACGCGCATCCTGTTCGAACTCGGCCTTCGCGAGCGACTCGAACCCTTCGCCGTCAAGCCGCAGATGATCCGGGTGATGTCCGGCGGCTCCGGCCGCGAGATCACGCGCATTCCGCTCGGCGACATCGCCGAGCGCCGTTACGGCGCACCGTTTTGGGTCATGCATCGCGGCGATCTGCAGGCGGCGCTCGAAGACGGCGCTCGCGACATGATCGATATCGAGATCAAACTCGGCCACCGCTTCGACGACTTCGCCACGCACTCGAACGGCATCACGGTGCAGTCTTTTCGCGGCAAGCAACTGGTGGACGAACACGGCGCCGTGCTGATCGGCGCCGACGGTATCTGGTCGGCGGTGGGCGAGCGCTGGCGCGCGCAACGCAAGCCGGCCTTCTCGCGCCGCACCGCCTGGCGCGCACTCATTCCCCTCGACGCCGCGCCGCAGGCGATCCGCGCCCCGGTCGTGCACCTGTTCCTCGGCGTCGACGCGCATCTCGTCGCCTATCCGGTCAAGGCCGGCAAGCTCATCAACATCGTCGGCATCGTCCACGACGACTGGAACGAGACTGGCTGGAACGCGCCGGGCGACCGCAACGAAATCCTGCGCCACTTCGCGCCCTTCACCTGGAGTGAAGCGGTGCGCGACCTGATCCGCATTCCCGATCGTTGGCTCAAATGGGCCCTGCTCGACCGCTCGACGCCGTTCTCCGGCGGCACAGGTCCGGTGACGTTGATCGGCGACGCGGCGCATCCGATGCTGCCGTTTCTGGCGCAAGGCGCCGGCATGGCGATCGAGGACGCCGCGGTGCTCGCCGATAAGCTCAAGCAACATGGCAGCGATCCGGAGCCGGGCCTGCGCGCTTACGAGAAGGCCCGGCGCGCCCGCACGGCGCGGGCGCAGGCGACCGCGCGCAAGCAGGGCTCAATCTACGGCCGCAGCGGGCCGGAAGCCGCCGCGCGCAATCTTGTGATGCGCATGCTTGGCGGCGAACGGCTGCTCAAGCGCTACGATTGGGTTTATAATTGGCGGCACGATTGACTGCGCCAGCACCTCTCTGAAGAGGCGCGGCATGCGCATGACAGGACACGATCATGCGCCAACAATAAATAGGGAGGACACCCATGCTTTTTCCGACAACCATCGCCGGCAGCCTGCCGAAGCCGTCCTGGCTCGCCGAGCCCGACAAGCTGTGGCCGAAATGGCGGCTCGAGGGCGCCGACCTCGCCCAGGGCAAGCTCGATGCGACGCTGCTGATGCTCAAGCTGCAGGAAGACGCCGGCATCGACATCGTCTGCGACGGCGAGATGTCGCGGCAGCATTTCGTCCACGGCTTCCTCGATTATGTCGACGGCATCGACACCCTGAACAAGGTCGAGATGGGCATCCGCGCCGACCGCTATAAAGCCATGGTGCCGGTGGTACGCGGCGCGCTCACGCTCAAGGGCCGCGTCCATGAGGCCGAGGCGCGGCACGCCCGCGCGCATACGACGCGCCGGCTCAAGGTCACCCTGCCCGGCCCGATGACCATCTCCGATACCGTCGCCGACGCGCATTATGGCGACAGGGTGAAGATGGCCTTCGCTTTCGCCGACCTGCTCAACGCCGAAGCCCGCGCGCTGGAGAAGGATGGCGTCGACGTCATCCAGTTCGACGAGCCGGCCTTCAACGTCTTCATGGACGAGGTGTCGACGTGGGGTATTGAAGCTCTGCATCGCGCCATTGACGGCCTGAAATGCACCACGGCCGTGCACATCTGCTATGGCTACGGCATCAAGGCCAATATCGACTGGAAGAACTCGCTCGGCGAGGAATGGCGGCAATACGAAAAGATCTTCCCGGCGCTGGCGAAGAGCCGCGTCAAGCAGATCTCGCTCGAAGCCATCAACTCGCGCGTGCCGCTCAACTTGTTGTCGCGGCTCGAGGGCAAGGATCTGCTGGTCGGCGTCATCGACGTCGCGTCGGATGTCGTCGAGACCCCCGACAAGGTCGCCTCGGTCATCGCCGACGTCATGAAATATGTGCCGAAGGAGCGCATCGTCTGCTGCACCAATTGCGGCATGGCGCCGATGCACCGTTCGATTGCAGAGGCCAAGCTCAAGGCCCTGGGCGACGGCGCCAAACTGGCGCGGCAGCGGTTCGGTTGACTTCTCCACAGCCGGTCGCGTCGGTGTCCGGCTTGATCCAGGTCAATGCCGACCGCGGCGCATAAATATTCAATTCTCCGTATATGATGCGCGTCGCCGCATCGTCCATGGAGGATTCGCCATGCTCAGCCAGAAGGCGTGGTCGCCTTACGCCGCCGGCATCGTCATCGGGCTTCTGCAGATTCCGGCATTTCTCCTCATCGAGACCGCGCTCGGCGCCTCGTCGTCCTATGTGACCGTGGGCGGCTTGCTTGCCTCGTGGCTCGATCCGTCGGTCGTCAAGATCGACTATGTCGCGAAACACATCGCCGCCACCGGCAAGAACTGGTGGCAGGTCGCGCTCGTCGTCGGCGTCGCCATCGGCGCATTCGTCTCAATGAGGATATCGGGCGCCAGCCGCGCCGCGATCTCGCCGATCTGGCGCAACGCGCTCGGCAGCGCCTCCCCGGCCAAACGTTACGCCGTCGCCTTCGTCGGCGGCTTCCTGATGCTGCTCGGCGCCCGCATCGCCGACGGCTGCACCAGCGGCCACGGCCTGTCCGGCATGGCGCAGCTGTCCGTCGGCTCGACCGTCGCGGTCGCCGCCATGTTCGTCGGCGGCATCGCCACCGCGATGCTGCTGCTCCGCCGCGTTTGAATTCGAAGGAGATCGGCCATGTCTGTCACCGCCGCCATCGCCATCGGCATCGCCATGGGCATCGTGTTCGGCTTCGCGCTCGAGAAATCCCGCGTCTTCGAACCCGGCGTGATCGTCGGTCAGATGCAGATGCGCAACTTCATCATGCTCAAGGTGTTCCTGACCGCGGTCGCCACCGGCGCGGTCGTACTCGCCGCGCTTAACGGCTTCGGCATCGTCAAGCTCGCCCCGAAAGCGGCGATGTATTACGCCGATGTCGTCGGCGGTCTGATCCTCGGCGCTGGCATCGCGCTCGCCGGCGCCTGCCCCGGCACAACGCTGGCGCAGATCGGCGCGGGCTATCGCGACGCGCTGTTTACGCTGATCGGCGGCTTGTTCGGCGCGATGACCTATTCCTACGCCGAACCGACGTTGAGCAAGACGTTTCTCGGCCAGTCGAGCGGCAAGCTGATCTTCAGCCAGCTCATGGGCATTCCCTACTGGGCCGGCGCGCTCGGTCTCGCCGCGGTCGTCGCCCTGGTGCTGGTCGGCCTCGAAACCTGGCGGCCGTGGCGCGACGACCTCGGCAAGGACGTCGACGGCGATCTTGCCTCGGCGTCCCCGGCTCCATCGCATATCCGAACCGTACCCGCCGAATAACAAGGAGAGCTCCTCATGTCGGCCAATGTTGGAATGATCGATCGCATCGCACGCATCGTTGTCGGCATCGCGCTGATCGCCTTCGCGCTCGGCTACATCGCGCCGGGAACGAGTTGGGCGTGGGTCGGCTGGATCGGCGTCGTGCCGCTCTTGACCGCGGTGTTCGGCTATTGCCCGGCCTACAGCGTCGTCGGCTGCTCGACGAAATAGCTGATCTCGATGCTGACCGTTCGCCCCCGCGAGAGCGAGGGCCCAGCTTTCTGCGTTCCCGCTTTGGCGGGAACGCAGGGCGTTTCTATTTTCCCGCCCGGCCCATCACGTCCATGAGTTCGGCGACCTTGCGGCGCTGATCCGCCTTGTCGCCGGACGCGATCGCATGCTCGACGCAATGCGCGACATGCTCGCGCAGAATTTCCTCTTCCACCTTGCGCAAGGCGGCCCGCGCCGCCGCGATCTGCGTGACGATGTCGATGCAGTAGCGGTCTTCCTCGACCATGCGCGCGATGCCGCGCACTTGGCCCTCGAGCCGGCCGAGACGTTTCAGCGTATCGGCCTTGTGCGCCGCCGTGCGATGGGTTGCCGCGTCGGGCTTGTCGTGCTTTACCATAGCGTCTATATACCCCCCTAGGGTATCCGTTGCAAGGCAGCTTCGTCATGACCGACCACGCGCATCATCACCATGATCACAGCCACCACGGTCATTCACACGATCATGTCCACGGCCCGGCCGAGGGCGGCGCGATCGATCCGGTCTGCGGCATGACGGTCGATCCGCACACCGCCAAGCACCGCGCCGATTATCAGGGCCACACCTATTATTTCTGCAATCCAAGTTGCCGCACCAAGTTCATCGCCAATCCGGCCAAGTATCTCGGCGAACGCGCGCCCGAGCCGGTGATCGAAGGCGCGATCTACACCTGCCCGATGCATCCCGAAATTCGCCAGGAAGGCCCCGGTTCCTGCCCGATCTGCGGCATGGCGCTGGAACCCGAGATCGCCACCGCCGAGAGCGGCCCTAATCCCGAACTCGTCGACATGACGCGGCGTTTCTGGATCGGCCTGGTGTTGACGCTGCCGGTGTTCGTGCTGGAGATGGGCGCGCATATCGTCGGCGCGCATAGTTGGGTCGATCCCAAACTCTCCAGCTATGTCCAGTTCGCCTTTGCCACGCCGGTCGTGCTGTGGGCGGGTTGGCCGTTCTTCGTGCGCGGCTGGCAGTCGCTGGTCACGCGCAACCTCAACATGTTCACGCTGATCGCGATGGGCACCGGCGTCGCTTACATCTACAGCATCGTCGCCACCTTTGCGCCCGGCATCTTCCCCGCCGCATTCCGCGGTCACGGCGGCACCGTCGCGGTTTATTTCGAAGCCGCCGCCGTCATCACCGTGCTGGTGCTGGTCGGCCAGGTGCTCGAACTGCGCGCCCGTGAAGCGACGTCCGGCGCCATCAAGGCGCTGCTCAATCTGGCGCCGAAGACGGCACGGCGCATCAAGGACGACGGCGGCGACGAGGAAGTCTCGCTCGATGCGGTTGAGGCCGGCGACAAGCTCCGCGTCCGCCCCGGCGACAAGGTGCCGGTCGACGGCACCGTGCTCGAAGGCCATTCGTCGGTCGATGAATCCATGGTCACCGGCGAGTCCATGCCGGTGAGCAAGCAGAAGGATGCCCGGGTCATCGGCGGCACCATCAACACCTCCGGCTCCTTCGTCATGCGCGCCGACAAGGTCGGCCGCGATACCCTCCTCTCGCAAATCGTGCAGATGGTGGCGACCGCGCAGCGCTCGCGCGCGCCGATCCAGCGCCTCGCCGACCAGGTCGCCGGCTGGTTCGTGCCGGCGGTGATCGCGGTAGCGCTGATCGCCTTCGCCTCCTGGGCGATGTTCGGCCCCGAACCGCGACTGTCCTACGGCCTCGTCGCCGCCGTCAGCGTGCTGATCATCGCCTGCCCTTGCGCCCTCGGTCTCGCCACTCCGATGTCGATCATGGTCGGCGTCGGTCGCGGCGCGCAGGCCGGCATCCTGATCAAGAACGCCGAAGCGCTCGAGCGGCTGGAGAAGATCGATACGGTGGTGGTCGACAAGACCGGCACGCTGACCGAAGGCAAGCCGAAGGTCATCGCGATCATCCCGGCCGAGGGCTTCGACGACACGCAGGTGCTCAGCATCGCCGCTTCCGTCGAGCGCGGCAGCGAGCATCCGCTGGCCGCGGCCATCGCCAAAGCGGCGGCCGAGCGCAAGCTCGAGCTGGCGCCGGTGCGCGGCTTCGACTCGCCAGCCGGCAAGGGCGTCATCGGCATGGTGAGCGGCAAGCGCGTCGCGCTCGGCTCGCCGGCCTTCCTGAAGGAGTTGAACATCGACACGTCGGCGCTGCACGACGCCGCCGAAGCGCAGCGCAACGACGGCGCGACCGCGATCTTCCTCGCCGTCAACGGCAAGCCAGCCGGCGTCATCGCCATTGCCGATCCGGTGAAAGCGACCACCGCCGATGCCCTCAAGGCCTTATCGGCCGACAAGATCCGCGTCGTCATGCTGACCGGCGACAACCGCACCACGGCTCAGGCCGTCGCCCGGCGCCTCGGCATCAGCGAAGTCGAAGCCGAGGTGTTGCCCGATCAGAAGAGCGCGGTGATCGAGAAGCTGACGCGCGAGGGCCGCGTCGTCGCCATGGCCGGCGACGGCGTCAACGACGCGCCGGCGCTCGCCGCCGCGCAAGTCGGCATCGCCATGGGCACCGGCTCCGATGTCGCGATCGAAAGCGCCGGCGTCACTTTGCTCAAGGGCGACCTCATGGGCATCGTCAAGGCACGCGCGCTTTCCGCCGCAGTGATGTCGAATATCCGGCAGAACCTGTTCTTCGCCTTCCTGTACAATTCGGCCGGCGTGCCGATTGCCGCCGGTATCCTTTACCCGATCTTCGGCCTCCTGCTGTCACCGATCATCGCCGCCACAGCAATGGCGCTTTCTTCGGTCAGCGTCGTCGGCAATGCATTGCGGCTGCGCGGGCTCAAATTATAGGAATGACGGAATGCGATGGCTGGTTCTGGCGCTGCTTGTCCTGTCACCGGCAGCGCGGGCCGCCGAGTGGCGCGCCGCGCGCATCGACACGCCGGCCCGCGTCACCGCGGTCGAAACCGTCGACGGCCAGCCACGCGTCAATGCCGGCGGCTTGTGGTACGGCGTCGATCTCAGCGATGGCCATGCCAGGCTCAGGTTTCTCGACACGCCGCGCCGACCGCCGCCGCCGGAGAACGCTTTGCCAGACGGCCAGGTCGTCACCGGCACCCGCGACATCGCGCGCGCCTGGCTCGCCTCTCCGACCAAACGCTATGACCACGGTGTGCTCGGCGACGCCGTCGAGGCCGGCAGTCTGACGATCGTCACCGCCGACGGCACAACGCATACCGTCGCGCTCGGCGACGACGCCGTGTTCGAGGACCTCGTGCCGCGGCTCGCCGACCTCGACGGCGACGGCCGCGACGAGATCGTCGTCGTGAAATCCTACCTCACGCGCGGCTCGGCCATCGCCGTCATCGCGCAACGCCAGGGTCGCTACCGGATCGTCGCCGAGACGCCGCCGCTCGGCGGCCCGCACCGCTGGGAGGACCCGGCCGGCATTGCCGACTTTAACGGCGACGGCAAGATCGACATCGCGGTGGTGCGCCAGCCGCATGCCGTCGGCGCGCTCGAACTGTGGACCTATGCCGACGGCCGGCTGCGCCGCGGCCCCTCGCTCGACGGCTTCAGCAACCACATCGCCGGCACGCGGGCGATCGGCATGAGTGCGGTCGGCGATTTCGACGGCGACGGCACGCCCGATCTCGCCGTTCCGTCGTTCGACCACAGCCGCCTGCGCATCGTCACCTTCAAGCCGGTGGCGCAGGAAACCGCCAGCATCAAGCTGCCGTCCGACGCCCGCACTGATATCGGCGTCGTCGCCCGCGACAAGGCGCCGCCGGCGTTGCTGCTCGGTCTCGTCGATGGCTCGCTGGTTCTGATTCGCCGGGACTAGCGCGACCGGCGTTTCGCCGGCTTCGGCGGTGGCGGCGCCGCGGCCGCCGGCGGTGTTGCGGCCTTCAGCACGCAGTTCTTGGACGCGGCCTCGCGGCGGATCTCGGCGAGGTTGCCTTCGATCTGGCCATATTCGCCACGATAGGCGAGCAAAGACACCAGGCCACCGGCCGGCGCTTTTTCGGCATCGGCCATGGCCTTGCGCAGCGTGTCCCTCCGCTCTCGGAAGTTACTGGCCGTGGCCTGGAGTTGCTGGCAGTCATACAGGACGTACTTGCCCGGCGCGACCAGAAAGGTGCCGAGTTTGTCTTCCTGCGGATTGTTCGAGGCGCAGGCGGTGACCAGCAGCGTCAGCGCCGGCACGAAGAACAGCGTCGCTGTTCTTTTGGCGAAGTTTCGTCGGGTCACGCGTGTCATTCCGATCTTCGTCATGCGAACGGTAAAGTCGCCAAAAGCGGCGCCTTCATGGTGGTGGTGCGGACGGAGGGAGTCGAACCCTCACGGGCTTACGCCCAACGGATTTTAAGTCCGGTCTGTCTACCGGTTCCAGCACGTCCGCACATCTCGTCATCCGCCGTCACGGCGGATCACTCCGGCGCGGACGGCGAATTCAGCTCACTTCAGTAATAAATCGCCCCACAGTTCGTCCCAGTCCTTGCCGGAGGAATCGGTGACGCGCCCGTCCTTCTCATAGAACTTGTTCGGGATCTGGAAAATGGCGATGAAGGTGCCGCCGTTCGGCGACCAGGCCGCGTGCCGGCTCCCGGCCGGGCGCCAGACGAATTCGCCGGCCTTCACCTCGATGCCGGCGTCGGGACCTTCCTTGTCGGCGAGCGACCCTTCGAGGATGTAAGTCTGTTCGATCAGGACATGCTCGTGATCCGGCAGTTGGGCACCAGGGTCCATCTTGAACAACAAGGTGGCGAGCCCGCTCTTCTTGTCCACCATCAGCGGCTTGGTGTAGCAGCCGGGAAATCGCGTCGGCTGCCAGGCCATGTCCTTGGGATAGACGACTCGCGAGGCGAGATCCTGCGGAAGCGCTTGAGCGGCGGCGGGCATGGCCTGCGTCCTGTTGAACCGGGTGCGCGATCCTAGCGCGCCGGAACCGGTGCCGCCAGCGCCGATCTGCGGCGCGTGGGGCGCTCGGCAGCTCTGCCAGCATGGCCTTGCCAAACCTGCCGGAAGTCCTGCATGAAGTCGCCATTCAGGGCCGAAACCGCGCGCGCCGATAACGCTGCAAATTCGAGGAAACGACATGCCCACCTATCGCTCTCGCACCACGACGCACGGCCGCAACATGGCGGGCGCCCGCGGCCTCTGGCGCGCAACCGGCATGAAGAACGAGGACTTCGGCAAGCCGATCATCGCGGTCGCCAACTCCTTCACCCAGTTCGTGCCGGGCCATGTCCACCTTAAGGATCTCGGCCAGTTGGTGGCGCGCGAGATCGAGTCCGCCGGCGGCGTCGCCAAGGAATTCAACACCATCGCCGTCGATGACGGCATCGCCATGGGCCACGACGGCATGCTGTACAGCCTGCCGTCGCGCGAGCTGATCGCCGACAGCGTCGAGTACATGGTCAACGCGCATTGCGCCGACGCCCTGATCTGTATTTCAAATTGCGACAAGATCACGCCCGGCATGCTGATGGCGGCACTGCGCCTCAACATTCCGACGGTCTTCGTCTCCGGCGGCCCGATGGAAGCCGGCAAGGTGACACTGAAGGGCAAGGCGCGCGCCGTCGATCTTGTCGACGCCATGGTGGTCGCCGCCGACAGTTCCTACAGCGACGCCGATGTCGCCGCCATCGAGCGCTCCGCCTGCCCGACCTGCGGCTCCTGCTCCGGCATGTTCACCGCCAATTCGATGAACTGCCTCACCGAAGCGCTCGGCCTCGCTTTGCCGGGCAACGGCTCGGTGCTCGCCACCCATGCCGACCGCAAGCGCCTGTTCGTCGAGGCCGGCCACCTCATCGTCGATCTGGCGCGCCGGCATTACGAACAGGACGATGCCAGCGTGCTGCCGCGCGCCATCGCGAATTTCGAGGCGTTCGAGAATGCGATGACGCTGGACATCGCCATGGGCGGCTCGACCAACACCGTGCTGCATTTGCTCGCCGCCGCGCATGAAGGCGAGGTGCCGTTCACGATGAAGGATATCGACCGCCTGTCGCGCCGCGTGCCGGTGCTGTGCAAGGTCGCGCCCTCGGTCGCCAACGTCCATCTTGAGGACGTGCATCGCGCCGGCGGCGTCATGGGCATTCTCGGCGAGCTCAACCGCGGCGGTCTCATTCATCCCAAGGTCGGCTCCGTCCACGCCGACAGCCTGGAGAGCGCGCTGGCGCGCTGGGACGTCGTCACCGCCAAAAGCGACAGCGTGCGCGAGTTCTATCGCGCGGCGCCGGGCGGCGTGCCGACGCAGACCGCGTTCAGCCAAGCCGAGCGCTACGACGACATCGATACGAACCGCGAGACAGGCTGCATCCGCGACATCGCCCATGCCTTCTCCAAGGATGGCGGCCTCGCCGTGCTGTACGGCAATCTCGCCACCGACGGCTGCATCGTCAAAACCTCGGGCGTCGATGAAAGCCTGCTGACCTTCAGCGGCCCGGCGCGCATCTTCGAAAGCCAGGACGCGGCCGTCGACGGCATTCTCGGCGGCAAGATCGTCGCCGGCGACGTCGTGCTGATCCGCTACGAAGGCCCCAAGGGCGGGCCCGGCATGCAGGAGATGCTGTACCCGACCAGCTACCTGAAATCGAAGGGCCTCGGCAAAGCCTGCGCGCTGATCACCGACGGCCGCTTCTCCGGCGGCAGTTCCGGTCTGTCGATCGGTCACGTCTCGCCGGAAGCCGCCGAGGGTGGCCTGATCGGTCTCGTCGAAGAAGGCGACATCATCCAGTTCGATATTCCGAACCGCCGCTTGCATCTCGATGTGCCGGAAGCCGAACTGACCAAGCGCCGCGCGGCGATGGAGAAGCGCGGCGCTGCGGCGTGGCAACCGGCGGCCAAGCGGCCGCGCAAGGTGACGACAGCGCTGCGCGCCTATGCCGCCTTCGCCACCAGCGCCGCGCGCGGCGCCGTGCGCGTCGTCAAGTAGGCGGCGCTCAATCGCCGCCGGCGCGGATCGGCGGCGCGTAGGACAACGCGGTGTCCCACGGGAAGTAGATCCAGGTGTCCTGCGACACCTCGGTAATGAAGGTGTCGACCAGCGGCCGGCCCATCGGCTTGGCGTAGACGGTGGCGAAATGTGCTGCGGGAAGGATGTCGCGCACCATGCGCGCCGTCTTGCCGGTATCGACGAGGTCGTCGATGATCAGCACGCCCTTGCCCTGCGCGCGCATCGACGTGATCTCCGGGCCGATGCCCTTCATCACGCGGATGTCGCCCTGGTTCTTGTAGTCGTGATAGCTGGCGATGCAGACCGTCTCGATGATGCGCACGTTGAGTTCGCGCGCCACGATCGCCGCCGGCACAAGGCCGCCGCGGGTGATGCAGACGATGGCCTCGAACGGCCCCGCCTCGTGCAGGCGCCAAGTCAAGGCACGGGTGTCGCGGTGAAACTGGTCCCAGGAAACGGGAAAGACTTTGTCGGGTCGCGGGGCGTCGCTCATCGGTTCGTCGCTATCGATCGTTGGTGTTGGATCAACCGGCTTTGGCGAGTTGCGCGCGCACGCTCGCGAGCATGGCTTCGACCGCCGCCTTCACTTCTTTCAGCCGTTCGGCATCGCGCGAGCGCATGACGATGTTGGTGTTCGGCCCGCCGTTCTCGTCGGCAAACGGATAGCTGCCGATGATCGCGTCGGGATACGCCTTGGCGACGGCGGCAAGTTCGCTGCCGACATCGCCTTCCTTGGCGTCGGCGCGGATCGAGATCGACAGCATCTTGACCCCGGTCTTCAGCTTCGGCGCCACCTCGTCGAGCATCGCCTGCATCACCGCCGGAATGCCGGCCATGGTGATGACGTTGCCGATCCAGAAACCGGGCGCGCCCGACACCTTGTTGTAGACCAGCGCGCCGCCCTTCGGGATGCGCGTCATGCGCATGCGCGCCTCGTTGAGTTCGCCGCCGGTCTTGGCCAGCCGCTCCTTCAGGATCGCCACCGCCTCGGGATGGAATTCGAGCGGAACGCCGAACGCCTTGGCGACGCAGTCGGCGGTGATGTCGTCATGCGTCGGGCCGATGCCGCCGGTGGTGAAGACATAAGTGTATTTGGCGCGTAGCGCATTCAGCGCCTCGACGATCGCCGTCTCGTCGTCCGAGACGACGCGCACTTCCTTCAGATCGATGCCGATCGCCGTGCAATAGTCGGCGATATAACCGATGTTCTTGTCCTTGGTGCGGCCTGACAGAATCTCGTCGCCGATCACCAGCACGGCCGCGGTGACGATGTCGACGGTCATGGGCGCTCCCTTACGCCGCCGGCTTGGTCCGCCGCGGCTACCGGCACCGTATAAAGCATGATCCGGAGACGACCGGAAGCGCCGCACCGCTCAACCGGCGGAACCGTGTGGACGGCGCCGCCCCTTACTTTTTCGTCGGCTGAACCACGAAGGTTTGCGCCCCGGCGACGATGCCGTTCCACAGCGGCGCCGACGCGACCGCCAGATGCCACAGCGCGCGGAAGCTGCCGGTGGCGTTGGAGTACTGGGCCGACCAGGTCGTTACCGATTTGCAGCCTTCCCAGTTGACCGAAAAGGCGAGCGCACCGCCGGCGACGTCCGGGTAGTACCAGCCGGTCATCGGTTGCGGCTTCTTGGCGCCGCAGCCCGCCTGCGTCGTGACGGTGCCGGTCAGTTGTCCATTGGCCCCGATCTCCTTGATGGTTAGCGCGCTGCCGTCCTCGGCCACGAAGGTCAGGCCGGCCGCCATCTTGGTTTCCGCCCGCCCCGGTGCCGCGACCAGCACCGCACCGGTCAGGACCATCGCGCATGCGATGACACGTGTAACTGCCGCGAGCATAGACGCCTCCCTCGCAAGACCACTGACGAGGAAAGGCTAGCAGGGACGCGGACCGATCACAACTTACGGTGGTATTCCCGTATCCGCTAGCCGTTGGCTGGTGGCCCCTCTGAACCGGTGCACGAAAAGCCCAGCCGTGGTGTACACTTGTCTGAAACGCCTGCTTGCTGGTCAAAGCGCCCAAAAGCTGGGCAGCGGCGGATCACCGAAAGGGGCTTAACCGCGCCCCTGACGGGTTGGCGTGAACTTTGCTCCAATAGGGGCAGGCCCCAGGCTTCGGGGCTGGCCCGACGGACGGGCCGGAGCTGGGAGACGCTGGGGATGAGTTCCGCCTTCGACGAGATGAAGGGCCATGACGGCACCGCCGTCCGCCCTGCCTATGGCGAGCTCGACCGCTGGCTCAAGGAAGTCCCCCCCGACGTGCTCGACTATCGCCGGCGCGAGGCCGAACTGATCTTCCGCCGCATCGGCATCACTTTCGCGGTCTATGGCGAGGCCGACGCCACCGAACGCCTGATCCCGTTCGACGTCATTCCCCGCATCATGGCCGCCGAAGAATGGCGGCGCCTGGAGAAAGGCCTCACCCAGCGCGTCAACGCGCTCAACCTGTTCATCAAGGACGTCTACGGCGACCGCGAGATCCTGCGCGCCGGCATCGTGCCGGAAGACATGATTTTCCGCAATCCGGCGTTCCGCCCGGAGATGAATGGCCAGACCGTCCCGCACGACATCTACGTCCAGATCGCCGGCATCGACATCATCCGTGTCGACGCCGACACTTTCTACGTGCTCGAGGACAATGCGCGCACGCCCTCCGGCGTCTCCTACATGCTGGAGAACCGCGAGATCATGATGCGGCTGTTCCCGGAATTGTTCTCGCGCCATCGCATCGCGCCGGTCGAGAATTATCCGGACGAATTGCTCGCCACACTGCGATCGGTGGCGCCGCGGTCGACGTCCAGGGAGCCGAACGTCGTGCTGCTGACGCCCGGCGTCTACAACTCCGCCTATTACGAACACTCGTTCCTTGCCGACAAGCTCGGCGTCGAACTGGTCGAGGGACGCGACCTTTTCGTCAAGGACGAGATCGTCTACATGCGTACGACGCAGGGCCCGCAGCGCGTCGACGTCATCTATCGCCGCGTCGACGACGACTTCATCGATCCGCTCGCCTTCCGCCCCGACTCGATCCTCGGCGTGCCCGGCCTGATGTCGGCCTACACGGCCGGCAACGTCACGCTCGCCAACGCCGTCGGCACCGGTATCGCCGACGACAAGGCGATCTATTCCTTCATGCCGGACATCGTGAAGTTCTATCTCGGCGAAGAACCGCTGTTGAAAAACGTGCCGACCTGGCGCTGCCGCGAGCCGGAGCATCTCTCTTACGTGCTCGATCACCTGCCCGAACTGGTGGTCAAGGAAGTGCACGGCTCCGGCGGATACGGCATGCTGATCGGCCCGTCCGCCTCGAAGATCGCCATCGAGCAGTTTCGCGCCAAGCTCAAGACCGCGCCGGACAATTTCATCGCCCAGCCGACGCTCGCACTGTCGACCTCGCCGACCTGCGTCGAGCAAGGCGTGGCGCCACGCCATGTCGACCTGCGGCCTTTCGTGCTCACCGGCAGCAACGGCGTGCGCATCGTGCCCGGCGGGCTGACCCGCGTCGCGCTCAAGGAAGGCTCACTGGTGGTCAATTCCAGCCAGGGCGGCGGCACGAAAGATACCTGGGTGCTGGATAAATGACGGAGACGCGCTCGTTTTACTCGCTTGGCCGGGACGACCTGTAACCATGCTCTCACGCACCGCCGATAACCTTTACTGGCTGTCACGCTATGTCGAACGCGCCGAGTATCTGGCGCGCATTCTCGACGCCACGCAGCGTTTATCCGCGCTGCCGCTCGCTTATGTCGGCACCGGCAACGAATGGGAATCCGCGGTGCTCACCGCCGGCTGCGCCGGCTCGTTCTTCAAGACCTACGAGACGGCCACCGAGGAGAACGTCACCGACTACCTCGCCTTCTCCACCGCCAACCCGTCCTCGATCCGCAACTGCTTCGAGATGGCGCGCGGCAATGCCCGCGCCGTGCGCACGGCGCTGACCGGCGAAATGTGGGATGCCATCAACGGCACCTGGCTCGAGCTCAAGCGCTTCGGCACCGGCCCGGGCTCGCGCGAGGAAACCTCGCGCTTCCTGCGCTGGGTCCAGGAAAGTTCACTGCGCTTCGACGGCTCGGCCTACCGCACCATGCTGCGCAACGACGCCTACTGGTTCTCGCGGCTAGGGGTCTACATGGAGCGCGCCGACAACACCGCGCGCATCCTTGACGTCAAATATCACCTGCTGCTGCCCGACAACGAACGCGTCGGCGGTCCGCTCGATTACTTCCAATGGGCGGCGATCCTGCGCTCGGTGTCGGCGCTGACGTCCTATCACTGGGTCTATCGCGAGAGCCTCAAGCCCTGGCTGGTCGCCGACCTTCTGATCCTGAAAGAGGAAATGCCGCGCTCGCTCGCCTCCTGCTACGAGGCCATCGTCCGCAACTTGGATGCCATCGCCACCCATTACGGCCGCCAGGGGCCGTCGCAGCGCCAGGCCCGCGGCGTGCGCACCCGGCTGCAGAACAGCAAGATGGACGGTATTTTCCAGCGCGGCCTGCATGAATTCATTGGCGAATTCATCACCGAGAATAACCGCTTGGGGATGGCCATCACCGAGCAATTCCTGCAGTGAGCGGCCTGTTCCGCTCACCGCGGCTGGGTTAGGCTTTCGTCCCGACGAACGCCCTCGCGAAGGCTCCATGCGAATCCGGATCGCCCACACCACGACCTATCGCTACGAAGCGCCGCCCAAGACGGTGACGCAGGTGCTGCGGCTGACGCCGCGCAATCACGACGGCCAGTACGTGGTGAACTGGCGCATCGACCTGTCGCGGGACTGCCAGCTCTATCAGCGCGAAGGCGCCTTCGGCAATATCAGCCACTCCTTCACCGCCGAAGGTCCGTTCGACGAGTTGTCGGTGTCGGTCGAGGGCGAAGTCGATACCCAGGACACCAGCGGCATCGTCCGTGGCGCGGTCGAGCGCTTTCCGCCGGCGCTCTATCTGCGCGATACGCAACTGACCGAAGCTGACGCGGCCATCATCGACTTTGCCGAAGCGACCCGCGCCAAGGCCGGCGCCGACCCGTTGACGCTGCTGCACGCGCTGACGGCCGATCTCAACGAAACCTTTGCCTTCGACATCGAGCCGACCCATGTCGGCACCACCGCGGCCGAAGCCTTCAAGCTCAAGCGCGGCGTCTGCCAGGACGGCACCCACATCTTCATCGCCGCCGCCCGCCATCTCGGCATCCCGGCGCGCTATATCGGCGGCCACTACTGCCGCACCGATGACGATGGTCCGCAGGAAGCCGGTCATGCCTGGGCGGAAGCCTATGTCGACAAGCTCGGCTGGGTCGGCTTCGACCCGACGCACGGCATCTCGCCGACAGAATCCCATGTCCGCGTCGCCGTCGGCCTCGATTATCTCGGCGCCGCGCCGGTGCGCGGCACGCGTCATGGCGGCGGTCACGAGACCATGGCTGTCTCGGTCCACGTCACGCCGGCGAGCCGGCAGGCGCAATCCCAATCGCAATCGTGACGACCGCCGGCGCTATTGACCGCATGAACAAGTTGCCCGAGAAGTCGAAGCGCCCGCCCGCCGGCGGCTCCCGTCCGGCCCAATCCCGAAGATCAGACCCATGACTTACTGCTGCGGAATTCTCGTGCGCGACGGCCTCGTCATGATCGCCGACACGCGCACCAATGCCGGTCTCGACAACGTCTCGACCTTTCGCAAGCTGCACGTCTATTCGGAGCCCGGCGAACGCATCATGGCGATCGCCTCGTCCGGCAACCTGTCGCTGTCGCAGACCGTGCGCTCGATGCTCACCGAGGGCATGGAGAATCCGGAGACCGGCGAGATCGAAACGCTGATGAACGCGCCGACCATGTTCAAGGCGGCGCAACGCATCGGCAAGGCGATCCGCACCGTCCAGGGCATCGACGGCAAGGCGCTGGCCGAGGCTTCGGTCGATCACGACGTCGCCTTCCTGTTCGGCGGCCAGGTCAAGGGCGGCAAGCTGCGGCTGTTCATGATCTATTCGGCCGGCAACTTCATCGAGTGCACCACCGACACGCCCTATCTGCAGATCGGCGAGCACAAATACGGCAAGCCAGTGCTCGACCGCGCCATTTCCTTCGACACCGACCTGCACGACGCGCTCAAGATCGGCTTGATCTCGATGGACTCCACCATGCGCTCCAATCTCGGCGTCGGTCTGCCGATCGACCTCTTGATGGTGCGGCGCGACACCTTGATGCCCGAGGTCGCCTACCGCATCGAGCCGGGCGAGCCCTATTTCCAGGACCTGCGCGAGCGCTGGTCGGGCGCCTTGCGCGCCGCCCACATCGCCATCCCCCGGCCGCCCTACCGCACTCCTGGCTGAGCCAGCAAGTTCCACAGAATTTCACTGTATATACATCTGAGTGTCGGAGATGCCTTTACCTCCGATTAAGCGAACTGGCGGAATTCCGGCCCCGGGCGCCGCTGGTACAGCTGTAACGACGAAGCGAAAGCGATTGGCAAGCTTTACCACCTAGCGTTCGGCCGACTGTCCTGCGGACAAGGTGGTTAGGGGTATCTGTTTGCAGTCGCCGGCTCATGCGAGACACACCGACGACCCGACGTTCAGCAATTGGGACCGGGCGCGGCTGAGCGTGGTCGTTCCGATCGGCGTCATCGTCGCCGTGGCGATCGTCTGCATCGTCGTCGCCGTTCTGTCATCGGCGCAGCGCGCCGACGAGGTGGCGGCAACGCAGGAGCGGCAATTGCTCTCGACAGCCCTGCAGAATTTCGGCCGCCGCACCCTGAGCGAACTCGACAGCGTCGCCTCCTCGCAGGGGGCGCTCGCCAACATACGGCAGGCCTACGATCCGAACTGGGCCGAGCAGCGCGCCGGCGCCTGGCTGACCACCTTCTTCCGCCACGACGAAGTCTTCATCTTCGACAAGAACGACCGGCCGATCTATTCGCGGGTCGGTAACTACACCGTCGTTCGCCCGCCGCTCGAAACCAGCACGACGGACTTCGCCGAGATCCTGAACTACATGCGTGGCCGCAGCGCCGCGATGGCCGATGCGATCCGGCTGACCGACCGCGGCGCCGCCGAGCGCGGCGCCGCGACGCACGTCGCCATGCTGCGGCTGGTGATGGGCCAGCCCGCCGCCGTCGTCGCAGCCGCTATCGCCGATGCCGGCGTGACGGCCTCGCCCGATTCCGACGCGCCGATTCTGCTGACGGTGAAATTCCTCGGAGCCGATGCGCTCGGCGGACTGGCCAGCCAGCTCGGCCTGGACGGCCTGCGCATCCTCGATCATGGCCCCGTGCCGACCGGCGATTTCGCCTACGACGTGGCGGCGCCCGACGGTTCGCGGATCGCGCGGCTGGTGTGGACGCCGAAGCAGCCCGGCGCCGAAATCGTGCACAGCGTCGTGCCGTTCATCGCCGTGGCGCTCGCCGGCTTCGCCCTGCTCGGCGCCTTTGTGCTGCGCTACATGCGCCGCACCGCGGTGGCGATCGCCGCCGGCGAGAACCGCCTGCGCCATCTGGCGATGCACGACCCGCTGTGCGGCCTGCCCAACCGCATCTTCTTCAGCGAACGGCTCGAGGCGGTGATCGAAGAGGTCGCCGCCACCGCGATTCCGGCGGCGCTGTTTTATATCGATCTCGACCACTTCAAGGACGTCAACGACACGCTTGGCCACCCGGTCGGCGACGAACTGATCCGCAACGTGACGCTACGGCTGTCGCACACCTTGCGCGGCGGCGATCTGGTGGCGCGGCTCGGCGGCGACGAATTCGCCGTTCTGTCGTCGATTGGTGGCGATGCCCCGGTGATGATGGCGCTGGCGCAGCGCATCATCGCCTCGATCTGCGCGCCCTATAATATCGGCGGCCAGAACATCGTCATCGGCGCCTCGATCGGCATCGCCGTCATCGACCGGCATTGCGCCGGCGCCGCCGACGTCATGCGCTACGCCGACATGGCGCTGTATCGCGCCAAGAACGAAGGCCGCAACCGCGCCTGCATCTACGACGCCGCGATGGACGCCGACCTGTCCAAGCGCAAGCTGCTCGAAGGCGACCTGCGCGAGGCCATCGAGAACAACCAGTTGCGCCTGGTCTATCAGCCGATCGTCGACAAGAGCGGCGACAACATGCTCGGCGTCGAAGCGCTGTGCCGCTGGACGCATCCGACCCGCGGCGAGATCTCGCCGATGGAGTTCATCGCGCTGGCCGAGCATTCCGGCCTGATCGTCGAACTCGGCGCCTGGGTGCTGCGCAAGGCGATGACCGACGGCCTGGCCTGGCCGAACCTGACGGTCGCGGTCAACGTCTCGCCGCTGCAATTCCGCCGTGCCGACTTCGCCGACACCGTCGAACACACGCTCAAGGAAACCGGCTTCGATCCGGCGCGGCTCGAGCTCGAAATCACCGAAAGCGTGCTGATCGGCAATATCGAGACCACCGAAGCCGCCATGCGGCGTCTCAAGGCGTTCGGCATCCGCCTCGCGCTCGACGATTTCGGCACCGGCTATTCGTCGCTGCTCTATCTGCGCCGCTTCCCCTTCGACAAGCTCAAGATCGACCGCAGCTTCGTCCTGTCGATTGAGAAGGCCGCCGACGCCGCGGCCATCGTCCACGCCGTGGTCTCACTCGGTCGCGGCCTCGGCATGAAGGTCACCGCCGAAGGCGTCGAGACCGCCGACCAGCACCTGTTCCTGCGCGCCGCCGGCGTGCATCAGATGCAAGGCTATCGCTTCGGCCGTCCGACCGCCGCCGAGCGCATTACGGCGCGGCTCAACGCGCCGGAAGCATTCCGCAGCAGCGACGAGCCGACCTCGCTCGCCGGCTGAAGCGACCTCCGCTCCCCCGACATCCCGGCGTCGCCCCGCACACCGCAGCCGGAGCACCTCGCCCCTGTAGCGGCGGACCTCAATTGTGCTAGGCAGGCGGCAGAATAACGAACGTCGGGGAAGGACCGTCCAATGACCGCCAAAATCGCTCTCGTCACCGGCGCCGGCACGGGCGTCGGCAAGGCCGTCGCCACCGCGCTGGCCAAGGCCGGCTACAATCTGGTGCTCGCCGGCCGGCGCAGGGAGCCGCTCGACGAGGTCGCGGCCGAGATCAACGCCATCGGCCAGCAGGCCCTCGCGGTGCCGACCGACGTGTCGCAGCGCCAGTCGATCCTCGAATTGTTCGCCAAGACCAAGGCCAGCTTCGGCCGCCTCGACGTGCTGTTCAACAACGCCGGCATCGGCGCGCCGCCGGTGCCGCTGGAAGAGCTGCCGTTCGAGACCTGGCAGAATGTCGTCAACACCAACCTGACCGGCATGTTCCTGTGCACCCAGGAAGCCATCAAGATCATGAAGGATCAGAACCCGCAGGGCGGCCGCATCATCAATAACGGCTCGATCTCGGCGCACGCGCCGAGGCCCTATTCGGTCGCCTATACCGCGACCAAGCACGCCGTCACAGGCCTCACCAAATCGACCTCGCTCGACACCCGCAAGTACAACATCTGCTGCGGCCAGGTCGATATCGGCAATGCCATCACGCCGATGACCGCGCGCATGGCGGAGGGCCAGGGCGTCCTGCAGCCCAACGGCACCATGATGATCGAGCCGCGCATGGACGCCGACAATGTCGGCGCCGCGGTGGTCACAATGGCCAATATGCCACTCGACGCCAATGTCTTGTTCATGACCGTCATGGCCAATACCATGCCGTTCGTCGGGAGAGGCTGAGGCGCACTCTTTTCCCCGCGTCGCGGGCGGAGGATCTGCCGTCGCAGAGGGGGAAAATTCGATGCTGCAATTGCAGTCGGCGCTCGGCGTCGTCGTGCTCACGGCGTTTGCCTGGGCGATCAGCGAGAACCGCCGCGCCGTCGACTGGAAAAGCGCCGGCGCGGCGCTCCTCGTCACAATCGTCACGGCGGTGCTGCTCCTCAAGGTGCCGCCGGTCGCCCTCGCTTTCGCCGCGCTAACCCGCGCCGTAGACGCCGTCAGTGACGCCACGCGCGCCGGCACCTCTTTGGTGTTCGGCTATCTCGGCGGCGGCATGCTGCCATTCGAGCCGAAAGTCCCCGGCTCCGAATACATCCTGGCGTTCCAGGGCCTGCCGGTCGTGCTGGTGACCAGCGTGCTGACCACGCTGCTGTTCTACTGGCGTATCCTGCCGCCGATCGTGCGCGGCGTCTCGCGGGTGTTGGAACGCACGCTCGGCGTCGGCGGCGCGGTCGGTCTGTCGACCGCGGCCAATATCTTCATGGGCATGGTGGAAGCCCCACTTTATGTGAGGCCTTATCTGGCCAAGCTGGCGCGCGGCGAATTGTTCATGATCATGACCGGCGGCATGGCGACCATCGCCGGCACCGTCTTCGTGCTCTACGCCACGATCCTGAAGGATGTTATCCCCGGCGTCGCCGGCCATCTGCTGATCGCCTCGGTGATCAGCGCACCGGCGGCGCTGCTCGTCAGCCAACTGATGGTGCCGGTGCCGAACCACGAGCGCACCGATGTCGGCGCCATCGACATCGGCCATGTCGCCGATTCCAGCATGGACGCCGTGGTGCGCGGCACCGCCGCCGGCCTCGAACTGCTGCTCAACATCATCGCCATGCTGATCGTACTGGTGGCGCTGGTGCATCTCGTCAACGCCATGCTCGGCCTGCTGCCGGACGTCGCCGGCTCGGCCATCACCTTGCAGCGCCTGCTCGGCCTGGTCATGGCGCCCGTCTGCTGGCTGATGGGCGTACCGTGGGACCAGGCCGTCACCGCCGGTTCGCTGATGGGCATCAAGACCGTACTCAACGAGTTCCTCGCCTATCTCGAACTCGCCAAGCTGCCGGCCGGCGCGCTCGACGAGCGCTCGCGCCTGATCATGATCTACGCCATGTGCGGCTTCGCCAATTTCGGCTCGCTTGGCATCATGATCGGCGGCCTCAACATCATGGCGCCGGAGCGCCGCGCCGACATCATATCGCTGGGACCGAAGTCGATCGTCTCCGGCACCATCGCCACCTGCCTCACCGGCGCGGTGGCCGGCCTGCTCGTCTGATAACCGTCACGCCGAACGGCGCATGCGCTTCGCGAGCGCGGCGTTTTCCCGATATCGGGTCAACGTGTCGCGCAAGCGCTGCAGGTTGAGCGGCTTGGTGAAAATTTCGGTGTCGATGCTCAATGACTGCGACATCACCGACATCGCTTCGAGCAGGTCTTCGCCGGCGCCGCTGATTACGACCACCGGCACCTTGCAGCCGATATTGGCAATCACCGGCAGCAGCAGCGCACCGCTCCGCTCGCCAAGGCCCAGATCGAGCGTCACGCAGTCGAACGGTTGTGTTTTCAGCATCGCCGCGGCCTCCTCGAAGCCGGCCGCGACCGCGACCTTGAAACCGGCCTGCGCGCCGATGCGGCCGATAATGGTGCGCTGGACCTGATCGTCGTCCACGACCAGCAAGTCGAATTCCCGGGCTCCGGCATCCTGACGAGATGCGGTGTCTCTAGACATTTGCGGTCTCCTTTTTATTGTCGGTTTGTAGCAACGCGCGGAGTTCGGAGCGGCCGAGATGATCGATGGCCGCAAAGGCGTCCGCGACGTCGGCGATCCGGGCCGCGAGCGCGGCCGGCGCAAGCGTCGGACTGTTCTGTTCCAGCGCTTTGGCAACTGCCGAAAGCGCTGTGAAGCCGATCGAAGCGGACGAACTCTTGATGGCATGCGCTTCGATCTCGACCGGCGCGGCATTGCCGGCCTCCGCCGCGCGGCGCATTCGCGACAGACGCTCCGGCATGTCCGACAGAAAGGCGCACAGCACCTGCACCATGCCGTCGGGGCCGATGGCATCGAGCAGTTCGCCATATACGGCCATGTCGAAAGCCGGACGGTCGCTGTCGATGTCCGGCGCCAACGGCGGCGCCGCGGCAACCACGGGTGCCTTGGCCAGAAAAGCATCGAGTTGCGCGGCAAGCCCGGCGCGGGTCACCGGCTTTGCGAGGAAGCCATCCATACCGGCATCGCGGCAAGAGATTTGATCGGCCGGGCTGGCATTCGCAGTCAAAGCGATGATGTGGCAGGACCCGAAAGGCGCTGGCAGCTCGCGAATCGCGCGCGTCGCCGATGGCCCGTCCATGCCGGGCATCATCACATCCATGAACACGACATCGTAAGAGTGCGTCGAACAGGCGGTGAGCGCTTCGGCGCCGTCATTGGCAATGTCGGGTGTGTAGCCGAGGCGGGCCAGCAATGCGAGGGCGACCTGCTGGTTGGTCTTGTTGTCCTCGACCACCAGAATGCGGAGGTCGCGCGGTGCGGCAAGAACCGGCGGCGAGACGGTGGCGGCCGTCGCGACGGGCTGGGCCTGAGCCGCCTTGTCGATCCGGCAGTCAATGGTGAAGCGGAAGGTCGCGCCCTTGCCGGCTTCGCTCTCGACCGAGATCGCTCCCCCCATCAAAGTCACCAGTCTGCGGCAGATCGCGAGGCCGAGACCGGTGCCGCCGAAGCGCCGCGCAATCGAACTGTCGAGTTGCGAGAACTCCTTGAACATGAGCGGAAGGCCGTCCTTGGGAATGCCGATGCCGGTGTCGCTCACGGCAAATGCGAGGCGCACATGACCGGGCATCATGGCCGTATGGTCGACGTCGACCGCGACCGTCACCGAACCCTCCGTCGTGAACTTGAGACCGTTGCCGACCAGATTGAACAGCACCTGGCGCAATCGCGCCGGATCGCCAATGACGCGCTGCGGCACGTTGGCGGCGATGACATGGCGCAGGATCAGGCCCTTTTCGGCGGCCGTCGGCGCCAGAATCTCGGTATTGCTGGCAACGAGATCGTGCAGATCGAAGCCGATACGTTCGATCTCGACCCGGCCGGCATCCAGTTTCGAGAAATCGAGCACGTCATTGATCAGGCGCAGCAGATGATCGGCCGACTTGCGCAATGTCCGCGCAAAGCCGAGCTGTTCGGCGCTGAGGCCGCTCTCCATCAGCACCTCGGACATGCCGACGACGCCGTTCATCGGTGTGCGGATTTCGTGACTCATCATCGCCAGGAACTCGGTGCGCGCGCGGGTACCGGCCTCCGCAGCGTCGCGGGAGCGCCGCAGTGCGCGTTCGTAACGCAGCATCAGGACCATAATGCCGGCGAGCCAGAGCGTCAGCGCAGCCGCGACGATCAGCCCCTTGTCGCGATCGTCGACTGCGGCCTTGAACACCTCGTCCTTGGCCAATCCGACGGCCACCACCAGCGGCAGGTCGCGCACCGTGCGATAGGCGAACAGGCGGTCGATGCCGTCGAGCCTGCTGCGGCTTTCATAAGTACCGGAAGCCGAGCGCGCCAGTCGACGGAACAGATCGCTATCCGCCAGCGACATGCCGATGAAGGCGTTCTCGTCGGCCCTGGCGCCGCGCGCGCGTACGATGCCGTCGGTGCCGACCAACGTCACGACGCCGCGCTGACCGACGTCGATCGAGCCATAAAACCGCGACAGATAGTCGGGACTGATCGAGGCGACGGCGACGCCGCCGAAGCTGCCGTCCGGCATGACAATGCGGCGCGTCAACTGGACGGACCATTTCTTGCTGACGCGTCCGAGCACCGGTTTGCTGATGAACAATTCGTCGGTGCTGCGCGATACGTGCACGCGGAAATGTTCGCGATCGCTGAGGTCGAGCCCCGGCTTGGAGCCGGGAATGTTGCTCGCCACCATGCGACCGTCCCGGCCGATGATCACGACCTGGAAATTGAACCCGGTCAGAAAGGCGCGGTCCTGCGACCATAGCGAAATGTCGAAGCCCTTCGGGTCGTGCGCGTATTTGTCGCGCACATAAAGCAGGGTCTGGTCGACGGCGCGAATCGAGCGGATCAGTTGCTCCGCGAACGCGGCCGACAGATTGTTGGCGCTTTTATACGCGGCACGCTCGGCCTCATCGCTCGCGCCGAGGGAAAAATAGACGGTCGCGCACCAGACCAGGGCAATCGCCGACATGCCGAGCAGCGCACTGGCATAGGCCCCGGTATTGAAGGCCCATCGCCTTAAATTTCGACCAAGCCAACCCACGACGACCGCTCCCTCGATTGCTGCACGATCAGGCGATGCCGCAGGCGACGTGCCGCGCTTTGATGAAGCGCAGCACGCGCCGCGCGGCGCCCGCATCGAGCGACAGATAATCGGCCCGCGCCGGCGGCGTCTGGCAGACGTAGGGCCCGACCTTCGCCGCGCGCACGTCGAAGAAGGCATGGACTACCGGCCACGACAGGTCAGCGGCGCGCATCAACAGCAGGGCCGATTGCGTGCTGCCGCCGCTGAGCACGCCGAAGACGTATTCGCCGTCGAGTCCAACCGCTGCGCCCAGCACATCGGCGGCGTCGTAGAGCCGCTGCTGCGACAGGAGCTCGGACAGGATGTCGTTGATGTTGAGATCGCCATTGCGGATGCCGGTAATGTAGCCTGCCGTGCGCTCGACGTTCTTCTTACGCTCGCTGATCCAATCGGCGAGATGCTGCACCACGTCCGCCTCCCTGACGGCCGCTGCCCCGCCCTGCAAACGGCCGGCCAGCTCTTCGTTGATGATCGGCAACAGCCGACCGATGGCGGCCAGCGACAGGTCCTTGCGCTCGACCAGCAAAGCCTGCAGATCGGTGTCGGCCGCGGCGCGGTCGATCATGCGGCCCATGCCCGCGTCGGAAAAGCGCGCGCCGCGATTGCCGGCCAGAATACGTACGACGCGAGCGTCGCCGCGCTCGGCGACGACATCGCTGACCGGCGGCGTGACCTGATCGCGCGCGGCGATGACCTGCAGATGATCCTGCGAGCCGGTCCGCGCCACCTCGACAAGAATGGCTTCCGGCATCGCCTCGTAGTCGCGGATCATCGGCCGGGCCACGGCGATATCGGGATCGGTCGCGAGCTGGCGCAGGATGCCGTCCGGCAGACTTTTCATCGTCGCCAGCGCGCGGGCCGCGGTCGCGCGGTGAGCGCCGGCGATCTTGTTGACCAGCTTGGAGACGATCTCGTTGAACAGATAGAGCTCCGCCGCCATGCCCGGCTCGGCATGGGTTGCGTAGGCGCTGGCGACACCGCGCAGCAGTTCAAGGCGCTTGTCTGGCGAACGTTCATTGGCCAAGGTGGCCAGGTCTTCGGCCAGTGTGGACAGCGGTTTTTCCGCGACGGCTTTTGCAGGCATGACAATCTTCTCCGACGCCGCCATATGGACAGCAATCGACTAAATCTCGATAAAAGGATCGACGACTTAGTCGGCATGCCATTTACGGGTCGCTTACCGCATCGGCGCGGCGCGGCGCCTGCGGCGTGCGCTTTCCGGTCGCGCCATGCACTGACGGGCTTTCGGCTCATTGCATTCGGTATCGGGGTCTGGTGCACCGCGGCTGGGCCGGCGGCCGCGCGGCCGGTGCAAATCGTCGCCTTCGGCGACAGCGCCACGTCCGGCTATCTCATTCCCGGCAACGATGCCTACCCGGCGCAACTGCAGCGCACGCTCCGCGCCAAGGGTTATGACGTCACGGTGAAGAATGCCGGCGTCGCCGGCGACACAACGAAAGGCGCGCTCAAGCGCCTCGATCTCGCGGTCGATCCGGACACGGCGATCTGCATCGTCGAGTTCGGCGTCAACGATCGCCGCCTGCGCGTGCCGCGCGCCGCGATGGAAGCGCGCCTTGGCGCCATCATCGACACGCTGAACCGCCGCCACATCGAGGTGCTCGTGGTCGGCTATGGCGGCCTTGATCTGTCGAAGGTCGCGGCGCGCCACCATGCACTTTATGTGCGGTGGCAGGTCGCGCCGGGCCGCCATCGCGCCCGCGACGGCGCGCATTACGATGCCGAGGGTTATCGCCTCGTCGTCGGCCAGATGCTGCCCAAGGTCGAGACCTTGATCGAACGCGTGCGGCGCTGATCAGGCACTCGCCGGCCGCGGCGCGCGATCGCGGGTCAGCGCCCAGATCGCGACGGCCACGGCGACGAAGACGACGCCGACGACGCCGAGCTGGCGCAACATGCCGGCGGCATACATGACGCCGCCGAGCCCGGAACCGATCGCCTGCCCGACATAGACGCTGCTGGTGTTGAGCGCGACCGAAGCGCTGGCGAGTTCGGGCGCCACCTGCACCAGCCTTGCCTGCTGGATCGAATTGGTGGCGGCAAAGCCGAGGCCGAGGAAGAAAATGCCCGCCGCCATCAGCGCCAGCACGCCGGCGCCGGCGCTCCACAACACAAGCCCGGTCAGATTGCAGGCGAGAAAGATCGCCGACGTCTTCCAGCCGCCGAGCGAACCGACGATGCGCGTCGCGACGACATTGCCGATGAAACCCATCACGCCGTAGAGCGCAAACATCAGGCCGATGGTTTTATCGCTGGCGCCGGCCAACCGGCTGAGCAGCGGTCCGAGATAAGTGAACACCATGAACTGGCCGCCGATGAACAGGATGGTGATGGCGAGCAGCGTCAGGATTCGGACGTTGCGCAACAGCACCGTGAAACTGCCGAGCGACAGCGGCGGGCCGGTCAATTGGCGCGGCAGGCCGACAGCCAGCAGCACGCACGGCACGAACGATGCGAAGGCCGAGAAGGCGAAAGCGCCGCGCCAGCCGGCATAGGCGGCAATCAACGCGATCAGCGGCAGCCCGGCCGCCACGGCGAGCGACCAGCCGAGAAAGATGAAGGTGATGGCGCCGGAGCGGGCGCGTGCCGACACCAGCAGACCGATAGTGCTGGCGGCCTGCGGCGTGAACACCGCGGCGACGGCGAGCGTCGCCAGCCGCAGCGCCAACACGGTGGCGTAGTTCGGCGCCAGCGCCATGGCCGCCTGCCCGGCCGTCATCACGGCCAATGTCGTCACCAAGAGCGTGCGCCGGTCGATGCGCGTCGTCAGCCAGGCGACGACCGGCGAACCGACACACAGGATGATGGCGCCGAACGTCACCAGCAGCCCGGCGTCGCGAATGCCGACATGAAGACCATCGGCGAGGACCGCCAGCATGCCGGCGGGCGCCAGCACCGAAAGACCGGTGGCGAAATTGCCGAGCAGCAGCCCGTAACGAGACAATTGATGTTGCAATGAAGAAGTCCGAGGGATGAAAGAAATTCGAATGTTCCAGGCAGTGTCTGCCGGAGCATGACGAAGTGAATAGACCACATGGCGAGCGGCGCGTGATCAGACAATAGCGCATGGCGCGGCTCCACCCGAATTCTGCGAATGGGTGCAATGACGTTTGTTGATGGGAAGCGATGCGGCGCGCCGCTCTCTCTTCTTGCCCTCTCCTCTCTAGAATGGATGCCTCGCCGCGTGCTCACTTTCCCCTCTCCCCTTGTGGGGAGAGGGTGTCCGAGCGGAGGCGATAGCCGAGCGAGGACGGCTGAGGGGTCCAGAGTATCTGTTTGGCACCGCCCCTCACCCGGCTCGCCCATTCGGGCTCGCCACCCTCTCCCACAAGGGGAGAGGGAAAGAAGAAGAGTGGCTGCCCGCCCCTCGCCTAGTGCAACACGAACTCGCCGTTGATCGCCTTCATCTCGGCCGGCTTGATCAGCTTACAGTGCGCGACCTGGACGGAATGCAATGGGCCTTCCAGCCGCTCCTGCCAGAAGTCGAGAAACTTCTGCAGCTCGGGGAATTTCGGAAACAGGTCGTAGGCCTGCCAGACATAGGATTGCAGCAGCCAATGGTGATCCGGCCGGCGGTAGAGAATGTGCGCCGTGGTCAGCCCGTACCCCTGAACCTGCTTTTCGAAATCCTTCGATACCGTCGAACCCATTCCGTCCTCCGTTGATGAAGCGGACGATCAGTTTCCAGTCCCGGTATCCTCCATTGCAAGCCGAATTGATGAACATACTGTTTAAAATCAATGCGTTAGCAGCAATGTGGCGCAGCGGCTAACAAACGTCCGCTGCGGCCGCCCTCGCCCGCCCCCGATCCGCCGGACCGTCGGGCGCCGAAATTAACCACTCGGATTCAGAGGCTTGGCGGTTTTGTTGGCACTCCACTCAGATGAGTGCTAAAAAATTTCCGGACGCCCCTTGCGGGTCGAAATGCCCGCACCATCTGCTTCCGCAGGTGCCGGAGGGGATTTACCGGCAACCAGAAACGTCAGATAGCTCAAATATTTAGGAGGACTGCCATGAAGTTCCGCCCGCTTCACGACCGTGTCGTCGTCAAGCGCATCGACGCCGAGGAAAAAACCGCTGGCGGCATCATCATTCCCGACACCGCCAAGGAGAAGCCGTCGCAGGGCGAAGTCATCGCCGTCGGCCCCGGTGGCCGTGACGAGAGCGGCAAGCTCACCCCGATCGACGTCAAGGTCGGCGACGTCGTGCTGTTCGGCAAGTGGTCGGGCACCGAGGTCAAGATCGATGGTCAGGATCTCCTGATCATGAAGGAAAGCGACATCATGGGCGTGCTCGACGGCGTCTCCGCCTCGAAGAAGAAAGCCGCCTAAGGTCGATCCAGGAAACAAGGGAACACAACAATGGCTGCTAAAGACGTCAAATTCTCCGTTGACGCGCGCGACCGCATGCTGCGCGGTGTCGACATTCTCGCCAACGCCGTGAAGGTCACGCTCGGTCCGAAGGGCCGCAACGTGGTGCTCGACAAGTCGTTCGGCGCTCCCCGCATCACCAAGGACGGCGTCACCGTCGCCAAGGAGATCGAGCTCGAGGACAAGTTCGAGAACATGGGCGCGCAGATGGTGCGCGAAGTCGCTTCGAAGTCGGCCGACTTCGCCGGCGACGGCACCACGACCGCGACCGTGCTCGCCCAGGCGATCGTCAAGGAAGGTTCGAAGGCGGTTGCCGCCGGCATGAACCCGATGGACCTCAAGCGCGGCGTCGACATCGCCGTCGATGCCATCGTCGAGCACCTCAAGGCCAACTCCAAGAAAGTCACCTCGAACGAGGAAATCGCCCAGGTCGGCACCATCTCGGCCAACGGCGACCAAGAGATCGGCAAGTTCCTCGCCGAAGCCATGAAGAAGGTCGGCAATGAGGGCGTCATCACCGTAGAGGAAGCCAAGTCGCTCGACACCGAACTCGACGTCGTCGAGGGCATGCAGTTCGACCGCGGCTATATCTCGCCCTACTTCGTCACCAACGCCGACAAGATGCGCGTTGAAATGGACGACCCCTACATCCTGATCTACGAGAAGAAGCTGTCGGGTCTCCAGGAACTGCTGCCGCTGCTCGAAGCCGTGGTGCAGACCGGCAAGCCGCTGCTGATCGTCGCCGAGGACATCGAAGGCGAAGCGCTCGCCACCCTCGTCGTCAACAAGCTGCGTGGTGGCCTAAAGGTCGCCGCCGTCAAGGCGCCGGGCTTCGGCGATCGCCGCAAGGCCATGCTGCAGGACATCGCGATCCTGACCGGCGGCCAGGCGATCTCGGAAGATCTCGGCATCAAGCTCGAGAACGTCACCCTCTCCATGCTCGGCCGCGCCAAGAAGGTGTCGATCGACAAGGAGAACACCACCATCGTCAACGGTTCGGGCAAGAAGGCCGACATCGAGGCGCGCGTTGCGCAGATCAAGGCGCAGATCGAGGAGACCACCTCGGACTACGACCGTGAGAAGCTCCAGGAGCGTCTGGCCAAGCTCGCCGGCGGCGTCGCGGTGATCCGCGTCGGTGGCGCCACCGAGATCGAGGTGAAGGAGCGCAAGGATCGCGTCGACGACGCGATGCACGCGACCCGCGCCGCGGTCGAGGAAGGCATCCTGCCGGGCGGCGGCATCGCCCTGCTCCGCGCCACGGAAGCCCTTAAGAAGGTCAAGACCCAGAACGAGGACCAGAAGCACGGCGTCGAGATCGTCCGCAAGGCGATCCAGGCCCCGGCCCGTCAGATCGCGCTCAACGCAGGTGAGGACGGCTCGGTCATCGTCGGCAAGGTGCTCGAGAAGGATCAGTACTCCTACGGCTTCGACGCTCAGAACGGCGAATACGGGAACATGATGTCCAAGGGCATCATCGACCCGACGAAGGTCGTGCGTGCGGCGATCCAGAACGCGGCTTCGGTCGCGGGTCTCCTGATCACCACCGAAGCGATGGTCGCCGAACTGCCGCCGAAGAAGGGCGCTGGTGCCGGTGGCGCGCCGGGCGGCATGCCGGGCGGCATGGGAGGAATGGACTTCTAAGGTCCATTCCGACCGACTTCTTAAAACGGTCAAAGTCGGGCAAGCCCGACTTTGACTGGAGGAATGGATTTCTAAGTCCGCCTCGCTCAACGCGAACAAACACGAAGGCCCGGGAGCAATCCCGGGCCTTTTTCATGTTGGAGTGAGGAAAATGTCGTCCCCTCGCCTATTGGCGCGCCGCCGCCGTTCTTGACGGGATAGATACGAGCCGACGGTTGCCGAGACGCGCGCATGGGTTAGGGTAGCGATCAACGGACGCCTCGTCCGTTGTCACAAAACCGTCATAAGCGCCATTGGCGAACACGACACATGCACGTTCCGCACTCGTTCGGTGATATCGGCTTCATCGACATACTCGCCGCCGTCACCGTGATCATGAACATCGTCGGCTATTTGATGAAGACGATGATCCCGCTGCGGATCGTCGCCATGACAACGAACTGTCTATTCATCGCCTATTCGATCCTGGCGTCGGTGTTCCCGACCTTGATCCTCAATCTGATCCTGCTGCCGATCAACGCCATGCGCTTCTATCAAATGAAGCGGCTGATCAAACAGGTCAACGAAGCGGCCAATGGCGATTTGTCGATGGACTGGTTGAAGCCCTTCACCACCAAGCGCCATTTCGCCGCCGGATCGGTTCTGTTCAACAAAGGCGACCCGGCGAGCGAACTGCACTTCATCATCTCAGGCCGCTACCGAGTCGTGGAGCGCAACGTCGAGATCGGGCCCGGCAGCATCCTGGGCGAACTCGGCCTGCTCGAGCCGGGCAAAGTACGCACCGCGACCATCGAATGCCTGGAAGGCGGCGAGACGCTCGCCATCTCCTACGATCACGTCATGCAGCTTTATTTCCAGAACCCGACCTTCGGCTTCTACTTCCTGCAACTGTCGACGGCGCGGCTGTTCCACACCATCAAGGTATTGGAAGACGAGAACGCAGCTTTGCGCGCGGACAATGCGCGTTTGCGCGCGGCCGAGCCGGTCCAGCGCGAAATGATGACGGAGAAATCGGGTGGATCGGTGACGGCCGGCGGTCTAGCCTGACCGAAACGAGAAACGACCACAGACAAGATAGAGCGCGGTTACTTCCGCCGTCGCCTATCTCATCGTGGCCGTCGGACGGGGATCATACGAAACGCGATCCGCCGCCGCTTGCGATCATGTATAGTGAAGCATTGTGAAAATAACGTGACGAAAACCTTAATGAAAACCTACCTCCCGCGTGTGTATGTCGGCGTCGGCGGCTGGACCTACGAGCCGTGGCGCGGCGTTTTCTATCCCAAAGGCCTGCCGCATGCGCGCGAACTCGAGTATGCGGGCCAGCATCTGACCTCGATCGAGGTCAACGGCACCTTCTATTCGACGATGAAGCCGGCGAGCTTCCGCAAATGGGCCTCCGAAGTTCCCGCTGGCTTCGTGTTTTCGCTCAAAGGCCCGCGCTATGCGGTCAATCGCCGCGTGCTCGCCGAAGCGGGTTCCTCGATCCAGCGCTTCCTTGAGTCCGGCATCACCGAACTCGGGCCCAAGCTCGGGCCTCTGCTCTGGCAGTTTGCGCCGCACAAGAAGTTCGATGCCGCCGACTTCGGCGCATTCCTCGATCTGCTGCCGGCGAAGTTCGACGGCACGGTGTTGCGTCACGTGGTCGAGGTGCGCAACGACACCTTCAAGACGCCGGAGTTCATTGCGCTGGCGCGCAAGGCCAATGTCGCCATCTGCTACGCCGAGCACGAGACCTATACCGAGATCGCCGACATCACCTCGGACTTCGTCTATGCCCGCCTGCAGAAGGGCGACGAGAGACTGAAAGACGGCTATCCGCCCAAGGCGCTCGACGAATGGGCGAAGCGGGCCAAAGCCTGGGCGAAGGGCGGCGCGCCCGACGACCTGCCGCGCATCGACAAAAAGACGGCCGAGAAGAAGCCACGCGATGTGTTCATCTATTTCATCCACGAGGCCAAGGTGAAGATGCCGGCGGCGGCCATGGCCCTGATCGAACGGCTTTAGCCTAGGGAGCACGGCGACGATGACAGTCATTTCCGAGCTGAACGCCGCCGACCTTCTTCGCCTTTACCGGCGTCGCGAACTGTCGCCGGTCGAAGTGACGCGCGACGCGCTCATGCGCATCGCGCGTTTCGAACCCGCCATCAATGCCTTCGTGCTGGTCGACGCCGAGGGCGCGCTCGCCGCGGCGCAGGTCTCCGAAGCGCGCTGGATGAAAGGCGAACCGATCGGTCTCGCGGACGGCCTGCCCGCGACCATCAAGGACATCATTGACGTCAAGGGCTTTGCGACGCGCAAAGGCTCCTTGGCAACGCCCGACAGGCCGGCGCCGCACGATGCCCCCGCGGTGGCGCGGCTCAAGGAGCAAGGGGCGGTGATCCTCGGCAAGACCACGACTCCGGAATTCGGCTGGATCGGCGCCTGCCATTCGCCGTTCACCGGGATCACGCGCAATCCCTGGGATCTGACGCGCACCACGGGCGGCTCATCCGGCGGCGCAGCGGCCGCGGCACTGCTCAACCTTGGCGTCCTGCATCTCGGGACCGACGGCGCCGGCTCGATCCGCATCCCGGCGGCGTTTACCGGCACCTTCGGCATCAAGCCGAGCTACGGCCGCGTGCCGGCCTATCCAGCCTCCGCCTTCACGGTGCTGGCGCATCAGGGGCCGCTGACGCGCACCGTCAGTGACGCCGCCTTGATGCTGAGCGTCATCGGCCAGCCCGATATGCGCGACACCACGGCGTGGAATACGCCGGCGCCGGATTATCGCATCGGCCTGAGCGACGGCGTGCGCGGCCTGCGCATCGCCTACTCGCCGCGGCTCGGCTACGTCAAAGAGCTCGACGCCGAGATCGAAGCATCGGCGCGCCAGGCGGCACAGGTGTTCGCCACGTTGGGCGCCGTCGTGGAAGAAGTCGACCCGGGCTTTGCCGAGCCGATCGCGATGGAAAAGAACATCTGGTACGCGGTCGCCGCGACCATCGTCGACGCCGTACCGGCGGCCGAGCGCGGCAAAATGGACGAAGGCTTGCGCCGCATGGCCGATTTCGGCCGGCGCGTGACGCTCGCGGATCACCTGGCGGCGCACACCCAGCGTACAGAACTGGCGCAACACATGTTGCGCTTCCACGAGCGCTACGATCTGCTGTTGACGCCGCAGATGCCGACAACGGCGATCGAGGCCGGCCGGGTGACGCCGGCGGACGGCCGCTTCGGCGACGAATGGATCAACTGGTCACCCTATACCTACCCGTTCAACCTGACGCAGCAACCGGCTGCTTCGGTGCCTTGCGGCTTCGCCGCCGACGGCCTGCCGATGGCGCTGCAGATCGTCGGCCCGCCGCGCAACGACGCGCTGGTGTTGCGCGCAGCCCGCGCTTACGAGAGCGCGCAGCCCTTCCCGACTCTGGCGGCGCCACGTGCTTGATCTTTATCAAAGCCCGGTGAAGTAACGGCACTCACAGTTCTTCGCGTACGGCCCGCGCGGCCGTTGGAAACGCCGGAGAACTCCGTCATGGCCAGCATCATCGGCGCTGTCGCCGTCTCGCACACGCCGACCATCGGCTTCGCCTTCGACCGCAACAAGCAGAACGACCCGGTCTGGGCGCCGATCTTCGAATCGTTCAGGCCGGTGCAGCAATGGCTGACGGCGCAGAAGCCCGACGTGCTGTTCGTCATCTATAACGACCACGTCACCTCGTTTTTCTTCGATCACTATTCCGCTTTCGCCCTCGGCATCGGCGAGAGTTACCCGGTCGCCGACGAAGGCGGCGGCGTGCGCGACCTGCCGCCGGTCAAGGGCCACACCGGCCTGTCGCACCACATCGGCGCGGCGCTGATGGCCGACGAATTCGACATGTCGTTCTTCCAGGGCAAGCCGCTCGATCACGGCTGCTTCTCGCCGCTGTCGATGATGTGGCCGCATGAGCCGCAATGGCCGGGCGCCATCGTGCCGCTGCAGGTCGGCGTTCTGCAATTCCCGATTCCGAGCCCGGCGCGCTGCTTTAAGCTCGGCCAGTCGGTGCGCCGCGCCATCGAGAGCTATCCGGAAGATCTGCGCGTCGCGCTGGTCGCGACCGGCGGCCTGTCGCACCAGGTGCATGGCGAACGCGCCGGCTTCAACAACACACCGTGGGACGAGCAATTCCTCGATCTCATCGAAAACGACCCGGCATCGCTGGCGCAGATGACGCAGGCCGATTACGCCCGGCTCGGCGGCATGGAAGGCGCCGAAGTCATCATGTGGCTGGTGATGCGCGGCGCGCTGTCGGCCAACATCAAGTGCCTGCACCGCGGCTATTATCTGCCGTCGATGACCGGCATCGCCACCGCGGTCTATGAGAACCGCGCCATCGAGCCGATGGCCGACATCCACAGCGATTATCGCCGTCACATCGGCCATCAACTGGCCGGCGCCGGGGTGCTGACCGGCACCTATCCGTTCACCCTCGACCGCAGCGTCAAGGCATTCCGCATCAACTCATTCCTGCATGCGCTGATCGATCACGACAAGCGCACGGCCTTCCTGGCCGATCCCGAGCTCGCGTTCGCCGCGGCGGGGCTGAGCGATGCTGAACGCGATATGATCCGCAAGCGCGACTGGCGCGCCATGATCCAGTACGGCGTGTCGTTCTTCATGCTGGAGAAATTAGGGGCTGTGGTCGGCGTGTCGAACCTGCACATCTACGCGGCGATGCGCGGCGAGACGCTGGAGGAATTCCAGAAGACGCGCAACGCGCCCGGCGCGCTCTATTCGGTCGCCGGCAAGGAAGCGCCCAAGCTCGCCTGGGACAAGGCGACGGCCGGATAAAGCTGCCAGTGACGCGGCAGGATATGAAGCCGCCCGGTCAGGTTCTGCGTCGCGTCGACTGGCAATTCGACCTCCACCCGGTGCCGCCCGGCTCCGATTAGGAGCTCGACGCGCCGCCAGCCGCCGCTGCGGCGCACCGCAATGACGTCGCCCGCAATCGTCCCTGGCCGCTCCTCGACGACATCGATGCCGTTCGGCCGCATCAAGAGACGCGCCGCGCCGTCGGCCACGCCGGCCACGCCGATGTCGACCGACTGTCCGTCGATGCTGACGCGGCCGTCGGCAACAGAGGCCGGCAGCTCGCTGGTTTCTCCGATAAAGGAGAACACGAAGGGCGAATTCGGCCGGTCGTAAATCTCGTCCGGCGTGCCGACCTGTTCGATGCGTCCTTGACTCATGACCACGACGCGATCGGCCAGTTCCAGCGCCTCCTCCTGATCGTGGGTCACGAAGACGGTGGTGTGGCCGGTCTTGTCGTGCAATTCACGCAGCCACTGCCGGAGTTCCCGCCGCACTTTGGCGTCGAGCGCGCCGAATGGCTCGTCAAGCAGCAGCACGCGCGGCTCGATGGCGAGCGCCCGCGCCAGCGCCACGCGCTGCCGTTGCCCGCCTGATAGTTGCGCCGGAAAGCGGCTTTCCAGGCCGGACAGTTGCACTAGGTCGAGCAATTCGCTGGCCCGGCGACGGATTTCCGCGCTTGGCGGGCGCGCGCCGCGGGGCCGCACCCGCAGCCCGAAGCCGATATTGTCGGCGACCGTCATGTGCTTGAACAGCGCGTAGCTCTGGAACACGAAACCGATGTTTCGTTCCTGTACGTTCATGCTGGACGCGTCGTCCTCGCCGAAGAAAATCGATCCCTCTGTCGGCCATTCAAGCCCCGCGATCAGACGCAGCAAGGTCGTCTTACCCGACCCCGACGGGCCGAGCAGAGCGATCAACTCACCCGAGTGAATATCGAGCGACACACCGTGCAAAGCCGGATAGCGCTCGAACTCTTTGCGGACATTTCTAATTCTGATTTCCATGAACAATCCTTAGTGACGCCCGTTACTGGCGGCGAGTTGATCGCCATAGCGCCATTCGAGCAGCGCCTTCACCGCCAGTGTAAATAAGGCAAGCAAGGCGAGCAGCGAGGCCACCGCGAAGGCTGCCGTGAATGCGTATTCATTGTAGAGAATTTCGACATGCAGCGGCATGGTGTTGGTGACGCCGCGGATCTTGCCTGAGACGACGGCAACGGCGCCGAACTCGCCCATCGCCCGCGCGTTGCACAATAGAACGCCGTAGAGCAGAGCCCATTTGGCGTTCGGCAGCGTGACGTAGAGGAACGTCTTGAAGCCGCTGGCCCCCAGCGACAGCGCGGCTTCCTCATCGCCGGTACCCTGCTGTTGCATCAGCGGAATCAACTCACGCGCCACGAATGGAAACGTGACGAACATCGTGGCAAGCACGATGCCCGGCAGCGCGAAGATGATTTCGACATTGTGCGCGCTCAGCCACGGCCCGAAATAACCCTGCGCGCCGAACAGCAGGACATAGACCAGGCCCGAGATCACGGGCGACACCGAGAACGGCAGATCGATCAGCGTGATGACGAAGCTCTTACCCTTGAAGTCGAACTTGGCGATCGCCCAGGCGGCCGCAATCCCGAAGATCATGTTGGCCGGCACCGCGATGGCGGCGACCGTCAAGGTCAGGCGAATGGCGGCCAAAGCATCGGGCTCGGTGATGGCCTTGACGTAGCCGGCGAGCCCCGCCCGCAACGCCTCGGTGAAGACGAGAAGCAGCGGCAGCAGTAGGAACAGCGCGAAAAACACCAGCGCAACGGCGATCAGCGTCACACGCAGCGGGGTGGACTCGGTTGTCGCCGACGCGACCGGGCGGTGGCGGCGCTCAGACGACATGACCGAATCTCCGGCGGCTCCAGGCCTGGATAAGATTGATGGCAAGCAGCATGGCAAAGGAAATCATCAGCATCACCGATGCGACCGCCGTCGCCGCGGGATAGTTGAATTCCTCGAGACGGATGACGATGAGCAGCGGGGCAATTTCCGACACGAACGGAATATTGCCGGCGATGAACACGATCGATCCGTATTCACCAATGCCGCGGGCCAGCGCCAGCGCAAAGCCCGTGAGAAGGGCGGGCACGAGTTGCGGCAAAACCACCCGTAACACGGTTTGCAAGCGCCCCGCCCCCAAAGTTGCCGCGGCCTCTTCGAGCTCTCGGTCGAGATCGGCCAGCACCGGCTCGACGGTCCGGACGACGAAGGGCAGCCCGATAAAAACGAGGGCAACGACGATGCTGGCGGGCGTATAGGCGATCTTGATGCCATAAGGCGCCAGCAGCGCGCCGATCCAGTCATTGGGCGCATAGAGCGTGCTCAATGCGATACCGGCGACCGCGGTCGGCAGCGCGAAGGGCAGATCGATCATCGAGTCGATGAGACGTTTGCCGGGAAAGCGATAGCGCACCAGCACCCACGCCAGGACAAGCCCGAACACGCAGTTGACGATCGCCGCGGCCAGCGCGGAGCCGAAGCTGGTGCGCAGAGCCGCGACCGTGCGCGCGTCGAGCGCCAGATGCCAGAATTCGGTCCAGCCGAGCGATGTGCTGCGCACGATCAGCGCGGCCAGCGGTATCAGAACGATCAGGCTCAGATAGGTTAAGGCAAAGCCAAACGTCATCCCGAACCCCGGGATGACGCTGGGCCGCCTCCAGCTCCACGATTCGGCAGCGGTCATTTTGCGATCTTACTTCGGCTTGTAGATTTGATCGAATACGCCGCTGTCCCCGAAATATTTCGGCTGAGCCGCTTTCCAGCCGCCGAAATCCGCGACGGTCGCAAGTTTCAGTTTCGGAAAGCGCTTCAAATCCGCCCGGTCGGCAAACTCCGGCTTGAACGGCCGGTAAAAATGCTTGGCGGCGATCCGCTGGCCATCGGCGCTATAGAGATAATCCAGATAGGCCTGTGCCACTTCTGTCGTGTGATGCTTCCTGGCGTTCTCATCGACGAGCGCCACCGGAGGCTCGGCGGTGATCGAAATGCTCGGCACCACGATCTCGAATTTGTCCGGGCCGAGTTCGTTGAGCGCGAGAAAGGCCTCGTTCTCCCAAGCGAGCAGCACATCGCCGATTTGCCGTTTGACGAAGGTCGTGGTGGACCCGCGCGCACCGGTATCGAGCACCGGCACGTGACCGAACAGCTCCTTGACGAAGGCCTGTGCCTTGTTGTCGTCCCCCCCGAACTTGTCGCGCGCCCAGGCCCAGGCGGCGAGGAAATTCCAGCGCGCGCCGCCCGAGGTCTTCGGGTTCGGCGTGACGACCTCGACACCCGGTTTGACCAGATCGTCCCAGTCCTTGATCCCCTTCGGATTGCCCTTGCGCACCAGGAACACGATGGTCGAGGTGTAGGGCGCGCTATTGTTGGGCAGACGGCTGCGCCAATTGGCGGCGATCTTGCCGGATTTGGCGGCGATGGCGTCGATGTCGGCTTCCAGCGCCAGCGTCACCACGTCGGCCTCGAGACCGTCGATGACGGCGCGCGCTTGCGCGCCCGAGCCGCCATGCGATTGCTGCACGGTCACCGTTTGACCGGTCTTCACTTTCCAATATTTGGTGAAGACTGCGTCATAGTCGCGATAGAGTTCACGCGTAGGGTCGTACGACACGTTGAGTAATCGAGTCTGCGCGGAGGCCTGCGACACCATCGCCGCGCCGGCCGCCCATGCGACGACGGCAACGATGACGGCCCGGCGAACATAGGATTTACTCACGAAGCGCATGCTAACGGCTCCTGCTGTTATCGATCTTTCGAACTTTGCCGTTCTAACAAGGCCGCGCAAGCCGACGATCGTAGAAAAAACAAGAACCGCTGAAGATTCAATCTCGCCGGCAATGATTTGCTCGGGAAGGCAACCTGCACACATAGAATTTTTCGGTCGGATTGACCCACAGCGCCGCATTCCGTCCGCGCCTGAACACCGAAGCGCCAATTTGCCGCGACGCTGTCGGCGCTCCGATACCGGAATGCAACCGCGCGAGTATCGCGCTCAACGGCGCGATACTCGCAGAGCAAACAATGACAGTTGATTGAATGACGGCGGTCGAAACTATTCCGCCGGCTGCAACTCCGCCTGCCGGCCTTCGACATTGACGATCAGCACGACCAGCGCCGCCGTTGCCAGGAACATCAGGAACGCCACGGCCGCATTGGCGCCGAGCACCAGGCCGAAGCCGCCGGTCTTGTGCAGGAGCGCGATCATGCCGATGGCGATGGTCGACGATATGAACAGGGTGAAATAGCGCACAGCATAGACTCGGCCGCGCCAGGCATCGGCCGTATAGCGCGCCAGGATCATGTCGTTCACCGTGACCTGCGCATAGATCGCGGCGATGGCGATGGCGAGCGCGATCATCAGCGGCACGCCCTCGGCATAGGATGCCCACAGATTGCCGAGGAAGCCGAGCGCGGTGACGACCGCGAACAGATAATGCGGCGAGAACCATTCAACCAGCCGGCCGATCGCGAGCTGCGCGAGCGCACCGCACAGCAGGACCGCGGTGGCGACGCTGCCGACCAACACCAGCGGCACATCCTTGACCATGCCTTCGTCGACGATCTTCGGCAGCGCGATGGTCAGCACGTTGAACACCAGCCCGGCGGAGAGCGCGATCACCAGGAACAGGCCGAACAGCAGTGCCATCAGCGTCGGCGTCAACGTCACCGCCGGTTTGGACTGGCGCTTGCTGGCGTGATGACGGTCATCCGGCGTCAGCCACATATAAACGACGCCCGTCACCAGCAGCAGCGCGGCCGGCGCATAGAACGCAGCGCGCCAGTTGATCCAGTAGGCCAGTGCGCCCGACACGCCAGCAGCAAGCGACACGCCGAGATTACCGCAGACGCCGTTGAAGGCGAGCGTGCGTCCCATCGTGCCGCCATTGGCGCTGGCAGCTTCGATCAGCATCGCCATGCCAACCGGATGATAGATCGCCGCAAACATGCCGAGGGCGAACATCGCCGCCGACAGCACGATCAGGTTCGGCGCCAGCGCCACCGCGAGCATCGACAGGCCGCAGCCGAGATAGAACGCCGCCATCATATTGCGGCGACTCCAGCGGTCGGCGAGCCAACCGGCCGGCAGCGAGAACATGCCGAAGGCGAGGAAGGCCGCGCTCGAGAGCACGATCAGCTCGCTATAGGGCCGGCCATAGACGGCCTCGAGCCCGATCACCACGGTTGGATAGATCAGCAGCACGAAATGGTCGAAGCCGTGCGCAACATTGAGGAATGAAATGGAACGCCGGCGGGCAGCGTCATCGGCCGAAGACGGTTCGGCCAGGGAGGTGGCGGCGGTGGAAGGCCCGGTCATGGCAGTACACTTTCTGGGGGAATCGCCCGTGATTACCCCGGTACTATAGGCTTGCCTTTTGGCGATGTTCGGTCGATTTTCGTCGAGAACGTGCCAAAGTACGGGTCATGACCAAGTCAGCCAAAGAGCCCGAATACCGCCCGAACATGGACAACGCGCCGCGTCCGGTCGCGGTGATGGCCAGCACCTATAGCGCCGCCGAGCATATTCCCCTGCACATGCACCGGCGCGGCCAGGTTCTGCACGCCACCCGCGGCATCATGCGCGTCGAGACCGCGGATGCCGCCTGGATCCTGCCGCCGGCCCGCGCGGTGTGGCTGCCGCCGCAGATGCCGCACAGCGTGCGCATGCGTAGCAAGGTCGAAATGCGCACCGTCAATATCGACCCGGCCCTTTGCGCAACCCTGCCGGCGACGCCGGTGCTGGTCGAGATCTCCGGCCTGTTACGCGAACTCATTCTCGCCTTGCTCGAGGAGCCGATGGATTACGGCGAGGCCGATCGCGGCGGCGCCATTGCTCGGCTGATCCTCACCGAACTCGGCCGGCTTGACGAACGCCGTTTCGACGTGCCGATGCCGCGCGATGAACGGGCGTTGCGCGTGGCCCGCGCCTTGCTCGACGATCCGGCCATCGATCGCGATCTCGACCGTTGGGCGGACGAAGCCGGTGCCAGCCGACGCACCTTGGCGCGGCTGTTCCGTCACGAAACTGGACTTAGTTTCGCGGAATGGCGCGCCCGCCTACGAGCCATCGACGGGCTGGCACGGCTGTCGGACGGGGCATCGGTCGCCGAAACCGCGGCCGCGGTCGGCTATGCCAGCGCTTCGGCCTTCTCGGCGATGATCCACCGCACGCTCGGCGGTCCGCCGCGCCGGCTGACCCGGCGCCCCGTCACGTCCTGAGTCCGGGAACGCGTCACAACCATAGCGCGAAGGTGTCGCGTTGTGGACAACAACCGGATAGCAAGCTGTAGTTGTATTTACATTAGGTACCAGCGGTCTGGGGGCCGCCATGTGTGTGCGAAGGCGTGTCCGCGCGGCAGTTCCGGTCGCTGCGGCCTTCCTGATTTGCGTGCTGTGTCCGGCGGTCCGTGTCGCGGCGCAGGAAGAGTATTCCCAGGTCATGGAGTTCTCCGGCCGCGACTTGTGGCGCAACGGCGTCTTTGCCTATTCGGGCTTCCTTTATGCCCCCGGCGGGTTCGACCGCGACGGCTTCATGCTGAAGCTTCTGATGAATGGCGGCCTCTATCGCTACTGGCCCAGCAGCATGCCGGGCCAGAAGGTCGTCGGCGCGGAGTGGCAAACTCAGGTTTTGCCCGGCTTCCGCATCAAACGCGGCGAAGCCGAGATGAAGCTCTTCTTCGGCCCCGAATGGCAGACGCACTGGCTGCGCCCGGACGACATCGACAATCGCCTGCGCGGTCGCAATTTCGGCCTGCGTTTTGCTGGGGAGCTGTGGTGGGAGCCCACGCCCGACACATTAATCGCCGGCGATCTATCGCTGTCGACGCTGGTCACCAGCTATTCGGCGCGGATCGCCTATGGCTGGCGCGTCGCCGGCGAATTGCTCAACGACGAGAGCTTCTATGTTGGGCCCGAACTGCAGTACTTCGGTGCCGACGGCTACGCCCAGACCCGCGTCGGCCTGCATGTCACCAGTTTACGAACGGAAGACATCGAATGGTCGCTCGCCGTCGGCTATGCGCGCGACACCGACGGTCATTCGAGCACTTATGTCCGTCTCGGTCTGGCACAGCGGCTGTGAGGCGCATAGATTTGCGGTTCGACACTCAGCAGCGCTGGAGACCGGGGCGGTGGATCAGGCGATCAATCTCAACAAAAAGCTCGCAACTTTCGAACAGCATTGGTCGCCACGGACCGTGACCACATTCAACGGCCACGATGTCATGGTCGTGAAAGTGCTGGGTGAATTCAACTGGCACTCGCATCCCGACACCGATGACTTCTTCCTCGTCCTCAAAGGCAGTATCGACATCGAACTGCGCGACCGCACGGTCTCGCTCGGCCCCGGCGAAATTTACGTCGTTCCCAGAGGCGTCGAACACCGGCCGGTCGCTCGCGAAGAAGCGCATTTGCTGCTCATCGAGCCGACCGGAACGCCGAATACCGGCGACAAAGCCACTGCTGCCAAGCGGCAGGTCATCTAGGCGACCTAGTCAAGCGTACGGCGGAATCGGGTCACTGCGATGGTCATGGCGACCAGCATCAGAGCCGCCAGCGCCGCGGCATCGTAATGCAAATCCGACACGGTTGCGCCCTTGAGCATGATCGAGCGGACGATGCGCAGGTAATGCGTCAAAGGCAGCGCCTCGCCGATCCAACGCGCCCAGAGCGGCATGCCGGCGAATGGAAACATGAAACCCGACAGCAGGATGTTCGGCAGGAAGAACATGATCGACATCTGCATGGCCTGCAGTTGGTTCTGCGCCACGGTTGAGAAGGTGTAACCGATTGAAAGATTGGCGGCGATGAACAAGGTGCTGAGCGCGGCCAGCACGCCGAGATTTCCGAGCATCGGCACACCGAACAGGAAAACGCCGATGGCGATGATCATCGCCGCCTGCACGAAACCGACGAGGACGTAGGGAATGATCTTGCCGAGCATGATCTCAATCGGCGTGATCGGCATGGCGAGCAGGTTTTCCATCGTGCCGCGCTCGATCTCGCGCGTCACCGACAGCGCCGTATAGATCAGCATGGTCATGGTGAGGATGGTGCCAACCAGCCCGGGCACGATGTTAAGTTCGGTCTTGGCCGCCGGGTTATAACGCGCATGGGTCCGGATCTCGAACGGCGCGGAGCCAGCCTGCGGAATGGCGTAATCATGCGCCAGTGCCGTCTGCACCAGCCGGCCGAGCGCGCTCAACGCGGAACTGGCGGCGACCGGATCGGTGGCGTCGGCCGCGACCAGCATCGCCGGTATATCCCCGCGCCGCAGCTCGCGTTCGAAATTAGCCGGGATCTCGATGCCGAACAGCACCTTGCCGGAAGCAAGCAGGCGATCGAGCTCAGCCTCGGTGCGCGGCAGCTCGGTGACCTTGAAGTAGCGCGTGTTGTGGAGGGCGGCAAGGATAGAGCGGCCGACGTTGCTCGATTCCTGCAACAGCACCGCCGTCGGCAGATCGCGCGGCGTCGTATTGATGGCGTAACCGAACAGCAGCAGTTGCACCAACGGGATCGTCACGATCATGATGAAAGAGACGCGATCCCGCTTGAGCTGGATGAATTCCTTCACCAGTACGGCCCAGGTCTTGCGCCAGAAACCGTCGCCGCGCATCCGCCGAGGTTCTTCGGTGGGAATGAGCTGGTTCATTGGAAATTGTCTTTCGCGCGACCCATCAGATCGATGAACACGTCCTCGAGCGAGGCTTCCGAACGCTGCCAGTCGAGATCGTCCCGCGCCTTGTAGGGCGCGATGGCGGCTTCGAGCGCCGCCGCATCGCGACCCGAGACGTGCAGGCTGGTGCCGAACGGCGCCACCATGTCGATGCCCGGTTTGTGCTCGAGCTCCTGCCCCAGCGTGCTCAGGCTATTGCCGTTGCGCGCCGACACCACATAGGTCGTTAGATGCGAGGCGGCGATCACTTCGTCGACCGTGCCGCGAACCAGCAATTCGCCGTAGGCGATATAGGCGATCTCGTGACAGCGCTCGGCCTCGTCCATGTAGTGCGTCGACACCAGCACGGTGAGACCGTCGGCGGCGAGTGCGTGAATCTCGTTCCAGAATTCGCGCCGCGCCTTCGGATCGACACCAGCCGTTGGTTCGTCGAGCAACAGCAGTTGCGGGCTCGGCATGGTGCAGGCCCCTAGCGCGAGACGCTGCTTCCAGCCGCCCGAGAGCTCGCCGGCGAGTTGTTCTTCGCGGCCGGTCAGACCGAGACGTTCGATTGCGGCGCGCGCCGCCTGGCGCGGCTTCTGCAGGCCGTAGATTCGGCCGATGAATTCGAGATTCTCGCGCACGGAGAGATCCTGATAGAGACTGAAGCGCTGCGTCATGTAACCGACCTTGCGCTTGATCCTGTCCGTCTCGGTGCGGATATCGTAGCCGAGGCAGGTGCCGGTGCCCTCGTCCGGCGTCAGCAGACCGCATAGCATGCGAATGGTGGTGGTCTTGCCGGAGCCATTCGGCCCGAGAAAGCCATAGATGGTGCCACGCTTGACCTGCATCGACACGTCGCGCACCACCGCGCGACCGTCGAAACGCTTGGTCAGATGCTGCACGTCGATGACGACGTCATGGTCGTTGCCGGCCTTAGCGGCGGCCGGGGCCGTTGCCGAATTGCCAACCGCAGTCATGGTGTCGCCCCGCGCGTCACCGTCACCGGCTGCCCGACGCGGAATTTCGATGGATCGTCCGGCCGCGCCTCGATCAGATACACAAGCTTGGCGCGCTCCTCGAGGCTATAGATCACGGGCGGCGTGTATTCGGCGCTGCGCGCAATGAACGTGACCTTGGCGGTCAGGCCCGTCGCGCAGCTGTCGCAGCTGACGCCGACCGTCTCGCCGATATGGACGGCGGCCAGCTGCTGCTCCGGCGCGAAGAAGCGGATCTTGAGATTGGCCGGCGGCAGCAATGCGACGACTGGCTTGCCGGGCTGCACCGTTTCGCCGGGCCGGTAATAGACCTCTTCGACCGAACCGGTGACGGGGCTCAACTGCTGCCGCCGGGTCAACCGCGTCTGTGCGGCATCGAGATTGGCTTCGGCCTGCTGCAACGCTGCCTTGGCGTCATCCATGGTCTTTTGCGTACCGGCGGCCGATCTGAGGAGCTCTTCGGCGCGGGCGAAAGACTGCTTGGCGGAGGCCAAAGTTGCCTGCCGCACCTGCACGTCGGCTTTCTGCAGATCGTCGTCGAGTGTGAACAGGAGGTCGCCTTTCGTAACCTTGTCGCCCTGGCGAACCTTGAGTTCTTCTACGCGCCCCTGCTCGTCCGGCGAGACGAAGATGGTCTCGGCCTCGACCCAGCCCTGCAACTGTCGGTCGTCGCTCTTGGTACAGGCGCTGAGGGCGAGCGCCGCCATTGCTATCGCCGCGTAACGGATCATCATGGCTTACTCCTCGGAGCGAACAGAATGTCGATATGGGCCTGCATCATCCTGCGGACGTCGAGCGGCGCGATGTCGCCGAACAAACCGGTCCAGACGATGGCCACCAGCCCCGGCGCCGCCAGCAGTTGGGGGAATTCGACTAGGTCAGCCGGCACTTCGCCGCGCGCGACGCCACGCTTAAGAATTGCGCGCAGCGCCTCGAAGATGCACGACAGCACCTCTCGGTAGTAGAATTCCGCGAGCTTGGGGAACCGCCGCCCTTCGGCGATCATCAACCGGATCACATCCTTGCGCCGGGTCTCGAACACTTCGTGGACGAAGACATCGCGCAGGTGCTCGGCCAGTTGTCTCGTCGGGATATCGCTCTGCCCCAGGGTTTCGAAGCCGCCGATGATGGGAACCAGCATGGCGCGCAGCAGCTCCTGAAACAAAGTCTCTTTGTCGCGGAAATAGAGATAGATCGTGCCCTTGGCGATGCCAGCGCGTTTGGCGACGTCGTCGAGCCGCGCCGCCTCGAAGCCGCGCTCGGCGAATTCATCGAGCGCGGCCGCGATAATGGCCTCGCGGCGACCGGCGCTACGCGCCGCTCGGCCGGACGGAGCGTCGCCGGAATTCCCTGCGGGCAACGCCGCCGAAGCCGGCGCGCGATCCCCGCCGCGTTTCACCGGCGCCGCACCCTTTTTGGCCACCTTGCTCCCGCCCCCTTTGGTCGGACCGCGCCTGCCGCTCATCGCGTCTCATCCACAATATGACTGACCCGTCAGTCATAATTACAGCAAGACCGAGCCGCTCGCAAGCCGGCCGGGCCTGAAAACCGTTCAGATTGAAAGGCCTGGAGCGGAAAGCCGGCCGGCTCAGCCCTTGGCGTCGCAGAAGAAAGTGCGGATCACGCACTCCTTGCCGCCCTCGCGGTAGCAGGCCTGCAGCGCCGCATTCTGAGTGGCACCGAGCTTGGCGCCGCGGCCCCAGCCGAAGGCGCCGCAGGGATTCGCGAAATCCACGGCAAAGGCGGCACAATTGCGCCTCGATGTCGTCGCCACCACCCGACAGCCCTCGCCCTGGCACTTCGCCATGGCGCTGTCGCGCGCGGCGGCGAGCGTTTCGTAGTCGTAGGCCTCGCCGAACGCGCCGCATGAGCCAACCGCCAGCGCGCCGGCGGCGCGCGCGACGCTGACCGTGACGAACGTCATCGTCGCGATAGCGAACAGCAGGCTCGCGATCACGACCATGCGCATGGCAGGCGTATAGGTGTCCGACATCAGTCGCCCGAGGTCTCCGCTCGATGGTCCGCACGGATGAATCGCGAGTCGCGCGCCCCGATCAATGATTCGAATCTCAGGCGCGCTCGATTTCGGCCTTGACCGCCTTCAGCGACTCGGGGGTATCGACATCGGTCAGCGCCGCCTCCCCAGCGAGCGGTACCTCGACCACGGCTTCGGCATATTGCCCGATCAGATAACGCGCGCCGACATCGCCGCTGATCGACATCAGCTCGTTGAAGAATCGCCGCGACCACACCACCGGGTTGCCGCGCTTGCCGTCGATCGACGGCACCACGACCAGCGCGCCCTTCTCCGGATCGAACACCGCCAGCAATTTGTCGATCAGGCCACTGTCGACCTGCGGCATGTCACCCAAACAAACAATCGCGCCATCGGCTTCCGCCGGTACGGCGGCAATGCCGGTGCGCAGCGACGTGCCGAGCCCCTCGGCATAATCTGGATTGTGCACGAAGCGCACCGGCAGATCGCCGAGCGCTTTTTCCACCTTGTCGTGCTGATGGCCGGTGACGACGATGACCGGCTTGGCGCGCGAGGCGAGCGCCTGCTCGGCGGCGATGCGCACCAGCGGTTTGCCGCCGATCTCGGCCAGCATCTTGTTGACCGCGCCCATGCGCGTCGAGCGGCCCGCCGCGAGCACCACGGCGGCGATGTTGCGCCCTTCCCGTGCGGCGGGTTCGACGCGTGGCTGCGGCCGCGTCACGATTTCCATCAGGAGACCGCCGACGCCCATGCCGGTGATGTCGTCCCGCGACACCTTGAGCCCGGCGAGCAGCCGCATCAGCACCCAGTCGAAACCGTTTTCCTTCGGCGATCGCGCACAGCCCGGCGCGCCGATCACGGAGAGGCCTTCGATGCGGCCGATCAGCATCAGGTTGCCGGGATCGACCGGCATGCCAAACTGTTCGATGACGCCGCCGGCGCTCTCGATCGCCATCGGAATGACGTCGCGACGGTCGGCGATCGCCGACGCACCGAAGACTATGACCAATTCGGCGCCGGCCTTGCGCACCTCGTCGATCGCTTTCGTGAGCGCTGCGTGCTCGTGTGGCACGCGGCGTTCGGCGACGATCGCCGCGCCCGCCGGCGCCAGCCGCGCCTCTGTAATCCTGAGCGTCTTGTCGATGACCTTGGGCGACAGGCCCGGCAACTCGGTCGAGACCACACCGACTTTGCGCACGACATAGGGCGCGATACGGATCACCGGCTTGGCTTTGGCTGCCGCCGCGACCGCTTTGTCGCGCGCGGCGCCGGCCACGGCAAAGGGAATGATCTTCACCGTGGCGATCATTTCGCCTTCGACCACCGGCTTGTAGGCGGCAAGTGTCGCCAGCGTCACCGCTTCGTCGATACGGTTGAGACGGTCGACGGCATCCTTGTCGACGACGAGCACGCCGGCCGTATCGGCAAACAGATTGCAGCGCCCGGTGAAGGCGCGGTCGGTGCGGGCGCCCTCGCCGGCGACCGCGGCCGCGATCTCGGCGGCAGCCTGGTCTTCCGACACATCGCCGGCTTCGATGCGCGCGACGACGATCTCCTTGATGCCGGCCGCGTCGAGCGCGGCGATCTCCGCGTCGCCGATCACTGTGCCCTTCTTGAGCACGAGATCGCCCTGGCGGATCGAATGGACCGCCGTGGCGCCCCGCGCCTCCTTCGGCGCGACCGGACCGAACTTCATGCCGCTTCCGCCTTGTCCTGCTTCACCCGCAGCCGCATCGTGATCTCGGCCATGATCGACACCGCGATCTCGGCCGGCGATACCGCGCCGATGGCGAGCCCGATCGGCGCATGAATACGCGCCAACGCCGCATCCGAGACGCCCTGCGCCTTCAGGCGCTCCAGTCGCCGACCATGCGTCTTTCGCGAGCCAAGCGCGCCGATATAGAAGCAGTCACGCGACAGCGCGTGCATGAGCGCAGGGTCGTCGATCTTCGGATCGTGCGTCAGCGCGACGAAGGCGGTGTAGTGATCGACGTTGAGCGGCGGCAAAGCCGCGTCCGGCCACTCGGCGAGCACCTTGACGCCGGGGAAACGCTCGGGCGTCGCAAACGCCGTGCGCGGATCGACGATGGTGACGTCGTAATCGAGCATCTGCCCGAGCGGCGCCAAAGTCTGCGAGATATGCACCGCGCCGGTGATGACAAGCTGCGGCGACGGCACATGCACGGTGAGGAACATGCGGCCCTGCGCCGTTTCCTCCATGCCGCTTTTCGCCATGCGCAGGCGCTTGTCCAGCACCTCGGCGAGCGGATCCTTGGCGACGTCGGCGGCCTTGACCAGGCGTTGCGTGCCGGCCTCGGTGTCGGTGACGACCACCACGGCGCGCCGCGCGGCGCGTTCGGCATTGAGGGTGTGCAGCAGATCGAGTTTCACAGAATTCTCCCGAACTTCACCCTCCCCTGGAGGGGGAGGGTCGGCGAGCGAAGCGAGCCGGGGTGGGGTGAAAAGATCACCCCCTCCCGCCAGCCTTCGCTTCGCTCAGGCTGGCGACCTCCCCCCTCCAGGGGGAGGTAAAGAAAGTAAGTGGCGCGCCGCTACTAAGAAACTTTCTCGACATAGACCCGGATGGTGCCGCCGCAGGACAGCCCGACCTTCCACGCCGTCTCGTCGGCGACGCCGAATTCCAGAGTCTTCGGCTTGCCGCTTTCGATGACGTCGATGGCTTCGGTCACCACCGCGCCTTCGACGCAGCCGCCCGACACCGAACCGAGGAAGTTGCCTTCCTCATCGATGACGAGGTTGGAGCCGACCGGCCGCGGCGCTGAGCCCCAGGTCTCGACCACCGTCGCCAGCGCCACGCCGCGGCCGGCCTTCGACCAGTCTTCGGCGGCCTTGAGGATGTCTTCGTCGCGACCAAGCATGTCAGTTCTCCGTTCTTCTCCCTCTTCCCGCACTTGCGGGGAGAGGGAAAAACAATCATGCCACCTTCCGCAGCATCGCCTTGGTATCGTAGCCCTTATCCGGGCTGCCCGACAGCGCCCGCACCAGGGTCGTCATCGATTCCAGATTGTGTACGGGGCGCAATTCGTCAACATGCGCCAGCATGGTTTTCACGCCCTTGGCGCGTGGTTCGAAGCCGTCGAAGCGCAGCAGCGGATTGAGCCAGATCAGCCGCCGGCACGAACGATGCAGCCGGTCCATCTCGAAGGCCAAGGTGTCGTCGGCGTCGCGTTCGAGCCCGTCGGTGATCAGCAGCACCACCGCGCCCTGGCCGAGCACGCGCCGCGCCCAGTGCTTGTTGAAGTCGTTGAGCGAGGTGGCAATCCGCGTGCCGCCCGACCAGTCGACGACATGCGCGCCGCAAGCAGCCAGCGCCTCGTCCGGGTCGCGCTGGCGGATCGCGCGCGTCACATTGGTGAGCCGCGTGCCGAACAGGAAGGTGGTTACGCGCTTCCGCGCATCGGTGATCGAATGCAGGAAGTGCAGGAACAGCCGCGTGTACTGGCTCATCGAGCCGGAAATATCGAGCAGCGCCACGATCGGCGGCTCCTTAACCCGCGGCCCGAGATATTTCAGATCGATCAACGCGCCGCCCGCTTTCATGCTGGAGCGCAAGGTGCGACGCATGTCGATCAGCCGGCCGTGGCGGGCGGGCGTCAGGCGCCGCGTCTTCACCTCGTCGAGCGGCAGCGCCAGACGCGCGATCGCTTCCTTCGCCGCGGCGATCTCGGCGGTCGTCATCTGCGCGAAATCCTTCTTCTGCAGCACCTCGCGGTCGGACACAGTGAGCCGGGCATCGATCTCGACCTCCTGCTCCTCCATCTTGCCCTTGCTGGTACCGGCGAACAAAGCTTCCTGGATGCGCTGGGCGCCTGCCTCCGGCTGCTTCGGCGCGGTCGGCAGCGTGTCCGGCAGCATCGAGGCGATCAGCTTGTCGATATAGCCGCGGCGGCGGAAGAAGATACGGAAGGCCTGGTCGAACAGCACCGAATGCTCGTGCCGCTTCACGAACACGGCATGCAGCGTCCAGTAGAAATCCTCCTTGGTGCCGATGCGCGCGACGTTCACCGCCTCGAGCGCGTCGAGCACGCTGCCGGGTCCGACCGGCAACCCCGCGGTGCGCAGCGCCCGCGCGAAGTAAACGATGTTTTCGGCGAGGCGGCCGCTGTTCTCCCTCTCCCCGCTTGCGACGCTTTCTTCACCTCCCCCCTTGTGGGGGAGGTCGACGGCCGAAGGCCGTCGGGTGGGGGGTAGATCATCAGACATGACGAACAAAACTCACAATGCCCCCCTCCCCAACCCTCCCCCACAAGGGGGGAGGGAGCGCGCATGAGCAAGCGGCGACGCCGTGGACAAAATTACTCCGCCGCTCTCAACTCCGACTTCACTTCATCAAGCAGCGCCTTCACCTTGGTGCCGTCGAGCCGCGCGATGTCGTCCTGATATTTCAAGAGCACGCCAAGCGTGTCCGACACCGTCGCCGGATCGAGCGCGACGACATCGAGCTCGGTCAGCGCGCCAGCCCAGTCGAGCGTCTCGGCGACGCCGGGCGACTTGAACAAATCCTCCTTGCGCAAGGCCTGCACGAAGGCAACGACTTGCTGCGACAGCTTCTTGGCGATGCCCGGCACCTTGGCGCGCAGGATGGCAAGTTCGCGCTCGGCGTTCGGATAGCCGACCCAGTGATAGAGACAGCGGCGCTTGAGCGCGTCATGCACTTCGCGGGTGCGGTTCGAGGTGACGATGACGATCGGCGGTGCAGCCGCCTTCACAGTGCCGAGTTCAGGAATGGTCACCTGGAAGTCAGCGAGCACTTCGAGCAGGAAGGCTTCGAACGCTTCGTCGGTGCGGTCGAGCTCGTCGATCAGCAGCACCGGCGCGCCGGCCGGATCGGGCTCAAGCGCCTGCAGCAGCGGCCGCTTGATCAGGTATTGCTCGGAGAACACGTCATGTTCGAGCCGCGCGCGATCGCCCTCGCCTTGCGCCTCCGCCATGCGGATGGCGATCATCTGCGCGCCGTAATTCCACTCGTAGACCGCAGCCGAGACGTCGAGGCCTTCGTAACATTGCAGCCGGATCAGCCGCCGGCCGAGCGCGGTCGACAGCACCTTGGCGATCTCGGTCTTGCCGACGCCGGCCTCGCCTTCGAGGAACAAAGGCCGGCCCATCTTGAGCGCCAGATAGAGCACCGTCGCCAGCGAGCGGTCGGCCACATAATCGGCCTTGGCCAGCAGGGCGAGCGTGGCATCGATGCTGTCGGGAAGTGGAGAAACGGCCATTCGTCAATACCTTGCGTCAGTACCCTCGCTGACACTTTATCAGGTCGGTGCACCGGCCTACATGTAATGGTGGAACAGCCGCCAAACCAGCCGAAATAGCCGCCTGCCGCAGCAAATTCGGGATGGCAGCCATCATCTTAAGGCAGATTGGACGTCAGATCATGACCGACGCCACCGATACCGCAAATGCCCCGGTCCGTTTCCCGACCATCGATGCCGGGGTCCGGATCGGCCATGTCCACCTTAAGGTCGCCGACCTGCCGCGCGCATTGGATTTCTACTGCGGCGTGCTCGGTTTCACCCTGACCCAGTCGCTGCCCGGCGCCGCCTTCATCTCGGCCGGCGGTTACCACCACCATATCGGCCTCAATACCTGGGAGAGCAAAGGCGGCTCGCCGCCCGCTCCCGGCACCACCGGCCTGTTCCACACCGCGATCCTCTACCCGACCCGCAAGGCGCTGGCCGACGCGCTCGGCCGGCTGATCGCCGCCAAGATCCCGCTCGACGGCGCCTCCGATCACGGCGTCTCCGAGGCGCTCTATCTGCGCGACCCGGACGAGAACGGCGTCGAACTGCATTGGGACCGGCCGAAGGACGCGTGGCCGAAGAAGCCGGACGGCTCGCTGCAGATGTACACCCGGCCGCTCGACCTGCACGATCTGCTGAAAGAGCTGGAGCGCTAGTTTTCGACGCAACCATCGCCGCCTGCCCGTCGCACCGATGGACAGGGCCATGGCGAGACCGCTAGCCTTGCCTTGGGCGCGATCTGAATAAGCCAAAGAAACCGCCGCCGGCGCCGGTCAGGCCTCGATCATGGCCTTGGCCAACGCCGGTTGACGAGATTGCGCCTCACGCCGGCACGAAATGACGGCCCATTGCCGCCTCTCGTGAACGGATAACAACGGGGAGGACGCAATGCGTTGGCGATTGAGCGCCGCGATGCTTGTTGGCGCGTGTCTTGTTACCAGTCTCATCACCGACCTGACAGCGCCAGGAGCGGCGGCGCAAACCTATCCGAACAGAACGATTGTCATTATCGTGCCGCAGCCGCCCGGCGGCGGCACCGACATCGTGACACGCATCGTCGGCCAGCAGTTGTCGACGCAACTCGGCCAACCGGTCGTCATCGAAAACCGCACCGGCGCCGGCACGCTGGTCGGCACCGCCGCGGCGGCCAAGGCCGCGCCCGACGGTTACACCCTGCTCGCCGGGCTGACGGCGAACATGGCCGTCAATCCAAGTCTGTTCGCCAATCTGTCCTATGATCCGGTCCGCGATTTCACGCCACTCGGCATGATGGCGCAGTATCCCTTCGTCCTCATCGTCAACAAGGACTTCCCGGCGCACTCGGTGAAGGAGCTGATCGCGCTGGCCAAGGAAAAGCCGGGCACCATCAATGTCGCCTCGGCCGGCAACGGCACGGGACAGCATTTGTCGCTCGCGTTGTTCAAGCTGATGACCGGCGCCAACCTGACACACGTCCCGTATCGCGGCGCCGCGCCCGCCTATCCCGACATCCTGTCCGGCGCGACGCCGGTGTTCTTCGACAATCTGTCCAGCGCCATCGGCAAGATCCAGGGCCACCAGGTGCGCGCGCTCGCCGTCACCTCGAGCAAGCGCGCGACGCTGCTTCCGGGCGTGCCGACGGTCGCCGAGGCCGGCGTGCCTGGTTATGAAAATTCCGTCTGGTTCGGGCTGTGGGCGCCGAAGAACACGCCGCCTGAAATCGTCGCGCGGTTGAACGCGGAAATCGCCAAGGCGGTCGCCCAGCCCGAGGTCAAGAAAAGGATCGAGGCCGGCGCCGGCGAACCGATGACCATGAAACTCTCCGACATCGAACCGATGGAGAAAAGGGAGATTGCGAAATGGGCCGATGTCGTGAAGCGCGCCCATATCGCGGTGCGATGACGCTGGACGTCGGGGCCGGACCGGAGGCCGCGGGCCGTCGGCCCGCGGCCGGCCTCTTGTGGCCTTGAGGCGGGCTGTCGCTTTTGCCACCGCACAATGTCATTATTGCCACCTATCCCGGGCCGCCAAATTCGCCATTTTCGCCCCGTCCAAACCACGGAGTGAAGTGACATGAAAAATCTGAAGCGTTACGTCATCGAACGAAATATCCCGGGCGTCGGTCAACTGAACGACGAGCAGCTGCGCGGCGCGGCAGCGACCTCCAACAGCGCGCTCGACAAGCTCGCCGGCAAGGTTCAGTGGGTGCAGTCCTACGTCGTCGACGACAAGACCTTCTGCATCTACCTCGCCGACAGCGAAGCGACCGTCCAGGAACACGCCAAGCTATCCGGCTTCCCCGCCAACAAGGTGTCGGAAGTCCGCGAGATCATCGACCCGATGACGGCGGTGGGATGATGCAAGACACCGCCGCGCAGCGCGCGGCGGTGCATTCATATTGCGGCAACTTGGGGGTCGACGATGCTTGCGACCAGACATGACGCGGCCGCGACGGGCGAATTCTGCTGGCTCGACCTGGCTGCTACGGACGCCAACGCCGCGCGACGGTTTTACCGCGCCACGTTCGGCTGGACCGCGCGACAACAGAGCGCAAATGGCGGCCAATTCACGCGCCTGCAACTGGCGGAGCGCGATATCGGCTCACTGTACCAGCTCTCCGCGCAATGCCGAGCGCAGGGCACGCCGTCGCACTGGCTGCCCTATGTGCGCGTCGACGATGCCGATGTTGCTGCGCAGCGCGCCGTGACCCATGGCGGCCTGATCATGGTGCGCCCCTTCGCTGTCGCCGGCATTGCCCGCATCGCGGTTATCCGCGATGCGGTCGGCGCCCCGCTCGGCGTCTGGCAACCGCTCGTTCCGTCCCAGGAGACCGGTGCCCATGGCTAGCCGCCGAAAAGCGCCGCCGCGCAAGGCTGACCGCACCATGGCGCCAGACGATCGCGACGAGGCAATCCTCGATGTCGTCATCCTGACGCTCGATGGCGGTTATCCGTCGACGGCCATCGGCCCCCTGGAGGTCTTTCACTCCGCCGGCAATCTCTGGAACATGCTGCGCGGCGACACCACGCAGCCGCGTTTTCGCGTGCGCGTCGCCTCACTCGACGGCCGCGCCGTGCCCAGTCTTTGCGGCCTTGCGTTGACGCCGAATTGCGGCATTGCCGATATCAAGCGCGCCGACATCATCATCGTGCCCGCGTCCGGCATCGACGTCCAGGAGCGCATCGCACGGCAGAGCAAGCTCCTGCCTTGGCTGCGCAAGTGGCACGCGCGCGGCGCCCATATCGCCGGCATCTGCACCGGCGTCGCCTTCCTTGCCGAGACAGGCCTGCTCGACGGCAAACAGGCCACCACCCATTGGGCAGTGGCCGGCACCATGAGCCAATTGTATCCGAAAGTGCAGTGGCGGCCCGAACACTTCGTCACCGAAGACAGCCGACTGCTGTGCTCGGGCGGCGTCTACGCCTCGCTCGATCTCAGTCTTTATCTTGTCGAAAAATTCTGCGGCCACGAAATAGCGCTCCAATGCGCGAAGTCGCTGCTCATTGGCATGCCGCGTCATCACCAATCGGGCTATGCGGTTACGCCACTGTCGCGCCCGCACAGCGACGACCGCATCAAGCGAGTCGAAGACTTCCTGCACGATCATCTGGGCAACGATATCTCCATAGACGTGCTGGCCGAACGCGCCGGCATGGGGCCGCGCAACTTTATCCGCCGCTTCAAGGCCGCAACCGGGCGTCTGCCGCGCGCATATGTGCAAATGCTGCGTGTCTGGGCCGCCAAGGAGATGCTGGAGCAAGGCGCAACGTCGGTTCAGGCGGTGAGCAGCAAGATCGGCTACGACGACGTCGCTTTCTTTCGAAGTCTTTTCAAGCGTCACACCGGCATGACGCCGGCCGCGTACCGCGAGCAATTTGCCGGAATGCGGATGAACTGCGGCGGCATCGCCAATGGAACCCTGCCGCCGGCGGGCCAATTCGATCGATCGTAGGCCCCTCGCCGCTACCGATCGTTAATCCTCCGGGTCTAGCCTTGACCTTTCCGGGGGAGCTATGACGACGATCGAACGGCGGCACGCTGCCACTACGTCCATTGCCGATGTCGACCCCTATTCGCACGAGCAGACCGCTGCGGCGGTCGCCCGGCTGAGCGCCATCGTCGAAGCGCAGGCGCGCACCATCGCCGGCCATGAAACCGCCGTGGCGCGCAGCCGCGACCTGTTCGAACGCGCCTTCGCCGCCGCCCGCCTCGGTCTGTGGGAATGCGACCTGAGGACCGAAACGCTGCAGTGGTCCGGCGGCACCTACGACATGTTCGACATCCGCCGCGATCGCCCGCTCAAACGTGGCCAAGTGCTGATCCGCTATCCCGCGGAGTCCCTGAAGGCGCTGGAGACGATCCGCAGCCGCGCCATTGCCGAGCGCTCGGGCTTCGACCTCGATACCGCCATCGAGACGCCGCGTGGCGACCGCCGCGTCATCCGCATTACCGCGACCGTCGAATGCCACGGCGACCGGCCGATCCGGCTGTTCGGCCTCAAGCAGGACATCACCGAGGAGACCGAGCGGTGGCGGCGCACGCGCTACCTCGCCGAGTTCGACGACCTGACCGGGCTCGCCAACCGTCACCAGTTCAAGACAAAGCTCGCCATCGCCTGCGCCAACAACATCGAGTGCGACGATCGCGGCGCGCTCATGCTCCTCGACCTCGACGGCTTCAAGGCCGTCAACGACTCGCTCGGCCATGCGGTCGGCGACGAATGCCTCAAAGAGGCGGGGCGACGTCTCGCGGATGCGTGCGGACCCGGTGACGTCGTGGCGCGGCTGGGCGGGGACGAGTTTGCAGTACTGGTCGCGGCCGGCGGCCGCAATGGCGCGACCCTGCTCGCCCGCAAGATCATCGCCGCCATGGCGCCGCCGATGCGCTGCGACTGGCGTCGCTTCCAGGTTGGCGTCTCGATCGGACTAACCGCGCTGTCGGACGGCGACCCGGCCGAGGCACTCAAACGCGCCGATCTCGCGCTCTACGCCGCCAAGGCCGCCGGCCGTGGCAGCTTCCGCTGGTTCGTCCCGGTGCGGATGCGGACCTAGGCCGTCGCCTTATCGGCTTACGCCGTCGCCTTGGTCAGGGCACGCTTGGCCAGCACGCCGACCAGATGGGCACGATATTCCGGCGTGGCGTGGATGTCGGAATTCATGCCGCTCGCCGGCACGGTGATGCCTTCGATCGACTTCGGCGAGAAGCGCTTTTTCAGCGCCTCCTCGAACGACTTGACGCGGAACACACCGTTCGAGCCGGCGCCGGTCACGGCGACGCGGATATCGGGGCCGCGCTTCGACACGAAGACGCCGACCAGCGCGAAGCCCGAGGCCGGGTGCTTGAACTTCTCGTAGGCCGCCTTCTTGGCGATCGGGAATGACACCTTGACGATGATCTCGCCGTCTTCCAGCGCGGTCGAGAACATGCCGGTGAAGAAATCGTCGGCGGCGATGCGGCGCTTGTTGGTGATGATGGTGGCGCCGAGACCGAGGCACGCGGCGGGATAGTCGGCGTTCGGGTCGTTGTTGGCGATCGAACCGCCGATGGTGCCGCGGTTGCGCACCTGCGGATCGCCGATCGAGCCCGGCACCGAGGCCAGCCCCGGCAACACTTCCTTGAGCACGTCGGACTTGGCGACGTCGGCATGGCGCGTCATGGCGCCGATCACCACCGAGCGGCCCTTCAGTTCGACGCCGGTCATGCCTTCGACCTGCGACAGATCGACCAGCGCCGAGGGCTGCGCCAGACGCTGCTTCATCACCGGCAGCAGCGAGTGGCCGCCGGCGAGCAGCTTGCCCTCGGGATTGCGCGCCAGAAGACCGGCAGCCTGACGCACCGTGGTCGGGCGATGGAAGGTGAAATTATACATCGGTCTCTCCGTTCAAATTCCTCAGGCCGCTTTCGGCGGATGTTTCTGCATCGCCGTCCACACCGCATTGGCGGTGGCCGGCATGGCGATATCCTCGGTGCCGAGCGCGTCGGTGATGGCGTTGATCACCGCCGCCGGCGCGGCGATCGCGCCGGCCTCGCCGCAGCCCTTGATGCCGAGCGGGTTGGACGGCGACTTGGTTTCGGTCAGGCCGACATGAAACGACGGCAGATCGTGCGCCCGCGGCATGGTGTAGTCCATCAGCGAGCCGGTCACCAATTGGCCGTTGGCATCATAGACCGCGCCTTCGAGCAACGCCTGGCCGACGCCCTGAGCGATACCGCCATGGACCTGGCCCTCGACGATCATCGGATTGATGACGGTGCCGAAGTCGTCGACCGCGACCCAGTTGGCGATCTCGGTCTTGCCGGTCTCCTGGTCGATCTCGACCTCGCAGATATGGCAGCCGGCCGGGAAGGTGAAATTGGTCGGATCGTAGAACGAGGTCTCCTTCAGACCTGGCTCGAGTTCGGCGCCGGTGAATTTGTGCGCGATGTAGGCATTGAGCGCGACGTCGCCGAAGCCCACCGACTTGTCGGTGCCCTTGACCGTGAACTTGCCATCCTTGAATTCGATGTCGTTCTCGGAGGCTTCCATCATGAAGCCGGCGACCTTCTTGGCCTTGGCTTCGATCTTGTCGAGCGCCTTGACGATGGCCGACATGCCGACTGCGCCGGAACGTGAGCCGTAAGTGCCCATGCCGAACTGCACCTTGTCGGTGTCGCCGTGCACGATCGATACGCTCTCGAACGGAATGCCGAGGCGTTCCGAAACGAGCTGGGCGAAGGTCGTCTCGTGGCCCTGGCCGTGCGCGTGGGTGCCGGTCAGCACCTCGACCGAGCCGGTCGGGTTGACGCGCACTTCGGCGCTCTCCCACAGGCCGACGCCGGCGCCGAGCGAACCGACAGCCTGCGACGGCGCGATGCCGCAGGCCTCGATATAGGTCGAATAGCCGATGCCGCGCACCTTGCCATGGCGAGCGCTCTCGCGCTTGCGCTTACCGAAGTTCTTCACGTCGGCCAGCTCCATCGCCTTCTTCAGCGACGCATTATAGTCGCCGGCGTCGTAGGCCATGATCACCGGCGTCTGGTGCGGGAAGCTCTTGATGAAGTTGCGCTTGCGGAAGTCCGTCGGGTCGAGGCCGAGCTGGCGCGCCGCCACTTCGACGAGACGTTCGACCACGAAGGTCGCTTCCGGACGCCCGGCGCCGCGATAGGCATCGACCGGCACCGTGTTGGTGTAGACCGCATCGACCTCGCAATAGATCTGCGGAATGTCGTACTGGCCCGACAGCAGCGTGGCGTAGAGATAAGTCGGCACCGACGACGAGAAGGTCGACATATAGGCGCCGAGATTGGCGATGGTCTTGGCCCGCAAAGCGGTGATCTTGCCGTTGGCGTCGAGCGCGAGTTCGGCGTGGGTGACGTGGTCGCGGCCATGCGCGTCGGTGAGGAAGGCTTCCGAGCGCTCCGAGGTCCACTTCACCGGGCGCTTCACCTTGCGCGCGGCCCACAGGCAAACGACTTCTTCCGGGTAGATGAAGATCTTCGAGCCGAAGCCGCCACCGACATCGGGCGCAATGACGCGCAGCTTGTGTTCGGGCGCGATGCCGACGAAAGCGGAGATCACCAAACGCGCGACGTGCGGGTTCTGCGAGGTGTTCCACAACGTCAGCGAGTCGTTGCCGGCATCGTAATCGGCGAGCGCCGCGCGCGGCTCCATCGCGTTCGGCACCAAACGATTGTTGATGATGTCGAGCTTTGTGACGTGCTTGGCCGCCTTGAACGCGGCCTCGACCGCTTTCTGGTCGCCGAGATGCCACTGGTAGATGGTGTTGTCCGGCACGTCGGGATGGATTTGCGGCGCGCCTTTGCCCTGGGCTTTGGCCGGATCGACCACCGCCGGCAGGACCTCGTAATCGACCACCACCTTCTCGGCCGCGTCCTTGCCCTGCGCCGTCGTCTCGGCGATCACGACCGCGACCGCGTCGCCGACATGGTTGACCGTAGCCGCCGCCAGCGCCGGATGCGGCGCCATCTTCATCGGCGAGCCGTCCTTGGAATGGATCATCCAGCCGCAGATCAGGTTGCCGACCTTGTCGGCGGCGAGTTGCGCGCCCGTCAGCACATCGATCACGCCGGGCATTTTCTTGGCGGCGGCGACGTCGATCTTCTTGATCCTGGCGTGAGCATGCGGCGAGCGCACGAACACGGCACGGGTCTCGCCAGGCCGCGTCACGTCGTCCGTGTACTGGCCCTGCCCGGTGATGAAGCGGAAGTCTTCCTTCCGGCGCACCGGCGCCCCGATCCCATTGGCGGTCATTGGCATCGTCCTCCCATTGTCTTCTTATCGACGTTGTTCGGTAGCCAAGCTCGCGGGCAGCGTCGGCTCTATTTGGCCATCGCCCGCGCGCCCGCTTCAATCGCTTTGACGATGTTGTGGTAGCCGGTGCAGCGGCAGATGTTGCCGTCGAGCTGCTCGCGGATCGTGTGCTCGTCGAGTTCGTTGCCGTTGTGGCGCACGATGTCGAGCGCGGCCATGATCATGCCCGGCGTGCAATAGCCGCACTGCAGACCGTGGTTCTCGCGGAAGGCCTCCTGCATCGGGTGCAGCTTGCCGTCGGGCGAGGCGAGACCTTCGATGGTGGTGATCGACTGGCCTTCACACTGCACGGCCAAGGTGGTGCACGACTTGGCGGCAACGCCGTCGATGTGCACGACACAGGCGCCGCACTGCGAGGTGTCGCAGCCGACGTGAGTTCCGGTCAGCCGGAGGTTCTCGCGCAGAAATTGTACCAGCAGGGTTCGCGGTTCGACATCGCCGGTGACGGCCTTGCCGTTCACCGTCATGGACACTTTCGCCATGACTTCCTCCCAAAAACTGGGGACCAACGCCCCGCTTTTAGCCTTCGTCACGCCTGACGCCGGCTGATGCGTTCAATTGCGCGCCGATTTCGAACCGGAAACCGCTTTTGAACCGGACTAACTTGAACCTCGCCATGCTCGCGGGTCAAGCGATTCCCACAGCAAATCGGCAAGAAGTGAGCATGGTTGCGATGCACAATTGTCGTATTACGTCGAAAGTCGATGTTTTTCGCAACCTTACGACGATGTGACGGAACGACCGGCGCCCCCCGCATTTATCGTCGCAGGTCCATTGCACAGCGACGGGAGGTTGCATCATGTGCCGGAAATTGACTGCCGCGATGGCCGCAGTAATCCTCGCGGCGACGACAACCGTCGCCATATCGCCAGCCCATGCGCGATGGCGTCACCATCATCACGGTTGGGGCGGCGCAGCGCTCGGCGGTTTCGCGGCCGGCGCCATTCTCGGCGGCGCCCTGGCGGCGCAGCGGCCGTATTACTACGGCCCCGGACCGGCCTATTACGGCCCGGGTCCCGGGTACTACGCCGATGACGCCGTCGGTTATTGCATGCGGCGCTTCAGGTCATACGACCCGGCGTCCGGCACCTATCTCGGCTATGACGGCTATCGCCATCCCTGCCCGTAACCGGACGTGACAACCGTCAGGCGGCGGGCGCGCCGCCGACGGTCGCCGCGAAATTCTTGAAGAAGTCGTCGGCGGTCTTCTTGGCCGCGCCATTGACCAGACGCTGGCCGAGTTGCGCGAGCTTGCCGCCGATCTGCGCCTCGACGTTGTAGGTCAGAAGCGTGCCGCCGTCCTTCTCGGTCAGGGTTACGCTGGCCCCGCCTTTGGCGAAACCGGCCACACCGCCGTCGCCCTCGCCCGAAATCTTGTAGCCGTTCGGCGGATCGAGATCGGTCAGGTGGACCTTGCCTTTGAACTTGGCCTTCACCGGGCCGATCTTGGACACGACAGTCGCCGCGAAATCCGTCGGAGAATCCATGATCAGCTCTTCGCAGCCCGGGATACAGGCTTTGAGAATTTCGGGGTCGTTGAGCTTCGCATAGACCACCTCCCGGGTGGCCGGAAGCTGCACTTCACCCGTCATCGTCATCGCCATGGCTACCGTCTCCTTCTCGCCGGGCCGCGCGCCGGCCCCGGAAAGGACTTAAGGCTTTGCGGTCCCCCTGAAAAGGGCTTTGCAGCATGTCGGGACCGCATTAAGCCTGTGCGCGGAGCCCGCCGCGCCAAAAAATGTTTGGGAAACGCCTTCATGCCGCTGATCACCGCCGACGATGGCTGCCGCATCAATGTCGAGGTCACCGGGAGCGCGAGCGCCCCGGCGCTGATGCTGTCGAACTCCCTCGGCACGAATATTCACATGTGGGATGACCAGGCCGACGAATGGGCCCGGCACTTCCGCGTCATCCGCTACGACCGCCGCGGCCATGGCGGCTCCGACGCGCCTGAAGGCCCCTACTCCATGGAGCGCTTTGGCCGCGACGTGCTCGCCGTGCTCGACGCGCTCGGCGTCGAGCGGACGCATTGGTGCGGCCTGTCAATGGGCGGCATGGTCGGGCAATGGCTCGGCGCCAACGCGCCCGACCGTGTCGGCAAGCTCGTGCTGTCGAACACCAACTATTACTACGCCGACAAGAAGCCGTGGGACGACCGCATCCGCTTCCTGCGCGACAATCCGCTGGAGAAGCTGGTCGACCCCAACATGGAGCGCTGGTTCACGCCTGACTTCCGCGCCAAGGCGCCGCAGGCAGTCGCGCGCATGAAGGAGATCTTCCTCACCACCGACAAAGGCGGCTACATCGCCTGCTGTGAAGCCATTCGCGACATGGACTTCCGCGCCTCCAATTCATCGATCACGGCGCCGACCTTGGTGATCGTCGGCGCGCGGGATCCGGCGACGCCGCCTGCCCAGGGCGAAGCCATCGCGCACGATATTAAAGGCGCCAAGGTCGTCAGCTTCGACGCCGCCCACATCGCCAATATGGAGCACCCGGCCGCCTACACCAAGGCCGTGCTCGACTTCCTGAAGAGCTAGAGGTTCGCCATGGACGAGAAGGAACGCTACGATCTCGGAATGGCGAAGCGCCGCAAGGTGCTCGGCGCCCCATGGGTCGATCGCGCCAATGCCAACAAGACGCCGCTCAACAGCGAATTCCAGGATTTCATCACCCGTGCCGCCTGGGGCGAGGTCTGGACCCGGCCGCATTACGACGAGCGCACCCGGCGCATTCTCGTCATCGGCACCATGCTGGCGCTCGGCCACTGGGACGAGTTCAACATGCATGTGCGCGCCGCGCTGACCGAGGGTGGCTTCACGGCCGACGACATCAAGGAGATCATTCTCCAGCAGGCGATCTATTGCGGCGTGCCGGCGGCCAATCACGCCTTCAAGGAAGCGGCGGCGATCATCGCCGGCCTCGAGACGAAAAGATAGCCCGCCCCGAAGGGCGGGCTATTGAAGCGTTTTCAAGCGAAATGGAAGCCGGTTCGCATCAAGAAAACGCGTCAGACGGAAAAAGTAGAGCTCCGGCTTTGATGTCATCAAAGCCGGAGCTCTCGTTCAAACCGCCGGCCTGCTCAGCCGCGGCAACGAAGAAACCGGGTTCAGTGCGACGCCGACAGCCGTTCGATGCGCGGTAGCGCGGCAGCGACCGAGGATGCAACCGCGCGACGCGAATAGCTGCGCTCGACGAGGCAGAGCGCGACCGCGAGCGCCGCGAGCAGAAGCTGCAGCACCTGCTCACGCAGCAGCTCGGCATTGTGCGACCACACCGAGGGGCCGACCGACGCCAGACTGACGGCGACGACGAGGATCAACCCGCCTTCGAGGATGTCGGAATTGGCCTGGCCGCCGGCGAGGCCGCGCAGGCGATCTGCGATATGGATGGCGCAGGCCAGCGCGACCGCGAGCTTGACCGCGCCGAAGAAGGCCGCGAGCTTCATCAGCCCCCAGGGCGACAATTTGAAATAGCTGCCGATGCCGAAGACGAATTGCGAACGCCAGACGTCGTCGAGACCGTAGGTCGGCGAAGTCAGGACGCGCAATGCGTCGTAGCCCCAGAACAGCGTGAAATACAGCGCGATTGCGGTGATCGTCGCAACGGTAGCCCCGGATACTTTACGCATGTGCCGCTCCCATTTTCCTTGGGTCCATGGGTAAGCGCTTCAAATGCCGCGTTCAAAGGAAACCAAAACTTTACCTTACCGCGCGCAGCGCGGGTGTGCCGAAGATGCTTAATTACGGCCGCCCCGGCGGGACCGGCCGAGCAAAGGGCCGCTCCTTCGGGGAACGGGGCGTCCCACCCCGACAAGCCGCCGACGGACGACAACAACGTTGCTCGGCGCCCCTCCGTTCCAGATGGTTCATGTCGCGCCGCCCCGCTATCGGGTAACGGAACTCGTCGCCGCGCCGGGTGTTTCCCTGCCAGTTCATGCTCAATGACTGAGGAGGGCGACGATGGGACGATATCTATTGCTATGGCTGCTGGGCGTGCCGCTGCCGATCCTGGCGCTGATCTGGGTGTTCGGCGGCCTGCACTGAGGCGTCGGCCAACGGCACCCCTTGATCAATGTGAGACAATCATGCCCGAGACGGCGGCCGATCCCCGATCGGCCGCCGTCTCGCTATGCCGCCGTGGTATTATGTCGGCCCGCAACAGCGGCGACCGGTCTTTATATTTTTTCGCAACGCGGCACGATGTTCGCCTTTTGGCACGTTGCTTGCGACCAATGACTTAATAACATGGCGGAACTCGGCGTTGCCGCTGCGGCGACGCCCTGTTAAGCAGTTGAGGGGCGAAATGGACGGCAGCCGGGCCGTCCCTTCGGAGAGGCGGGCAAGTGCATGGAAGTATTCATCCAGCAGCTCATTAACGGCATCACGCTCGGATCCATCTATGGTCTGATCGCCATCGGCTACACGATGGTGTTCGGCATCATCGGCATGGTGAACTTCGCGCATGGCGACGTGTTCATGGTGTCGGCTTTCGTCGCACTGATTGCCTTTCTTTTCGTCACGGCCTGGCTCGGCATCGCCTCCATCACCGTGGCGCTGCTGATCGTGCTGATCGTGGCGATGCTGTTCACGTCGCTGGTCAACTGGGTGATCGAGCGGCTCGCCTACCGGCCACTGCGCGGCTCGTTCCGCCTGGCACCGCTGATCTCCGCGATCGGCATGTCGATCTTCCTGTCGAACTTCGTGCAGGTCACCCAAGGCCCGCGCAACAAGGCGATCCCGCCGATCGTTCGCGGCGAAATCATTCTGATGGACCACAACAATTACGCGGTCGCCCTGTCCTACAAACAGCTCATCATCTGGGGCGTCACCGCCGTGCTGCTGGCGGCGTTCTGGTATCTGGTCGCCAAGACCAGGCTCGGCCGCGCGCAACGCGCCTGCGAGCAAGATCAGAAGATGGCGGCGCTGGTCGGCGTCAATGTCGATCGCACGATCTCGATGACCTTTGTCATCGCCGCGGCGCTCGCCGCCGTCGCCGGCACCATGTACCTGATGTATTACGGCGTCGTCAGCTTCTCGGACGGTTTCGTGCCGGGCGTCAAAGCCTTCACCGCTGCGGTGCTGGGCGGCATCGGCTCCCTGCCGGGCGCGGTGATCGGCGGCCTTCTCATCGGCCTGATCGAAACCTTCTGGTCGGCTTATTTCACGATCGACTACAAGGACGTCGCCGCCTTCTCGGTGCTGGCGATCACGCTGATCTTCCTGCCGCAGGGCCTGTTCGGCCGACCCGATGTCGAGAAGGTCTGACATGGACAAGCCCGCCTCCTCCACAGGCGTGGACTTCGTCCACGCGGCCAAGGAAGCCTGCGTTACCGCGGCCATCACTTTCGCCGTGCTGCTGCCGCTGATCGGATTCGAAACCGTCAGCAATATCGACAACAAGCTGGTCCTGCACATGCGCTGGGGCCTGTTGTTTTCGATCGTCGCCATTGTCGGCGTCGGCCGATTGCTGATGGCGCTGGTCATCGCGCCCTGGCTGGCGCAGCGCAGGATGCGCCCGGTGGCGCCGGCCACCTCCTCGTGGCTGTCCGCCGTCGGCCGCTGGTTCGGCCCCTTCGCCGTCGGCTTCGCCATCGTCTATCCCATTCTGGTGTTGAGCACCTCGGGCTTCAGCGGCGCGCTGAAATGGGTCGACAATTTCGGCATTCAGATCCTGATCTATGTGATGCTCGGCTGGGGTCTCAACATCGTCGTCGGCCTCGCCGGCCTGCTCGACCTCGGATACGTCGCCTTCTATGCGGTCGGCGCCTACTCCTACGCGCTGCTCGCCAAGGAGTTCGGCTTCTCGTTCTGGATCCTGCTGCCGCTCGCCGGCATCCTGTCGTCGTTCTGGGGCATCCTGCTCGGCTTTCCGGTGCTGCGCCTGCGCGGCGACTATCTCGCCATCGTCACGCTGGCTTTCGGCGAAATCATCCGGCTGGTTCTGGTCAACTTCGTCGATCTGACCAACGGTTATGCCGGCATCAGCAGTATTCCGCGTCCGAGCTTCTTCGGCATTCCATTCAACGCAGACGACAATGGCTTTGCCGCTGTATTCGGCCTGCCATTCACGCCGGTCTATCGCACGATCTTCCTCTACTATCTGATCCTGGCGCTCTGTTTCCTGACCGCGTTCGTCACCGTCCGGCTGCGCCGCTTGCCGGTCGGCCGCGCCTGGGAAGCCTTGCGCGAGGACGAGATTGCCTGCCGCTCGCTCGGCATCAACACCACCAACACCAAGCTCACCGCCTTCTCGATCGGTGCCATGTTCGGCGGCTTCGCCGGCTCGTTCTTCGCAGCGCGTCAGGGCTTCATCTCGCCGGAAAGCTTCACCTTCCTTGAGTCGGCGACGGTGCTGTCCATCGTCGTGCTCGGCGGCATGGGCAGCCAGATCGGTGTCGCGGTCGCGGCAATCTTCTTCATCGGCGGCACCGAGATCATGCGCGATCTCGATTTCCTCAAACAGATCTTCGGCTCGTCCTTCGATCCGACCCAGTACCGCATGTTGTTGTTCGGCTTTGGCATGGTCATCATCATGGTATTCAGGCCGCGCGGGCTCGTTTCAACCCGCTCGCCGTCGATCTTCCTGAAGGAACGCAAGACAATCTCCTCCGATCTCGTCAATGAGGGGCACGGCTGATGGCGCGCGGCGACAACCTGCTCAAGGTCGAGCACCTCACCATGCGCTTCGGTGGCCTCGTGGCCGTCGACAATTTGTCGTGGCAGGCCCGCGAGGGCGACATCACCGCGCTGATCGGCCCGAACGGAGCCGGCAAAACGACGGTGTTCAACTGCATCACCGGCTTCTACAAGCCGACCGAAGGACGCATCGCGCTGCGTCACGGCGATGCGGCGGTCTGGGACGAATTGGAAAGCCTCACCGAGCGCGGCAAGCGCCACATCACCACCGCCGGCGGCTCACTGTTTCAGCTCGAGCGAATGCCGGACTTCCTGGTGACGCAGCAGGCGCGCGTCGCCCGCACCTTCCAGAACATCCGGCTGTTCGCCGGCATGACCCTGCTGGAAAACCTGCTGGTCGCCCAGCACAACAGCCTGATGCTGGCATCGGGTTACACCTTGCTCGGCGTGCTCGGCTTCCCGTCGTATCGCGCCGCCGAACGCGCGGCGGTCGACGTGGCGCGCGAGTGGCTGGACCGCGTCGGACTGCTCGACCGCGCCGACGATCCGGCCGGCGACCTGCCCTACGGCGCACAACGGCGGCTCGAAATCGCGCGCGCGATGTGCACCGACCCGGTTCTCTTGTGCCTCGACGAACCGGCCGCCGGCCTCAATCCCCGCGAAAGCGCCGAACTCAACGAACTGCTGCTGTCGATCCGCGACAAATACGGCCTGTCGATCCTGCTCATCGAGCACGACATGTCGGTCGTGATGGAAATTTCCGACCACGTCATCGTGCTCGATTACGGCGTCAAGATTTCCGACGGCACGCCGGAGGAAATCCGCAACGATCCGAAGGTGATCGCCGCCTATCTCGGCGTCGCCGACGAGGAAGTCGAGAAGGTCGAAGCGGAGGTGGGCCTATGACCGCCCTGCTTGCCGTCCGCGGCGTCAAGACCTTCTATGGCCGGGTTATGGCGCTCAAGGGCGTCGACCTTGAGGTCAATCAAGGCGAGATCGTCACGCTGATCGGCGCCAACGGCGCTGGCAAGTCGACGCTGATGATGACGATCTGCGGCAACCCGCGGGCCCGCGAAGGCTCGATCGAGTTCGCCGGCAAGAACATCACGCGGCTGCCGACGCATGAGATCGCGCGGCTCAAGCTGGCGCAGTCGCCGGAAGGACGCCGCATCTTTTCGCGCATGACGGTGCTCGAGAACCTGCAGATGGGCGCGCTGGTCGCGGACGAAAAGGAGTTCGACCGCGATCTCGAACGCATGCTCGCTTTGTTTCCGCGGCTGAAGCAGCGCATCGGTCAACGCGGCGGCACGCTGTCGGGCGGCGAACAGCAAATGCTGGCGATCGCCCGCGCCCTGATGGCGCGGCCGCGGCTGCTGCTGCTCGATGAGCCTTCGCTCGGCCTGGCGCCGCTGATCGTCCGGCAGATCTTCGACGCCATCAAGGCGCTCAACGCGCAGGACGGACTGACCGTGTTCCTGGTCGAGCAGAACGCCTATCATGCGCTCAAGCTGGCGCATCGCGGCTACGTCATGGTCAACGGGCTCATCACCTTGTCCGGCACCGGCAAGGAACTTCTCGAACGGCCGGAAATCAAACAGGCTTATCTGGAAGGAGGTGCATGATGGATCTCAACACCTCGCCCGCCTCGATCTTCCATCTCATTTACGAGGAAGATTCGCTCTGGACCTTTATCCTGGTAAGTCTCATCCTCGGCTGCGGCGCCGCCTGGCTGTCGGGCCGCGCCATCGCGCAGACCTGGCGCCCGCTCTGGCAGGTGTATTTTTATAGCCTGATCCTGGGCTGCGCCGTGCGGTTCATTCACTTCAGTCTGTTCGGCGGCACCCTCCTGTCGCTGCATTACTATCTGGTCGATACGGCCCTGCTTATGATCTTCGGATCCTTGGGCTTTCGGGCCGCGCGCGTCGCGCAGATGCTGACGCAGTATCGCTGGATCAACGAGCCGGACGGACCTTTGCGCTGGCGCCGAAATCCGCGTTGACGTAGGATCAAAGCAGCTACGTAGACTGCCGGATCAAGTAAACTGCTTTTGTTGAAGGGGAAAAAACGAATGAAGAGGATCACGACACTCGGCCTCGCACTCGGCTTTGCCGTTGCGATCGCCGGAACCGCCTCTGCGCAAGTCAAGTTCGGTGTGCAGGGGCCGATCACCGGGGCGAACGCCGCTTTCGGTGCGCAGCTCAAGAACGGCGCGCAGCAGGCCATCGACGACATCAACGCCGCCGGCGGCATCAACGGCCAGAAGATCACCGTCGAGTTCGGCGACGACGTCTCCGACCCGAAGCAGGGCGTTTCGGTCGCGAACAAGTTCGCCGCTGACGGCGTCAAGTTCGTGGTCGGCGCCTTCAACTCCGGCGTCACCATGCCCTCCTCCGAAGTCTACCAGGAAAACGGCATCGTCGCCGTCACGCCCGCCTCGACCAACCCGCAGATCACCGAGCGCAAGATGTGGAACGTGTTCCGCACCTGCGGTCGCGACGACCAGCAGGGCGCGGTCGCCGGCGCCTACATCCTCAAGCACTTCAAGGGCAAGAAGATCGCCGTCGTTCACGACAAGACCACCTACGGCAAGGGTCTGGCCGACGAAACCATCAAGGCGATGGGCAAAGGCGGCATGAAGCCGGTGCTCTATGAAGGCATCAATGTCGGCGAGAAGGACTTCTCGGCGCTGGTGTCGAAGATCAAGTCGTCGGGCGCCGATCTCGTCTATTGGGGCGGTCTGCACACCGAAGGCGGCCTGATCGTCCGTCAGATGCGCGACCAGGGCATCAAGGCGCCGATGATGGGCGCCGACGGCATCACCACCGACGAGTTCGCCCAGATCGGCGGCCCGGGCGTGGAAGGTACGCTGATGACCTTCCCGCCGGATCCGCGCAACAACCCGGCCGCCAAGGCCGTCGTTGCCAAGTTCCGCGCCAACAAGTTCGAGCCGGAAGCCTACACGCTGTACGCCTACGCCGCCGTGCAGGTGATGGCGGAAGCCGCCAAGGCCGCGAAGTCGAACGACCCCAAGAAGGTTGCCGAGAAGATGCACTCGGGCATGAAGTTCAACACCGTGATCGGCCCGCTGTCCTACGACAAGAAGGGTGACATCACGCGTCTGGACTACACGATGTACATCTGGAAGAAGGACGCGAGCGGCAAGATCACCTATGTCGAGATGAACCCGGGCGCGACCAACTAAGTCGCAACCGCTCATCGAGCGTCAAAGCAAAAGCGCCCGCTCCGGTTTCCGGGGCGGGCGTTTTCTTTTGGCCCTAACGGCCGGGCGGTCAGCCGATCTTGCCCAGCACGGGGAAGGTCTCCAGCAGCCAGATGCTCAGGAGGTTGATACTGCCGGTGAGGAAGGCGATGCCGGTCAGCACCAGGAGCGCTCCCATCACCTGCTCGACGCGGTGCATGTGCCTCTTGAAGCGCGCCAGGAACGCGGCAAAAGGTTCGATCGCCAGCGCCGCGGCGACGAACGGTATGCCGAGGCCGAGCGAATAGACCGCGAGCAGGCTCGCGCCCTTGCTTACCGTCTGCTCGGAGGCCGCGACCGCCAGGATCGCCGCCAGGATCGGGCCGATGCACGGCGTCCAGCCGAAGGCGAAAGCGAGCCCCATCAGATAGGCCCCCCACAGACCGACCGGCTCGGCGACCTCCATGCGCTTCTGCCGGTAGAGCCAGGCGATCGGCGTGACGCCGAGGAAGTGCAGCCCCATGACGATGATCAGGATGCCGGCGACGATGGCGAGCGGCTCCGAATAGGCACGGATCAGCGTGCCGATGACGCTGGCGCTGGCACCGAGCGCGACGAATACCGTCGAGAATCCCGCGACGAACAGCGCCGCGGCGATCACCGTCTCGCGCTTGACCCGCCGCTCCGGCTCGTGCGCCTCGAAGCGTTCGAGCGAGGTTCCGGCCAGATAGACCAGATAAGGCGGCACCAGCGGCAGCACACAGGGTGACAGGAAGGAGACGAGGCCGGCGATGAGCGCGGCGAGATAGGAGACGTCGCTATGCATGGTCCGCGATATGCGCCCGACATTGTGGCGATGGCAAGGGTGTCGTGACGATGCTTGCGGAGTTGTGATATGCGAGTGATGGCAACAGGAGCTGCCGGTCATGCGCAATCTCATCACCGATATCGATGGCCTGCGCGTCGGCCATGCCGATGACAAGAAGCTGGCTTCCGGTACGACCGTCATCCTGTTCGACCGCGCCGTGACCGCGGCGGTCGATGTACGCGGCGGCGGCCCCGGCACGCGCGAAACCGCGCTGCTCGAGCCGGCGCAGACCGTCGAGCACGTCGACGCCATCGTGCTGTCGGGCGGCTCCGCCTTCGGTCTCGATGCGCCGTCCGGCACCCAGGCTTATCTGCGCGAACAGGGCCGCGGCTTCCGCATCCGCGATGCCGTCGTGCCGATCGTGCCGGGCGCCATCATGTTCGATCTGCTGAATGGCGGCGACAAGAAATGGGGCCGCTACCCGCCCTATCGCGAGTTCGGCTATCAGGCGGCGCGCAGCGCTTCCACCGATTTCACGCTCGGCAGTGTCGGCGCCGGATTGGGCGCGACCACCGCCAACTTCAAAGGCGGCGTCGGCTCGGCGTCCGCGAAGTCGCGCGGCGGCATCACCGTCGGCGCGCTCGTCGTCATCAATGCCGTCGGCACCGCCGTGGTCGGCGACGGCCCGCATTTCTGGGCCGCGCCGTTCGAGCAGGACGCCGAGTTCGGCGGCCGTGGCATGCCGCCGCAAATCAAGCGCGGCGATCTCGCCATCCGCGCCAAAGGAGGACCGGGCGAGAACACCACGATCGCCTTGATCGCCACCGACGCCAAACTCAACAAGGCGCAATGCAACCGGCTCGCCGTCATGGCGCAGGATGGCCTGGCGCGCGCCATCTATCCGGTGCATTCCCCGCTCGACGGCGACGTCGTGTTCGCCGCCGCGACCGGCAAGAAGAAACTCGCCGATCCCTATTACGGCCTCGCCGAGCTCGGCATGGTCGCTGCCAATGTAATGGCCCGCGCCGCGGCGCGCGGTGTCTATGAGGCCAAGGCCCTTCCCTTCCCGGGCGCGCTGCCGGCCTGGCGTGATCGCTTCGGCTGATGCTGCAACCATATCGGTAGCGACGGCGTTCGAGGGACATGCCTTCGAGCGTCGTCCAAGCCTTCGCCTACGACAGCGAGCACAGCCGTCTCACGGTGACGTTCGTCGGCGGCCGCGTGTACGATTACTACCTGGTGCCGCCGTCGGTGGCGGCGGCAATTCGGATGGCGCGGTCCAAGGGCGCGTATTTCAACCGGCACATCCGCGACCGCTATGCCTGCCGCGAGATCAAGGCCGCCTAATCAAGAAACCGCTCCGCGGCGAAGCCCTTGGGATCGAGGAACGGCGTCTCGCCGCTCATCATTTCGCCCAGGAGCCGACCGGTGACAGGGCCGAGCGTCAGGCCCCAGTGCGCGTGACCGATCGCCAGCCACATTCCCTTCTGCCCCGGCGCCCGACCGATCACCGGCCGCGAATCCGGGAAACACGGCCGTGAACCGAGCCAGGTGCGGTCCTCGGCACGCGAGCCGATCCGGTAAAGCCCCTTGAGCGCCGGCATGAAGCGGTCGAACTGCACCGGCGTCGGCGCGGCGTCGCGCGCGGCGAACTCGGCGCCGGTGGTGACGCGAATGCCCTGCCGCATCGGCGTGAACAGGTAACCGTTGGCAACATCGACCACCGGTCGCGTCAGCGGCGCGCTGTCTTCCGCCTTGAAATGCCGGTGATAGCCGCGCTTGTAGCCCATCGGCAGCTTGAGGCCGAGCGGCTCCAGCAAATCGGGCGCCCACGGACCGAGCGCGACCACGACCTCCGGCGCATCGATCGGTCCTTCCGCCGTCTCGATCCGCCAGACATTGCCGGAGCGGTGCAAGCTCAAGGCGTCGCCCTTGAGCGTGATGCCACCGAGCGCGGCAAAGCGCGCCGCGTAAGCCTTGGTCACCGCCAGAGGATCGCTCAAGCTGACAGTCGCCGGCCAATAGGTCGCATGGCGGAATACCGGGTTGAGCGATGGCTCGAGCTTGCGCGCGCCGTCCACATCCATGGTCTCGACCGCGATGCCGAACTCGCGCGCCAGTTCGAGCTCCCTGCGCAGGCCGGCAAAGGCCGCATCGCTGCGGTACAGCTTGATCCAGCCATTGCGCCGCAAATATTGCGTTGCGCCGGATTCGAGCATCAGCGCCTCGTGCTCGGCGATAGCGCGGGCAAACAGCGGCCGGTTGATGCGTGCGGCCTTCTCGATCGCGGCCGGCCGCGAGGCGGCGCGAAACCGCAGCAGCCACGGCGCGGCCCAAGGCAGGAAGCTCAAGTGATAATTGGCATCGCTCGCCCGCTTGAATGCGACCCGCATCAGCGCGCGGAGGCTCGACGGAAACGCCGGCGGCACGACGGTCGAGCCTTCGAGCACCCCGGAGTTTCCGTAGGATGTCTGCTCGCCCGGGCCGGCGCGATCGACCAGCGCCACAGCCATATTGCGTTTGACGAGTTGCAGGGCGATCGAGGTGCCGACGATGCCGGCGCCGAGAACGATCACGTCAGTGCGTGCCATGATGCTTGCTGGCCTTTTCCGCCCTTCAATTCAACCCCGGCAAGGGCAACCGGGATCTGTCCCGGCGAATATGGATCAAGACGCAGCGCCGCGCTATCTAGGCAGCGTACGCCGGGAGTTCGTCTGATATGCCATTTCTGCGCTTGCCCTTGGCCGCGCTCGCCTGGATCGGCCGGCAGGGCACGACGGGGCTCGTCGTCGCCATCTTCCTCAGCATCGCGGTGCCGCCGCTGGCGGCCTATGTGAAGCCGCACCTCGCCGAAACCGTCTTCGTGCTGCTGGTGTTTTCCTATTTGCGCACCGAGCCCGAAAAGCTGCGCCAGGTGGTGCGCGCCCCTGGCCTTGCCATCGTCGCCTCGCTCTGGGCCATGATCGCTGCTCCGGTTCTGGCCGGCGGCGCGCTCAATCTGATCGGCCTGCCCAAGCTGGCGCCCGACCTCTACACCATCATGATCCTGCACGTGGCGATCGCGCCGATCGTTTCGTCGGCGGCCTTCGCGGCGCTGCTCGGGCTCGATATCGCCTTCACCATGGTCTCGGTGATCCTCTGCAACGTACTGTCGCCCGTCACCACGGTCGCGGTCAGCACGCTGTTTCTCGGCACCTCATTGATCTCGCCGCTCGACCTCGGCATCAAGCTCCTGGTCTTCCTGTTGGTGTCCGGTCTCATCGCCATGGCGATCCGCCGCGTGGCCGGCCAGGCGCGCATCGAGGCGAACAAGGAGACGCTCGACGGCCTCAACGTGCTCGCCGTGTTCGTCTTCGCCATTGCCGCGATGGACGGCGTACCGCGCCACGTCATCGCTGACCCGCTCGGCGCCGCGCTGCTGCTCGGCATTGCCGTCCTGCTCGCAGCGGCGATGTTCGGGGTCAGCGCGCTGGTATTCATGCGCGCTGGATTCAAGCTCGGCACGGTCGTCGGCATGCTCGCCGGCTTCCGGAACCTCGGCACCATCATGGCGGCGATCGGCACCACCCTGCCCGATCAGGCATGGTTCTATTTCGCGCTGGTGCAGTTTCCGATTTATCTGTTTCCGGCGCTGATCAAGCCGTTTGTGCGGCGGCGGGCCAAATCAACGCCCTGAAAGATCCGGCCGGCCCGGTCTGTCGCCCGGACCGGCATGACATTGGCTTCGACCGTTAAACCACCGCCGACATGGCGACCGAGCTCGCCGCGCTCATCAAGTGGCTTTGTAGCGCCATCAGCTCCTTCATCAGCGCCGAGCCGCCATTGCCCGACGAACCGTTACCGTTCGGCTGGCCGGCGCCGGATTGGCCGGCATTCGCTGCCGACGGCGTGCTCGTCGACGAGGCGGTGCTGCCGTCGGCATAGGTGATCGTCGTCGTCACCGAGCCGTCGGCGTTGGTGGTGGTGACGGTCTTCGAGCCATCGGCATTACTGCCGGAGGTCACGTCGTCGGCATCGCCGTCCTGCGCGCCGCCCACCCCACCGGCGCCACCGGCTCCGGCCATATGGTGACCGTGGTGACCGTGGCCTTGGGCGGCGGAGGCCAATTCGCTCTGGCTCACCGAACCGTCGCCATTGCCATCGAGCTTGGCGAACACCGCGTCCGAAATTGAGGTACCGATACCGTGCTGCGAAGCCGCCGCCTCGAATTCCGACTTGCTGATGGTACCGTCGCCATCGGTATCGAGCTTGGCGAACAGCTTGGCGTTGCCCGGATCGCTGGCGCCGGTCGAACCGGCGGCGCTGGCTTTCTGCTGCAGATCAATCAGCTGGGACATCATGTCGGGGCCAAACGGCGACCGCGACGAGGCCGAGCCGGACGAACTCGCGGCGGAGTTCGACGACGAGTCGCCGCCGCCCGGCATCAGGAACGAGAGGGGGTCGAACGATTGGCCGGCTTTGTTGGCACCGCTCGCGCCGCCCTGCTGCAGCAACTGCTGCCAGGAGGACAGCGGACTGGTTGCCGTGCCCACGGAGAGGGACATCAGCACAACTCCTCTGAAACGCCGGATGCGCCGGCACACGTCGCCCTGCCATCGCCGGTGCAATTGCTTTGCCAACGGCGCGGCGAAGAAAATGCCATTGCGGTTCAGGTAGTTGTCCACAGGTCCCGGACCGCCGGCGATGTCCGCAGGCGTCAGAACCGGCAATTTCTGCCGTCGCGGTGGAAGCAATTTGCCCGGCTCCGGACGCCGTGATACCCGAACCCGTCCCGGAGACATGTGCCTTATGACCCGCCCTCTCCTCATCGCGCCGTCGATCCTGGCCGCCGATTTTGCCAAGCTCGGCGACGAGGTGCGCGCCATCGACGCGGCCGGCGCCGACTGGATCCATGTCGACATCATGGACGGTCATTTCGTGCCGAACATCTCGTTCGGGCCGGATGTGATGAAGTCGGTGCGCGGCGCGTCGAAGAAAATCTTCGACGTCCACTTGATGATCGCCCCGGTCGATCCCTATCTCGAAGCCTTCGCCAAGGCCGGCGCCGACGTCATCACTGTCCATGTCGAGGCCGGGCCGCATCTGCACCGGTCGCTGCAGGCGATCCGCGCGCTCGGCAAGAAGGCCGGCGTGGTGATGAACCCCGGCACGCCCGCCTCTTCGATCGAGAACGTCATCGACATGGTCGATCTCGTTCTCGTCATGTCGGTCAATCCCGGCTTCGGCGGACAGGCCTTCATCCCCTCAGCGCTCGACAAGATCCGCGCCATCCGCGCCTTGATCGGCGCGCGGCCGATCGATCTCGAGGTCGATGGCGGCGTCACCGCGGCGAACGCCGCCGACGTGGTGCGCGCCGGCGCCAATGTGCTGGTCGCCGGCTCGGCCGTGTTCAAGGGCGGCCAGTACAAAGAGAACATCGCGGCCATTCGCAACGCCGGCGCACTGGCGCGTGGCGAAGCGGCATAAAACGTCTTCAGAAAGTAGAGAGCATGATCCCGCGTTACTCCCGCCCCGACATGGCCGCGATCTGGTCGCCGGAAACAAAATTCCGCATCTGGTTCGAGATCGAGGCGCATGCCGCCTCCGCCATGGCCGAGCTCGGCGTCATCCCGAAAGAGGCCGCCGCCACCATCTGGGCCAAGGGCAAGGATGCCCAATTCGACGTCGAGCGCATCGACGCCATCGAGGCCGAGGTGAAGCACGACGTCATCGCCTTCCTGACCCACGTTTCCGAAATCGTCGGGCCGGAAGCGCGCTACATGCACTCCGGCATGACGTCGTCCGACGTGCTCGACACCTGCCTCAACGTGCAGCTCGTGCGTGCCGTCGATATCCTGATCAAGGACATCGACACGCTGCTCGCCGCGCTCAAGCGCCGCGCCTTCGAGCACAAGCTGACGCCGACCGTCGGCCGCTCGCACGGCATCCACGCCGAACCGACCACCTTTGGCCTGAAGATGGCGCAAGCCTATGCCGAATTCTCGCGCTGCCGCGAACGCATGGTCGCCGCACGCAAGGAGGTCGCGACCTGCGCCATTTCCGGCGCCGTCGGCACCTTCGCCCAGGTCGATCCGCGCGTCGAAGCCTATGTCGCCAAACAAATGGGCCTCGCCGTCGAGCCGGTGTCGACGCAGGTCATCCCGCGCGACCGCCACGCCATGTTCTTTGCCACGCTCGGCGTCATCGCCTCGTCGATGGAGCGCCTCGCCGTCGAAGTGCGCCACTTGCAACGCACGGAAGTGCTGGAGGCCGAAGAGTTCTTCTCTGAAAAGCAGAAGGGTTCATCGGCGATGCCGCACAAGCGCAACCCGGTACTGTCGGAGAACATCACGGGGCTCGCCCGCATGGTGCGCGGCTATGTGACGCCGGCGCTGGAGAACGTCGCGCTGTGGCACGAGCGCGACATCTCGCACTCGTCGGTCGAGCGCATGATCGGCCCCGATGCGACGGTGACGCTCGACTTCGCGCTCGCCCGCCTGTCCGGCCTGATCGACAAGCTGCTGGTCTATCCGGCCAACATGCAGAAGAACCTCGACCGCCTCGGCGGCCTCATTCACTCGCAGCGCATCCTGATCGCGTTGACGCAGAAGGGCGTCGCCCGCGAGGACGCCTATCGCCTGGTGCAGCGCAACGCCATGAAGGTGTGGCGCGGCGAGAGCAACGACTTCCTGTCGCTGCTCAAGGCAGATCCCGATGTGAAGAAGGCGCTGAGCGACAAGGAGCTCGAGGCCAATTTCGACCTCGACCATCACTTCAAGCAGGTCGACACCATCTTCAAGCGTGTATTCGGCGAGTCATAAGAGCGAACGGCAGGGATTCGCCCCTGCCGTCCTGATCTCGCAGACGCCCGCTTAGTGATGACGGCGGTGATGCCAGCCGCCGCGGTGCCCGTGCCAGCGGTGATGATCCCAACGCGGTCCGCCAAAACCGAAGCCGAAACTGACCACCGGCGGTGGCGCGACATAGACCGGCGCCGCGGCATAGGCGCCGCCGCCGCCCGCCAGATAGCTGGCGCTGGCGTAGCCGACGGAGCCGCGCCAGTTGACGCGGCACCAGGAGCCGCCGCAACCGATGACATCCACATAAGCGCCGGCCGGCATCGTATCGACCACGCGATAGCCGGTGCCGGGCCCCGACCGCAAGTTCAGGTCGTTGGTGACGGTCGCGGCCGAGGCAATGCCGGCCGATGCGATAAAGACTGCGGTGGCTAATGCTGCTGTTTTGAGTGTCATGATTTTATCCCAATAAGATTGATCGTCGTCCCGTTCATGAGAAAAACGGATAGCGCCGCGGATGGTTCAACCGGCGCTGTCCTGTCCATGAAAAGGAAACGGCCCGGCGCCGCCTTCCCGGCTGCGACCTATTGTCACCCGCGCGCAATCATGGCTTATGCTGCGGTTTCATGCCGAATCCAAACGAACGTTCAGACAGCGCCGCGCCTGCCATCCTGATTTTCGATTCCGGCGTCGGCGGCCTGACCGTGTTCCGCGAAGTGATAGCGGCGCGCGCCGATGCGCGTTTCATCTATGTCGCCGACGATGCCGGATTTCCCTATGGCAACCAGCCGCCGGACGCGCTGATCGAACGCATCCTCGCCGTCATGGGCGAGGCCATCGACGCGCACCATCCCGATCTCGTCGTCATCGCCTGCAACACGGCATCGACCTTGGCGCTCGCCGAACTGCGCAAGCGCTACACCGTGCCCTTCGTCGGCACCGTACCGGCGATCAAGCCGGCTTGCGCGCAATCCAACACCAAACGCATCGCCGTGCTCGGCACCAAGGCGACGGTATCGCTCGAATATACCCGCACGCTGATCCGGGAGTTCGCATCGAACTGCGACGTCGATCTGGTCGGTTCGCCGAAGCTCGCCGGCATCGCCGAGCTCGAATTGTCCGGCCTGCCGGTGGCCGATGCCGACATCGCCGCCGAGATCGCGCCCTGCTTCGTCGACGCGGACGGCCGCAAGACCGACACGGTCGTGCTCGCCTGCACGCATTATCCGCTGCTGACCGAACGCTTCCGCAAACTCGCACCCTGGCCGGTCGACTGGATCGATCCGGCGCCGGCGATCGCGCGGCGTGTCGCTGACTTGTTGCGCGAACGCCCGGCCGCGACGGACAAGACGCCGCCGTGCATCGTCTTCACCTCCGGCCGCGTGCCGCCAGCGCCGCTGGCAAAGGCGCTCAAGGGCTACGGCTTCAGCCTGTGAAGGCCTCGGCGCGGATTTCCAGCGCGCCGCGTACGATCATGTCGCCGGCAACATAGAGGATGATGGCGAGGCCGACATAGGCGATCCAGCGATGTTTGGTCAGCAGGCCGGCTATGAAGTTCGCCGCGAGGCCCATCAACAGGATCGACAGGCCGAGGCCGAAGATCAAAGCCGCCGGATGGTCGCGCGCCGCACCGGCGACCGCCAGGACGTTGTCGAGCGACATCGAGATATCGGCCATCACGATTTGCCAAGCCGCCTGGGCGAAGGTCTTGCGCGGTGCGGCGGCTGTGCCGTCGCCGTTGAGCACACCTTCGCCTTCGTGGCCGTGCGAACGCAGCTCGCGCCACATCTTCCAGCACACCCACAGCAGCAGCAGGCCGCCGGCGAACAACAGGCCGACGATCTTCAGAAGTTCGATGGCGACGCCGGCGAAGGCGATGCGCAACACGGTCGCCGCGATGATGCCGACGAGGATGGCCCGCCGGCGCTGGTCCTGCGGCAGGCCGGCGGCGGCCAGGCCGATGATCACGGCGTTGTCGCCGGCCAGCACCAGGTCGATCATGATGACCTGGGCGAAAGCGGCGAGCGCTTCCGGCGTCAGCAGCGATGAAATAGAGGCAAACAGGTCTGGCATGGCGATACGGGCCCTATGCGGTTCAATCAGTCCGACATCGCAGTCTGGTGACTGCCAGAGGGGCCCGGCCTGATGGACGGGAAAATAGGGCAAAACCGCCATTCCGCAAGGCCAAAGCGACCGGCCCTCTGCCCATCCCTGGATACCGCCGGCCGGCAACCGTATCGGGTTTGACAGGACCGGCCGCCCCCTCTACAAGCCCCCCACCTGACGGGCCTCCCAAGAGGCCCGTTCGGCGTTTCGCGACCCGTGGCAAAGCCTTACGCTTTCGAGGCTTTTCCTGTCAGTGCCGGGGTAACCCGTCACAAAGGAGGGCGCGTCTCCTCAACCCTTATCTCTGTTCTTATGAGGACGCGATGACCAAGCGTTTGGAATCCAAGTACAAAATCGATCGCCGCATGGGCGAGAACATCTGGGGCCGTCCGAAGTCCCCGGTGAACCGCCGTGAATACGGCCCCGGCCAGCACGGCCAGCGCCGCAAGGGCAAGCTGTCCGACTACGGCGTCCAGCTCAAGGCCAAGCAGAAGCTGCGCGGCTACTATGGCAACATCTCGGAGCGTCAGTTCCGCGCCATCTACGACGAAGCCATCCGCATGAAGGGTGACTCCGGCGCCAACATGATCGGCCTCCTGGAACGCCGCCTCGATGCGGTGGTCTACCGCGCCAAGTTCGTGCCGACGGTGTTCGCCGCCCGCCAGTTCATCAACCACGGCCACGTCAAGGTGAACGGCAAGAAGGTCAACATCGCCTCGTACCGCCTCAAGGTCGGCGACGTCGTCGAAATCCGCGAGAAGTCGCAGCAGATGAACCTGGTGCTTGAGGCGCAGGCTTTGGCCGAGCGCGACGTGCCGGACTACATCAGCGTCGATACCGGCAAGATGACCGCGCAGATGGCGCGCATTCCGGCGCCGTCGGATGTGCCGTTCCCGGTGCAGATGCAGCCGCACCTGGTGGTGGAATACTATTCGCGCTAAGCGCCTCCTTCGCGTCAGCGAAAAGCCTTCCAGATCCCCTGCCCAAAAGGCGGGGGATTTGTTATTCAGGGGTCTGAATATGATGCCGGGACCCCGACCATGAGCTTTCTGACTCGCCGCGCGCTCCTCGCCGGCACCGCCGCGACCGCAGCGCTCCATGCCCTGCCCGGTTTCGCCGCACCGACGGCATTCAAGCACGGCGACTTCGACGTCACCGTCGTCAGCGACGGCCACCTGGTCCTTCCAGTGAGCTTCCTCGCCGCCGATGCCGATCCGGCCGAGCGTGCCAAGATGCTCGCGGCCGCGGGCCAAAGCGGCGACTCCTACAACTCGCCGACCAATGTCACGCTGCTCAAGCACGGCAACGATCTCATCCTGATCGACACCGGTTCCGGCGACCGCTTCATGCCGACCGCCGGCAAGATGTGGGACAATCTCAAGGCCGCCGGCGTCGACAAGGCCAAGATCACCAAGGTGATCTTCACCCACGGCCATCCCGATCATCTGTGGGGCACCGTCGACGAGTTCGACGAACTGATGCTGCCGAAAGCAAGCTTCCACGTTGCCGCCGCCGAATGGGATTTCTGGAACGGCGACAACGCCACGCGCGGCCTGCCGGCCGAGCGCGCCGGCTTCGTCACCGGCGCCCGGCGCAATTACGCCGCCATCAAGGAGCGCGTCGCGATGTTCAAGGACGGCGACGAGATCGTGCCCGGCCTGCATATCGTGTCGACGCCCGGCCACACCCAGGGTCACGTCTCACTGGCGCTGAAAGGCGGCGACGGATTGCTGATCACAGGCGACGCGCTGACGCATCCGATGATTTCATTCGTCCACCCGGAATGGAAGCCGGCCGCCGATCACGTGCCGGATCAGGCGGTGGCGACGCGCCAGAAACTGCTCGATCGCCTCGCCACCGACAAGTCGAAGATCATCGGCTTCCACCTGCCCTATCCGGGCGTCGGCATGGTCGAGCGCAAGGACGGCGCGTATCGTTACGTCGCCGCGACGTAACGGCCATCCGGCATTAAACGGCCATCAACTCCGCCGACGAACGAGTCTTGTATTCGTCCTGTAGCGCTGCGACCGGTGCGTAAACGAACCCGTCGAACAGTCGCCGCGCTGTACGAACAACGAAAGCGACCGTTTCGTTGCTGCCGTCCTGCGCTTCGAGACGCACGTCCAGTGCGCCGGACGGATGCTCGATGCGGACCGAGGCAGGCCGGCTGAGTCCACCTGCGAGTTGCTGCGCAATGGTGCCGGGCGTCGCGCAGGCCGTCGCCAGTCCGACAGCACCGGTCACGGCCAGTGCCTTGTGGCACGAATGCGGGACGAAATAGCGCGCACAGATCGTCCCGCCGCGCGCCGGCTCCGAGACCAGAACCGGCTTCGGGATCACCAGGCTTGCGACATTGCGCAAGCCCATGCGTTCGCCCGCCGCGATGCGCACCGCTTCCAACCGCCGGAGAAACGCGCGGTCGGCATCGAGTTCGTCGGGACGCTCGTGACCGCTCTTGCCGAAATCGCGCGCACGAACGATGACGAGCGGCGTCGCGGCATCGATGCAGGTGACCTCGATGCCGTCAATTGTCTCCACCGCTGCGCCGGTCGGCAGCAGCTTACCCGTCTTGGAACCGGCGGCATTCAGGAATGCGAGTTCGACCGCGGCCGCGGTCCCCGGTACGCCGTCGATGGCGACATCGCCGTCATAGGTGACGTAACCGTTCGGCGTCGCAACGCGCGCCTCGATCAGCTTGCCGGTATTGACGTTATGGATGCGCACCAGCGTGGTGCCGCGTTCGGCGCGGACCAGCCCGGCTTCGATCGCGAACGGCCCGACGCCGGCGAGCATGTTGCCGCAATTCGGCGAGGTATCGACAACCGCTTCCGTCACCTTGACCTGCGCGAACAGATAATCGACGTCGGCGCCCGCCACCGACGCCGGACCGACGATCGCGACCTTGCTCGTCAACGAATTGCCGCCGCCGATGCCGTCGATCTGCAGTTCGTGGCCCGAACCCATGGCCGCCAGAAGGAAAGCGTCGCGCTCATCGGTTCGCCGCGGCAAATCATTTGCGAGAAAGAACGGCCCCCGCGAAGTTCCGCCGCGCATCAGGACGCATGGCACGCGCAAACTGGGCATGATCGCTGTCTCCTCGGGGCTGGCCACAGCCGGGTGGCTTCATCGGTCCAGCTGCGCGTACCGTAGCGGTCGACCGATCCTCTTGTGAAATGCCAAAATCGGCTCTATTGATGCGTTATGCGCATCAATTTCGAACTACTCGACCTTCGCGCTTTTCTGGCGGTACTGGATCTCGGAGGCTTCCACCGGGCGGCCGCCGCCCTCAATTTGTCCCAGTCGGCGCTATCCCGCCGCATCCGCGCACTCGAAGACGCGGTCGGCGCGCCGCTGCTCGAACGGACGACGCGGCACGTTGCCCCTACGGCAACCGGCCGCGCCTTCGAGCCGTTGGCGCGCCGCTCGATCGAGGACATCGAATCTCAATTGATGATTTTGACGGGGGCCGGCGAACGGCTGGAGGGGCAGATCACCGTCGCCTGCATTCCGACGGCCGCATTCTATTTTCTGCCGCGCGCGATCGAACGCTTCAACAAGCACTTCCCTCGCATTCGCTTCCGTATCCTCGATCTGTCGGCCAACGAGGCGCTGGACAGCGTCGCGCGCGGGCAGGCCGAGTTTGGCATCAACCTGACCGGAAGCACGCACGAGGAATTGACGTTCACGCCGCTGATCGACGATCCATTTGTTCTGGCGTGCCGCCGCGATCATGCCATCGCACGGCGCAAGCGGCTGTCCTGGAGCGACCTCGAAGACGAACCGCTCATCGGCGTCAGCCGGACGAGCGGCAATCGCGGCATTCTCGATCAGGCGCTATCGAAGGCCGGCGTGCATCTCAGCTTCCGCTACGAAGTCAATCATCTGACGACCTCACTGGGACTGGTTGAGCGCGGTCTCGGCGTCTCCGTTCTGCCGAGACTGGCGACGCCGCCGGCGGGACATCCGACGATCGTGACGAAACCGATCGGCACTCCGGAAGTGCGGCGGACGATCGGACTGACGGAACGCCGGCGGGGCCGCCTCTCCCCGGCGGCGCAACGTTTCCGCGACCTGCTGCTCGCAATCGGTCCCGCGGGCCCGGGCAAATAGGCCCCTCGTCGGCTCTGCTTCAATAAGACGGCGGCAGCGTCAGCGCGATGGCAAATCCGGCCGGCGGCAGGAAAGACACCACAACCCCCAAGGGCCCCTTGCCGCGGCGGTTCAACATGAAGCCGGCGACCGGCGCGGCGAGGCAGGCAACGACCGCTCCGCCGTAAAGCAGCGCGACGCCCGGGCCCGCATTCACGCTTTGCGGGCCGCCGCCGAACAGGAAACCGGAAACGGCAACAAGCAGCACGGCCAGCGCGACGTCGATGATGGCCGCGATGACCAGCAGCGCTTTCATGTTGGAAGGGCTGCGATCAGACGCCCGCAGCGACCGGCACGCCGGCGTCCTTGAACGCCTGCTGCAGTTCACCGGCCTGGAACATCTCGCGCACGATATCGCAGCCACCGACGAACTCGCCCTTGATGTAGAGCTGCGGAATGGTCGGCCAGTTCGAATAGGCCTTGATGCCGTCGCGCAGGTCCATCGACTCCAGCACGTTCAGGCCTTTATAGGCGACACCGAGGTGGTCGAGGATCTGCACCACCTGACCGGAGAACCCGCACTGCGGAAATTGCGGCGTGCCCTTCATGAACAGCACGACGTCGTTCGACTTCACTTCGTTATCGATGAACTGCTCGATGCCCATGGCAGCGGGTTCCTTGTTGATCCAGTGGTCCGTCCCGGGTGGCCCGGGCGGGGTCGCGGCCGGCCGGCGCGAACCGCCATGCCGCTGTCGTCGATATATGTAGCGCAGTTCGCGCCGCCACCCCAAGGGGGTCGGCAAGGTGGGAGCGAAATGACTGTTAATTCTGGCCTTTTGGAAGAAACCGGCTGGTCAGGGCGTGCCGGTCTGCAGCGCCAAGGCGTGGAGCACCCCGCCCATATTGCCCTTCAGGGCATTGTAGACGAGCTGGTGCTGCTGGACGCGCGATTTGCCGGCGAAGGACGGCGCCAGCACGGTGGCGGCATAGTGATTGCCGTCGCCGGCCAGATCCCGGATGGTGACCTGCGCGTCCGGAATGCCTTCCTTGATCAGTCGCTCAATCTCGCCCGCATCCATTGCCATTGTCGGTCCTCCTAGGGCCCACCATACGCAACCTGCCCGCCAGCGGCAGCCCTTAGCGCAGAATTTGCACCCAAAAAATGTCAGTCCCGGGTCGATCCGATGCGGAGTATAAATGCGGCAGAAACTCACCAGCCGCGTCTTTCGCGGCCTTTGGAGGGAACGACATGCCGCACATGCAACGCATTCTGGCAGCGGCGCTGACCGGCGCTCTCGGCATCGCGCTGACACCGGGCGCCTTCGCCCAGGTCACGGCCGAGCAGCAGGCGGCCATCAAGTCATCCTGCCGCTCTGATTACATGTCGAACTGCATGAGCGTGAAGCCCGGCGGCCCGGAAGCCCTGCAGTGCCTGCAGCGGAACATGGCCAAGCTGTCGCCATCCTGCCAGAGCGCGGTGAACGCCACCATGCCGAAGCCCGCCCCGGCGGTCGCCACGCCCGCTGCGCCGCCGCCCGCCGCTCCGCCGCCGGCTCCGGCTGCGGCGGCCGCACCGGCCGCCCCTGCCCCGGCCATTGTCGCCGCCAAGCCGCCGGCTGCCAGCATCGCCGTGCCGAAGCCGGCAAAAACCGTGACCTCAGCGGCCGCCGCGGCTCCGGCGGCGCCTCAGGTCACCGCCGCCCAGCAATCGGCGATCAAGTCGGCCTGCCGCTCGGACTTCATGGCGAAGTGTTCCGGCGTCCAGCCGGGCGGCGCCCAGGCGCTGCAATGTCTGCAGAAGAACGCGGCGCGGCTGTCGCCGGGTTGCCAGGCCGCCGTCGGCGCCACCATGCCGAAGCAGGCCGCCGTGCCGCCGGCTGCGACCGCCGTCGCCGCCCCGGCCGCTGCCGACGCGCCGCCGATGCCGACGGCGATGCAGATGAGCGCGGTCAAGAACACCTGCCGCGCCGACTTCAGGCGCAACTGCAAGGGCGTGGAGCCCGGCGGCCCCGAGGCGCTGGCCTGTCTGCAGCGCAACGCCGCCCGGCTGTCGCCGAACTGCAAGACGTCGCTCGCCGATATCGCTGATTCGATGCCCGCTGAAGGCGCGGCCGTGCCGGCTGCGGCCGCGACAACTACGACGACCACCACCACGGAGCACCGCCGGCTGCCGCCCGGCATCACGCCGGCCGGGCGCATTCTCCGCCGCGTGATGGAGCGCAATCAGCAGTAGGCGACGCGGCCCCGGGCGGGGCTCAGGCCGCGACGGCCTCGTCCTCGTCCGCCCAGCCGGCTGCGTCATGCGACGACTGGTCGAGCTGAGTGAGCGTGCGATTGATCTGTTCGAGGCCGGCCGCCTGCTCGTTGTTGGCGACCGCGATGCCGGAGACGATGCCCGCCACCTTGCGAATTTGGTCGACGATCTCGGCGAGCGACGAGCCGGCGCTGTTGACGAGATCGACGCCCTCTTTCACGCGCTCGGACGACGAGCTGATGAGCTGGTTGATGTCTTTGGCCGCCTGCGACGAGCGCTGCGCCAGACTGCGCACTTCGGTCGCCACCACGGCGAAGCCGCGCCCGGCGTCACCGGCGCGCGCCGCTTCGACCGCGGCATTGAGCGCCAACAGGTTGGTCTGGCGCGCGATCTCGTCGATCACCGAGATGATGTCGGAGATCTTGTGCGAGGACTGCTCGATGCGCGACATCGCCTCGACGGCCTGGGCGACGATCTGGCCGCTGCGGTCGGCGACATCGCTGGTCTGCGTCGCCACGCGGTCGGCTTCGGCCGCCTCGCCGGCATTTCTCTTCACCGTCGCGGAAATCTCATCCATGGCGCGGGCGCGTTCGGCCACCGCACGGCTGCGCTCGTTCGCCGCACGCGCGGCCTGATCGGCGCGCTGCCGGCGCTGCGCGTCGACGCGCTCACGCAGCGCTGCCGCTTCCGCCTCGGCCTCTTCCTTGGCGCGCGTGGCTTCGCCGAGCGCCGTCACCGCGGCGCGCATCTCCTCGATCTCGTTCATATGCGCGGTGTCGAGCTTCGCGCCCGAGGCGCGGCTCGCCATGGCAACGAGTTCGCCACACATCGCGCCGACCGGCGCGAAGATGCGGCGGACCAGGAAGAATATCGCCGCTCCCGCGATCGCAATGACGATCAGGCCGCCGATCAGGCTCATCGTCATCAGGCTTTGCAACACGGTGAAGAACGCGGCCTTCTTGACGCCGACATAGGCGATGCCGAGCACATCGCTGCCGCTCATGATCGGCTCGTACACCGTCAGATATTCGGTGCCGAGAATGTTGGCCTCGCCGCGATAGGTCTGCTTCTTGGTGAACACGGTGTCGTACACCGGACCGGGCGCCAGCTTGGTACCGACCGCGCGCGAACCATCCGGCTTGGCGACATTGGTCGCCACGCGCAGGTCGCCCATGAACACGGTCGCCGTGCCGCCGGCGATCGCCTTGACGCGATCGACGGCCTCGAAGTTGTTATTGACCAGCGTATTGCCGAAATAGAACTTGTCGCCGTCGCGGCGCGGCGGACCGTAGGCCTGCAGCGCGCTATCGAGCAGCTTGATGTTGATGTCGAGCGCCTCCTGGGCGCGCCGATACATCTCGCTCTTGGTGATCGAGATCGACGTCCAGATCGAAACGCCAACCGCGAGCGCCATGGTGATGATCGCCATCATGGTGAGGCGCGAGGTCAGGCTGAAACGGTTGGTCAAGCGGGCAAAACGGCGCGGCAACGAGGTCGATAATGTCATGACTGGATTCCGGACCGGAGCGTGAGGTCAAGGTGACGGAAGGGCCAAATAGGGCCCGGTAAACGGCCGCGTCCGGGCACGCCAAATAGGGCGGTATGACACGGCCGCCCACATGGTAAACGAGACGAATTAAACAAAGCCTTTCGGCGCTTCTTAATCTACATTATGCAACGAACTACCGTCCGCACAGGGCGCGCCGAATAAACAAGCCAGACCGGGAACCCACTCCTGGCCGGCCATATAGGCCAGCAGCCAGCCTTCGTTGCGGCAACTGGCGCATTCATCCGAACACAAGCGCGCGATGGACTGCCGTGCCGGCCGTCACGCCATCGGCCACCGCCCAACTGACGCTATGAGGCACTCTTGCGATATCGCCCGCCGCATAGACGCCCGCTACAGAGGTCAACTTGTTGGCGTCGGTTTGGATGATAGGCCCGAGCGGCCCGTCGATCAGTTGAACTCCCAAATGATCGGCGAGCGGGCTGCCAAGGTGGGATTCCGGCGCGACATAGAGGGCGGCGATTTGGTGAATGCGGCCGTCCTTCAGCGTGATGGTCGACAATGCGCTGCCCTCACCTTCGAGGTGTTCGACAGGTTCTGTCTCTATGGCAATGCCACGACGCGACAGAACCTCGGCGTCCTCGGGACGGAGAATGGCCCCATTCAAGAACAATGTCGTCGGTCCCCATTCCGCAATCAGCCGCGCTTGATGGACCGACATCTCGTTGCGGTACAGAACGCCCAGCGGCCGATCGCTGAACTCGAAGCCGTGGCAATAAGGACAATGAAGCGCCGTCTTGCCCCAGCGTTCGGCGAGGCCGGCAATGGCGGGCAGCACATCGCGAAGCCCGAAGGCGAGAATCAAGGTGCGGGCTTCGATCGTTTCACCGTTCGCCAGCCGGACAGCAAAGCCATCGCCATGCGGCTGGACTTCACTCGCCTCCGCGCTTCTCAGACGTACGGTGGGATAAGCGGAGAGATGCTCGCGCGCGGTTTCGAGAATCGTCACCGGGTTCTGACCATCTTGGCCGAGGAAGCCATGCGAGGCGGTGGCAAAACGGTTGCGGGGCTTGCCGGTATCGAGGACGTCAACGCTGCGTCGGGCGCGTCCAAGATAGGTCGCCGCTGCCAGACCGGCAAAGCCGCCACCGACGATGATCGTGTCATTCAGCATGGATCGTCTCCAACGCAAAATCAGCACCGCGCTTGGCGAAACGCCTGTCGAAACTTTCGCTCAACTGAGCCAGCGTCACCTCGCTGAAACGGCGCAGCAACAAAGCCTCGGCTTCGGCGAAGGCGCTGCCGAGCGCCTCGTTGACTGCCTGTTCGACCAGACAGCCCGGGGCGTCGTTGCGGTTCGACATCGCCAGAACGTCCGGCTTTCCGAGCGCCAGATAGATGTCGTGCAAAGTGATGCGCGCCGGGTCGCGGGCGATGGTCCAGCCGCCGCCATGACCCTTCTCGGAATGAACCAGGCCCGTATCGCGCAGGCCCGCCATGGTGCGCCGGACCACGACCGGGTTGGTGGCCATGGCGCGCGCCAGGGCCTCGGATGTCAGCGGTTCCGACTGCCGCGCCATATGCAAAAGGATATGCAGAACGCCCGATAATCGACTGTCGCGTCTCATGTAACTTTACATGGTACATGATGAGCCAAACGTCAAGGCCCGGCGCGAAACGCTCGTCAGGGTTTTCTAGTCGTGGCCGGCCATGTAGCCCGGCAGCCAATCCTCGCTACGCGCGTTCAGATCGGCGACCGCGAGCGCCCGCTGCCCCGCGACGGCGACGGCGTCGCCGCCCGTAACACCGATGCGCCAGACCGGCACGTTGGCCTCGCGGGCCCGCGCCGTCAGCGCGTCAGCCTGTGCCGCCGGCACCGTCACGACATAGCGGGCCTGGTCCTCGCCGAACCAATAAGCGTGCTCCGGGACGTCGTCGGGTGCGGCATCGAGCCTGGCGCCGATCCCCGAGGCCATCGCCATCTCGGCCAAAGCCACCAGGAGCCCGCCATCGGAGACGTCGTGGGCGGCGGTCGCCACGCCGTCGAGAATGAGCGCACGGACGAAGTCGCCGTTTTCCTTTTCCTCGGTGAGATCGACCGGCGGCGGCGCGCCCTCTTCGCGCGCGCAGATCTCACGCAGGTAAATCGACTGGCCGAGCCAGCCGGTGGTCTCGCCGACGACAAAGATCGCTTCGCCCTGCTTCTTGAATGCGAGCGTCGCGCTCTTCTTGAAGTCGGCGATGACGCCGACGGCGCCGATCGACGGCGTCGGCAAAATCGCCTTCCCGTTGGTCTCGTTGTAGAGCGAGACGTTGCCGGACACGACCGGAAAGGCGAGCGCCTTGCAGGCCTCGGCGATGCCGCGCACGCAGCCAACGAACTGGCCCATGATCTCGGGCCGTTCCGGATTGCCGAAGTTGAGATTGTCGGTGATGGCGAGCGGCGTGGCGCCGACCGCGGTGAGGTTGCGCCAGCATTCGGCGACCGCCTGCTTGCCGCCCTCGAACGGATTGGCCTCGCAATAGCGCGGCGTCACGTCGGTGGTCAGCGCGAGCCCCTTCGGACCATCAAGCACGCGCACCACGGCGGCATCGCCGCCCGGGCGCTGCACGGTGTTGCCGCCGATGATGTGATCGTACTGCTCCCACACCCAGCGCTTCGAGCACAGGTCGGGCGTGGCGACGAGACGCTCCAGCGCGTCGGCGATGCTGCCGCGCGGCTCGATGGCGCCGGCATCGACCGGCAACGGCTTCTCGAGGCTGACGAAAGGCCGCTTGTATTCCGGCGCTGAATCGCCGAGTTCCTTGATCGGCAGGTCGGCCATCACTTGGCCGCGATGCTTGACGATGAAGCGCATCGACGGCGTGGTCTCGCCGACCACCGCGAAATCGAGGCCCCATTTGCGGAAGATGGCTTCGGCTTCCTTTTCCTTGTCGGGCTTGAGCACCATGAGCATGCGCTCCTGGCTCTCCGACAGCATCATTTCGTAAGCCGTCATGCCCTCTTCGCGGCACGGCACCTTGTCGAGATCGAGCGTGACGCCGAGATTGCCCTTGGCGCCCATCTCGGTCGCCGACGACGTCAAACCCGCCGCGCCCATGTCCTGGATGGCGATGACGCAATCCTTCGCCATGATCTCGAGGCAGGCTTCGAGCAGCAGCTTTTCCGAGAACGGATCGCCGACCTGCACGGTCGGGCGCTTCTCGTCGCTCTTGTCGTCGAATTCGGCCGACGCCATCGAGGCGCCGTGAATGCCGTCGCGGCCGGTCTTGGAGCCGAGATAGACAATCGGCATGCCGACGCCGGACGCCGCGGCGTAGAAAATCTTGTCGGTCTCGGCGAGCCCCACCGCCATGGCGTTGACCAGGATGTTGCCGTCATAGCGCTTGTGAAAGCGCACCGAGCCGGCGACCGTCGGCACGCCGAAAGAATTGCCGTAGCCGCCGATGCCGGCGACCACGCCGGAGACGAGATGCCGGGTCTTTGGATGCTCCGGCGCGCCGAAGCTCAATGCGTTGAGGCAGGCGATCGGCCGCGCGCCCATCGTGAAGACGTCGCGCAGGATACCGCCGACGCCCGTCGCCGCACCCTGATAGGGCTCGATGTAGCTCGGGTGGTTGTGGCTCTCCATCTTGAAGACGCAGGCGAGCCCGTCGCCGATGTCGATGACGCCGGCATTCTCGCCGGGCCCCTGGATCACCCACGGCGCCTTGGTCGGCAACCCGCGCAGGTGAACCTTCGAGGACTTGTACGAGCAGTGCTCGTTCCACATCGCCGAGAAAATGCCGAGTTCGGTCAGCGTCGGCTCGCGGCCGATCAGGTCCAGAATCCGCTGGTATTCGTCAGGCTTGAGGCCGTGTTCGGCAACCAGTTCAGGGGTGATTTTGACGTCGTTCGGCAGCATGGGATTCCTGAGGGCAGCGGCGCAATTTTGCCTAGCACGGACACCCCGGGACTTAGACACCCTAATGCGCGGCTTCCAGAGGAAATTCGGGCCCGTCCAGCATCCAGCGCCCCGACTGCGGCCTTGTACCGCCTGCGCGGCCGGCTCGGAACGCCGGAGACGGCCTCAGGCCGCCTTTTTGAGCGCCTCGGCCAAGCCGGCGAACAGGCCGCGGCCGTCGGTCGAGCCGATCTCGGCTTCGACGTGATTTTCCGGATGCGGCATCATACCGAGCACATTGCCGCGGTCATTGACGATGCCGGCAATGGCGTTGATGGCGCCGTTATGGTTCCAGTCCGGATCGATCATGCCGTCGGGCGACGAGTAGCGGAAAATCACCCGCCCCTCGCCCTCGAGCCGCGCGATGGTCTCGCCATCGGCAATGTAATTGCCCTCGCCATGGGCCACCGGCACGCGGATCACCTGTCCGGCATTGTAGCCGCGGGTGAACGGCGTGTCCGAGCGCTCGACCTTGAGGAACACGTCGCGACAGATGAAGCGCAGGTTCTCGTTGCGCATCAATACGCCCGGCAACAGGCCGGATTCGCACAGAATCTGGAAGCCGTTGCAGACGCCGAGCACCAGGCCGCCGCCGGCGGCGAATTTGCGCACCGCGTCCATCACCGGCGAGCGCGCGGCAATGGCGCCGCAACGCAGGTAGTCGCCGTAGGAAAAGCCGCCCGGCACCACGACCAGGTCGGTGCCGGCCGGCAGTTCGTGCTCGGCATGCCAGACCATCGCCGGTTCATGACCGGAGGTCAGCTTTAGGGTGCGCGCCATATCGCGCTCGCGATTGATTCCGGGGAAGACGAGGACGGCGGCTTTCATGGCGAGTGGCTCGATTCTATCCGATGACCTCGACGCGATAATTCTCGATCACCGTATTCGCCAGCAGCTTATCGGCGGCCTCGTTGAGCAGCGCCTCGGCTTTTTTCGGGTCGCCGCCCTCGATCTCGATGTCGAACACCTTGCCCTGGCGGACCGAGGCGACACCCTGAATACCGAGCGAACGCAGTGCACCTTCGATCGCCTTGCCCTGCGGATCGAGAACGCCGGATTTCAGGGTAACGGTGACGCGAGCTTTCATCGGTGTTTCCAACGCGGATCTAGAAGCAAAACGGGGGCCAACAAGGCCCCCGGTTAGCATCCTTGCGGATTCGGCTCAATAACGGCGAATCGCCGTCCTCAGCCTTTCACCAGCACCGGCCCGGAGCCCTGCGGCCGCTCGCCCTCGGCAACGATGCCGAGACGCTTGGCAACTTCGGTATAGGCCTCGACCAGCCCGCCCATGTCGCGGCGGAAACGGTCCTTGTCCATCTTGTCGTTGGTCTTGATGTCCCACAACCGGCAGGAATCCGGCGAGATCTCGTCGGCGACGACGATGCGCATCACGTCGTTTTCCCACAGCCGGCCGGTTTCCATCTTGAAGTCGACGAGACGGATGCCGACGCCGAGGAACAGGCCCGACAGGAAGTCGTTGACGCGGATGGCGAGCGCCATGATGTCGTCGATTTCCTGGGGCGAGGCCCAGCCGAACGCCGTGATGTGCTCTTCCGACACCATCGGGTCGTTGAGCTTGTCGTTCTTGTAATAGAACTCGATGATCGAGCGCGGCAGCTGCGTACCTTCCTCGATGCCGAGGCGGGTCGCCAGCGAGCCGGCGGCGACGTTGCGCACCACGACTTCGAGCGGAATGATTTCCACCTCGCGGATCAACTGCTCGCGCATGTTGAGCCGGCGGATGAAGTGAGTGGGCACGCCGATATCGTTCAAGTGCTGGAAGACGTATTCCGAGATACGGTTGTTCAGAACGCCCTTGCCTTCGATCACCTCATGCTTTTTGGCGTTGAAGGCGGTGGCGTCGTCCTTGAAGTGCTGAATCAGCGTCCCTGGCTCCGGGCCCTCATAGAGGACCTTCGCCTTGCCTTCGTAAATGCGGCGGCGTCGGCTCATCGGGATGTACCGTGGTTGGTGGATGTCCATGGGTGCCGTGGTTCCCTTTTAAATCAAAAGCGTCAAGATCCGCGGCTGTGGTCCGGGCTGATCGTTCGAACGCAAAATGAAAGTCGCTCTGCGCTAAAACGGCTGGGCCACGAGGTCAACCTAGCCCAACGGTTCGGGCAGCACAATCGACGGGGTGCGACGTTTTCCACTTCGCAATTTTGCCGTAATAAGAGGCGCGTAGGTTGCCTTGACCCCCGTCGGGCGATATGCAAGCGCATTATAATCCTGTCAATCGTGAGGGCGGCATGACGACGTTCGACAAGCGCGAAGAAGGCTTCGAAAAGAAATTCGCGCATGACGAGGAATTGCAGTTCAAGGCGATGGCTCGCCGCAACAAGCTTCTCGGCCTTTGGGCCGCGGGCCTGCTCGGCAAGTCCGGTCCGGACGCCGAGGCCTATGCCAAGGAGGTCGTGCTGTCGGACTTCGAGGAAGCCGGCGACCACGACGTTTTCAAGAAGGTCGCGAAGGACCTTGAGGGCAAAGGCATCACCGAGCAGCAGATTCGCGCCCAGATGAACGAACTTCTGGCGCAGGCGGTCGCGCAGATCCAGAAAAGCTGAGGGCGGATGGCAATGACCGCCTTCTCGCTCGCCCGCCGGCTGCGCGCGGGCGAGACTGTATTCTCCGGCTGGTGCATGATGGGGTCTCCCATCGTGGCCGAGACCATTGCGCGCGAAGGCTTCCCGGCGGTCGTGCTCGACGCGCAGCACGGGCTGTGGGATACGACCGAGCTGATCGCCGGTATCGGCGGCGTCCATCACGCCGGCTCCGCCCCCTTCGTCCGGGTGCCGCTCGACGATTTCGCCCTGGTCAGCCGCGCGCTCGATTTCGGCGCCGAAGGCATCATCGCACCGATGATCAACAAGGCCGACGACGCGCGGCGCTTTGCCGCCGCCGCCAAATACCCGCCGCTCGGCGAGCGCTCGTTCGGACCGCCGCGCGCCACCATGCTGCAAGGCCAGATGCCGGCGACCGATTACCTGCGCGCCGCCAATGACGGCACCCTCACCTTCGCCATGATCGAGACGCCGGAAGCGCTTGCCAATGTCGAGGCGATCGCCGCGACGCCCGGCATCGACGCGCTGTTCATCGGCCCCTACGATCTGTCGACCTCATTGTCGACCGGCAAGGCGCAGGACATCGACGCGCCCGAGGTCAATGCCGCGATCGACCGGATCTGCGCCGCCGCCAACAAGGCCGGCAAGATTCCCGGCATCTACTGCCGCGACGCGCAGCGCGCGCTCGACATGGCCAAACGGGGCTTCCGCTTCATGACCGTCGGCAGCGATTTCAGCGTGGTGCGCGAGGGCTCGGCTGCGGCGTTGAAGATGCTGCCGATGAAGGCGACCGGCGCCCGCGACGCGTTCTAGGGTGTCGGCGCGGTGACGCGCGGCGCCAGATCATCCAGCACAGCCTTCACGTCCTTCTCGACATCTGCCGCAGCGATGGTGATGACGCGGTAATTGCGCGCTTCCAGCCATTGATGACGCGCCGGCCGCGAGCCCTGCGCCGCTTCCGTCTCGTTCGCCGGAATGAGTTCGATCACGCAACGCAGCGGGATCGACACGAGATCGGCCATATGCGGGCCGAGCGGCACTTGCCGTTTGAAGCTGAAGCCGGCGAAGCGCCGGTCATTGGTCAGTGCCGTCCAGAAGGTGCGCTCGGCCTCGGTCGGATTGCGCCGCAACAGCCGGGCGAGCCCCTTCACCGGCGCGCGTTCCTGCATGACGGTGCCGGCGCCGTGGTCGGCAATGATGCCGCGCAATTCCTCGGCCGCAGCGGGATCGAGCGTGCCGCCGCGCGCCGGGCCCTTGCGGCCATTGGCGATCGACATGATGACGCCGTGCAGGGTGCGGATGTCCTGCTGCGTCAGCTCCATGCGGGTGAAGATGTTGCGCAGGTTGATCACCATGGTCTCGCGCTTCTCGGCGGGCCGGAAGAACTCGACCTTTTCCAGTTCGCGTTCGAGATCGCGGAAGAAGGCGCCGAGTTGCTGCTTGCCGACCGGCGGCGAGCGGCGCGGCTCGTCCTCGCGCACCGCCTCGCGGCCGGCGAGCTTGAACCACTCATAGGCGACGACGATCACCGCCTGCGCCAGGTTGAGCGAGGCGAAGGCCGGATTGACCGGCAGTGTCAGGATGCGATCGGCGAGCCCGACCTCGTGATTTTCCAGACCGTTGCGCTCGCGGCCGAACACCAGCGCCACGGTATCGCCGGCGGCAACGCGCGGCGCCATTTCGCTCGCCGCCTGTTCAGCATTGACGATGGCCTTGAGCTGGTCGTGGTGGCGCGCCGTTGTGGCGACGACGAAAGAGCAATCGGCCACCGCCTCTTCCAGCGTCTCGTAAAGCTGCGCGGCGTCGAGCACGCGGGTCGCGCCCGCCGCCATCGTGACCGCCTTCTCGTTCGGCCAGCCCTGGCGCGGCTTGACCAGCCGTAGCCGGCCCAGGCCAAAATTGGCCATAGCGCGCGCGGCGGCGCCGATGTTCTCGCCCATCTGCGGCTCGACCAGCACCACCACCGGCCCCGGCTGCTCGATCCAGCGTTTGGTCTTGTCGGTCCCGGCTCCGGGCATGGCAGGAAAGCTCCGTTCCCGGGCTCTATAACGCCCTACCGGACCCTGCGAAAGCGCGGCTTCCGCCCCCCAAAGCGGGATGCTATAGGGCGCGCAACCACACCCGCCAACAAGCGCTTGAGACCTGGGGTTTAAGCATGCCGAATCTCGAAATCATGTGGACAAAAGTCGACGAAGCCCCCGCGCTCGCGACCTATTCCCTGCTGCCGATCGTTGAAGCCTTCGTCGGCGCGGCGGGCGTTTCGGTGAAGCTGAAGGACATTTCGCTGGCCGGCCGCATCATCGCCAACTTCCCCGAGAAGCTGAAGCCCGAGCAAAAGATCAACGACGAGCTCGCCGAGCTCGGCAAGCTGGCGATGAAGCCGGAAGCCAATATCATCAAGCTGCCCAATATTTCCGCCTCGATCCCGCAGCTCAAGGCCGCGATCAAGGAACTGCAGAGCAAGGGCTACGACGTCCCCGACTATCCCGAAAGCGATGCGACGCCGGCGGACAAGGAAATCCGCGCTCGCTACGGCAAGGTGCTGGGCAGCGCGGTCAATCCGGTACTGCGCGAGGGCAACTCCGACCGCCGCGCCGCCGGCGCCGTCAAGGCCTATGCGCGCAGCCACCCGCACAAGATGGGCGCGTGGGCCAAGGATTCGAAAACCCGCGTGGCGCACATGTCGAGCAACGATTTCTATGGCTCGGAAGTCGCGACCACCGTTGCGGCGCCGACCAACGCCAAGATCGAATTTGTCGGCAACGATGGCGCGGTGACGGTGCTGAAGGCCAAGACGCCGCTGCAGGCCGGCGAAGTGATCGATTGCTCGGTGATGAACGTGAAGGCGCTCGACGCCTTCTACGCCGACGCGATCGAGGCGGCGAAGAAGGACGGCATCCTGTTCTCGCTGCACGTCAAGACGACGATGATGAAGATCTCCGATCCCATCCTGTTCGGTCATTGCATTTCGGTGTTCTTCGCCGACGTCTTCAAAAAGCACGGCACAACTCTCGCCAAGCTCGGCGTCAATCCCGACACCGGCGTCGCCGAGATGCTGAACAAGATCGAAACCTTGCCCGAAGCCGAGAAGGCGGCGATCAAGGCGGACATCCAGGCCGAATACGCCAAGCGGCCGGCCCTTGCCATGGTCAATTCGGACAAGGGCATCACCAACCTGCACGTACCGTCCGACGTGATCATCGACGCGTCGATGCCGGCGATGATCCGCGAGTCGGGCAAGATGTGGGGCCCCGATGGCAAGCTGCACGACTGCATCGCCGCGATCCCCGACCGCTGCTACGCGACTTTGTTCCAGGCCGTCATCGACGACTGCAAGGCGAACGGCGCGTTCGACCCGAAGACGATGGGTAGCGTGCCGAATGTCGGCCTGATGGCGCAGGCGGCCGAGGAATACGGCTCGCACGACAAGACCTTCCGCATCCCTGCGGACGGTACCGTCAACGTGGTCGCCGAGGACGGCAAGGTCCTGATGACCCAGAAGGTCGAGACCGGCGATATCTTCCGCATGTGCCAAGTCAAGGACGCGCCGATCCAGGATTGGGTCAAGCTCGCGGTGCGCCGCGCGCGTCTCACCAACACCCCGGCGGTGTTCTGGCTCGATGCCAAACGCGCGCACGACGCGCAGCTCATCGCCAAGGTCGAGAAGTACCTGAAGAACGAAGACACCAAAGGCCTCGACATCCGCATCATGCCGCCGGTCGAGGCGACGAAATTCTCGCTCGAGCGCATCCGCAAGGGCCTGGACACGATCTCGGTCACCGGCAACGTGCTGCGCGATTATCTGACCGACCTGTTCCCGATCATGGAGCTCGGCACGTCGGCCAAGATGCTGTCGATCGTTCCGCTGCTGAATGGCGGCGGCCTGTTCGAGACCGGGGCCGGCGGCTCGGCGCCCAAGCATGTCGAGCAACTCAAGAACGAAGGCTACCTGCGCTGGGATTCGCTGGGCGAGTTCCTGGCGCTGGGCGCCTCGCTCGAACATCTCGCGCAGGTCAGCGGCAACGAGGACGTGAAGGTCCTGGCCGAGACGCTCGATGAGGCCAACAGCGAGATCCTCGAGCACAACCGCTCACCGGCGCGCAAGGTGGGCGAACTGGACAATCGCGGCAGCCATTTCTACCTGGCGCTCTACTGGGCCAAGGCGCTGGCCCGGCGCGACAACAGCTCCGGCCTCGCCGCGCGCTTCAAGCCGCTGGCGGAAAAGCTGGCGGCCAGCGAAGCCAAGATCAACGATGAACTGCTCGCCGCTCAGGGCAAGCCGGTCGATACCGGCGGCTATTACTTGCCCGACCAGAAAAAGACGTCGTCCGCGATGCGGCCGAGCGCCACGCTGAACGCGGCGATCGGCGAGCTTTGATAACGGATACCGGCGCGCTCCGACGAGCGCGCCGGATTTTCAGCTCACTGGCGATACCTGCCGGTTCTCCAAAAAAAATGGCTTTCTAATATGGCGAAGATCAAGGTGAAGAACCCCGTCGTCGAAATGGACGGCGACGAGATGACGCGCATCATCTGGCAGCTCATCAAGGACAAGCTGATCCACCCTTATCTCGACATCGATCTTCTGTATTACGACCTGTCAGTTGAGAAGCGCGACGAGACCAACGACCAAATCACCGTCGACGCCGCCAACAAGACCAAGGAAGTCGGCGTCGCCGTCAAGTGCGCCACCATCACGCCGGACGAAGGCCGCGTGCAGGAGTTCGGCCTCAAGGAAATGTGGCGCTCGCCGAACGGCACCATCCGCAACATCCTCGGCGGCACCATTTTCCGCGAGCCCATCATCTGCAAGAACGTGCCGCGCCTGGTGCCGGGCTGGACCCAGCCCATCATCATCGGCCGCCACGCCTATGGCGACCAGTATCGCGCCACCGATTTCAAATTCCCCGGCAAGGGCACACTGACGCTCAAGTTCGTCGGCGACGACGGCCAGGTGATCGAGAAGGAAGTGTTCAAGGCGCCGGGCTCCGGCGTCACCATGGCCATGTACAATCTCGATGAATCGATCATCGACTTCGCCCGCGCCTCGATGAACTACGCGCTGAACCGCGGCTACCCGCTCTATCTGTCGACCAAGAACACCATCCTGAAGCAGTACGATGGCCGCTTCATGGAGCTGTTCCAAAAGGTGTTCGACGAGGAATTCAAGGATAAGTTCGAGGCCAAGAAGCTCATCTACCAGCACCGCCTGATCGACGACATGGTCGCCTCGGCGCTGAAATGGTCGGGCGGCTATGTCTGGGCTTGCAAGAACTACGACGGCGACGTGCAGTCCGACACCGTGGCGCAGGGCTTCGGTTCGCTCGGCCTGATGACCTCGGTATTGATGACGCCGGACGGCAAGGTCGTCGAAGCGGAGGCCGCGCACGGCACCGTGACGCGCCATTACCGCCAGCACCAGCGCGGCGAGGAAACCTCGACCAATTCGATCGCCTCGATCTTCGCCTGGACCCGCGGCCTGGCGCACCGCGCCAAGCTCGACAACAATGACGCGCTGATGAAGTTCTCGCTGACGCTGGAAAAGGTCTGCATCGACACCGTGCAGGCCGGCTTCATGACCAAGGACCTCGCCCTGCTGGTCGGCCCCGACCAGAAGTGGCTGTCGACCACCGGCTTCCTCGACAAGATCGACGACAATTTGAAGAAGGCGATGGCGGCATAGGCGGCCTTCAGAAAGGGCCGGCGTGAGCCATCTTTAGGAACAGGCCGGCGCCGGCCTCCGCTTCAGCCGACTTCGCCAGGGGCGATGTCGCCCTTCGGCGTCACTGGTTCGCCGATGCGCGTGCGCACGACCTCGTGGACGCGCTCGGCGATCGTCGGTTCGCGGTTCATCAGCGCGTGCAGGTCCTGGGCATCGAGCACCAGGAGGCTGGTGCGGGTCGCCGCCGTCGCGGTCGCCGAACGCCGGGCGCGGCGCAGCACGGCAACCTCGCCGAAGAATTGCCCCGGACCGAGCGCGATCGGTTCGCGCCCCTTGAGCGCCACCTCGACGCGGCCGGCGGCGATGAAATACATCGAATGCGCGGCATCGCCCTCGCGCACGATCACCTGCCCCGCTTCGGCGACCTGGGCGCGCAACAGCTCCATCACGTTGGCGATCTGCTGCGCATCGAGTTCGGAGAACAGCGGCACCCGCGCGATCATGCTCCAGGTGACGACGAACTCGCGGCGGTGGATCTGCTCGGAGAACGCGGTGGCGATGATGCCGACCGGCAGCGCGATCATCATGACGCCGAGAAAGATGGTGCCGGTCGCGATCAATTTGCCAAGCGGCGTCACCGGCACGACGTCGCCGTAACCGATGGTACCGATGGTGACGATCGCCCACCACATGGCGTCGGGGATGGTGCCGAGTTTGTCCGGTTGGATGTGGCCTTCGGCCAGATGCATCAGCGATGCCGACACCAAGGTGGCGCCCAGGGTAATCACCAGACAGCCGAACAGCGCACGGCGCTCGCGATAGATCACGTCGAGCAGCGAACGCATCGCCGGCGAATAGCGCGCGATCTTGAAGAATCGCACCATGCGGAAAACCAGCAGGAAGCGCAGGTCGGCGGTGGTGACGAATTCGAGCCAGAACGGCAGCACCGCGAGGAGATCGACGAGGCCGGTCGGGCTCAGGGCATATTTCAATCGCGCGCGCGCCGCGCTGAGATGCCGGTGCGGGCCGTGATCGACCGCCGACCACAGACGAAGCGCATATTCGACCGTGAAGACGACGAGCGAAAAATACTCGATGGCGCGGAAGACTTCGCCGTAGCGGGCTGACAGCGACGGCACCGACTCCAGCGCGGCGTTGATGAGATTGACGAGGATCAGGACGACGAGGAATCGATCAACCATCATGCCGGCGCCGCTGCCGACAGGCCCTTGCTCCAGCGCCAGGTAGATCTGCCGGCGCAGGTCGGAGATTTTTGTAGTCGCCATGGCCGCTATCGCCGTCGATTCGGACAGCCGAGACTATAGCAGCAGCCGCGGCCGCCGCCGGTATTTGCCGTCCCGGGCCAGCCGCCGCCTCACTTAACTCTGCAGCTTGGCCGATAGGATCTTATAGCCGGCATAGCCGAAGGCGACGGCGAACACGCCGTCGAACCAGCGCCTGAGCTTCAGATAGCCGGCCACCACGGTCGGATTCGAGAACAGGAGCGCGTAACCGTGCAGCACGATGGCGCTCTGGATGCCGACGGCGGCGACGATGAGTGCAAGATCGGCCACCGTGGCGTCGGCCGGCACGCCGAAGGAATAGAGCGAGCCGAAGAACAGGATCGCCTTCGGATTGGTGAGATGCAGCGTCAGGCCGCGCACGAAAGCGCGCCGCGGCGGCGCCGCTGTCAGTCCCTGCGGCGCGGCGTTGCCCGGCGTCAGCGCCGAACGCGCCGACTTGAAGGCGAGGAACAACAGATAGCCGGCGCCGAAATAGCGGACGACTTCGATCAGCCAGGCATTGGCGAGCATCACGGCGCTCAAGCCGGCGGCGGCGCCGATCGACCAAGTGAGCGAGCCGGTGGTCACACCGGAGGCGAACACCAAGCCGCTGCGGCGGCCGGCATTCATCGACGTGCCGGCGATCGCCAGCACCGCAGGCCCGGGACTCGCCACGGCGATGAGAGCGGCGAGCATGATGAGGGTGAGATGGATATGGCCGATCATGTCAGCTCTCCTGCCCTCGCCGTCCGGCGAGACGCAATTCCATGTCATAAAATGTCGGGTGGGTATAGCCCGGGTGGCAGTGCGTGGCGGTGATCGAGAAGCCGTGGCGCTTGAACAGCGCCACGTTGCTCTCCAGCGCAATCCGGACGCGGAGCGTCATCCGTACCGCGCCGATGCGGCCGGCTTCGGCTTTCGCCGCCTCGACCAGCGCGCTGGCAATGCCGCGCCGGCGCCAGTCCGGCCGCACTGCAAGGCGGCCGATATAGAGCGAATCGCCGTCGCGCCTGCAGAACACCGCGCCGACGAACACGTCGCCGGCTTCCGCGATCAGACAGATCTCGCTGGCGAGCCGCGCGGCGAAATCCGCGACGGTTTCCTTGAGCACGCCCGACGGCGGGTCGATCGGAAAAGCGCCGAATGCGTCCTGCGTTAGAGCGAGCAGCTCGGCCGCGCGCGCCGCGTCCGTACACGGACGAATGACGATGCCGCCGGAGGTCATGCCTTACTGCTTTCGCTCAGCCGCCGAGCGCCGCCTCGACCGCCTTTAGCGCCGCGTCGGCCTTGGCGCCGTCCGGCCCGCCGGCCTGCGCCATGTCGGGCCGGCCGCCGCCGCCTTTGCCGCCGAGCGCCTCGGAGGCCTTGCGCACCAGATCGACGGCGGAAAAGCGCGACGTCAGATCGGCGGTCACGCCCACCACGATGCCGGCCTTGCCGTCCTCGCTGGTCGCCACCAGGGCGACGACGCCGGAGCCGATCTGCTTCTTGCCCTCGTCGGCGAGGCTCTTGAGATCCTTGATGTCGATGCCGGAGACGGCGCGCGCCATCAGCTTGATATCGCCGACGGTGCGGATGTCGCTCGCCGCACTGCCGGCAGCGTCACCGGCGCCGCCGCCCATCGCCAGCTTCTTGCGCGCGTCGGTGAGTTCACGCTCCAGCTTCTTGCGCTCGTCGATGAGCGCGGCGATGCGCGCCGGCATTTCGTCGAGCGGCGCCTTCAGCTCGGCCGCCGCGTGACGCGCGATGTTGAGCTCCTTGTTGACGTGGTGGCGCGCGGCTTTGCCGGTCATCGCCTCGAGACGGCGCACGCCGGCGGCGACGCCACTGTCGGTGAGGCCGGTGATGAAGCCGATGTCACCGGTGCGCTTGACATGCGTGCCGCCGCACAGTTCGACCGACCAGCCGAGCGTGTTGCCCAAAGAACCTGAAGAAGGCTCGCCCATCGCGACGACGCGGACTTCGTCGCCATATTTTTCGCCGAACAAAGCGCGGGCGCCGGAGGTGCGCGCGTCGTCGAGCGCCATCAGCCGCGTCGTCACCGGCGCATTCTGCAGCACGATATCGTTGGCGATGTCCTCGACGCGCGCCAGTTCCTCGGCCGTCACGGGCTTGGGATGCGAGAAGTCGAAACGCAAGCGATCAGGCGCGACCATCGAGCCCTTCTGCGCGACGTGATCGCCCAGCACCAGGCGCAGCGCCTCGTGCAGGAGATGCGTCGCCGAATGGTTCTGGCGGATGGCGGAACGGCGGCCGTGATCGACCTCGAGCAGCAGCGGGTCGCCGACCTTCACCGTACCCTCGACGACCTTGACGTCGTGGACGAACAGGTCGCCCTGCTTCTTCTGCGTATCGGTGACGGCGATCTTGATGCCGGTTGAGCGCATTTCGCCGGTGTCGCCGACCTGGCCGCCGGACTCGCCATAGAACGGCGTCTGGTTGAGCACGATCTGGCCGGTCTCGCCGGCTTTCAGTGCTGCGACTTCCTTGCCGCCCTTGACCAGCGCCGACACCACGCCTTCGGCGCTCTCGGTCTCGTAGCCGAGGAATTCGGTGGAGCCGAGCTTTTCACGCAGCGGGAACCAGATGGTCTCGCTCGCCGCATCGCCCGAGCCCTTCCAAGACTCGCGCGCCTTGGCGCGCTGGCGCTCCATCGCGTCGGTGAACGAGGCGACGTCGACCGAGATGCCGCGCGTCTTCAGCGCGTCCTGCGTCAGATCGAGCGGGAAGCCGTAAGTGTCGTACAACGTGAATGCGGTCTCGCCGTCGAACATGTCGCCCTTCTTCAGCGACTTCGAAGCGTCGTCGAGGATCGACAGGCCCTTGGCCAGCGTGTTGCGGAAGCGCGTTTCCTCGAGCTTGAGCGTCTCAGTGATCAGCGCCTCGGCGCGCGTCAATTCCGGATAGGCCTGGCCCATCTCGCGGGTCAGCGCCGGCACCAGGCGGAACATCAGCGGGTCCTTGGCGCCCAGCAGCTCGGCGTGGCGCATGGCGCGGCGCATGATGCGGCGGAGCACGTAGCCGCGGCCTTCGTTCGACGGCAGCACGCCGTCGGCGACCAGGAACGACGAGGCCCGCAGGTGATCGGCGATGACGCGGTATGAAGCGCGGTTGTCCTCGGTCGGGCCGCGGCCGATGGCGTGCGACACCGCCTCGATCAGCGAGCGGAACAGATCGGTGTCGTAGTTCGAGTGCACGCCCTGCATGATGGCGGCAATACGCTCCAGCCCCATGCCGGTGTCGATCGACGGGCGCGGCAGCGCCACCCGGTTGCCCGGCTCGATCTGCTCGTATTGCATGAACACGAGATTCCAGAACTCGAGGAAGCGATCGCCATCCTCGTCCGGCGAACCCGGCGGGCCGCCCTGCAGCGCCGGGCCCTGGTCGATGAAGATCTCCGAGCACGGGCCGCACGGACCGGTGTCGCCCATCTGCCAGAAATTGTCCGAAGTGCCGATGCGGATGATGCGGCTGTCGTCAAACCCGGCGATCTTCTTCCACAGGCGATGAGCCTCGTCGTCGTCGGCATAGACGGTGACCAGGAGCTTGTCCTTGGGCAGGCCGAATTCCTTGGTAATCAGCGTCCAGGCGAGCTCGATGGCGCGCTCCTTGAAATAGTCGCCGAACGAGAAATTGCCGAGCATCTCGAAGAAGGTGTGATGCCGGGCGGTGTAGCCGACATTGTCGAGGTCGTTGTGCTTGCCGCCGGCGCGCACGCATTTCTGCGCCGTGGCGGCGCGGACATAATCGCGCTTCTCGACGCCGGTGAAGACGTTCTTGAACTGCACCATGCCGGCATTGGTGAACATCAGCGTCGGGTCGTTGCGCGGCACCAGCGCCGAGGACGGCACCACGCGGTGCTCGGCCTTGGCGAAATAGTCGAGGAAGGTATTTCTGATCTCGTTGACGCCACTCATGTCCGAACGCCCAAACCCTTATCGGGAACCCTGTTCTATCGGCGTGCGGCGAGCCCCCCGGCCCCACACCCCGGCCGGGGGCATAAAGGCCCGTCCGGCTTGATGTTTCTCCGGGTTATTTAGCGGCGGGGGGGCGGAGAGTCGAGGGAGGGCCTTAACCCCGCGGAGCGAGCCGAGGACGCCGAAAAACCTCTCCCCTTGTGGGAGAGGGAAAAGCGAGCATGTGGCTGCCCTACCCCCACGGCCCGCGGCGGCTGCCGCCACCGCCCCACGGCCCGCCGGGGGACGAACCGCCTTGCCCGCCGCCCCAGACGCCGTGGCGCGGCGCGCCCGTAGCGGCGGGACGCATGCCGAAGGCGGCGGCCAGTTGCTGGAGCGCGGCGATGCGGTTCTCGGTCGCCGGATGAGTGGCGAACAAGTTGTCCATGCGCGCGCCGGACAGGGGATTGATGATGAACAGGTGCGCGGTCGCCGGCTGATGCTCGGCCGCCTCGTTCGGCACCATATGCGCGATGCTGGCGATCTTGTTCAGCGCCGACGCCAGCGCCAGCGGCTCGCCGGAAATCTGCGCGCCGAGATTATCGGCGGCATATTCGCGGGTGCGGCTGATCGCCATCTGCACCAGAAGCGCGGCGATCGGCGCCAGGATCACCATCGCCATGGTGCCAATCAGGCCCAAGCCACCGCTGCTGTCGTTATTGTTGTCGCGGCTGCCGCCGAGCCCGGAGAACAGCGCGAAATTGCCGAGCATCGAAATGGCGCCGGCAATGGTGGCGGTGATGGTCATGATCAGCGTGTCGCGGTTGGCGATGTGCGCCAGCTCGTGAGCGACGACGCCGGCGATTTCGTTCTGGTCGAGCGCCCGCATGAGGCCGGTGGTCACCGCGACCGCAGCGTTCTGCGGATTGCGGCCTGTGGCAAAGGCGTTGGGCTGCGGATTGTCCATGATATAGAGGCGCGGCATCGGCAGCCGGGCGCGGCGCGCGAGTTCGGCGACCATCGCGTAGAGTTCCGGCGCCGAGCGCGGATCGACCTCGTGCGCGCCATGCATCGCCAACACCATCTTGTCGGCATTCCAGTAGGCGAACAGGTTCATGCCGGCGGCGACCACCAGCGCGATCATGGCGCCGCCACCGCCGCCAATGAGAAAGCCGACGCCCATGAACAGCGCGGTCAGACCCGCGAGCAGCAGCGCCGTCCGAAAATAGTTCATGGCAGTCCTCGTGCCGGACGCGGTTCTTCCGCCACGCGGCGGCGCCGCGATGGCGCCGCGCAACGTCGCCGGTTGCGCGAAAAATGTCGGTATGGCCGCGTCTTGGCGCAAGTGAACGCGACGCCGCGGCGCCATGACAGGATGACGCAGGCATCGCCCCGGCCGCCGCTCATTCCGCCCCAACGATAGCGCCAGATGCCAGGCGGGTGGCTTCGCCAGATGGCGCCGGCGCCACGCCGCCCGCCCAACACGCCGACGCCCCCGTCCTCGGTGGCGGCCGCTTTATGCAGCCGGGTGCCGACGGGGGCGACAAACGTTTACGCACAACCTGAACCTGACGGACCCTCGAGCCCGTGACGTCCGTCCGGTCTTAGCGACCGCCTTTTTTCTTCAGCTTGGCAGCGGCCTTGACTTCGGCCTTGGCCGCCGACTTGGCCGCCGATTTGGCCTTCGCTTTCGCCTTGTCCGCTTCCTTGCGCGCCTTGCGCGCCTCGTTGGCGGCCAGCACCTCGGCCGATTTGGCGCCGGACCCGGCGCCAGTTTTGGCGCCCGCGTCGGACTTTGCCGTTGCCGTCGTCTCCGGCGTGGTCTCGTCCTCGGCGGGCTTGGTCTTCAGTTTGCCTTTCGCGCGCTCCTTGGCGGTCTTGCGCTTTTCCGGTTTGGCAAGAGGCGTGACTTGCGGCGTCATTTGCCCCTCGGCGTCGGCTCTCGCCGCGGCTTTGGGCTTGTGCTGCGCCAGCACGATGATCTCGCCGGTCGACGGCTCGATCATCTCGATCGCGGCCGCCGCTTCGGCCGCCACGGCGGCGGCGTCGAATGACGCCTCGTCGGCAGGTTTTTCATAGGTCGGCTTGTCATTGGTCGGCTTGCCATAGGTCGGCTTGGGCGCTGCAAGCGAAGACAGAGTCCCCGCCTGTGCCGGATCCGCGGCAGCTGCCGTCTCTCCCGCTACGGAGAGACTTTCACCGCCGGTGCCGGCGCCGGAGCGTGGCGCAGTGCCACGATCATCCGGCGTGCCCGGAGCTTTTCAAGCCTCGGCCGCGGCGTCGTCGTCCTTATCGGCTTCCGGGCCGGCGTCGATCACTTCGGCAATGACGCCGGAATTGGCGCGCACCGCGGCTTCGATCTTGGCGGCGACGTCCGGATTGTCGCGCAGGAACACCTTGGCGTTCTCGCGGCCCTGGCCGATACGCTGGCTGTCGAACGAGTACCAGGCGCCGGACTTCTCCACGACATTGGCCTTGACGCCGAGGTCGATGAGCTCGCCGGTCTTGGACACGCCCTCGCCGTACATGATGTCGAACTCGACCTGCTTGAACGGCGGCGCCAGCTTGTTCTTGACCACCTTGACGCGGGTCTGGTTGCCGATCACCTCGTCGCGATCCTTGATGGCGCCGATGCGGCGGATGTCGAGGCGCACCGAGGCGTAGAATTTCAGCGCGTTGCCGCCCGAGGTGGTCTCCGGCGAGCCGTACATCACGCCGATCTTCATGCGGATCTGGTTGATGAAGATCACCATGGTGCGCGACTTCGAGATCGAGGCGGTCAGCTTGCGCAGCGCCTGGCTCATCAGGCGGGCCTGCGAGCCCGGCTGCACGTCGCCCATTTCGCCTTCGAGTTCGGAGCGCGGCACCAGCGCGGCGACCGAGTCGACCACCAGTACGTCGATGGCGCCGGAGCGCACCAGAGTGTCGGCGATCTCGAGCGCCTGCTCGCCGGCGTCCGGCTGCGAGATCAGGAGGTCGTCGGTGGAGACGCCGAGCTTGCGCGCGTAGACGACGTCGAGCGCGTGTTCGGCGTCGACGAAGGCGCAGATGCCGCCCTTCTTCTGGGCTTCGGCGATGGTGTGCAGCGCCAACGTGGTCTTGCCGGACGATTCCGGCCCGTAGATTTCGACGATGCGGCCGCGCGGCAGGCCGCCAATGCCGAGCGCCACGTCGAGGCCCAGCGACCCGGTCGAGATCGACTCGATATCCATGGTCTTGTCGTTCTTGCCGAGCTTCATGATCGAGCCCTTGCCGAACTGGCGCTCGATCTGGCTCAGCGCCGCGGAGAGGGCTTTCGACTTGTCCATGGACGATCCTTCGACGACACGCAGGGCAGGCTGACTCATGATGGCGCTCCTATATGGCCTCAGATTCGACCCCCGACAACGCAGGGTTTGGGGGATGCCCTGCCCGGCGGATCTCGGTCGACATTGAATCAAATGTACACTATTTGTTCTCTGTTCGCAATATGTTCTTTTCGAAAGAACGGGTACTGGCCTAGTTTGACCCCTAGTGGCCGATTTTGAATTGGAAACTGGCCTGTTTTGGGGTTCACAATACGTTCCACATAAAATGGTTGGTTATACCGGGATAGCAAGCAACACTGTTCCGGGGGTGTTCATGTATCTCGTGACCAAACGCGAAGGGAATTACGGGGCACACGATGTGTTCGCTTGCAAGCTGTGCCACGGCCAGATGCTATTGACCCGTAGAACGCCGCACCCGACAATTGGGGCGCAATACGAATTGCAGAAATTTACTTGCAGCAAATGTGGTCACGAAGCGATCCGTTCTGTTGATGAGAACGGCAAAGACTCTCCAGACGATGCGTAACTTGAGGCCGCCAACTAGGGCGGCCTCTTTCATTGCATCATCTTCAAAATCTCTTTGTACTTGGCGAGCATCTGCTCAAGCTTTTCTAGGCCGTCGAGATCGACAGACGCCTGAATATCTAGCCGGTTGCCGTTCATGACAACGCGCACAGGGGCCGTCATTGGTGGTTCGGGAATCCGTGGCGTCGGCCGCTGCTGTTCCGCCGGTGCTGGCATAGGCGCTCCCGCTGGTGGCTGTACGTGCGGCTGGGGAGCCGCTTCAAAGCCACTATACCCCGTTGATTCGGCCTCCACAAACTGTTTTGTTTCGCGATAAGAGCGAAGGGCGGTGTCAGCGGCAAGGGGGATAAACTTCTGTTGGAGCATCCAAGCCCGTATTGCGCTGTCGCTTACGCGACCGCCCTGGAACCGATTATCCAGCTCGGCAAATAGATCAGGCTTGGACGCCGCTTCTTTCAATGCCGCTGCCCGCTCAGGCGAACCGGCGGGGTGTGCAATGATTGTGACTGCTAAGTCGCTGACATGGGAATCGTCCCCGCGCCCCTCGGTGAGCCCATATTTCCCAACGGCGGATAGCACGCCAAGCGATTTGCCGTTGAGTGTTTTGTACCCCATGTGCTCAGCTAGCACGACGCGCGGTATTTTGTTCTGGTAGTCCTTGGCGTAAACCGCCGAGACCTTTTCCACGGCCTCTTTCAGGCTGATTAGCGGGTATTCCGGGCTGCGAGCTTTAGCCATCACGGCCTCCTATGCCAATTAAGGCAAACGTAACATGGCGCGCGACCTTACGCAAGGCGGCTTCAAATAAGTTTACGCGAAAGGCGAGTAAACTATTGACGTAAGGTTTGGCGCATGCCATCTTCTCATCATTGGAGGCCTTCATGACGAGAAGGGTTGGAGCCCCCGGACGCGCTAGCCGAGCCAAGGGGGCCCGGAAAAAGGAAAGGCCGCCTTCCCGGGCTGAAAACTAGGGAAAAGCGGCCTTGCAATCGGCTTTTAGCGTCTCGGGGCTCGTCTAACGGTAGGACACCCGCCCGTACAAGTGAGGAAATGTCGGTCCGAATCCGACGCCCCGAACCAAACCAGTGGGACCGACGCCGTTGGCGCGTCGCCGGTCCCGGATCAGCAACCCCGGGATTGGCCCCCGAAGTCGTGACCGTACTGGATATATAGCGGATTCCGCTCGATTTTTCCAGAGTCGCCTTCGGCCCGTCCCAAAGCATGGATTGGCCCCATGAACGTCCTCTCTCGCGAAAAGCAAATTGAAGTCATCGCCGCGCTTTGTGACGGCCTTGGTATCCGCGCCGTCTCTCGCATTACCGGCGTCAACCGCGGCACCGTCGCCGCCCTGGCTCTTAAGGTCGGCGCGGGCTGTGCCGAACTGCATGACCGCATGATGGTCGGCATTCGGACTTCCCGGCTCGAATTGGACGAGCTCTGGTCCTATGTCGGTAAGAAGCAGGCCCAGGTTGACCGCAATGCGCTCAACGCCGCCGCCGTGGGCGACCAGTACACGTTCATTGCCTTGTCGGCTTCGACCCGCGCCATCGTCTCCTACCTCACCGGCAAGCGCGACAGCGGCAACACGCACGACTTTATCGCGGACCTGCGCCAACGCGTCATTGGATCCCCGGAAATCTCGACTGACGGCTTCCTGCCCTATCAGAACGCCATCCGCGCCGAGTTCGGTAACCGAATCGCGCACGGCGTCGTCAACAAGACCTATTCGGTAACGCACATCGGCATGAAAGAAGCCGCCCGGCGCTATTCTCCGGCACAGGTAGTAGCCGTAGAATACGATGTAGTAAGCGGCGTCCCGGCTCATATCTCGACCAGCTATGTTGAGCGGTCGAACTTGACGCTGCGCATGTCGTCAAAGCGGTTCGCGCGCCTCAGCAACGGCTTTTCCAAAAAGATGGACAACCATTGCGCCGCAGTCTCGCTGTACGTCGCCCACTACAATCTGTGTCGGGTCCATGAAAGCCTGCGCAGCACCCCGGCCATGGCTTTGGGCGTTGCCGATCGGGTTTGGACGATTGGCGATCTGGTTGACGCCGCGTTGGCGACCCAGCCCATCAAACCGACCACGACCGCGCCTGATCGGCGGAAGGGCCTTCGGGTAATCGACGGAGGACGAAGCGACTAATCGTCCTCACGTGAACGGCGCGCTATCTCAGCGCGCCGTCGCACCTCCGGCTCGGCGACGTATCTTTCAGCCATGTAGGCTTCGATTGCCCGAGCCAAAAGTCGAGATGGGGGCGCACCTTCATAGCCCTCACAGAAATCCAAGAATCTCTCCACCAGGTCTGCATCTAGACCTATTTGCCTTAGCTTTACTCCGTTGTTTGGCTTTGCCATAAAATACCAATGTACTTTCTAGTACATTCTGGTACATTCACCCTCGATAGTCGAATCGACATACAAGTCGGCTCGCCCTTAAATGGCGAAGGCCACCTGCGCGAACAGGTGGCCCTCATTCCCCTCGCGGGGTCGTTCTGCGCGGAGGTCCCTCGGTAGACAACCGACGGGCCTCCGCTCTGCTTCTAGGGGTATCCCCCCAGAACCCGCTGCCGCCAAACGGCGGCAATTCCTCTAGGTGTCGTCAATTTCGTGCCGAGATGGCGGGCCGCCGCCGAGGTCCTCAGTTGTTTCAAACAAGGCACCATCAATCACGTATCGGCCATGGCCGACGCGAACTATTTTGTGTTTGCGAGTGAGATAGCCAAGCGCGTTGTAGATAGCCTTAGCCGTCGCCTGAACGCCCTCGGCTTCAACGCTTTTCTTGACCTCATCAATGGTGAACTCCCGCCCGCGCGGGACCAACTTCAAGATGGTGCCAAGAACCTGCCCGGGCTTTGGCGTTGAGACTGATGGAAATTTTTTAGACAATTCAATACGGACACGTTCCTGCAAATCAGGAGAAAGTCCGTCAACCATCGCCATAAACGCACTGACGACGCCCTCGGCAAACGAGTTATCCGGCCCAGAAGGGGCCGGGTCTGTATTTGCACGTTGTGGGCCAACGGATGACATAACGGACCTATGCCATAAGCACGGTCCCAAGTCGAATCCAAAATTCTGATTCAGCCTGTGTTTATCCCCGCTCACCACAGGTAGCAAGGGGCTTGAAAAAAGAAACTATATCTTGGTGTGGAAAAATCTGATTCGCGAGGAGCAGTAAGAATCAGTAAGTCTTACTGACATAACTCAGTGGCCTACTTTGTCTCTCCAACTGGCCTATTTCGGCCAGTACCGAAAGAACGGGTGCTGGCCTGTTTTGACCCCCGGTGGCCGGTTTTGAAATTGAGAGTGGCCTGATTTACCCGCCACCCCTATCCTTACCTTTAGGGATGGGGGAAGGTCTTATGCGTAAGTTTTGTGTGGTATTGGCTGCGCTTGGCATAACGCTGGCCGGCTGCGCTGGTCGCGACCCGGAACCCATTGCGACAGTGCAACCACAAGATGCCTACTCCGATTGCACGATGATACGAGCGGAGATCGAAGCCAATAATATCAAGATAAAGGCTTTGGCCGATGAGCAAGGATTGAAAGTCGCCCAAAATGTTGTGACCGGCGTAGGCGGTCTATTTACATTTGGCATTGCTTGGGCCGGGATGGATTTCAAAGGCTCCGCGTCTAAAGACGTGGCTTCGCTCGACGCCCGCCAAAAATATCTGACAGAATTGGCTGTGCAGCGCTGCAACCAGCAAGCGACGCCGAGACCATTACCGAAACGCTAGAGGCCCCCCGTTGGCGGCCTCTTCGATTCGTGACCTACCGCTCGCTTTCACCCGCCACGCCGCCCTAAACCGATCCGAACAAATCCGTTCGGCCGGCGTTCATGTTCGAATCCGTTCAATGCTCCGGACGGAAGCGACGGAGTGGACGACGATGACCATGAAGACCATCCTTGCGGCGATGCTGGGCCTGGCGGCGCTGGCCGCGGTGCCGGCCCCGAGCCAGGCGGCCGATGGCTGCGGCCGCGGCTGGTACAGCAACGGCTATCGCTGCGTGCCGATGCGCGGCCCGCGCTACGGCTATTATGACGAGGGCCCGCGCTACTATTACCGGGAACGCCGCTACTACAGAGACGACTATCAGCCGTACTACCGGGAACAGTATCGTCCCCGTTATGCCGATCCGGGGCATCCTTACGGCTATAACTACAATTACGGCGACCGCAGATGCGGCATCCCCAACTACACCATTCAGGACGGCGTCTGTAAGCCGTACCGCGGCCATTGATGGGACGATGGCATGGAAGCATCCAGGGGCCGCCGCCATCGGCGGCCCTTCTGGTTTCCAGCCAGCCCGGCTTCCGCTTGGCCCGTTCGGCCACGGAGCCCGCGGACCAATTTGACTTTGCATCGGGTGGTCATCGGCGCTTCAATCGGTCCATGAATGCGCCCATGCCGCCGACCCCGACGGACACGCAACTGAAATACGAAATCGCCGCCGCCTTCGGCGTCGCGATTCTCGTCTATGTGGCGTTCCGCTTCCTCGGCTTCCTCGGCGTCGGTCTCTTCGGCATCCTCATTACCTTCATCGCGGTGCAGGCCGACCTCAACAAGGACGAGACCTCCTCCGTCTGGGCAATGCGCGCCTCGCCGTCGCATCGCATGGACCACGCCGAAAGGGCGGCACGCCAAGCCGACAACGACGCGCTCGCCCATCCGATCCTGGTCGGCAAATGGCTCGGCGCCGGCCTCACCGTGGTCGGCTTTGCATTGTTCCTGCTGACATAAGCCGGTCGACCGACGGCCGCTCGACGATCCGGCCTCGGCCGGAACCCGCGGCTGGCGACGGACCGGGCCGCGGGAAAACGACGGGAAGTACTGTCCTACGGACAACTTCCGCGATATTCTGATACCGTACGGTGCAGCCATGGAGGCAAGCCATGGATCAGTTCATTCATCGCGCGAATCTGCAGCATTTCCGCCGCCTGCTGGAGCAGACCAACGACGAAACGCGGCGCCGCCAGCTCGAACGATTCATCGCCGAGGAAGAAGCCAAGGACGCGCCGAAGCCGAAGCCGGAAGAGTAAAGGCACCGCGGCCGACAAGCGGATGCCCGCCTGGACCGCGACGAGTGCCGCCCCGGTGACCGGACCGTGCGGCCCCCGCGCGCCGCCCGCATGCAGAAAGTGTGGACCTGAAGCCACACGCGCGGAGTTCCACATCGTCCCGAGCGCGAAACCTATTCCCCCGGTTGCATGACTTCGATACGTCATTACCGCCGGCTCGCATCGCGAGCCGGTTTTTGAATTCTGGAATGGAACGTCAAGTGGGAATTGCAATGCATCGTTTCGTCATCGTCGCGGCCGCGTCGCTCGCCGCTGCCACCTCGGCCTTCGCCGCCGATCTGCCGGCCCGGATGCCGGTCAAGGCTCCGCTGTACAGCCCGGCGTCGGTCGTGAATTGGGCCGGCCTCTATGCCGGCATCAACGCCGGCTACGGCTGGGGCACGGCCAACTTCAATCAGCCGGCCACCGGCCTGAGCACCGGCGACTATCGCGTCAAGGGCGGCGTGTTCGGCGGCCAGCTCGGCTACAACATGCAGGTCCAAAAATTCGTGCTCGGCGTCGAGACCGACATCCAGTGGTCGGGCATCAAGGGCAGCTCGACGGCGGCCGGTTGCGCCACCGTCTGCGAAACCAAGAATTCCTGGTTCGGCACGACGCGCGGCCGCGTCGGCATGCCGCTCGGCGCCACCGGCGCCTGGCTGCCTTACGTCACCGGCGGCGTCGCCTACGGCGACGTCAAGGTTTCGGATGCCGGCATCTCGCGCAAGTCGACGCGCGTCGGCTGGACCGTGGGCGGCGGCGTCGAAACCATGTTCGCCCCGGCGTGGTCGGCCAAGCTCGAATATCTCTATGTCGATCTCGGCAAGTTCACCACGGTCGGTGACGGCACCGCGCCGCCGTTCGACGTGAAATATCGCACGAGCATCGTCCGCGCCGGCGTCAACTATCACTTCTGACCGCAGCCCGCGCCGCGGGCGGCACATTGCGCATCGAACAACGGAGGCCGCCGCTTGGGCGGCCTCTTCGTTTTCGCGTAGGCTGGCGGTCCGCGCCATTCCGCCGCACGCCTTTTTCCGGAGCATCCCCATGTCCGTCGACCGCATCCGGCAGAGCTTTGCCAAACAAGGTTTGATGGCGACGCTCGGCGCCAGGCTCGAGAGCGTCGAGCCCGGCGCCGTCGAGATCGTCATGGTGCCGTCGCCGGCCATCTCGCAGCAGCACGGCTTCGTGCATGCCGGCGCGGTGAGCGCGATCGCCGACAGCGCCGCCGGCTACGCCGCGCTCAGCGTGATGCCGGAAGGCTCCGGCGTGCTCACCGCCGAATTCAAGATCAACCTCTTGGCGCCGGCTTCCGGCGACCGCATCGTCGCCCGCGGCCGCGTCGTCAAAGCGGGCCGCACGCTGACCTTGTCGCAGGCCGACGTCTTCGCCGTGACGAACGGCGCGGAAAAGCTGATCGCGCATCTGACCGCGACCTTGATGACGATCGTCGGCCGCGACGGCGTCGTCGATTAGTCGAATATTGAAACAGCCGTGCCGGCCGCTAGACTGTCACGGCGCGAGCCGGCGCGATTCGACAATCGTCGGATTATTTACAAACAACTTCTGTCTTTCGTATAGGGCGTCCGAACGGAGTCGCCGCATGCATCGAAGCTGGACGAAACTCGCCGCGCTCGCGCCGTCGGCACGCGAACTGGAAGCGCGCGCCGAGGCGCTGGCGCAAGTACAGGTACAAGAACAAGTACAAGCACAGGCGCTTCAGACAGAGACGCCGAGCGAGTCGCTGGTGCCCTCCGCCGATGCTCTCGCCGATACGGCCGAAGAAACGCCGCGCGACCGGTCGCCGGCGACGTGAGCGCGCGCCGGCGGCTCAGCCGTGCCGCAGCTTCAGCGCCAGGATCGTCCCGGCCAGGCATAACGTGACGCCATTGGCGACGATCAGTGGCAGGTCGGCGATCAGCACGCCATAGACCAGCCACAGCACGATGCCGGTCACCATCAGCAGAAACATGCCGAGCGAGATGTCGGCGGTCTTGCGCGAGCGCCACGCCTTCAGCGCCTGCGGCGCATAGGCAATGGTGGTGCAGAAGGCGGCGGCAAGGCCGAGCGCCATGGTCAGCAGGGAAGCCTGGTGCATGGAAGGGTCCGGAGAATCACGATGCCGCGGCGCGCCGTGATACATCACCCGTGGTCCGTGCGCTTGCGGTATTTCCGGCTACATTAACGCGCCGTTCACTCTGCCGCTCTAATGCCGCACGGCTGTCCTGAAGCGGCCCGCTTTCGAATTTACGCCTTGCCGCGCCGGGATCTGGGGAGGTCCCGCGCGACGCTTTCGGGACCGGCGTTTGGGGACATCATGCAGGCCAACATCACCGATCAGTGCGTGCGTCTGGGATTCGCACTCGTCCTGATCGCGCTCGTATCGTTTTCGCTCTATCGGTTTTCCGGCCACGCCGGCACCGACGGTGCGCCGGCGTCCCTGATCAGCCTGCCGAACTAGCCGCACGCACGCCGCAGGCGATTCCGGCCCGGTGCGCGCGCGCCGATAGGCGCTGGCGCGCGGAGGCGCGTGGTTTTTGACATTTGTCAATTCGCCGGTATTGGCCGTCCCTACGGTACCGGACCGAAATTTTACCGATGTCCCGGCTCGAATGTCGCACCGCCCGCCGCTACGCCACTGCCCGATCTGCGGCATCGCCATGCAGGCGAGAAAATCGCACGGCGACGCCCGGTATTTCGATCGCTTCGAATGCCTGAATTGCCACACCACGATCGATGCGCCGACGCCGCCGGAGCGCCGGGGCAAGGACGACGCGCCCTGATTCACCGGCGGTGAATTATGTGACGCGAATTTGACTTCCCTCAATATTCCACATTGCGAATGCGCCTATCGAAACAAAGAGGGGCTGGACCGTGAGCCGTCCAGCGATAGCCGCGCCACGAGGAGACCGTCGCGATGTCGGAAATGCCAGAAAATCAGCAAGCCGTGCAGAAGCGCCCGCGGCCCGATGCGGAGCTGAGCCACAAGTCGGCGATCATCAAGCGCTCGATCGAATTGCATGGCCACAAGACCAGCGTCTCGCTGGAAGATCAGTTCTGGGACGGCCTGCGTTTCATCGCCGAGGTCAAGCGCACGCCGCTGCCGGCGCTGCTGCAGACCATCGACGCGCAGCGCGGCTATGCCAACATGTCGTCGGCGATCCGCGTCTTCGTGCTCGAATATTATCGCAACGCCAACGCCACCCAGGCGACCCAGGCCGGCCGGCCCGCCGCGTAACCGGCGCGGGCCGTCAACGCCCCGCCTGCCCGGCGCGCCTTGAGGCGGCGCCGCACGATGCCTTGCCGGCGGCAAAGTCCGCCGCGCACGCCCGCGCTGCGTGTCAGAGCTGGTCGCGCTCCAGGAACATCCAGACGCCACCGCCCCGCGCCGACACGGCGCGGATACGGACTTCGCGCCGCGGATTGGCGGTATTGCCCGGCAGCGCCAGCTCGAAATCGAACGGCACATCGTCCTTCGCCCGCATCAGCCGGTCGCGGAAGTCGCGCTTGCCGCCGAATTGCGAGACCTCGAAAAAGTCCCGGCCGAGGGGCGGCGCGATCGCCCCGTTCTCGCGCGCTTCGGTCGCGCTGTAGAACTGCACCACGTATCGACGGTCGAGCAGGACGACGCCGAAGGGCAATAGATCCAGTTGATGCTGGCTGAGTTGCTCGATCCGAGCGACTAGGTCCGGCGCATCGAAATCGATGCTGTCCTCCGCCATCCGCCTTATTCCTTCTCGTCGTCAGTGTGCTAGGCGCGTTTCTTGTTTGCGGTACCAGATAACCGAGTGGTATCAGATAACCTAACGTGGCACGGGCCGCCGACGCTCCACAAGCGGCATTAGTTGCGAGCGGTTAATGAGCCAAGGCGGCGGCAATGCGCGGATCGCCGGACGCGTGCGATATCGGCCGGCGCGACACCACCGAACGAAAGCGCATGCGGCGCATGTGAATAGCGGCGCGGCGCGCGGCCAAAACAAAACGGCGCCGGATGGTTCGCATCCGGCGCCGCATAGGCAGACATCGCGATCTGCGAATATCAGCCCAGGTTCAATTCCTTGAAGAAGTCGTTGCCCTTGTCGTCGATGACGATGAAGGCCGGGAAGTCGACGACGTCGATCTTCCAGATCGCTTCCATGCCGAGCTCGGGGAATTCCTGCACCTCGACTTTCTTGATGCAGTGCTCGGCGAGATTGGCCGCCGCGCCGCCGATCGAGGCGAGATAGAAGCCGCCGTGCTTCTTGCAGGCGTCGCGCACCGCCGCCGAGCGGTTGCCCTTGGCGACCGAGATCATCGAGCCGCCGGCCGCCTGGAATTGATCGACGTAGCTGTCCATGCGCCCCGCCGTGGTCGGGCCGAAAGCGCCCGAGGCGTAGCCATCCGGCGTCTTGGCGGGCCCGGCGTAATAGACCGGATGGTTCTTGAAGTAGTCGGGCAGGCCCTGCCCGGCTTCCAACCGCTCGCGCAGCTTGGCATGCGCCAGGTCGCGCGCGACGATCATGGTGCCGGTGAGCGACAGCCGCGTCTTCACCGGATACTTCGACAGCTGCGCCAGGATCTCCTTCATCGGCTTGCCGAGATCGACCTTCACGACCTCGCCGCCGAGCTTCTCCTGATCGACCTCGGGCAGATACTGCGCCGGGTGATGCTCGAGCTCCTCGAGGAAGACGCCGTCCTTGGTGATCTTGCCAAGCGCCTGGCGGTCGGCCGAGCACGATACGCCCAGACCAATGGGCAGCGACGCGCCATGGCGCGGCAGCCTTATGACGCGCACGTCGTGGCAGAAATACTTGCCGCCGAACTGCGCGCCGACGCCGAGCGACTGGGTGAGCTTGTGGATCTCCTCTTCCATCGCGAGATCGCGGAAGGCGTGACCATCCTCCGAGCCCGACGTCGGCAACTCGTCGAGATAATGCGTCGAGGCGAGCTTCACCGTCTTCAGGTTCAGTTCGGCCGAGGTGCCGCCGATGACGATGGCGAGGTGATAAGGCGGGCACGCCGCGGTGCCGAGCGTCAGGATCTTTTCTTTCAGGAATGCCACCAGCCGGTCATGCGTCAGGATCGACGGCGTCGCCTGGAACAGGAAGGTCTTGTTGGCCGAGCCGCCGCCCTTGGCGACGAACAGGAACTTGTAGGCATCCTCGCCCTCGGCATAGATCTCGACCTGCGCCGGCATGTTCGACTTGGTGTTCGTCTCCTCGAACATCGAGATCGGCGCGAGCTGCGAATAGCGCAGGTTCTTCTTCAAATAGGCGTCGCGCGCGCCCTCGGCGAGCGCCGCCTCGTCGGAGCCGTCGGTGAACACCAGCCGGCCCTTCTTGCCCATGATGATCGCGGTGCCGGTGTCCTGGCACATCGGCAGCACGCCGCCGGCGGCGATGTTGGCGTTCTTCAACAGGTCATAGGCGACGAACTTGTCGTTCGCGGTCGATTCCGGATCGTCCAGCACGGCGCGCAGCTGCTTCAAGTGCGCCGGGCGCAGCAGGTGGTTGATGTCCTCGAAGGCGGCTTCCGACAGCGCCTTGATGGCCGAGCCCTCGACCACCAGCATGTCCTTGCCCATCACCTTTTCCACCCGCACGCCGTCCGACGTGATCTTGCGGTACTTGGTGGTGTCCGGCCCCAGCGGGAACAGGGGGGAATGGCAGTAGGCGGGCAAGGGGTTAGTCAGGGGGGCGTTCATTAAAATAGCTCCAGTCCAATGCTCCACGAGCTTGTAAGGCGTTTCCGTCCACCAGTCATCCCTGCAAGCCAAAATTGATGGCGGCAATCTGTGGCGGCGCTATACTTTCACGCAGAGATTGCACAACACCCCATCGAGCTTAGTCCGCCCAACCGCATTGCAGAACTAAAATGGCCCGAAAATCTAGAGCGGATCAGACCCAACGCCGAGTTCTTTTTGCCCGTATCGGATGGATGAGTTTCTATAACGGACCGATACCCGGCGACGAACGCCCGATCAGCGGCGGCCGATACAATAAGACCAAAATTGGTCATGAAGTTTATAACTTTCAGAAGAGAAATGGCAGACTCTACGGCTACTTCCAACCATCAATGAAGAGCCATGCAGTCGCCCTTGAGCGCATAGCCCCAACCGCCTCAGACAAAGACTCCCTGAAGAACGTTCTTCTGATTTTTGTCGCACGACGCATTGGCGGAGGGCAATTCGTAGTCGGCTGGTACAAAAATGCAGAAATTTTCCGACGGGGCATAAGACAATCACCGGGCAAGCCTCGAGGCTACGGACATTTTTGCTGGGCGAAACTCAAGGATTGCGCGCTACTACCGGATGAAAATCGAAAGTGCGAAATACCATCTGGCAAAGGCGGGATGGGTGAAGCTAATGTCTGCTATTCGCTAGAAATTAATGGGTCAGAAAAGTCAGCTCGCTGGATTAAAGAAGCCATTGATTTTGTGGACGACTACAAGGGAGAGAACCTTCTTGAGACCCCCGAAAGCGATGCAATGCAAGAAAGCGCTGAAACGATCGAGAAAGCCCTAGCTCGATCTAGCGGCCAAGGATTCCCGCGCACAAAGGAGGAGAGAGATTCTATTGAAAAGAGAGCAATGACAGTTGCGGAAGGCCACTACAAAAACAAAGGATTCAAAGTCGAAAATGTGTCCGCACGGCGAGCTTACGATTTAGAATGCCGAAAAGGCAAAAAATTAATTCATGTAGAAGTGAAGGGAACGACATCACCTGGCAATACGATTGTTCTCACGCATAACGAGGTTGCGCACGCAAGTGATCCGAAAAATTTTTGCGCTCTTTTTGTTGTTCATTCAATTCGCCTGAAGAATAAAAAAGCAAGCGGCGGCGCAAGTTTAATTTTTGAACCTTGGAAGCTGAAAAAACAGAATTTAAAGACAATCAACTTCACATACCGAGTGACTTAATTCGAGCGGATTAGCGCACCGCAATCGCCCGATCGCTATAGCTGATCGCGTTATGCCTCCGGCTAATGTGCTATACACACGAATTCTTTCGACCTCATTCTGGGGAGCACCGCGCAAACCACGCGCTTCGAAGGACCGAGCCACCCCGTCCTTCAAGGCTACCGCACCGCTCCGAAATTCAACGGATATGGCGGCGACGGCGGCACCAGCGCCTCCAGCTTTCGATTCACAATGCTACCGTTCTCGCTGACGATTACCGGCCAGCGTGCGCCCGGACGATAAGACAGCAAATAATCGAACGTCGCCACGCCGTGCGAGTGCTGGCCGCGCTCTTGGCTCTTGGCATCAAAATCGATCATGCCATCGATATGGCATTCTTGTGTCTGCTCGTTGCACTGAACTTTCACTGACTCTGGCTTCACGGCGTAATTCCGCACCGGCCAACGGGCGATGAATTTCGTAAGCTGATTTACGACATCGACGCGCGGCAACAGCTTCCCGAAATAGGAAACCTGTTCCGAATAAATGTCGTTCAAAATTTTGAGATACTGTTCCGTGGAACCAGAAAGGATCACATTCAACGCGACAACAAAATCTTTGGAGCGCGCCTCCAGACTCGAAACGGCGTTGTCATTCGGACGTACGCTAGGCCGCGCCGGTGCCGGCGCAGGATCGTAAACCGCGACATTGATTCCGAGACCTTCGGCTTCCGCCGGCGTCAGCCAGTTCATCGACGCCGGAGCCGCACTGGACAGATAAAAGATAGCACGTTCCGACAGTCCCAACTGAGCGAGATAGGCACCATAAATCGCATTACCTGAGCCGGTTTCGACCGGCGTACCCCCTTGGAACCGGTACACCGAATGGAAGCCGATCAGCGCTCCCTTGCCCATCAATCGCTTGGTCCCGCCCAGCCAAGCCATCGCGCAGGCCGAGGCGCAGATAGAGCCGCTCGCTACCCAGGTCGAAAAATTGCGCATCCTAATGGCCTTGCCGATCTCGATACCGGCATAGGCATTGCCGCCCCTGCTGTCGAAAACGACGAGCCCGCTCTTGAACGGGGCGATCTTGGTCAGAAAGACTTCCCGATCTTCATAATTGAGATCGCCGCTGACGATGATCGCTCCTTCATCGTTGTTTTTCAGCGGCATGGCGTTGATGTCCGCGGCCCGAGCAGCCCCGCACAACAGCAACACCCATGCAGCAATCACACCGACACGCATAGTCAACCCGCCGCCCACCAGCTTTAAATAGTTTGACGGCTTTTCACGCGTAAATCTAGCGCTAACTATCGCTGGTGGCACCGCAAGCGCAGAGCCCGCAGGGCGGATTAACGTAGCGTAATCCGCCAATCGTCCCACCCGGCACGTCACGCCTTCGGCCAACGCGCCCTATGGGCTTCTTCAAGCGGCACCAGAAAGCGCGCCGAAGAACTCGCGCCGACCTTGAAGTCTCTTCACGCGTCAGGCGGCCGCTTTGTCAGCCGAAGCAGGCCCGGCAGGTATATCGCGGCGACCGATACAACCAATAATATCACAAGCACGATCACGAAATTGACGACGCTGTAGCCGAGCTCCTCACGGGACACGAACCAGCTCGCGATGACGCCGGTCCCATGAGGAGGATACGTACGAGCCACCCAATCACGACAGCCTCTCCGTTATTCCCACCGCAGTTCGCGGTTCATTGATAACGACAGATGCCGTCGATCCGAGCATTGCGCTGAATCAAGACGAGACGAGTGGCCCGGTGGCCGGCCGATCTGCCGGGATCAGATACCAATAGAAACATTCCGCGAGAGTTCGGCTGCATTTCGATGAGCGGCAAGCCCGCAGGACGGATGAGCGCGGCGTCATCCGCCATTGCATCAACCCGTCGCGTTACGCTTCACTAACGCGCCCTACGCCTCGACGTCTCACCCCTCCACGACCTCCAACTCGCCCACCGCCTTCTTCGTCGGCTTCACCGTCACGTCCTGTCCGAGCGCTGTGAGGAATTCCATGAGGCGCCCGACCGAGAACGGGCCGCCGCGATTGCGCAGCAGCGCCGAGACATTCGGCTGTTTGATGCCGAGCGCGGCGGCGGCTTGCGCCTGCGTCAGCTTGCGGGCCTTGACGATCCGGTAGATCTGCAAGGTCAGTTGCGCCTTCAGCAGTTCCTGCTCCGGATTGGGCAGGCCGAGATCGGCGAAGATGTTCGGCTTTCGCTTATGCCGCTTCATTGACCGCATGCCCTCAGAGCAAGGCCACAAACTCATCGACCGTCATACCCGCCTGGGCGACGATCGCACGCAGCGTGCCGCGTTTGAGATCGCCGCTATGGACCGGCACGGTCACCTTCCGCGCCGGGTCACTCGCATGAATGAGGCGGCAATGGCTGCCTGTCTGTCGGGAAACCATGAAGCCTGCCCGTTCCAAAGCGCGGATCGCATCGCGCGCCGTGACGACGGGCAGCCGCTGGTTCATGCGGCCAGCGTGACCGTCACCTCGCGAATGCGCGACGGCTCCTCACTCGGCAAGGCCTCGCCGCGCGCGACGGCATCCTCAATCACCAGGCGGATGGCGTCTTCGGCCATCGCCAGCGCCTCGCGCTCATCCTTGCCGTAGGTCACGATCTCGGGAAACGCCGGCACGCGGACGGTGAAACCGCCCTCGTCTTCCGGCTCGAGCACGACGGCGAATTTGCGGGTGTTGGCCATCGTTTCAGATTACCAGAAGACCGAAAGCGCCGCCACATGGTGCCGAGCATCCACGTCTTATGCCCCATCAAGACCGTGGATGACCGACCGATGGGTTTTTCTTCACTTACCCGCTTGACCTGCCTATTATCCTATGCTTTTATCCCTGTCGCCAGGCTCGGCAGAGGGCGTCGTCGCGAGACGTTTCGATGATGGAGCCGCCGCCCCGCAAGGGCGGGCTGCGATGAGGGCAACCTCAAAGCGGCGGCGCGGCGCCCGCGGCCGGGGGATGACGTACCCTCCGGGCTCGGGCGGCGCCGGGGCACCGCTCGCCGGCACTAAGACCGGCCGCGAGGAGCTCGCTGATGGTGAGCGCTACCCGCGAAAGCGGATCAGCCGCCAGAAGCGCGGCCCGG
>JAFECJ010000070.1 GCA_018242205.1 Pseudomonadota bacterium
ACCTCGGTCAGCTCGGTGATGGACTCCTGTTTTGCCGCTCGATCCACTGCAAGCTCTTTCCGGTTTGGCGGCCGTTCGCGGAATGCTCGGGCCGCCGGTTGCACCAGCCACCCTGTCAGGATCACGCGAAGTCATCCGGGCAGGACAGCATGTGAGTAGCCTGCCCCCGATCCGGCCTAAGCCCTCTCGGTATCCGAGGTTCGAACCGTCTTGGCCCGCGTTCATGACCGAGGGTCATGTGTCGGGCAATCCGGGTCTCATCCCCGTCTGTGCTGGCCCCCGATCGGGGGATTAAGCGTCAGTCCCGAAGGACATCGGCGCCGGCAGTCTTGGACAGGTCCGCGCTTCGCAAGATCAAATGATGCCGGTTCGTCCCTTCCAGATGACCAAATGGCTCTCTAAAAGGAATGCTGTCCGTTCACCACTAAGTTTGAGAGACGCGCAAAGGCGTGCCGACAAATGGGCCGGCACGCCCTCGGGAGTTCGTTTAGTCCCTTTGACCGAGCTTGCCAAGGGGGAATTTGGCTAAATCCGACGCACAGGAACACCCGCCGAGGGACGAAACCCGCCCGGAACGGTCCGCATGGACCGCTACCAGCGATAACGAACCCCCAATTTCCCGGCATTTGCTGCGCTACGGCGGGAAAACTCGCCCTCGTAGTTCGATGAAACCATCCAGCCAGGGCCAAGCTCAAGATCGGCCCCCACGGAGACCAGAGCGGCATCCGCCGCCAAGCCGGTGCCATAGATCGTAAAGGTCGCCCCGCTAAGTCCGACAAACGTCGCCGTTGCCTCGCGCCCGGCGGCCCACTCATGGGCCCAGGCCGCCTTCCCCCTGAGATTGAATCGTTGACCGCCAACCGACACCACGCGATCCAAGCGCGCCCCGAACTCGCCTCGCGTCGCCGACGCGCGGTGAGACTCGTAAGACAGCGCAAACTGACTCGAACCGGAGGCCGCGCTCTCCGTGTAGGACGGCAGAAACAAGGTATCCGTACTAAGACCCACAAAGGGCGTGACGCCGAAACCGTGCAGCACATAGCGTCGGCCCAATTCAACGCGCGCCGTCAACATCTGCGGATGAAATGCCGCATAGAGATTTTCGATGCCGGCCACACTGACGGTGCGGTTGGTCGAGGCGTCATGCCATGCATAACCGAGCGCGGCCGCCACATAGCCAAGGCCAATTTCATGGCGACCATAGAGCGCGAGACTGAAGCTGTCCGCGCGACCTGAACCGAAACTTTCCGACAGACTAAAGCTCGATCCCGAACCACCCATCGCGAAGCCAAGTTTGAGGTCCCGAGAGACGTCATAGGCCGCACCGGCAGCGATGCCATAGACGCGACTCTGTGTGTCGTGCGACGCAACGGCAGTATCTCCCGAAACCCGCGCGTACCCGCCATAGCTGGTGGCCCAGGCGCGCCACCGTCCTTCAAAGTCATTATTCTTTCGGTAGCGCGGCGTCATAGCGGCGTAAGCTTCCGAGGCGGCCCGCGGCCCATTGCCACCATCCGCGTAAGCGGTGACACCGGTCATGGTACCGCCGCCCTCCTTCGCCGTGGGTTCCGTCAGCACGCGGTCAAAGACGGTCGACATGAACAGATCGGCGCCTTGAAACACCGCCTGCTGCACGCCGACGGAGGTCTCGCCGGATATCTGGCTCAGGCCATTCGCCGACAAGTTCGTGAACGCGGCGGGAATGCCGGCGGCTCGGTCGAAATAACCGGTGAGCGCATTGGCGACATTTGTCTGGTTGGTACCGAGTGCACCGAGCGCTGAATAGATCAGCGTCAAATTAAGATAGACGTTGTTGGCGTCGTAGCGCAAAGCGGCGCCGATATTGGCCGGCTTGTTTGAATTAGACAGCGAACTGAAGGTACCAGCGATGCCACCGGTCGAGTTGAGGATCGTGTACTGCTTGGAAATATACGAACCCGGCGCATAGGCGGCGTTCACCGTCCCGGCGAGCGTCGCCGTGCCGGTCACGTTGGTGCGATCGGCCGCCAATGGCGAAACCTCGACGCTGTAGACGGCGCCACTACTGAGGGTAAGGTTGCCATTGACCGTCAGCGTCCCGATCGAATTTCCCGGCGCCAGCGCACCACCGGAATTGATGACCGTCGAACTGACGGTGCCAGTACCACCGAGGATGCCGCCGCTGTTGACGATGACGCCACTCGATGTCGCGATCGATCCATTGACGCTCAAGGTCCCGCCATTCACCGTCGTTGCGCCCGTGTAGGTGTTTGTGCCGGACAAGGTCAGGGTACCCGTACCCTGCTTCGTCAATGATCCGCCAGTTCCGAGGCCGACGCCGCCGTCCTGGAGCGTGCCCGAAAACGTCTTCGACAAGTTATTGCCACCGACCGTCAGGTTCGCTGAGCCGAGAAAAATATCTCCCGCTCCCTCGATCGAACCGGTCGTTACGCCGGTATTCACCAGCGAAATATCGACCTGGCCGCCGGCATCGACGATAACTCGGGAGGTGCCGCCCGATGCATTGCCGGCGAAGGTCAATGATGATGTATTACCGATCGTGATTGTCGAATTTCCGGCACTGGCGGCGCTTCTGAATTGACCGATGCCGCCAGCAGTGACGGAGATGACGGAGTTGTCGGCCGTCGAGGTATCCGTGAAATCTATAAGGCCCGTCACGGTAATCTGCGACGTACCGGCAGAGCCTGAATTCTGGAATGCGACCGTGCCGGCATCGTTGATCGTGGCCGAACCGGCCGTGGCGCGGAGGCCAGCCGTCAGACCGACGACCACAGAAACGCCGGTCACGTTGATCGTCCCAGCACCTAACGACCCGTTGGCAACGGCGAGGTTACCACCATTGACCGTGGCATTCCCCGGTAATGTCACCGAATTGGCCGCATCGCCGAGAACGATCGAACCGCCTGTGACCGACGTGAGACCCGTGTAGAACAGCGTACCAGTCAACGTCAGAGTACCCGTTCCGGCATTCGCAACACCGCCGATGCCCGAAATATTGTTTCGGACCGTCACGTCGTTACTGGAATTATCGGTCAAACCTGCCGCCGTGCCAAAAGTCACGGATCCGCCGCTGATGACATAAACCTGTCCACCGGCCGTGAACGTCCACGCATCCGGGGTCACCGCCCCAGCGACCACAACGGTGCCGCTGCCCAAATTGCCGAATTGCGCCGTCTGCCCCGCTGCTGTCGGCGGGGCGCCCGCTGGCGGCGCGCTCCAATTGGTCGCCGAGTTATAGTCGTTCGTCGTCGTCGAACTGCCGGCGCCGCCCCAGCTATAGGCTTGCGCGTGCGCCTCGCCGCGCATGCCGAGCGCGACCGCGACCGCGACCGCGATCGAAGCGGTAACAAGACGCAATAGTTTCTGTCGGACGCAAAACCGACGCGTCAACGAACGACGCCCAGCGGCAGCCGGACGCCATGCGCACAAGCGCCCACGCTTTTCATGACGAAAAATCATTTGCGGCAGAAAAGAACTGCCCCCTAACTCCCCCAATGATGTTAAAACAATACCACTGCCGGTTTCAACCGTGCGCGGCCGATCTAACGCTTTATGAGCAATAAATGAGCCGCCTCGCCAATGAGGCAGCTAGGCGCTCGGGCTTGGACGCCTTCAGCTACGCGGCGGCCATCATGAATCCCGCAAAATAGGCGGAGATTTCAGCAAAAGCGTCGAGCGGCAGGACGTGGGCGATGTACTGGTCCGGCCGGACGATGACCAAGGCTCCGGCATCCCGGTCGATGCCGCGCATGTCGAAGATGTCGTTGCCGCCCTTCAGATCTGGCGCGAACACTTTTTCATAGTCGCGCAGCCCGAACTTGCCTTTGGCCGGCAGCAGCAGCGGTGGCGCCGCGTTGATCGCGACCTCGCGATGCCCCTGCTGGAGGATCGCGCGGACGTCGAAGACGGTGTCGATATCGGCGCCGGCCGGCGTGTACTTCCGGACCGGCGAAGCGGCATCGCGCTCGAGGAAGTCGCACAGGGCGTCGAGGCGTCCACCCGCCTGCCCCACATCGCCTTTGGGCGCAAAGGCAAACAGCCGCCAGCGGCCGTCGGCCTTGACGGTGTGGCCGAGCTCAATGCGCATGGCATCGCCGACGCGGATCACCGGCGCGGAATGGAAGCGCATGCCGATGGTCAGCCCCTTGGCGAGATGCTGATGCGTCGGCTCGCCGGTCAACAAGGCCGGGCGATAACGCGTTGCCGTGCCCGCGGTGTAGCGGCCGTGCTGCACGAAATAGCGTTGCGTCTCCGCCGGATCGGCGCCTTTCGACGAGGAGATGACCTGCGCCCATTCGCGATCGAAGTCGATCAACTCCTTGGCGACGGCTTGCCGCTCGGCGGAATAGGTTTTGAGAAGTTGCGGCGCGGCGCGCTTGCGCAGGACGGTGGCCAGCTTCCAGCCGAGATTGAAGCCATCCTGCATCGACACGTTCATGCCCTGCCCGGCTTTCGGCGAGTGGGTGTGACAAGCGTCGCCGGCGATGAAGACGCTCGGCAACTTGCCGTCGCCTTCGTCGACGTCATCGAACTTATCGCAGAGACGCTGGCCGATCTCGTAAACCGACCACCACGCCACTTCCTTGACGTCGAGCATATAGGGATGGAACACACGCTGCGCAGCGGCGATGACATCATCGGCCGTGATCTTGCGGTCAGACACGCGCTCGTGTTCGGCGAGCTTGTCCATCTCGACATATATGCGGAACAGGTAGCCGCCCTCACGCGGGATGATGATGATGCTGCCATCCTTGGCCGACTGGATCAGGCTCTTCATCCGCACGTCGGGAAAGTCGGTGACCGCGAGGACGTCCATCACGCCCCAGGCGTGATTAGCGGAATCGCCATGCAGATTGCGGCCGATGGAGCGGCGCACCGCGCTGCGCGCGCCGTCGCAACCAACGACGAAACGCGCCTTGACGGTTTCGATCGTCGGATACTGGCCTTCCTGGAGATGTTCGAGACGCGCCGTGACGCGGTGCTCAAACGGATCGCTGCTATTGCGAGTGTCGAGATCGACGAGACGGCGTGCATAATAAGGTTCGATCGCCGCCGGCGATTTGCGCATGACGTCGAGATAGAAGTCATGCACGCGCGCCTGGTTGAGCACGACGTGCGGAAACTCGGAAAGTCCGTCTTCGACATCCTGAATGCGGCCGGAGCGCACGATGTTCTCGCGCTGCCGGTCGTCCGGCTTCCAGAACGTGGTTTCATTGATCCAGCACGCCTCCTTCAACACCTTCTCGCTGAAGCCGAAGGCTTCGAACATTTCCACGGTGCGGCAGGCGATGCCGTCGGCCTGGCCACGCAGCAGCGGCCCCGGCTTCTGCTCGGCGATCGCCGTCTTGATGTCGGGAAAGGCGGCGAGTTGCGAGGCCAGCGTCAGGCCCGCTGGGCCACAGCCGACGATCAGGACATCGACGTCTGCCGGCAGTGCGCCCTGGGCGCCCGAGGCCGGATAACGCTGCGCCGGATTGGCGATCTCCGGATCGCCGGGCTCGAAACCATTGAGATGGAATTGCATGTCGCCTCCCCGGCTCCTCAGCAGGCATTTTGCTTATTGCACAGTATGCTGATGATCAGTATACTTGTCAAATTGCCGTGGGAGAATCGGGTGAAGGATCTCAACGACAAGCCGGGCCACCTCGCGCGCCGGTTCCAGCAGATCGCGGTCGCGGTGTTTCATGCCGAAATGGAAGAAGCCGGCTTCGATCTGACACCGGTGCAATATGCGGCCCTGGTCGCGATCGCCGCGCACCCCGGTTTGGATCAGGCAACGCTCGCCGGCACCATCGCCTATGACCGCACCACCATTACCGGCGTGGTCGACCGGCTGGCGCAGAAGGGACTGGTTGTCCGCTCGCCGAGCCCGCGCGACCGGCGCGCCCATGAATTGTCGATCACCAAGGCCGGCGACAAGACGCTGCAGCAGATCGAGCCGGCGGTCCAGGCGGCGCAACGCGCGATGATGCGTGGCCTCACCGCAGCGGAAGGCAAGGAACTCATGCGCCTGATGCGCAAGGCCATTGCCGCCGGCAACGAACTCAGCCGCGCACCGATGCGCGAGATGGCTGGGGCGAAATCTTGACTGGGACGGCGGCGGGTTCTTGCACCATCGGCTCGGTCGACGACCGGCCGAAGTTGAACTTCACACCTAGCTTGGCGAGCGACCACAACTTCGAGGCGATACCCGACGGCGTCAGCCGCAGCAGGTTTTCCTGGTAGCGCATGCCCTTGCCGCCGGGGACCAGACCGAGTGGGCGAACGAGGCAATAGTCCCCATTGGACATCCGCACCAGCTCGACATCCTTGTAGGTCTCACGCTTGAAGTAGCCCAGCACGCCCCGGATCCTCACAGCCTCTGCGAAGAATGCACCGGCCCGTGATTCGGTCAATTGGATCGAAAATGCGGTACCGCGGCAGCATCACCACGCATAGGCGAGCCTGCCCTTGCCGGCGTAGCTCGTGGTGGTGCGCGAGAATTCACCGTCGAAAGTGGCAGCCACCGACCAGCCGCGGGCAAGGCCGACCTCGGCGCCGACCGACAGCAACGCCGAGTCCGGCGAAGGCTTCGCTCCGTAAACCGTAAAGCTGGTGCCGACTAGTTGCTGCACACTTGCGGACGACGCCGGATCGTTGTTCCAATCGTGCGCCCACGCCGCCTTGCCATTCAAGGTTAAGGCATTGCCGGCCATCATCACCGATTTGTCGAGGCGAACTCCGAGTTCGGCGCGGGTCGCGGTGACACGGCGAGACGTATAAGATAACGCAAACGTCCCGGATCCCGACGTCGCCGCTTCGCCATAAGACGGCATGAACAGACTGACCGTCTGCAGGCCCGCAAAGGGCGTTACGCCGGCGGCTGCAATCGCGAAGCGCCACCCGGCCTCCAGTCTCGCGGTCAGGGCCTGGGGGCGGAACGTGGCATGGAGCATCTCGGTCGTGCCGCCCGCCGCCACGGTGCGATCTGTCGATGCATCGTACCAGGAATAGGCAAGCGCAGCGGCAATGTAACGCGGCCCCATGGCGTAGCGCCCATAAACGGCGGCGTTGAATGTATCGGCCTTGCCGTTCCCGATTCCATCGGCAACGCCGAAGCTGGACCCGGCGCCGCCGAGCGCAAAACCGGCAAGCGAGCCGGCTGCGAGCCGATAGCTCGCTCCCGCCGCCATGCCGTAAACGCGGCTCGTCGTTTCGTGCGAACCAGTGCCATTGTCGCCCGAGACGCGCGCATTCGCGCCATAGCCCGTAGCCCACACCGACCAGCGGCGCTCGAACGAAGAGACGCGATCGCGCGGCGTTATCGCGGCATAGGCTTCCGCCGCCCCCGCCGGTAAAGAACGCCGCGGCGCGTAGCCGAGCGCGGCGTCACCCGGCACGCCGGCTCCCTGCGGCGCTTGAATATTGTCGAACACGGCGCCCATGAAAAGCCCCGCCCCGGTCAGGACCGTGTGCTGCACCGCCGCGCCCGGCTCGCCCGCGATCTGACTGAGTTCATTCGCGGTAAGCATCGTGAATACGGTCGGAATGCCGCCAGTCGTATTGAAATAATTGGCGAGGGCGTTCGAAACGCCCTGCTGATTGGTGTTGAGCGCGCCCTCCGCCGCCCTATAGACGAGCGCCAGATCGAGGTAGGCATTGTTGGTGTCGTAGCTCAGCGACGCGATGATATTGCGCGGCAAGCCGCTATTGACCAGCGCATTGAAACTGCCGATCAAGCCGCCGGTCGCATTCAGGATGGTATATTGCTTGGCCGTATACGAGCCCGACGCGTAACTCGCATTCACCGTACCGGCGAGCGTCGCGGTCCCGGTGACATTGGTGCGATCCGCGGCCGTCGGCGATACTTCGACGTTGTAGCTGGAACCGCTATTAAAGGTGAGATTGCCGCTCACCGTGACGGTGCCGATGGAATTGCCCGGCGCGAGAATGCCGCCCGCATTCACGACCGTATCTCCTACGGTCCCGTTGCCGCCGAGGGTGCCGCCGCTGGCAACCGTGGTCAGAACCGATGATGCGATCGAGCCGTTCACCGACAACGTGCCCGCGCTCACGGTCGTGGCACCGGTATAGAGGCTGGTTCCGGAGAGAATGAAATTACCGCTGCCGACTTTGGTTAGGCCACCGGCGCCCTGTATGGCGCCGGAATATGTCGTGCTCGTATTGTCATTGCCGGTGGTCAAGGTCGCGGCTGCGAGCAGCACGACGCCCGAGCCGGTCAGAGACCCTATCGTCTGATTGAACCCGGACAGGTTGAGCGTGCCCGAAGCGCCGACATCGAACGCACTGTTTTGCGAGAACGCGCCGGCGACGCCGGCACGCAGAATTCCCGCGGTGACGTTCGTGATGCCCGAATAGGTGTTGCTACCGGTCAGCGACGTGGTGCCGATGCCGATCTGATTGAAGCCGCCGGTGCCCGATATATTGGCGGCCAGGCCATAGGAGTTACTCTTGTTGACGGCGAGCGTCGCGTTATCAACGATGGCCGTCGATGCGATCGATCCGGCAACCCCGCCATTGCCGATCTGCAGCGTCCCGGCGTTGATCGTGGTCATGCCGGTATAGGATTGGGCGGTATTGAAGATCGTCGTGCCGCTGCCCGCCTGAACAAATCCGCCGGCGCCGCTGATCGCATTTGGCACGACATAGACGTCGGAACGGTTGACGCCGAAGGTCGCGCCTGAAGCAACCGCGACGTTGCCGATCAGCGAACCCGTGCTGCCGCCATTGCCGACGATCAGTGAGCCGGCGTTGACCGACGTGCCGCCCTGATAGGTGTTGTCTGCGGCGAGCACCGTCGTCCCGGCGCCGTTCTGCACGACATTGCCGATGTCGGAGATCACGCCGCTGAATACGTAGGTGTTGGAGCGATTGAAGATCAACGTGCCTTCGTCGACGACATTGCCAAGGATCGAACCGGTACCACCGCCATTGCCGAGCTGCAG